>NZ_SRUS01000005.1:45403-595133 GCF_004794715.1 Mesorhizobium sp. M8A.F.Ca.ET.207.01.1.1 | reverse complement strand
CATGCTCGCCCACAATGGTCCACGGGTCCGGCGTCCAGGCCGTGGAGGCTGTCGTCCTCGGAAGCGCGGACACGTTGAAGCTGACGGCCGTAAAAGGGCTGGCGTCGTCAACATTATCGCCTTGAATGAGCAGCGACGCCGCGCCGGTCTTCACCTCATTGGCCTGGAACTGGATATAGGCGTTGGTGATGATCGCGCCCTTCGGGAGGTCGATGCTGGTGAAGCGGAGGCCGACCGTCTGGCGGGTGCTGCCGTCATAGCCCAGTTCCAGATCGCTGATGTTGCTCGAGATCGTACCGGAGCCCTTCTCCTCGACATCGTCGCCGGCGGTCGCCACCCTTGTCTCGAAGATCGGGTCGATCGCACTAGAGCTGGCGGTGAGGAAGCTGCTGCTGGTGGTGATGACATTAGCGCCGGTCGAGACCGTGCCGGCGTCAGCGGTGGGGGTAGGGGCGGTGAAGGTGACGCCGCTGCCGGCATAGCCCGTTCCCGCAAACTGCCTGAGGCCGGTGTCTTTCGTCGCCACGCTGTCGAGAAAGGTGCTATCCGGATGGATGCCAAGCCCGGCTGCCGCGTCCGCCAGCCCGATCAACTCGCCACCGGTTGCCGTGGTCGGGACGGCGCTTTGACTGTCACTGTGTTTGCCGGTTTCGACGGCGAGGCTGACGCCATCGGATGCCCCGGAAGCCTGCGACACGCCGTCATCGCCATGCACGTGCTCCGCAACCGAGCCGTCATCGAGCGGTTGAAGGCCTTTGAGGAGGGGCGTCGAACCGAGCTCCGTCGCGAGCAGTCCGATTGCATTGCCGCTATCTGGAAGCCGATGTGGTTTGGACATCGCAGAACTCCTTTGCCGCCGTTTTCCGCACTTGGGCCTCGCTAGGCCCTGATATCGACGCCACGGCCAGGTCCGATCCGCGGTGATCGAGGACTCCGGCTGTCAGAGGCGTGTGTGGAGGCGATGTGCTTGCTGGGCATCCGGGCAGGCTGCAGTGAAATGGATCACGACAGGACCTTGAAGCAACGCGTCCTGCCGGATCAGGCGAGCAGCCAACCATTCAATTGGAATTCATAGATCTTGCCGTCATTTTCGGTTGGATATGGGTCATTATCCAGGCCCCGATCCACGATGTACAGGCTCATATGGTGGCTCGGATCGTCGCTGCTCGGCGCCAGCGCTATTCCCGATGGTTTGTGCGCGTGGGCTGCGGAGATATCGAGCGTGCCCAATAACTGCCCGGTACGCGTCACCATTGCTACCGACTTTGTCGACGTAATGATATAAAGGAGGTCGTTGACTTGGTCATACGCAATACTTTCGTCGCCAGGGTTCCCCAGCGCTTGCGCAGAAAAACTCGTCACGATGTCGTCGCCGCCCGTACTCGCGACGCCGTCGAATTTGCCGTTCGGACCCGGTGAGACGGCGTAAATCGTCTGGGTTGAGCCATCCGCGACATACAAGACTTTATGGTTCGGGTCATAGGCGACGCTCTCCGGATCCGAACTGCCGAACGCGGATGTCTTGAAAGAGGTCACCTTATCGTCGGACGTGTTGTAAAGCCCGTCTATCCCGGGGTTGAGCTCGTACACGCTCTTCGGGGCAGTGTCGTCCGCGAAGAAGAGATGGTGGTTAGCAGGATTATAAGCCACCCCGGCCGGCTCATCGGAGAACTTGACGGTCGTGAGCGTGCCCGCAAGGGTGCCGTTCAAATTCATCTGGTAGAGATTCTTGCCAGTAAAAAGCGCAGGTATCTCCTCGACTTCGCTGTCGGCAACCAGCAACGTGCCGAGGTGAGAGATATAGACGATATCAGTCGGGTCGGGACTCGGCGGCGACCACTGCGAAGTCAGGATTGTGTGTGACAAGGTCACCGACGTCGGCAGCTGGTGGGCCGTGACGTTGACGTTGAAGGCATGGGTATCGATGCTGCCATCGGACGAGGTCGCCGTGACGGTGAGGGCGACCGACGGCTCGGACTGGGCGTTGAGCGTGCCGGTGCCCGAGCGTGTGATGACGCCGGTGCTGGCGTTGATGGCAAAGCGCGGGTCGTCGATGCTGTAGGTGATCGTCGAGCCGGCATCGGGATCCCTGGCCGAGGCGGTGATCCCGACCGCCGTGCCGGCGGCGGCGGTCTGGGCGATCTGGTTGGCGGCGGCGTTAGCGTCGGCCAGGGTGTTGAAAGTGACCGGCTCCGGGCTATTGAGGACGGCGAGGGTGAAGGCCTGGTTGGCGGTGCTGCCGTCGGACGAGGTTGCCGTCACTGTCAAATTGATCGATGTCTGGGTCTCGAAGTCGAGCGTGCCGGTGGCCGAGCGCGTGATGACGCCGCTGCTGGAATTGATGGCGAAGCGCGAGTCATTGATGCTGTAGCTGACCGTCGAGCCGGCATCGGGATCCGTCGCCGAGGCGGTGATTCCGGTGGATGCGCCTGCCGCGGCAAGCTCGGCGATCTTGTTGGCGGCAGTGTTGGCATCCGGCGGGGTGTTGAAGGCTACTGGATTGCCGGATCCTGGCAGCAGATATTCGATGTGCAGCAGCGGCGCGGTGGCCGGATTGTATTCGTAGGAATCGGCCGTGCGCGTGCCAGTGCCGCTGACCAAAAATGCCATGTCGTTGAGTGCGGCCCAGCCCGAGCGGTTGACGATCTCCTGCACGATCGCCGAAAGGTCAGGCGTGCGCTCGGCCAGGCCATGCTCGCCCACAATGGTCCACGGGTCCGGCGTCCAGGCCGTGGAGGCTGTCGTCCTCGGAAGCGCGGACACGTTGAAGCTGACGGCCGTAAAAGGGCTGGCGTCGTCAACATTATCGCCTTGAATGAGCAGCGACGCCGCGCCGGTCTTCACCTCATTGGCCTGGAACTGGATATAGGCGCTGGTGATGATCGCGCCCTTCGGGAGGTCGATGCTGGTGAAGCGGAGGCCGACCGTCTGGCGGGTGCTGCCGTCATAGCCCAGTTCCAGATCGTCGACATTGCCCGATATCGTACCGGAGCCCTTCTCCTCGACATCGTCGCCGGCGGTCGCCACCCTTGTCTCGAAGATCGGGTCGATCGCGCTAGAGCCGGCGGCGAGAAGGCTGCTGGTTGTGACCGCTGCGCGCGTCGAGACCGTGCCGATGTCGGCAACTGCTTCAGGGGTGGTGGCGATGTAGGTGACATGGCTGTCGGCATGGCCCATTTCCGCATCGTGCCACAAGTCGAGAAAGCTGCTGTCGGGATGAATGCCAAGTCCGGCTGCCGTCTCGGTGAGGCCGGTCAGTTTCAATCCGCCATCGCCCCCCAAAGTCGGCGTGACCCCATCTGCGGTGCTGAGATCCAGCTTGTTCGCGGCTGGATCCAAGCTGGTAGTGTGACTACCATTGCCGGTTTCGGCAGCCAGCCCGTCGCCGATATCGGAGAGCACCCGAGCCGTTTCGTTGCCGATCGCTCTTCCGCTCGGCTGGGTCCAATTGTCGTCGGTCAGCCAGTCGTCATTGATGCCGGAGTCAGTGCCGGATTCCGTTATCAAGAGCTTCGCGTCATTCCAGGGAAGCCCAGCGAGTTTTACCACGTCGACTCTCCTCTGCACATTTCTCGATTAAATCGGAATCTCGACGTGCCGACCCGGGGGCTGTTGCGACCCCAGATCGAGCATGGCGATGGGTAACGTTGGACATGAAAGCCGTCGCCCGAAATCCATGGCCGTGCGGTCAAGCGTTGAATTCTACGGGATCAGTCAGTTACCTTCCTCATCCTTGGCCAGGCGGGCGCAACGGCCGCGATCAAGCGCAGCAGTGATAGCCCGTCCCGCCCAAGGAACAGCGACGGCAGGATCCAGCACAGCAGCAAGCCCCCGGCAGATGCCAGCAATGCCGTATCGATAAGCAGGGGAAGGGGAGATAGACGGAACTCGCGTAGCCATTCCACGAGCCCCCATACGCCGGTTCCGACCACGCCCGCGAGTGCCAGACCAGGTACGTGGGCCATAAGGAAGTCTCCCCAGGTCATGCCGGTCACGCGAAGGCTCAACTGTGCCATCAGGAAGAAGTTGATCCCGAAAGCCGCGCCGACGCCGAACGCCACGCCTTCTATGCCCCAGAGTTGCCCTATGAGGGAGCCGGCGAAGACGCCGATGGTGAAAACCGCCTGGCGCCAGGCGCGCGCGTAGACCGTCCCTGTTGCGCGCGAGACGGAATCGCTCAGCTTGTAGCTCGTGCGGAACAGCATGCTGAACGCCAGGATCTGGAGCGGGGCGACGACCGCTACCCATCCCCGCCCGAGAATGACGGCAACCAACTCCGGCGCGACGATGGCCACGACCACACTGGCCGGCAGGACAAGCAGGGCGCACCCCGCGACTGCGCTGCGATAGGCACGAGCAAGCCGCGCGGGCTGCTCCTGGACCAGCGCCATGGTTGGGAACAGCACCCGATCAAGAACCTGACCGACGATGACCGCGGGCGTCGTCATCAACTGTGACGACAGGCCGTACAGGCCAAGCGCATCAGCGCCGAGCCAGCGGCCCACGACAAGCCTGTCCACCTGGGTGGCGAGGTAATTGAAGACCCGGGCGATGGTAAAACCGCTTCCGAAATAGAGCAGTTCGACGATGGCGCGCCGCTCCAGCAAAGGCCGCATCGGATGCGGCTGGCCGGCGAGCAGCACGACCATGCGGATGAATTGCTGGATCAGGAGCGCGCCGACAAGCGCCCAGATGCCCAAGCCGAGCCATGCCAGAATCGGACCGGCAACGACGTAACCCAAGGCAAAGGCGCTGGCGTCGACCAGCGCCAGCCAGCGGAACCGCAGCGCGCGCTGGGCCGCGGCCAATGCCACCATGGAAGCGCCTTGGAAAAGGAACACGAAGCAGATGGCACGAACGACCGGAGCCAGATCGGCGAGGCGAAGCAGCCCGGCAATTGCCGGTGCCATCGCCCAGACCAACGCGGACACAGCGAGGCCGAGGAGGCATGACAAGGTGAAGCCGACCCGAAGATGTCGCTCGTCCAGCACCGGTCGCTGGACGATCGCGGGGGTAATGCCAAGTCCCTGGAAGATCGCCGAAAACTTGATGACGATCAGCGCTGCGGAGTAGAGGCCGAACTCATTGGGCGAGAGCAGCCGAGCCAGGATGAGAAGGGCGACAAGCTCCGCAACCGCAAGGGCACCCATGGACAGGGACGTCCAGAACATGCCCACGACACTTTGTTTTGCTAGCCCGCGCTGGTTGTTGCTCACGCCTCTCTCCAATCGCCTCGGCCGACCCAAACAGGCGGCCACTGCGTCCTTGCCGGATCCGCCGAGTGACACGATTACGTTGGATGATGCGCAGCCACGCGCCCGCGCCTGCACGAAGTTATGATCGCATGGGTCATGAAGGGTCCTCCGCTGCGGTGCCGTCCGCCCGCGCCCAGCGCGCCTTACCTATCGAAGAAGCGAGGGGATTTCGTAGCGATAGAACTCCATCTCGTCCCGGACCTCCGGTATGATCGCCGTTAGATCCTTCCTTTCGAGACGGAGCCACTTCTGCTGGCGGCCTGGATCGATCATCTCCTTGGCCGTTCGGACGATGTCGTCGGTGCAGTTCAGCCCGCAATGTTCAAAGATGCGGCGCAAAACCAACTCGGGATCCTGTATCAAATCCTCGTAGCGAAAAGACAGCACGCGGCCATCGCCCAGCTTGGCGAGATCTTCTCGGGCCTTTCGATTGCCGCGCGCCCACTGGCGCGCGATAACCGTCAATTTCTCATTCTCCTTCAAATCTCGCTCTATCCCGTTGTAACGCGGTCCATAGATCGATGTGTATTTCCTTCCCAATACCCTTTTCGTGACCACCTGTTTTATAATATCTTTTGCATAATAGTGAATTTGCGTTACCGGAGTGATCTTCAAAAGGCGTATTAAACCTTTGAGAGATTTTGCTCTCTGCCACTTAAGCTCCATCGAGCTTATGTACGAAAATGGATTTCTCGTAATATAGAGAAATATGGCCTCCGGAAAAATCTCGTGGACAAACGGCACGCGCAAGACATTGGCAGGGGTATTTTCCATGATCTGTCGGCCGCCGTGCCGCGACTGATATTCGAGGAACCTGCCGCGAATGTAACGTGCGACCCTTTCGGTTGCATCGGTTTCGCCAAATTCGTCATGACGCCGCGCCGGATCGGCATATAGCCACAATGTTTTTGGCTCGTACCAGGTAACGATGTCGGGATGCAGCCCGATCAATTTTTGTGCAATTGTGGTCCCCGACCGATAGTTGCCGATCAGAAAAATCGGAGGTTTCAGCTCTGTTGCTGCCATGACAAGTCTCCGTCGCTAAAAGGTTAGCCGGGGTCGCGCCGATCCGCGCGACAAGCGTCGCCGCGCGGCTATTGGTCTCTGAACGCACGCATCATCTGGTCCGTCAAAGGCTTCATCAGGTAGGAGAGCATCTTGCGGTCACCAGTCCGTATGAACGCTTCCACCGGCATGCCGGGAATGAGCGAGGCAGGGCCAAGTTTCGTCAAATCCTTCGGGTCCGGGGTGATGCGGACTACGTAGTAGACTTCATTGGTGTGCTGATCGCGCGTTACGTCGGCCGCAATCATGGACACCACGCCTTCCGTTTCGGGCGTAGTGCGGACGTTGAAGGCGGTGAAGCGAAGAAGTGCGCGTTGGCCGACCAAGATCTGATCGATGTCCTGCGGAGCGGCCTTCACCTCGACCGTGAGAGTGTCGGTGTCGGGAACGATCAGCATTATCGGCTCGCCCGCACTGATCACGCCGCCCACGGTATGGATTGAAGATTGATGGACCGTGCCGCTGGAGGGAGCGCGAATATCGATGCGTGACAGCTGGTCCTCGGCGGTGACTTTTCGTTCCTCGAATTCGGCGATCTTGGCGTCGACATCGCGCAGTTCGCTGCCAGTCTCGCTGGAGAACTCCTTGTCCAGCTGAAGGATCTGGAGCTCAACTTCGGCGATGGCGCCTTGTGCCTGCGCCATGCTTGACACAAGCTGAGACCTTTCACCCTCGATGCGTGTTGCCTCGCGTTCATATTCCGTCAGCTTCGACTTGAGTGTGAGCTTCTTGTCGACAAGGCTGCGGATATCGACGAGTTCATCGTTGATCAACTCGATCTCCTTGCTCTTTGCCGATTCCTGAGCCGAGTAACCTTCGATCTGCTTTCCGAACTGCTCGATGCGTTCGCGCAAGCGCGCCTTGTTGCCAAAAACCTCGGTTCGACGAAGTTCGAAAAGTCGTTGTTCGCTAGCCACGGTGCTGGCAATCTCCGGATTGTTCATTCGCGTGGCAAGCATCGGAGCAAGTGTCATCCGCCCGCTGCCGTCACGCTCCGCCTCGAGCCGGGACTTTCGCGCGTAGAGCTCATCCAGATTCTTTGTCACGTAAGCCAGGCTGGCACGCGGGATAGTGTCGCTAAGCTGGACCAAGATATCCCCGGCCCGGACACGGTCGCCATCGCGCACGAGAATCTTGCCGACCACGCCACCCGTCGGGTGTTGCACCTTCTTTTCGCTGTTCTCGACGACCACCCAGCCATGCGAAATGATGGCTCCCGAAATGTCCGCTGTCCCGGCCCAGACTCCCATTCCGCCGAGGAGCAGTGCGACGACAGTCATCCCACCGAGCAGATTGCGGCGAATGGATCGCCGGTTTGAAAGCGATCGGTTCAAGACAGGAGCCATGATTGCCTGTTTCCCATATGCCGCAAGTCGTCAATTCGGCAGTCGAGGCGAGGTTGAAACCGGCTGCAGGTCCGCTGTATTGGCCTGTGACATCGGAAAGAGCTTGGACAGAACGGACTGCTTCGTTCCAAACATGTGCATCCGCCCTTCCTTCATCATCAGCACGAAATCCACAGTGGTGAGAATGTTCGGACGGTGCGCGACGATCGCCACGATGCCGCGGCGCGCCTTGATTGCGAGGATCGCCTCGGCGAGCGCCCTTTCGCCTTCCATGTCGAGATTGGAGTTGGGCTCGTCGAGGACGACCATGAACGGATTTCCATAGAGTGCCCGTGCCAAGGCAACGCGCTGGCGCTGTCCGGCTGACAGCGCGGTCCCGCCCTCTCCGATCTGCGTCTCGTAGCCATTCGGAAAACCGATGATTAGCTGATGGACGCCCGCCGCGCGGGCGGCGGCGACGATGGCCTGAGGGTCCGATCCAGGATCGAAGCGGGCGATGTTGGCGGCAACCGTTCCCGCGAACAGTTCGACGTCCTGCGGAAGGTAACCTATGTGGCGGCCAAGACGCTCCGACGACCACTGATCGAGCGCGGCACCATCAAGCTTGATACGCCCCGCTAGCGGTCGCCATGCGCCGACCAGCCCACGAGCCAGGCTGGATTTGCCGGAGCCACTTGGTCCGATGATGCCAAGCACCGAGCCGGCGTCCAGGCTGAAGTCCACGCCTCGCACGATGATCCGTTGCACGCCTGGTGCACCGATCGTGATGTTCTCTATCGTCAAGTTCGAACCGGGCACCGGAAGTGCCATCGGCTGAGCGTCTTGCGGCAATCGGGCGAGCAACTGGCTCAGCCTGCTCCAGCTCTGGCGCGCGGCCACGAAGCTGCGCCAATGGGCGATGGCAAGATCGACAGGCGCAAGCGCACGGCCCGCGAGGATGGAGCCGGCGATGATGATCCCGGACGTCGCCTCGCCCTGGATCACCAGCCAGGCCCCTATACCAAGCATTGCCGACTGGAGCATCAGCCGCAAGGCGCGGGCGAAGCTGCCGAAGCCGCCTACGATATCGCTGACATGCTGCTGTTGCGTGAGATATTCGCGGCTCGCCTCCCGCCAATGGTCGTGTAGGCGGCTGCCCATTCCCATTGCCGCGAGAACCTCCGCGTTGCGGCGACTGGCTTCGGCTAAGCCGTTGCGCTTCACGCCCGTCGAAACCGCGGCGCCCATTGGTTTGCGCGTGAAGACCTCGGTAGCCGCCGTCAGCGCCACCAACACGAGTGCACCGCAAATCGCCGCAATTCCGAGGGTCGGATGAAGGCTCCATATGATTGCCAGATAAAAGGGCATCCACGGAAAGTCGAAGAGTGTGCTTGGCCCCGGGCTCGACAGAAACACGCGGATGTTGTCGAGATCGCGTTGCGGCTGCAGCCCATCGCCCTGGTGGCCGATGTACAAGGGCAGCCTCGACACGGCTGTGAATACGCGCCCCCCGACCGTTTCGTCCAGTTCTCCACCGATCCTGGTCATGATGCGGCTGCGCACGAGATCGATGACCGCCTGCCCGACAAACAGAACGCCGGCCAATATCGCCATGGCTACCAGAGTCGGAACGCTGCGGCTTGGCAGTACGCGATCGTAGACCTGCAACATGAACATCGCTCCGGTCAGCATGAGGATGTTGCTCACGCCGCTAAAAACCGCGACTCCCGCGAATGCTGCCTTGCAGGAACGCAACGCACAGGCCAGTTCCGAACCAGGCGCCGGCTGGATGTCTCTTGCCGAGGGGCTGGCGCCGGCGTTCGTGGACGCGCTTGGCAAGCCGCCCCTTCGCCTTGCCTTGCGGGCGGCTGCGAGCAGCAGCAAGCCCACCGCCGCGAACGCCAGCCAAACCGGAAGAGCGTCTGGACCAGCCAGCAAGACCAGTGGATCGGAGAAGTATCCCCGGTCCACCACGAAATCGGTCCACGGTCGCGGCAGCCAGTTGCGGCCGAGGTCAACGTGGCGCTGCAGAAATGCAGCTCCCGCAAGCGCAAGAGCGAGGAGGAGCAGGATTGCACCTGGAATGCGCGATCGGATGATGGCGCGGTGGCGCGGGGCGTAACGCACCGTCGTCTTGCGGCGCGCCGTTGCACGGAGGAGATTGAGCCGCCTCTGCTCCGCTTTGGCGTGGGAATTCGCCCGGCGGAAGCGATTTCCCACTACTGTCAGTGCTGGCCCAAGGCTCATGTCAAACCCCTGAGGTGCCAAGGTCGGACTATCTCAGGCCGTTCAAGGCACAACGAACCCAAGAGCGTTGCGAAGCAACGATCGCGGCCCTGAAGCAAAGCTTTGCTCGAGGAAGTGGGCATATTCGTGCTATTGGCCGACAATGCTTGGCTGGAGGCCCTCCGCATTTGGGCTCCCCATTGTTCCGGAAGTGTCCGGCGCGTAGAACCCTTTGTTGGCCGCGATCGAAACCTCGATGACATCGCCAGCCAGAACTTCCGTATTTTCATTGGCGATGATGTCGTGGGCGACTTTCCGGTCGCGCCTGAAGATCGAGATCTTCACGGAGCCTTGCAAGTCGTCGAAGGTCCGCTGTTCGCCATATGTAAATATAAAGAGAAGCTTGTCGGCGACATACCTTATTTGGCTTTGAATTTTCCCCAACTCGACCTGCGTGTCTTGGGTCTGCGAGATCAAGTCCATTTCATAACTCTGCTTCTTTTTTCGAAGCTCGCTTTCAGCGGTCAGCATCGCCTGCTGCGCCTGCTCCTGCTGCAGCTCGGTCTGCGAAAGTTCGGCGCGATAGCTGGTATGTGCTCGTTCGGCCGTCATGACATTCGAATTGGTGACCAGGCCTTTTTCCCGCAATGACCGGGCAGACTGCAGTTCCTCGAGTTGAATGTCCGCGGTCTTTTCTCGTTCCTTTCGAGTGGCAGCGACCATATCCGCTTCCTTCCTGGCCCGCTCCAACGAGACATCAAGGTAGGAAATGTCGTCTCGATATGCGGCGAGGCGGGCGTCCAACTGCGCCTGTTCGGACGCTACGATGTCGTCAATCAAGTGTCCGCCAAACTCGACAGGCGGATCGGGCGGGGCAACGAAAGATTTGTCCTGGCGGCTTTCCGCCTGGAGCCGGGCGAGCCGAACCTTTAGGCGATATTCCTCGATCGCCAGACCTGCCCGCGCGCTGCGCAGATCAGCTATTTGCAAGGCCGGCTCCGTGTTTCCCACGGCGGTAGCCCGAAAGCCACCTGCTATAGCCAGTGCATGACGAACCGTTATTCCGGGTTGAAACGGGTACGATCCGGGATGAGCCACCGTTCCGGAAATAAAGAATGGCCGGTACTGACCGATCTCCACTTTCACGAAAGGATCGAGGATGAGCTTCTGCTCCTGAAATGCACGCTGAATGGCCTTCGAAAGGACAACGGTGGTGAGGCCGCGCGCCTGAACATCGCCCAACATGGGAAGCGATATCGAACCGCGATCATCGACCACGACTTCCAGCGGATAGGATGGCTCGCCAATCACGGATACACGCAGGACGTCACCGGTGTCGAACGTATAGCCGTCCGCACGGGATGCATCTGCGGTCAGCAGAACAAAGGCAATGGCCAGACCGCCAATCATTGCGAGCGTGCGGCTGGCCGGAAAAAGCCATCGGACCCAATCCTCCATTAGCGAAGGCCCGGAAGGAAAGTGCTGGTCTGCGCGCAAACGCATCGTCGTACTCCGTTGTCTTGCCTGCGGTCAGGACCAATCGACATTCGTCGGCCGGAGCGTGACAGCAAGGTAGGGTTCGAGCAGTAAGCCTTGAAAATCCGGACTCCGTCGAAGGAGAAAGGGGATCAAAATCCGGGCAGTCCTGAAGGTTGCTTGGCGAGGCCGTCGCGAATTCGCGGGTCGTTTGGCCTTCCTGCTGAAAGGGTTGACTCGAGAGCGGATTGATAGATCAGCTCGACCCTATCGCACATTGTATCCAACCCCCAGGATGCCAGGTCGGTGAGTTTCGCGCTCTCAGCCAATCGAGCGCGGTAGTGTTCATTTTGGAGAAGGTCGGCGATCGCCGCCGCCGCGGCGCCAACGTCTTCTGCCGGCGTCACAATTCCATTCACGCCATGCTTTACAACCTCTTCCACTCCCGGCAGATGCGAGACCACACTGGCTCGACCGCCCGCCAGATACTGCATCATGACGCGAGGCAGTCCTTCTCGCATCGAGGTCAGCACACACACGTCCGCCAGACTGATCAGTCGCTCGGGCTCGCTATGGTAGCCGATCATGCGAACGTTGTTTGCGTACGGGGATCGTGCAATCGCCGACTCAATAGCGGATCGCGCCGGCCCCTCGCCGGCCAAGAGCAGCCGCACATTCGGAACTCGGTCGACGACCTGCCCAAATGCTTCAATGAACTCTATATGGCGTTTTCGCGGTTCCAGCGCGGCCAGCATCAGGATCACCGGTGGCTTAGGCTCTCCGACAGCCGTCCCCAGGAGCAGATGCGATTGCTGTGGCCATTGCGCGTTCGCGAAGCGCTTCAGATCGAAGCCGGAGTGGACGACGTGGTGCTGATCGGCGCTACCCAAATGATTGGCGATGCAAATGTCACGCATAGCCTGGCTGACATCGATGAAAGCCTGTGTACACTTCGCGGCCAGGCGTTCGGCAGCCAGGTACATCAGCCTCTGCGCATTGCCCACATGCACGAAGGGCAAAATGTGCACGCCATGTATGATGCAGGGGATATTGGCTTCCCTTGCAGCGAGGCGGCCGACGATGCCGGCCTTGCTTTGATGGGTGTGCACGATGTCAGGCCGCCAGTCGCGCATAAGGCGCGTGAGTTGGCCAAATGCAGAAATGTCACGGGATGGCGAAATCGAGTTGATGAGCCGCTCAAGAGTCTCAACCCGAACGGCTTCGGCAACTGACATCCGCAAATTCGGATCGTACTCCTCCCCGTGAACCAAACGCACTTCGTGGCCGTGCCGCGCCTGAGCGAGACAGCAGGCCAATGTGTTCTCTTCGGAACCTCCCCGAAGAAGTCGGGTGAGCACATGGAGGATTTTCATTTGCCAATACCTTAGGGGACATGAAATCCAGGGCGGCGCATTCGAGCGCAAAATCGAATTTCACGCGGCCGCATCGACGTCCGACAGCGACCGCGGCGCCGGCACTTCTGCGCTGTTCGCCGCTGGCCGGTCATGCTTGAACTGTTCGGCGCCGGGCAAGGCATGGAGCCAGGTCTCGCGTCTTGAGGTCCACAATTCATATTCGGGCACGAGATCGGTCGGCACGACGTCGAGGCTGCCGATCATCACCTCAGCCTCATTGTCGTCGACCCGGGCGACGCGGCCGCCGCAGGTCTGGCAGAAGCTGCGCGTGCCGTAGGAGCTGACGAGGCCCGTCTTTTCGAAGGCCTCGCGCGGCCAGATGGCAAAGGCCGAATAGGTCGAGCCGCCGGCCTTGCGGCAATCCTTGCAATGGCAAAGACCAATGCGGAGCGGCGGACCGCGGACCGAGAACTGCACGCCGCCGCACAGGCAACTGCCGGTCCTGCGTATGGTTTCGGACATGGCAACCTCCGTCATTGCGTGCTGTTGTGGGCCGGATGGGACAGGTGCTCGCCCCGAAACGGAGCCATATTCACTCGTTCAAGTCAGAGCCCCGTGCCGATCGTGGGATGAAACAGGCTCTATCGGCGCGCCGCTATCGAGCGCGAGCGTTCGGCGGCTTTCCCACGCCTCGCAGGGAACACCTGTCGTTTCGCGATGGCGGAAGGCGGCGCATCGGGTCTGTTTGGATACTGGCCGATGAGCTGCCCGCCCTGCCTCTCACAAAGATAGCCAGATATGCCTGAACAGTTCCCGTCCGACCGCCTCGATGCCAGCGCTTGCGTCAACGGTTCGGATGTTCTTATCCTTGGCTCGCAACTCCGCCATCAGCGATAGCCGCGCGTCGAAGGCTTCTTTCCTGATTTCTCCCGGCTTTCGCTGCTCGGAGACGGCAAAATCTGAAACCAGGTGCAAAGTGAGGTGTGGCCGGCATTGCGCCATCTTTTGATAGAGCCTTTGCTCGAGGCGAGCGAGAACTGACAGGCCTGGGACGGAGAAGAGGTGCGGTGGGATGGTCGGCCCGTCCAGATATCCGCTACACAGCGCCTGCGGCCACCTGTCACAAATGACGATCAGGCCGCGCGTAGCCCATCGATGCGCACGTTTCACGACAGCGTATCGCTCAAACGCGATCAAAACTGCCCAGAATGCCAGCGCGGTAGCGGCGAGTCCTCCCTTCGACCAATTTCGGCTGACGGAGCTGTTGCCACCATCGTGCTGGGCCAACGACTTTAGGCGGCGTCTGTAGGGAAAAACCAGAGTCTGCAACGCCTTGCGGAGCCACCACCCATTGCCGTCTCCGATTCCGACATAGGCTTGCGCACACCCGAATTTCCATCGAAATATCCGTGTCAGCCGATCAGCTTGAGTGCTCTTTCCCATGCCATCAGGACCGACGAGCGCCACTACAAAGCCACCAGCCGCAGGCCGTCTCTTTGGTGGGAATGTGCCGGGCATCAGGCGCTGAAGGGCCCTCAACGCCAGATATGAGGTCTTGCGGGCCAGGTGAACAAACGCATCGGCGATCCCGTAACCTCCTGCAAAACCGCAGGCTTCACGGATTGAACGCCGGAGCCTGGCAAGATCCCTGCGGTTTGCCATCAAACCGTCGACGCTTTGCAGAAACCTGCAGCTCGCCAGTCTGCTGCCGCCAAGCGTGTATTCCGCGACATCCAGGCCTTGCTGGCCTGACGGCAGTGGCGGGCGCGCAAACTGGTCCCTCCAATCACCACCAACGGTGATCCACTGTCGCCAAGGCAATGCCCAGGTCCGGAAGGCGAAGCGGGCAATGGCTATTCGAATCTCGTCCTCGGGGGAGACGACCGGAATAGACACCCCATCCACACAAATTGACTCCCATCGTGTAATCGCCGCATAGTCGAATACCGGATATCGTTTGCGGAATTCCCAGCCGATACGGATCCCGATATGCATGTCGAGATGGAGATAGCGGCCATTTGGAAAGTCAGGCAGGAACCAGTCCTCCCGGCCGGCACAGACATTGTCGTAGCAAGACAGGCTGACGCCGCGACGACCGTGCAGCTTGCTCACGATCGAACAGAAGACCGGGTAGTCGTGCTTGTCCAAAAGGAGATCCAGATCGTCGCGGCCCGCAAGTCCGCTTTGCAGGGACGCGAGATCCTGAATTATTCCGTACTTCAGGCCGCTCTCATTGAATGCTCGAAACAGTTCGGTGGCGGTCGGAAGGGCCGGGACTGTTTCGAGGGGCAGCAAGGCGGCGCTTGCGTCGGTTTGAGAAACACCGACATCTGCTTTGTTGATCGACGGGCTCGCCCCAACCGCCCTGGCTGGCGCTGGAACGTTCACCCCCGGCGTCAACGCTTCGACCACCATGCTTGCCTTGGCTTTTGGAACCCAGCGCCGATATTGTTGCGGCTGCAGGCCGTCCCTAGGCTCTCCAGGATCCGCCGGACAGTAGCTTCCGGGTTTGGATTTACGTGAAGGTTGCAAGGGGTTCCCCTGGTTGATCGCGTCGAGCGTCATTCGCTCATCGTCGCCGGTCATCGTATCGGCAGCCTATTGGCGCTGATTTCGTTGAGACGCAGCCCCCGATGTTTTCGATGCCGGGCTGCAGCCTCGGACGTCGCCTTGCAAGCTGCCGCATCGAGGGTGAATTGGGTGGCCAACTCATCCTTCCTTCGCCGGATAGTTTCGGCATCGTCCGAGCAAAAAATATTATACGAGAAATAACAGATAGAATTCAGGATATAATCGAAAGTTTATCTCGGTCGATCGTGATTTGAATAGAACGGTTCATTATATCAAGAAGAATTTTTACCGCTCCAGCACTTCCGACGTGATCAAGAACGCCAAGCTGCTCCGAAAACGGCCCGTCTATGACTCTAACTCTTTGACCTGGCCTCAATAAGATATCGGGGTGTAAAATTCCGTCCTCGTCGGTTGCGGCTATCAAGGACTCGATCACACCGTATGGTGCCGGGACCGGCATTCCTTTGCTCATGACAAGTTTTCGCACGCCGACGGTTGAGTTGATCGGGTACCAACTCTGCTGAGCAGCCAGCGAGACGAACAGATAGCAGTCGAAATACGCACTTGCGACGTTTCTGACAATGCGAGCGTGGCGAACGGTTCGCCTTCGCTTGGGCAGGTATGTTCGGAAGTTCTGCGATAGCAGGTGCCGCTCCGCCAAGCTCTCGGAATGTTGGTGCGTCTGGATCACGTACCAACGCGTAGGGTCCCCGCCGTAAGTTTTTCCTACCGGGAAGCGATCCTGGTATAATTCAGCGTGCTGCATGGCGAAATATTTCTCTAGTTGAGATAGTAACTGTCCGAAACACTACTTTCGATGGACGTGTAGCGGCCATATTTTGGCAACTTTGGTTCGTCCACCATTGTCAAGGCGATGCCGGCAATCTTCGACCGACCGCCAAGGTGTCGAATCCCTTCTGCAACGGCCTCGCGCGAAGTTTCGCGCCACTTCACGACAAAGAGGACCTTGTCGACATACCGCGCCAGGATCGTGGCGTCGGCCGCGGCTCCAACAGGTGGTGCGTCAATGATCACCGTGTCGAACTTTCCGCGAAGCTCTTCGAAAACCGAGCGCATCCGCGCCGAAGCAAGAAGGGCAGGCGGGTTCCGGGTCCTTGCGCCGGCAGGGAGTAGGGATATCCCCGAGCGTTCGTCCCGATGAATTGCGTTTGCTGCCTTCACCGGCAATGTCAGAAGGTCGACCAGCCCGACCTTGTCCACCATGCCGAAGAAGGCCGTGGTGGCCGAAAGCCGCAAGTCCGCATCGACGACCAGAACCCGTTCGCCGTCGGCCGCTGCGGAGCAGGCCAAGCTCAATACCAAGGTTGTCTTTCCTTCGCCGGGCATCGCCGATGTCACCAGCATAAGGCGCGGCAAGCGGGCCTGTTCGGGCGTCGCATCGATGCCCAGGCGGAGCCGCCGCACGGCTTCGCTAAACCTGGATAGTGGTCTGCGCTCGAGATAAGCCACAGGTTGGGCTTGGGAATGGGCGTCTCTCGACCAGCCCGCCATCCGTGGGATGGATGCAAGAACCGGAACGGACAGCTCTTCCTCTATCTGCTTCTTTGCCATGAAGCCGGAAGCGAAAAGTTCACGAAGAACGGCCCCTGCCCCCCCGACGAAGAAGCCGAGCACAAGCCCCAACGCCGCGAATAGAGGCCTGTTCGGAAAGCTTGGCGAACCCGGAACAACCGCATCGGTTATCACGCGTACGCCGCTGTTCAGCAGGGTAGACTTCTCCTCGGTGAGCTTGGCGCGTGAAAGGAATGTCTCAAACAGCTCCTTGTTCGCGGCGGCAATCCTTTCCAGGTCGCGCAACTGCACGCCAACCTGACCTTCGACTTCGGATCGGTTGGATACCGAATTCAAGGCTCGGCTGAGAGAAGCTTCCCGGGCCTCGGCAGCGTCCACTTCATTCTTCAGATTGCCGATGAGACGCTGGACTTCGGCGGTAATCTGCCCCTCGATGTCGCGGCGCTCGGCTTGCGCCGCCAGGACATCCGGATGCCGATCGCCGTATTTCAATTTGAGGTCGGCTTCCCGCCGTGTCACTCCAGCGATCTGGGCCCGAAGCGCGCTGATAACTACGGACTGCAAGACGTCCGGCATCGACTGGATGTCGCCTCCGCTGGTCAGCAATTTGTCAACTTGTTGATATTGCGCCCGTTTCTCCGACAATTCGGCGCGTGCAGTAATTAATGCGACATTCAATTCAGACAGCTGCTGGTCAGTCAAACTGCCTGCTGGCGTCGCCAATAGATTGTGATCGATCCGAAACTTCTGGACGGCTTGTTCCGAAAGGCTCAATTCCGCTCGCAGAGATGTGGCCCGCTCACTGAGCCATGTGGACGCTTTCTTGGCCCCTTCGTAGCGGGACCTTACTCGATCAGCGAGGTAGGCCTGGGAGATTGCGTTCGCCAGCGATGCTGCTTTCCCCGGGTCATAGGCGGTCACCGAGATCTCGATAACATCCGCCAATCCAACGCGCGAAACTCCAAGGGCGCCCTGTAGCCATATTAATGCCCCCGGTCCGATCTTTGGGTCTTCCGTCAGCTTTTCACTGTCGACCACCTTCTGAAGGAGCGAGGTGGATCTCAGGACCGCAATCTGACTTTCGATAAATGTTGAATTGTCGGCAAAATCAGAATTCGAATAATCCTGCGGAGTCATATAGTCTATCGGGGCGTCAAGTAATACTTGTGCGACGCCCGTGTAGGATGGTGGAAGGAGATAGGCGGCGGCGACAAATGCGGCGAAGGTGAGCGCAGCAATGCTGCACACCAGCTTCCAGCGGCGGAGAAAGAAATCAAGAATCTCCCGCACGTCGAGCGGCAGTAATTCTCTGGTCATGGTCGGACTGTCAATTGAACTTGCCATTTCCGAATCCTTGCAATCAACAGCACAACTCCCGCCCCTCCAGCGTCGGCTGAATTTGCTTCACTTCAAAGTAGTTCGGGCAGTTGCGTGTAAGCGCTCAGAGCGCGTGAAATGTAAGGGTTCGCGTCCCGCCATCCGGCATGTGCAGTCGCTCTTTTCCCGCCCACCGAGCGATCGCGTCGCCGGTCAGTTGGAAACATAACAGCTTCGCGGATATCCCCGCCATTACCATTATTGAGTAGTAAATCGGCTAAAGGTTGATCTGGTCTACCCGACAAGCCTTCCAGACCTTCAGGATGTCGCCGGGACCATAGATCGCGCTTCCGCAAGGTCTAAGGCGCTGCAGCGTCCAGGGCGCGCAGGAGAGCCTGCACTTCCTGACGACAACAAAGCAGCCGGCCGTGTCTTGCTTGAGGTTGATATGGATATTCTCAGCGAAATCGTTCCGGGGTTTTTAGATTGGGTGATCAACAGACCGGCAGCCATTCTTATGCTGTCCGCAACCTGGCCGTTGATGCTTCCTATGAAGAAAGACAGGTTGCTGGGCTATGGAGCTCCTGCCGTTTTTATTGGGGCTGGTGCTTTAATTGTGTTCGGCATCGAAACTCCCGTAGGAGCAGTCATTGTCGTACTTGCCTACAGTTTGCTGGTTTCAGTCGCCCTGTTTTCCACCCGCAGGCGTCTTAGCCAAATCGAGGATCGTCTTGCATCGGTCATATCCGCAATCGATGACCTGGAAGTTGCCGAGGAAAGACGGCAGACTTACAATGCCAGGCGTCCCTCGCGGCTTTACCCGCGCCGAAAACCGGCAGCCAGCACAATGGAGCAAGTCGTTACAGCAGGTGCAACGGAGAGTCCCGGAAGCACGGCGCAGGCGATCCCCAGTCCGCCTTGGCAAGAGTTGCAACCGCCCGATCCGCCAGTGGGATCCGCGCTTCCGGCATCAACGCGACCAGCAGGACCCGACGTGCTTTCTGAAGGGCATCGAACGCGGCTGCTTTCAAGTTGAGCAGCTCTGCTTGGCGAGGGTTTTCAACCAAAGAAGGGACGTGAAAGCAGCCGTGATGGTCCGCCGGGGCGCAGCAACCAAAGGACAAGTTCGACTGCCGGCGTTGAATGCCGGCAGGCCACGGGAACTTGCTGAAGCCCATCCAGTAAAGTGGGCTGAGAACCTTCTGCATGGTGCAAGTACCCCCAAGGTGGTAGGGTAGCATCCCATGGCGGTAGGCCGCGACGCCATTTGGATGAAAAGATAGGCGGAACGTTTGTGTAATTAATGGGTTGAAGCTGCAGATTGATCGGAGGGACGATCGCGGAGTGGGGTAATCAAGACAAATGGGCTTATCAAAGCAGGCTCTTGAATTGGAGAGGCGACCCGCGCTTGCCGACGCGAGTTGGGAAAGGACAATCTCAGTATTGCCGGGGGCTTTGCGCCGCCTCTATCCGGCGAACACCACGATTGCACGCGAGCATCAGGCCAAATCCTCCATCCTGGTTATGACTGCGGGTTGGGCGGCATTCGGCAAAACGTTGCGGAATGGCTCGCGTCTCATCGTTGATTTCGCGCTTCCTCACGAAATTGCCTTGATCGAGTTCTCCGGCGAAGGGGGCGAGACGGCAACTGCGCTCTCCGATGTAACCGCGATCGAGCTGACCGGTCCTGTCCATACTTGTTTTTCGCGCTACCCGCAGTCCATTTGCGAGGCTATCCTGCTGGCTGAGGTAAGGCGGTACGCAAGGGTTGCGGAACATCTGGCAGGAGTCAGCAGACGGGGACCTGTCGAACGCACGGCGCATCTTCTTCTCGAACTGGGCTGCCGGGCACATCGATCGCCAACGAGTTATCCGGACCGCTTTGAATGCCCGCTGACCCAAGCCGAGATGGCCGACGCGTTGGGGCTTTCGGCTGTGCATGTAAGTCGCGTGTTGAAGGATTTGCGGGAAAGTGGACTGGCTTCATTCCGCAATGGTGTGGTCGAGTTGCATGACCACGCGGAACTTATAAAAACGGCCGGATTTGATCGGTCTTACATTTCGAGCTGACATCAAGCTTAGTTCTGGTCTCAACCGCAACTGGCGCTTCCTCGCGGGTATGTGCTTCGGTGCCCCGGACTCTCTTGCTAGAGCGGGATGGAGTCGTGAGATTCGCAAATCACCTTTGCTCTGATTCAACATTCATACTGGAGGAGGCCAGTCGGGATGGCAGGATATTCGATGGATTTTCGCGGGCGGGTTGTTGCCGCGGTCAAGATGGAAGGGCCTGTCGCGGCGCCGCGACGGCGCGCTTTAGCGTCAGCTACAGCGGGGCCATAGCGTGGCTAATAGCGTGTCGAAGAGACTGGCAGTGCGGCGCCTCGCCAGGTCCGCGGCTACAAACCGAAGAAACTCTCGGGAGTGTGGCCCAACAGCTTGATCGAGCGCTTTCACGACTGGGCTTCACCTTGCACGGCCTTGTGGCCGAGCTGGTCTGAAGGTCGACTACCGATTGGTATGGGAGTTCGTGCATGCCGAGAAGCTCACTCACAAAAAAGACGCTGATCGCCAACGGACAGAATCGCCCCGATGTCGCACGACGGCGGCTGCAGTGGATGAAATATCGGGGCCGGATCGATCCACGCGACGGGTCTTCATTGATGAGACCTGGACCAAGACCAACAGTCGCCGCTCAGGGGCTGGGCGCTGGCGGCCCAGCGCATCGAGGCCAAAGCGAACGTCGCCGCTAGCCAAAGCGTAGGCAAAATGGCCGGTGCGGCGGGCAGCCCTCCGGGGACGTGAGGACCGCACCGGCCACTGCGGCGGGCTTAAGTACGCACCCGCACCGGTCAATTTACAGGGGACATTAGGTAATGCGCAATTAATCCTATCGGTGGTGCCAGTGTAGCGCCGATGTCAGGATTGTTCGGTCGTTGGCCGGTAAGGGAAAAATGCGCTCTTAAGCAACGGCTGTTACTTGAAGTTGGTTTTCGTCTTCCGCTTCGCCGATACCTTCTTGATTTAACCGGCCTTGCTGGCGAGACCACTTTGTCTTTGCTATCGCCGATTCGTGGCGGCTTTTGGCGAGCCGGAGCTTTTCGAGAACCAGATCGTCCTGATGTTACTCGCTATCTAGTTCTTTTGCCTTCTAAGTTCATCCAAGTAGTGGAATGGACTGAACGTCATAGGAGGTTGTAGCGTTCTTTTTTTGGACACGATGGCTCGGGGATGTCGTATGACGATATTATTAGAAATCAAAGATTTATTGGAGGTCATGGCGTACCGGCTAACCATCAGGACGCTCGACCACGCCTATAACATCGACCTGACAAATGCTTGCACGCCTGCGGAGCGGGAAAAGGCCGAGTACCGACATTATTGGGAAACGTTATTATATTATGAACAGATTGCGGAGATAAAAACCCGGCGACTGATCCGGAAGGCGGAGCGTCTTAATCTCCCGGTTGGCTACGCGGACGACAACAGTCCAATGTGGAGAAAATCGTCTCAGCTTGACAGCTGGATACTGACGCCACTTGGTTGCTCTGAAGTCCAAAATATGATCCGTCAAGAATGCAAAGACCGCCGAGAGCGCGCCACGACCTGGACAAGCGTGATCATCGGCCCACTCGGCCGGCTAGTATCTGGTTGGCTGGTTGCGCGCGAGCACTAGTCGCGCACGCTTCTTAGCCGACGTCCACCCTCGGTCCGGATAATCGCCTTCGGTTGCGAATTGGAACTCGCCAGGTCTCCCCTTTGCCAAAGGAGAGCAAGGGTGGTTGTGGCTCGGGGTGCCTCGATCGTCGCATCGACAGCTAGGATCTCCTCGTCGCAGACAGGGCTGCATGGGAGCGCCTGGTCGAAGTCTATCCCAAGCCGATTTCCAAAGAGTCGTAACCTCTGTGCAGAGCTACTAGATCGGCGCTATCCGTCGCTATTTTTGATCGCTGTTAGTGGCAACTGGAACACCAGCGGTGACGCGCTCGCGCTTCGTAGTGCCATGTGCGATCGCATGGGCGATCAAATGATGTACACGTCATGATAGGTCAGGGCCGCCCCGGCCTGTAGGTGGGCGATTTCCACCTGAGGGGCCGATCTCGAGCCATCGGGGTCATAGTACAGGATGCCCGTGGTCCGGTCGTAGAGCAGGTAGTCGTTATGGCTGGTGGCGTGTTCGCGCAACTCGAAATACGACGAGTTCACCTGCGTCGGGCTGGACAAGGAACCGGGGCCGAGGCTGGTGAAGACGGCATTGTCGAGATAGAGCGCGTCGTCCGCTGCGTGGAAGTCCGGGAGCCTATCGACATTGCCAGGGCCATAGGCCGTGTCAAACACGAAGGTGTCCTTGCCGGCGCCTCCGTGGAGCACGTCGTTGCCACCTCGGCCCCACAGTATGTCGTTACCAGCCAGGGCATCATAGTTATCGGCCGCGCCAGTGCCGACAAAAGTGTCGTTCCCGGTAGTTCCCTTGGTCGGGTCGGTCGGCGGTGTCGGTGGCTGGTCGCTCCCGTCATGGGCCGCATGCCAGACCGCCTTGGCATTGGCCCAGTAATCGCGGGCCGCCTGGCCTTGAAGGACCGTCCAGCCGGCGGGCGGCATTGGATAATCGGACGGCAGCGGCGTGTCAGAGAGGTTGAGGTAGTAATTGCCGTGCGACTCGACCGTCTTGTCCCAGGCGTGCTGCAGCCGCCCCATGCCGTTGTGGTGCACGTCGGTGATCGCCACCACGCAGTCGATGAAGTGCAGGCTTGGCGAGATATCGTTAGCGCCTGTGCCGTTGTCGAGTTTGAACGGCGAGCCGTGGGTCATCTCGCCTTTGCGAAGGTATTCTTTCATGCCCAGAAGCATGCCATCCATGATGACCGTGTTGTTATGCCCATTCACTTCACCGTCACCAAGGCTCACTCCGGAAAACACGTTGTCAAACAGGGAATCCTTGATCGTGCCACTGATGACGTCATCGTCCTCGACCGCGTCGTCTCGGGAGTAGCCGACATAGCTGTCCTCGATGACGAAGTGGCCAGTGCCGCCGACACGAATGCCATCCCAGGGCTGGGTAACCGTCCAATCGTCGATGACAAAGTTGTGGGCTGAATTTATACGGACTGCGGCGGAGTTGACGTAAATGTTCTCCCAGTCGCCGGTTTGGGAGACGGTGCCGTTGATCGTGCCGCCAAAAACCAGGAGGTTGTCGCCGGGGTCGACGATCGAGAAGGGATAGCGGTTGATGGGGCTTCCCTGATTGGCGACGATCCACGAGGCGTCGGTGGCATCGATAGTGGTGTCGGCGGGCAGGCCGGATGCCTTATACTGGGTGTAGCCATAATCGCCGCTTAAGACAATGGTACTTGCCTGGGCCATGGTTGGCCACCTTTCACACCCCCGCCCTTTCCGCCAAGTGCCTGAAGCCGGAAAGGCCTCCATTCATCAGAACGCCCGTCAGCGGTATCGTGCAAATCACAAAATGTAACAGGTCCCGCACGGTGGCTCGTGCCGGAGAGGCGTCTGAAACCCGCCCCGGTCACGTTGCTCGAATGGTTGCGCTACAACGTCGAGTAGGCGACGGCTTGCGCCAGCGAAAGGCTAACACTGGTGACATCCCAGTTGTCACGCGATCGCGGAAGCCAACCGGCCATGCCAGCAGACTGTTAGGCCCGCGGCACCTGCATCAGGATGACGGTCCCGACGAAAGCAGAGTAGAGGGCTAGGTTCAATCAACCAGCGGGTGGTTCTGCTCGTCGTCGCCCGGCTCGGGCTGGCGTGATTGAGGATCGATCGCCCGAGCGCATCTCGATCACGCGATACCGCCTGCAGTCCGGCATGTCAGCGATCAATGACCTAATAGGGACAAAGACAATCGAGTGGGAGTGAACAGTTGAGGACATCAGCTAGCCATTAAAGCTGCGCCCATCCGCTTGGAATTCGACACGATCCACGCGCGCAGTTCCGGGCCGAAGGGCTTTTCCAGAGCTGCACGGTCCCAGGCAAGGAAATAGGCCTGAGACAATTTGAGCCGTTGATTGAAAGGTACGATGAGGCGGCCGGATGCGATATCCTCGGCGGCCATTGATAGCTGCGCCAGCACAACGCCTCTTCCATTCGTCGCGGCATCGATAGCGGCGCTCGACAAGGAGAAGGCGACTTCACCTGAAGCCTTTTGGTACATCGCTCCGATGCTTGCTGCCCATTCCGTCCAACTGGGCGGTGAGCGGTGGTCGCGAGCCCATTCGATGCTGAGGAGTGGCAGGTCGAGAATGTCGGCGGGTTTGCGCACCGGGTGCCTTGCCAGCAGCGCCGGTGAGCATGCCGGCACCACCCAATCCGTGAACAGTTCGATATAGTGGTTGAAATCGCGATACTTCTCGCCGTACGAAATGCGGAAGTCGACCCCTTCAATATCCAATCGGGGTTCCGTCTCCGCGCCGACCAGACGTACCGTCGCGCCCGGGTGTGCAATCTGCCAATCCAGCAATTGCGGGCCGATCCATTTGCTGGCCAGCGATGGCAGGCAGGAGATTGTCAGCGTGTTCGCGGACTGGGCGCGATCGATGATGTCTTGAGCCGCACGAATCTGGTCGAATCCGAGGGAAACCGCCGCGTGATACACACGTCCCAGCGCTGTGAGGGCGACGCTTCTGCCGCGCCGTTCCAGCAGCCTGACCTCGAGGGCCTCTTCCGCTTTGCGTATCTGCTGGCTGACCGCGCCAACGGAGACGCCAAGCTCGGTCGCGGCCGCCGTCATACTGCCGCGTCTGCCGAAGGCCTCGAAGGCCTGTATCGCACGCAGCGGCGGCGTCTTGTTCACCTGGGCAAGGATCCTGGGGTCAGCTTGATTTAGTTTTTCTAAAATAGAACGCAGATGCAAGCCCTATGTCGTCCAGGATCCGCAAGATATTCGTTTGGGGGTTCACAAGCTGGGAGGACGCCATGTTTCTTCGAAACTGCTGGTACGTTGCCGCGTGGGACCATGAGGTCGCCGACCGGCTGGTGCCGACCCGGATTCTTGGCGAGGATATCGTCCTCTACCGCCGGACCGATGGCGTGGTAGCGGCGCTCGAAGACGCCTGTCCGCATCGCAAGCTGCCGCTGTCCATGGGTCGCATAAAGGGCGACACGGTCGAGTGCGGCTATCACGGCCTGACCTTCGACAGCACGGGGACCTGCACGCGGGTGCCGGGCGCGGAAAAGATACCCCATGTCGCCTGCGTCCGTTCCTATCCGATTGCCGAGCGCTACGGCTTGCTCTGGATCTGGATGGGCGAGGCGGCAAAGGCCGATCCCGACCTGATTTTCGCTGTCGATCACTGGGGCGACCCGGCATGGGGCGTCAACCGCGGCGAATCGATGGCGCTCGATTGCAACTATCTCTACATGACCGACAACCTGCTCGACCCCTCGCATGTGTCCTGGGTCCATCAGTCCTCCTTCGGTGGTGTCCAGGCCATGGAGGATGCGCCGCTCGAAACCACCGTGGGCGAAGACGGCGTAACGGTATGGCGCTGGGTGGTCGATGCCGCACCGGCGCCCTTCTATGCACCCTTCCTCAAATTCTCCGGCAATTGCGACCGCAAGCAGCACTACGAGGTGCGCTACCCGTCCAACGCGATCATCAAGGCGATCTTCGTACCGGCACGCACCGGCGGCGAAGGCAAGCCGCTGCACGAGGACGTGTTCCTCATGGACAGTTACAATTTCATGACGCCTGTCGATGAGAACCAGACGAAATATTACTGGTTCCAGATGCGCAATTTCGCTCCCGACGATCTGGAGGTGTCGCGCCGGTTCGCCACCTCCGTGCGCGGCGCTTTCGACGAGGACCGCACCGTGCTAAACGCGGTGCACAAGGGCATGGCCAACAAGCGCACGCCCAATCTCGATCTCAAGATCGATGTCGGGCCGCTGCGTTTTCGCCGCAACCTGGCCAAGCTGATCGCCAGCGAGAGCCAGCAATTGGCGGCCGCCGAATGAACGCATTCACCGCTCGCGACACCATCGCAAGAAGCGGGTTTCGCGACCTGAGGGTGGTTGCGAAGGTGCGCGAAAGCGCCATCATCACGTCGTTCCACATGGAGCCGGTCAATCCACTGGACTGGCGCGATTTCGAGCCGGGCCAGTTCCTGGTGTTCAAGATACCCGTACCGCACGCGGCAGGCGAAAAGGGATATGTGCTGCGCAACTATAGCGTCTCCTGTTCTCCGGCCAGCAAGGGTCGCTACCGGATCAGCGTGAAGCGGGAAGCAGCATCCGCGCCTGGCCTGCCTGATGGGATAAGCTCATGCTTCCTGCATGACCGGATCGACGTCGGTGACGTCCTTCAGGCCGAAGGGCCGCGCGGCGAGTTCGTGCTCGACAAGGCGAGCAGCCGTCCAGTGGTGCTGCTCAGCGGCGGCGTTGGGCTGACGCCGATGGTGTCGATGCTGCATGCGCTGGCTTCGATGCCGGACCGCCGCATCGTCTTCGTTCACGCTTGCGAGAATGGCGACGTGCATGCCTTGCGCGACGAGGTGAGCGGCCTTGTCGCGACACGGCCCGGCCTGTCCGCCCACTACTGCTATCGGTCTCCTTCCGAACGCGACAAAGCCAAGCAGCACTTCCACAGCGAAGGCATGATTTCGCGGGACGTGCTGCAACGCCTGCTGCCGATCGACGACTATGATTTCTATCTCTGTGGTCCGCCGCCGTTCATGCAGGCGATTTACGCCATGTTGCGAGCGCTTGGCGTGCCGAAGCACCGCATTGCCTACGAATTTTTCGGCCCGTCGACGGTGCTTGAGCCTGATGCATTTCGGACCTCGGCGGTTGTTGCGCAGCCGGCAAGGATCGTGCCGACAGACGAGGCGACGACCGTGGAGTTCCGAAAATCGGGACTCAAGGCCATCTGGGACGGCTCCGCCGCATCGCTGCTCGACTTTGCCGAGGATCACGGTCTGAAACCGGAATTCAGCTGCCGGTCGGGCATCTGTGGCACATGCAAGTCGCGGCTGGTCTCGGGTGACGTCGCCTATTTCGAAGAACCGCTGGACGAGCTTGGGGCAGGCGAAGTGCTGCTGTGCTGCTCCAGGCCGAGCGGATCAATCGTCCTGGATATTTGACAAGATCGCGATGCCGCGTATGGGCGCGGGGAAACGGAAGTCGGAATTTGGAACAGTCGGTCAAACCAGTGTCGAGCCTGCCGCTCAATCCGCATATCGCCGCCTTGCCGCCCTACAATGCCGGCATGAACATCGGGATGGCGCGGGCGCTGAGTGGCCGCCAAGACATCGCCCGGCTGGCCAGCAATGAGAACCCGGACGGCTGTTCTCCCGCCGTCATGGCCGCATTGGCTTCGTCATCGTTCGAACCATGGCGCTATGCCGATCCGGCTTGCACGGCGCTGCGGGCAGTGCTTGGCGAAAGACTGGCGGTCGATCCCGGCCTGATCGTTGCCGGCAATGGCTCCGAGGAGATGATCGCCGCCATCTCGCGCGCCGTCCTGGTGCCGGGCGCCTCCGTCGTCACCACGGTGCCGAGCTTCGGCCTGCATGAGATAGAGCCGCTGGCAGTGGGGGCTGATGTCGTCAAGGTTGCGATGACGCCTGGAATGGGCTTCGACCTTGCCGCGCTGGAAACGGCGATCGCCGCCAGGCCACGGATCGTTTTCATATCCTCGCCATGGAACCCGGTCGGACCCGGTCTCGACCATTCCGGCTTGCAACGGCTGATCGGCGCCGTGCGGCCAGGCACGCTTCTTGTCCTCGACGAAGCCTATTTCGAATTTGCCGATCCAGGTGCGCCCGACGGCATCGAGGTTCTGCGCGGTCACGGCATCGACCATGTGGTGCTGCGGACGTTTTCGAAGGCGTATGGGCTGGCGGGGCTGCGCGTCGGCTATGCCGTCTGTTCGAGCCTCGAACTGGCGCGGGTGATCGCCGCTGCCAAGACGCCATTCAACGTCAACGCAGCGGCACAGACCGCCGCGATCGCGGCACTCGCCGACGAAAGCTGGATGAAGGCGTCGGCGAGCCGGGTCAGGGCCGAGCGCGTGCGCACAGCCACCGCTCTTGTTGGCCTTGGTTTCCGGGTTGCGCCGTCGCAGACAAACTTCCTGTTCTTCGACTGCAAGGGTGATAGTTCGAGCCTCGCCGCCGATCTTCTGAAACAGGGGATTATCGTCAAGGCGTGGCGAGAAGCCGGCTACGAACGCTATCTGCGTGCCACCATCGGCTTGCCGGCGGACAATGACCGGCTGATTGCGGCACTTCAGGAATTGGTGGGACGATGAGCGGCCTCGCGCCCCAAGGGCAAACGAACTGGATCGACCAGGCGGTGCCGTTGTCGTTTGTCGACGCGCTCCGCGATGTCGTCGGCGCTTCGAATGTGCGCACCGGAGAGGATACCGAGGCGATCGACCTTGGCTCGAATGGCGCGAATTGTGGCGCCGGCATCGTCGTTGCGCCTTTATCGACCGGTGAAGTCGCGGCGGTGGCGCGCATCTGTCACCAGAACGGGATCGCGATCGTGCCGCAAGGTGGAAAGACAGGCCTGGTCGGCGGCAGTGTTTCGCGGCCAGGCGAGATCGTCCTTTCGATGACGCGCATGAACCGCATCGAGCGGCTTGATCCTGTCGAGCGGGTGGCCGTCGTCGACGCCGGCGTTACTCTTGAAGCGCTGCAAGAGGCCGCGCGCGAACACCGGCTGGAACCGGGCATCGATCTTGCCGCGCGCGGCTCCGCGACGATTGGCGGCATGGTGTCCACCAATGCGGGCGGCGTGATGGCCTTTCGCAACGGCGTCATGCGCCACCGCGTGCTTGGCCTCGAGGCCGTTCTGGCCGATGGATCGGTCTATTCCGATCTCACTCGGGTGGTGAAGAATTCGGCCGGCTATGATCTGAAACATCTCTTCATCGGTGCCGAGGGCACGCTCGGCATCGTCACCCGCGTGGTCGTCAAGCTCGACCCTTCGCCGCTAGCCAGCGCCACCGCGCTTTTCGGGCTGCCATCGGTCGAGGCTGCTCTGCGGACCATTCGCCTGGCACTTGAATCGGAGGCCGGGCATCTGCGCGCGGCCGAGGCGATGTGGACCTCGTATTTCAGCCTGGCCGCCGCCGCGCATGGATGGTCCGAACCAGGCGTGCCGCTCGACCAGCCGCTGTTCTTGCTGCTGTCGCTTGGCGGCGCGCGCGAAGAGGCGCTGCGCGAGGATTTCGAGCGGATTTATTCGGAAGTAATGGAGCGCTATCCCGAAGCGACCGGCATCATCGCCGGCTCGCGGCGGCAAGAGGACGACCTGTGGCGGCTGCGCGAGGACACCAGCGTGCTCTATCGCGCCCACCCCGATGCGCCTTCTTTCGATGTATCAGTACCATTGTCGGAAATTCCAGCATATCTCGACAGAATCCTGCCTAAGCTCGCTGTGATCGAACCCGGTCTGGCGCCCTATATCTTCGGACATCTGGCCGATGGGAACCTGCACATCATCCTCAACCGCCGGGGTCCGCTGGCGCCCGAAATTGCCGAGCGTGTCGAGCGTGTCCTGTATCAACAGCTCCGGGAGATTGGCGGTTCCTTTTCCGCCGAGCACGGTGTTGGGTCGAAGCGCATCCATTCCCTGCTGGCGACAGCCGACCCGACGAAGCTCGCCGTGATGGAGCAGGTGAAACGAGTGCTGGACGATCAGTCGATCATGAACCCCGACAAGGTGCTTCCCCGCGATGCCTGGTTCGTTCGGTCTTCCAGGCCATGTCATTCCGGCAGCTTTAAGAACGTGAGCGACCTCACCGATGAGTAACCCCATGCTGGAACCACAAGGAATGAACGGATTGACCGCCAGCCGTCCATTGGGATCGACGAAGCGCCATGACGAGCCGGCCCCGGCCTATGCCTCTGATTTCGGCGCCTTGCGCCAGGAATTTCGGCAAGCGGCCGAGCGGGCGGGCGCGGAGCTGTCTGAATATGTTCATCCGCTGAACGGGCCCGATGGCGGGCCGCTGGCGACGGATGTGGCACTGCTTGGCCGTCGCGACGCGCGCAAGCTGATCGTGGTCATTTCCGGCACGCATGGTGTCGAGGGGCCGTTCGGCTCGACCTGCCAGACCGCCTGGCTCGGCCAGAAGAACCTGCGGCGCTTGCCTGACGGCATGGCGATCCTTGCCATCCACCTCATCAATCCCTGGGGCACGGCGTGGTCGCGGCGCGTCAACGAAGACAATGTCGACCTCAACCGCAATTTCATCGACTGGTCGGCGGGCGCTCCGGTCAACAATGGCTATGCCGGCCTCCACGACGCCGTGGCATACCGCGAATGGGCAGGGCCGGACCGCACAGCGGCCGACGAGAAACTTGCCGCAGCGCGCAAGAGGCTTGGGCATGCCGGGCTGGCGGCGATCGTCGAGGCCGGCCAGTATGAATTCGCCGACGGGATGTTCTACGGCGGTGGCGGCCCGGTCTGGTCGAACAGGACGCTGAACGAGATCCTGAAGGCTTTTGCCGGCGCGGCGCGCCAGGTCATCGTTTTCGACCTGCATACGGGGGCGGGGCCTTACGGCTACCCGGCTCTGCTTTCGGTGGCGAGTTCCGAGCATGCTGGCCTTGCCTGGGGCAAATCCATCTTCGGGCCGGCGCTCTCGACCGTGCTGACCGGCCCGGGCGCCAAGACCGGCACCGGCATCGCTGGGACTGCGACCGGCTATGTCTCCGACGCCGTTCGCAAGGCAATGCCGGACGCGCGCGTGCTGCCGCTTGTCGTCGAATGCGGCACGCTGGACGGCCCCTCGGTCATGGAAGCGGTGCAAGCCGACAACTGGCTGCATCTGTTCGGGAAGCTCGATTCGCCGCTGGGCAAGCGAATCCGGGAGACGCTGCGCTCGGCCTTCATTCCCGATGATCCGGATTGGCAGCGCACTTGCCTGTCCAGCAGCCTGCGCTATTTCGACCGTGCACTGGCCGAGCTACAGACTGTCGAGGTAGCCCAGGACGAGGCCATAAGGCGCGAACAGACGCCGCCAACCGCTCCGGCCGCTGTGGCCGATCCGACGCCTGCTGACGAAGCGAAGATCACGACGCCGGCAGTGCAGATCGACGAGCTTCACAAGAGCTTCGGCTCGCTTCTGGTGTTGAAGGGCGTCAATCTCGCCGCCCATGCCGGCGAAGTCATTTCCATGATTGGCTCGTCGGGTTCGGGCAAGAGCACGTTCCTGCGTTGCATCAATCTTCTGGAACAGCCGGACGGCGGCAAGGTCGCCATCGACGGCGAACTCATCAAGATGAAGCCGCTGTCGAACGGCCGTCTCGGGCCGGCCGACATGGCGCAGGTCGAACGCATCCGCGCCCGGGTCGGGATGGTGTTCCAGAACTTCAATCTGTGGCCGCACATGACGGTGGTGGAGAACATCATCGAAGCGCCCCGGCATGTGCTGAAGGAGCCTCGCGAGAAGGCCCTCGAACACGCGCATGCCCTGCTGAAGAAGGTCGGGCTCGCCGACAAGCATGCCCACTATCCCGGCCAGTTGTCCGGCGGCCAGCAGCAGCGGGCGGCGATTGCCCGCACGCTGGCGATGCGGCCCAAGGTCATCCTCTTCGACGAGCCGACATCGGCGCTCGACCCCGAGCTGGTCGGCGAGGTGCTGCGGGTGATCCGCCAACTGGCGGAGGAAGGCAACACCATGATCCTCGTGACGCATGAGATGCAGTTCGCGCGCGAGGTCTCCCACAAGGTTCTGTTTCTCCACCAGGGAAAGGTGGAGGAAGAGGGTGCGCCGGCGGAGCTGTTCGGCAGCCCGCGCTCGGAGCGTCTGCGCCAATTCCTGGCACGGACACTGTGAAGCAAGCCCTCGAAGCGTTCGGCTCGCACCGGACAACGGCAATGAAGATCAACAACAAGGGGAACTGATATGAAACTGAAAGTCTTGACGCTGCTCGCCTGTCTGGCGGGAAGCATGGGCAGCGCATGGGCGGCCGAAGGCGAGCTGTCCATTGGTACGGAAGGCGCCTACCCGCCATGGAGCATGTCCGACGCCAACGGCAACGTCACCGGCTTCGACGCCGATGTCGGCGCATTGCTATGCACCAAACTTGGCGTGACCTGCCATTTCGTGGTGCAGGCCTTCGACGGGTTGATCCCGGCGCTGAAGGCCAAGCGCTTCGACGTCATCATCTCGGGCATGTCGATCACCGCCGATCGCAAGAAGGAGATCAACTTCAGCGTCGGCTATGCCGAACTGGCCAACATGTTCGTCGCGGCCAAGGGTTCTGATCTCGCCGCCATCACCGACGTCGACACGCTGCTGAAATCGCTCGATGGCAAGAAGGTCGGCGTGCAGGCTGGCACCACGCACGCGCATTTCCTCGAGAAGCGTGCGCCGAATGCCGACCTGAAAACCTACGACACGCTCGATCAGATGCAGATCGACCTGGCGAGCGGCCGTATTGACACGGCTTTCGCCGATCAATCCGCCTTGCAGGATTTTCTGGACAAGCCGGATGGCAAGAACTTCCAGCTGATAGGTGTTGAGATAAAGAGCACGTTCGACCCGACGCTTGGCGAAGGCATCGGCGTCGGCATCGCGCAGGACAACACCGAGCTCAAGGCCAAGATCGACAAAGCGCTTTGCGAGTTGATCGCCGACGGCTCGGTCGGCAAGGCCAGCCAGAAATGGTTCAAGACGGACATTTCCCGGCCCTGCAAATAACGCCTTGGAATTCTGGCATGCGCCCGGACAGCCGGGCGCATGCGTCTCATTGGCAAGACAGACTAGGGCAACTCAGATGGAATTCGGTCTCTGGCAAGTTTGGGAAGCGGGTTGGGTGACCGTCATCCTGCGTGGCGCGGCGATCACAATCCTTGTGGGTTTCGTCAGCATGGCGGCCGGCCTGGTGATCGGCATTGTCTGTGGGCTGATCAAATGGGCCCGGATATTTCCACTTTCGCTGGTGGTCGATGCTTATACGTCGCTTGTGCGTGGCGTGCCCGAACTGCTTATCATCTACCTGCTGTTTTTCAGTTCGGTTGAATTCGTGACCAAGGTCGTGACTGCCTTCGGCTATGCCGGAGTCGCGGAAAGCGGTTATGCGTTCGTCATCGCGGTCATCGCCATCGGCGCGATCTCCGGGGCCTATTCGACCGAGGTCGTGCGCGGGGCGCTCGGCGCCATCCCCAATGGGCATATCGAGGCAGCTCGAGCGCTCGGGCTGCCGGGCGCACGCATCTTCGGCCGCATCATCGCCCCGCAGATGCTGCGCATCGCCGTTCCCGGCATCAACAATGTCTGGCAGACGACGATCAAGGACACCGCTTTGGTTTCCGTGGTCGGCCTTCAGGAGTTGATGCGCATTTCCTTCATCGGCGCCAACTCCACCCGCCACCCGTTCATCTTCTACCTGATTGCGGCGGTGGTTTATCTCGCCATCACGCTTGTAAGCCAGGCCGGCTTCGACGGGATCGAACGCCTGCTCAGGCTACGGACGAGAAAAGCAGTATGATAGACCTCATCCAGCTTGCGGTTCCCGTTCTGCTCAAGGGCCTGTGGGTCACAGCCGCGCTGACCTTCGTTTCGGTGCTGATCGGCTTCAATCTGGGCCTCGGACTGGCGCTTATGCGGCTGTCGTCGAACTGGCTCCTGTCGGGCTTCGCCAAATATTACAGCAACGTCTTTCGCGGGACCCCGCTGCTGGTGCAGATCTTCCTGTTTTACTACGGGCTCGGCCAGCTTTCGCTGATCAAGGACAACGCGGTTTTGTGGTGGGTGATCAGCGACGGATCGCGTTGCGCCGTCCTGGCACTCGCGCTGAATACGGCCGCTTACACATCCGAGATACTGCGCGGCGGATTGATGTCGGTTCCGGTCGGTCTCGTCGAGGCGGCCCAGGCATGCGGCATGTCGCGCATGCTGCGGTTTCGCCGCATCGAGTTCCCGCTCGCCATCCGCCAGGCGCTGCCAGCGTATGGCAATGAGCTGATCCTTGTGGTGAAGGGCACCAGCCTTGCCTCGACGATCACGGTGCTCGAAATCACCGGCTACGCCAAGAGGCTGATGAGCCAGACCTTCGCGATCTTCGAGATTTTCGCCATTGCTGGCGTGCTCTACCTCGTGATCAATCTGCTGCTGATCGCGATCATCCGATCCATCGAGCGTTCTCTGACCAGGCATGAGTCGTCCTCCAGCCAGAAATCGACCGCACTCAAATCGATCTGACGTGGTTTCATGACGGAGTCTACTGCTCACTCCTTGCGATCGGGTCGCCTTCGTTAGCCTTGGCGGGCAAGCATCCCGGATCGCCCACCATAGCTGTGGCGCTGAGGCGCTTTTCTTTCGCAGTGCCCACGATTGGGCCGAGCGTAGGTTATCTCCGCCGGAGGCGTCAGGCAGGCTCCGCGAGCCGTCACCTGTGCACCAGGCCGTGAACTCATGCCGCATCTGACTTCGAATATTAACTGTCCTCCAAAGTTGGGCGTTGACGCCTCCTCTCCAGTAGAGTTAATAATCTCCTAATATAAGCATCTTCTAAATATCATGATCGGAAACCCGACGATTTAGAGGATGTAATTGGGGTAGGGAGACGTAGCGCAGCGACCAACGTCGTCGCCGCCGCCATCATGTGATCATCATCCGCTAGCTCCAGCCGGCATTTCTTGCCCGGCAGGCGCGCTGATGGCGCACTGCACTTCCAACCCAGTTGTGTGCCGATTTTTGGGATCGACGCCCGGACAGGGCGTGGTCGTGCAGGGCTGTCAACAAACAGGCGTAGGGGCGTCTGTCATAGGGAAAAGGGGTTGAAAAATGGCTACTCAGGTCACCGGTGCCGGCGGCACCACGACGTCGTTCTCCAATACACCGCAAGCACAGGACGATCTGTTCACCAGCAGCACCACCGGGCTCAACGAGGATAGTTCTCAACCCATCTTCCTGAATGTGATGGCCAACGATCTCGGCGGGAACGCCAAGACGCTCTGGTCGGTCGACAACGGGATCAACAATACAGGCGCGATGAGTGGATACTCCGCTGCTGATTTGTTGACACAAGACCTGGGGCGAGCGGAAACCGCCAGTTCCGACACAAGTTATAACGGTGCGAAGATCTGGATAACATCCGACGGACGCGTGGGATACGACCCGTCTACCTTGTCAGTGGCTTTCAGGGCGCAATTACAAAGCTTGAATGCAGGACAGTACCTGACTGACACGTTTATCTATTCCATTCGGCTCGGCAATGGAACGCTCAGTTGGGCAACCGCAACCGTACAGTTCGCCGGAACCAACGACGCAGCCGTGATTTCCGGTGTCGTTACGGGCTCGGTGATCGAGGCAGGTGGTGTCGGCAATGGAGTTCCTGGTACGCCGACGGCGACCGGTACGTTGACAGACACCGACGTCGACAATACGCCCAATACATTCCAGGCGGTCGTGGCCGGAAGCGCAAGTGACCACGGCTACGGCACTTACCAGATGACGACGGGCGGTGTCTGGACTTTCACACTCAACAACAGCAATGCCGCCGTCCAGGCGCTCAACGTCGGCCAGAACCTCATTGAAACCTTTACCGTCCACACTCAGGACGGCACCGCCCAGGTGATCACCGTCACCATCCACGGCACCAACGACGCGGCCGTCATCACCGGCACCGCGAGCGGCGACGTGACCGAAGCCGGCGGCGTGGCCAACGCCATCGCCGGGACACCGACGGCGAGCGGCGACCTCAACGACACCGACGTCGACAACACGCCCGACAGCTGGCAGGCGGTTGCCGCCGGAACGGCGACCAGCGGCGGGCTCGGCACCTATCAGCTCGGCGCCGACGGCCAGTGGACCTATACGCTGGACAACGGCAACGCCACGGTCCAGGCGCTCAATGTCGGCCAGTCGACCACCGACACCTTCACCGCGCTCACCGCCGACGGCACCGCCCAGGTGGTGACGGTCACCATCCACGGCACCAACGACGCGGCCGTCATCACCGGCACCGCGAGCGGCGACGTGACCGAAGCCGGCGGCGTGGCCAACGCCATCGCCGGGACACCGACGGCGAGCGGCGACCTCAACGACACCGACGTCGACAACACGCCCGACAGCTGGCAGGCGGTTGCCGCCGGAACGGCGACCAGCGGCGGGCTCGGCACCTATCAGCTCGGCGCCGACGGCCAGTGGACCTATACGCTGGACAACGGCAACGCCACGGTCCAGGCGCTCAATGTCGGCGACACGACCACCGACACCTTCACCGCGCTCACCGCCGACGGCACCGCCCAGGTGGTGACGGTCACCATCCACGGCACCAACGACGCGGCCGTCATCACCGGCACCAGCACGGCCGCGCTCACCGAGACCAATGCGGCGCAGTCGACCGGCGGCACCCTGGTTGCCACTGATCCCGACAGCTCGAACGCCTTTGTGGTGCAGACCAACGTGGCCGGCAGCAACGGCTACGGCACGTTCTCGATCGACGCTACGGGTCACTGGACCTACGCCATGGGCAGCGCCCATAACGAGTTCGTGGGCGGCACCGACTACACCGACAGCATCACGGTGGCCACGGCTGACGGCACCTCGCAGCTCATCACCGTCACCATCCACGGCGCCAACGACGCGCCCGTAGTAGATCTGAACGGTGCCTCAGCTGGTTTCTCGGCGACCCTGAACTATACCGCTGGATCTGCCGCCACTGCCATCGCTCCTGCGGGAACAGTAACGGATATCGACTCCGCCAACTTCGGCGGAGGGTCGCTGACCGTCGCGTTCACAGCAAATGGCACGTCCGCCGATCAACTGGCGATCCAGAACCAGGGCACGGGCGCCGGCCAGATCGGCGTCAGCGGCAGCAATGTCACCTATGGCGGAACGATCATCGGTACTTTCACCGGCGGCACGAGCGGGTCGAGCCTAGTCATAACATTCAACACCAATGCTACCGCCGTGGCCGCGCAGGCCCTTGCCGATCACATCCTCTATGCGAACGCAACCAGTGGAACTATCGCCAAGACCGTCACCTTTACATTAGTGGATGGTGACGGCACGGCCAACGGCGGGACGGATACTGGCTCGGCCACGGCGACGATCAATGTAACAGGTAGCGACGCCACCCCTCCGAGTGTTTCGATAAGTCATGCGCTAAGCTCAAGCCAGCAACAGTCTACCTTCACTGTGCATGCAACGGATGCCAGCGGTATCCAGAGCGTCCAGTTGTATGACAGCATAAATGGAGGTGCACCCGTTCTCATCTATACCATGACCGCCGCAGAACTGGCCGCTGGATCGGTTAGCGGTAACTATGTTCATACCTTTGATGATGGATCGGCTCCATTCCCGGTAAGCAACTCTGTCCATCAGATAAGTGCAGTTGTCACCGACAACAGCACAGCGCACAATTCCGCCACGGCCGTGGATAGCGTCACGTTCAAAACCAACGGTGGGGGCGGCGGCAGCACAAAATTCACGGCTCCCGCTGGCACCTCCGGCGAGCCCATCAATCTCGCCCTCACCGACCCCTCACACGAAGGCGCGCTCGTCACCGTTACGGTGAAGGACGTTCCCTCAGGCTGGACCATCGACGGCGCAACCCATAATGCAGACGGCAGCTGGACGGTGCAGACCAACGACCTGCACGGGCTGACCGTCACCACGCCAGTCAGTTTCACCGGTGCCGCGGTGCTCGACGTCCAGATGAGCTGGATCAACGCCGACGGCACCTTGGGCAGCGCGTCGATCGCCGATAATGTCGAGGCCTACGCTCCGGGATCGCCGATCTTTGCCTGGTCCGGCGACGACGTGCTGACCGGCTCGCACGGCAACGACCTCTTCGTCTTCTCGCAGCCGATCGGCGCCGACACGGTGCACAATTTCGACGCCGCGGCCGACCAGATCGACCTCATCGGCTACAGTGGATTGGCAGACTTTGCCGACCTCCAGACGCACATCGCCGACGATGCCAACGGCAATGCGGTGATCGCGCTCGGCGACGGACAGTCGATCACGCTGGACGGCGTGCATTCGGGCGCACTCACGGCAAGCAATTTCGTCTTCGATCAGACGCCGGTGGTCAACAATTCAGGCACCATGACGATCGGCGACGGCGCGTTGCTGCCGCTGAGCGGCATTATCAACAACAGCGGCCTGATCTCGCTCGACTCGACCGGCAGCGATACGCTGCTGCAGGTTATCCAGCACGGCGTGACCTTGCAGGGAGGCGGGCAGATCCTGTTGTCCGACAGCGCCGCCAACATGATTTCCGGCACCGGGCCGGATGTCACTTTCGTCAACGTCGACAACACGATCGCGGGCGCCGGCCAGCTGGGCGGCGGCATGCTCAGCCTCGACAATAGGGGGACCATCATCGCCTCCGGCTCGAATGCGCTGGTCATCGATACCGGAGGCAGTGTCGTCACCAACTCCGGAACGCTGGAAGCAACAAGTTCGGGCGGGCTGACGATCACCGGCGGCCTGGCGAATTCGGGCATGCTCTGGGCCAATGGCGGTGACATCGTCATCCATGGCCAAGTCACCGGCGACGGCGATGCCACCATCGGCAACTTGTCGAAGTTGGAGTTCGGCGGCGCCTCGTCGACGGACGTCACCTTCGGACACGACGCTGCCGGCACGCTGCAACTCGACGATTCCTTCGACTACAGCGGACGCATCGGCGGCATCACCAATGATGACCGACTGGACCTCGGCGATATCCTGTTCGGTGCGGGAACGACGGCCGTCTATCAGGCAAACCAGGATGGCAGCGGCGGAACGCTGAGCGTTTCGGACGGCACCCATGGCGCCGCATTGCATCTGGTCGGCAGCTATGATGCGAACGCCTTCAAGCTTGCCGACGATGGCCAGGGCCATACCGTCGTTTCGTACAATCCGGCGGAATTCACGCTGACCGGCATCGGCAGTGGGGCGATTTCGAGCGACTTGGTGGTGTGAGCGAACAGGGCCGCCGGCTGCGGCGGCTCCCTTGACCTGACGAGTATCGAGTGGGGTTCTGGAAGTGGATAGCAAGTCTCGAATTGTGAAGGATGCGCTTCGGGCATGCCGCCGCTATTTCCTGGTTGCGGCGGCATTCAGCCTGGCGATCAACCTGCTTTACCTCGCCTCCCCACTCTACATGCTGCAGATCTACGACCGGGTTGTCACCAGCGGCAGCGAAACCACGCTGGTGATGCTGACCCTGGTGTTGCTGGCGGCGTTCCTTTCGCTGGCCGGTCTCGACCTTGTCCGCGCCTGGATCCTGACGCGTGCCAGCGCCCGGCTCGACCGGTTGCTCTCGGCAAGGATCCTCGCCGCGTCCGTGGAAACCCCATCGCCCGGCTCCTCGCCGAGCCAGCCGATCCGCGACTTCGATACGTTCAGGCAGGTCATCACCGGCAGCGGCATCCACGCCCTGTTCGATCTGCCATGGTCGCCCATCTACATCGGCATCATCTTCCTGCTGCATCCTTGGCTCGGCTTCTTCGCGCTCGGCTGCTCGCTGCTCTTGATCGGCATGGCCGTGCTCAACGAGTATCTCGTGCGCTCGCCGCTGAAGCAGGCCAACGAGCTGGCGACGAACAACTATAACTTCACCGAGATGAGTCTCAGGAACTCGGAAGTCGTTCGCGCCATGGGGATGATCGACGGTCTCATCCGCCGCTGGGGGCGCGACCGCAACTTGGCGCTGCGGCGCCAGGCGGAGGCAAGCGACCGCGCCGCCCTGATGTCGGGCCTTATCCGGTTCCTGCGGCTAACCATGCAATCGCTGATCCTCGGCCTCGGAGCCTATCTGGTCATCGAACGGCAAATTACCGGCGGCACCATGTTCGCGGCGAGTCTCCTGCTGGGCAGGGGGCTGCAGCCTGTCGAGCAGATCGTCGGCCTCTGGCGCAGCCTGATCCTGGCGCGGGCAGCGTTGGCCAGGGTCGAGAAGCTGGTCGACGGCGGCGCGCGCAACGAAAGGGCGTTCAACCTGCCCAAGCCCAGCGGCACGATCTCCGTCGAACAGGTCAGCTTTGCAATTCTCAGCCAGCAGAAGGTGCTTCTGCGGGAGGTGTCGTTTCGGCTGGAGGCTGGCGAGGCGCTCGGGATCGTTGGCCCCTCCGGCGCCGGCAAGTCGACCCTGGCGCGCCACCTTGCCGGCGTCATGCAACCCAGCCGAGGCACGGTCAGGCTGGATGGCGCCGACCTGTCGCAATGGGGGCACGACGCGCTCGGCGATCACATCGGCTACCTGCCGCAGGATATCGAACTCTTCTCCGATACGGTCGCCGCCAACATTGGGCGCTTCAAGACCAATGTCGACCAGGAGGTGATCGAGGCCGCGCGGCTCGCCGGCGTACACGAGATGATCATCCGCCTGCCGCAGGGCTACGAGACGCAGATCGGCGAGGGCGGCGCCGTGCTGTCGGGAGGATACCGGCAACGGATTGCTCTTGCCCGGGCGGTGTTTGGAACGCCGAAACTGATCATTCTCGACGAGCCGAGTTCCAACCTCGACGCCGATGGCGACCGCGCGCTGAGCGACTGCGCGATCGAGCTCAAGCGTCGCGGCAGCACGGTTATCATCGTCTCGCACCGTCCCTCGACCTTGGCGAATGTCGACAAGATCCTCCTGTTGCGCGATGGCGCCGTCGAGGCGTTCGGCATGAGAAACGAGATCGTGGCGCTGCTCAACCAGCGCGCGGCGCCAATGGCGGTGGCGACCCAATGAGCCGTGGTCGGAGAGATCGATGAGCGACAGCGCACTCACTTACCATAGCCTGCCCGGCGAGGCCGGCATCCTGGCTCCGGATTCCATCCGGGTGCCGGCCTATATCGGCCTGCTGATCATAATGGCCTTTTTCGGCATTTTCGGCGGCTGGGCAGCCTTTGCCCCTCTGAACGGTGCCGTGCTCGCCGATGCCATCGTCAAGGTGGAAGGCAATCGCAAGAGCGTCCAGCATTTCGACGGCGGTACGGTGAAGGAGATCCGCGTCAAGGATGGCGACGTCGTCAGGAAGGGCGACATAATGCTGAAGCTGGACGACACCAGGATTCGGTCCGAGTTCAATCTCTATGCCCAGCAATATGCGCTGTTGCGCGCAGCCGATGCCAGGATCCGTGCCGAACTGGACGGCAGCGAGGCTGTTGCCTTTCCCAAGGACATCCTCAAAGAGCACGAGGACTACCTCAAGGACGCAATGGCAAACCAGATCGCCGACCTGGAAAGCCAACGCGCCTCGATGGCCGGCGCCAAACAGATCCTTCAGCGGCGTATTGCCGAGCTCGAGGAGCAGATACGGGGCAAGCAGTCCCGAGTCGAATCCTACCAGGCCCAGCTCAAATCGACGATCGACGAGAAGGCCAGCCTGTCGAAGCTGCTCAAGGCCGGTTTGACGACCCGCCCACGCATCCTGGAACTGGAAAGGTCGGCCTCGGATTTGCAGGGCTTGATCGACGATAATCTCGGCGCCATCGGCGGCAGCCAACAGAGCAAAGCCGAACTCGAGAGCCAGATCGCACAATTGACCAATGAGCGCCGGACCAAGTTGTCGGCCATGTTGATCGATACGCAATCGAACCTGTCCGACCTCATACCCAAGATGTTCGCCGCCCAGGCTGCCATGGACCGGGCCGAAGTGCGCGCGCCCTATGACGGCCAAGTGATGGATCTAAGCGTTTTCTCGATCGGTGCGATCGTGGCGCCGGGCCAGACCATCCTCGACATCGTGCCGACCGAGATTTCGCTGATCGTCCAGGCACAGGTTCGCGTCGAGGATATATCGAACCTGCGTCCCGACATGGCCGCCGAAGTTCGTTTCACATCATACAAGCAGCGTTCGATACCCATCATTCATGGACGCGTCACCCGCATTTCGGCGGATCGCATCACCGACACCAAGACCGGCTTTCCCTATTATCTCGCGGACGTGGCGGTCGATCCGGTGGAATTAGCCGCGGCCCCACAGATCGCGCTTTATCCGGGCATGCCGGCGTCGGTCATGATCGTTACCGAGCAACGCACGGCACTCGACTACATTTTAGGCCCGCTGGTTGTGTCGTTCCACTCCGCGTTTCGCCAGAAATGACGGTTCAGTCCAACACCGCGCGCGGCGAGAACTCCCGACGCGGCGAGAACCCCCGCCGACCTGTCGTGGAAAATGCTTCTCTCCGCGTTGCGGCGCGTCTGGCCGTCTGGTGAAGAGTCCAGGAGACCGTCGGATATAAGCGTGGACGTGTATGGGTGCGCGGTTCAGCCGCTTACCAAGCTCCACATCGAGGGCTGCATGCTGTCCCGGGTGATGTCGACCGTCGCAAGGGTGACAGGCAGCTTAAACCGCCGTGGGCCAGCGCTGCCCGGATCAAATGGAGCACGCCATCCACTGTCTCCATGCTTGGCACATGCGAGTGACCGGACACGATCAAATCGATGCCCTGGGCAACCGGGTCGATCTGCAGCGTCTTGAGATCATGAAGCACATAGATTGCTCGCCCGGCGAGGCGGACGAGCTCGGTTTCCGCGTATTCCACTGCCCACCCACCGGTGTCCACGTTTCCTCTGATTGCGGTAACCGGTGCGATACCGCGAAGCGCTGCGATGATCTCAGGGCGACCGATGTCTCCTCCATGAATGATGTGGTCGACCCCGGCCAAGCAGCGCAGCGCCTGCGGCCTCAGCAGACCGTGCGTGTCCGAGATGATGCCAATTCTGAATGTCATGGCTCTGCCATCAGACGGTGAGGGTGCTCAAATCCGTTGCGACAAGGCTGTTCGTAAACGTCCGGACGGCTTCCGCGAGAATTTCGTCGTCGGGATAGCGGCCGGAGATGTGCGTAAGAACGAGTTGCTTTACATCACTGGTCGCTGCCAGCGATGCTGCCTCCGCGGCTGTCAGGTGTCCGTAGTCGCGCGCCATCGTTGCATCTCGTTCCAGGAATGTGGCTTCGATGACAAGCAGATCGGCGCCGCTCACCTTGTCGGCCAATCCATCGGTGGTTTCGGTGTCACCTACAATGACCAGCTTCTTGCCAGCCTCGGGTGGTCCGAGAACTGCTTCGGGAGCAATCGTCCTGCCGTCGGGGAGAGAAATTGAGCGGCCTTCGGCCAAGTCCTTCCGGATCGGGCCGTCTGGCACACCGAGAGCTGCCAAGCGGTCCGAAACGAGGTGACGACGCGCCGGCGTCTCGAAGACGAAGCCGTAGCTGTCGGTGTCGCGATGGCGAACTTGAAAGCAGTCGACCGTGAACTCATCCACGTCGAACACGCCTCCGGGCACAAGCGGCACCAGTTGCAGCGGGATCGGCGCGCATCCCTCACCCCAAAGGCCAGCGAGCATGCGGGCGACGACCTCGAGAGTGTCGGCGCTGCCATGAATGGTCACAAGGTCCTCGCTCTGCCGGAGCCGCAGCGTCGAGAACAAGCCCGGAATTCCGAGCACGTGGTCGAAATGCGCGTGCGTGAGGAGCAGGCGATCAAGTCGCCTGAATCCGGCGCCGCTGCGCAGAAGCTGACGCTGGGTGCCTTCCCCGCAATCGACCAGCACCCGTTGACTGCCGGCTTCAACGAGCAGCGCCGGGTGGTTGCGCTCGGCCGAGGGCACGCTGGCCGAGGTGCCGAGGAAGATGAGCCTGAAGGTCATGCGAGCAGTCTACCTCGCGGGCAACGAGACCTCAAAGCGGGCGAAAGAGCGGTCCTGGATAGACTTAGCGTAAGCGGCGCAACAGTTGTTGGCGAACTTGCCGGCCGAGAACGCCGGTGGGAGGGATGCCGGTCGCGCGCTGCTCGAAGAAATTGGCACGCGACCGGTTCTCGGCATCGATCATACGGATCGTAGATCGATTACTGCTCCTTCTTGAACAAATCCTGGAAGATGAGCTGGCCCCAAATGCGGCCGCGTGCGTGCACCAGCGCGCCGCCCTCGTCGAGTTTTCCCAGCTTGACGGGTGCGAACCCGAGTTGTTTGGCCAAGGCCACCACGGGCGCGACCGCGTCCTCGTCGTCGCTTGACAGAAAGACGACCCGGTGCCCGCCCTCGACGATCGGATCGGCAGCCAGCATGGCCGCAATCAGGTGATTGAAACCTTTCACGAACTTGGCGCCGCTGAACGCCTTGGCGACGAAGGCGGAGGACGGGAGACCGTCCAACTCTTCAGGGACTGGAAACGCGTTCATCGCGTCGATGACCGTCTTGCCTTTCCAGCTCGGCAGGGCCTTCGCAACCTCGCGGTGCTCCCCGAACGGGACCGCCAGGATGATTGTGTCGGCCTCGAGTGCATCCCGCAGCGACTTGGCGAGGACCGTGGGTCCAATTGCCCGAGCCTGCGGCGCCAACGCCTCGGGCGGCCGGCGGCTCGCGACGGTCACGTCGATGTTATTACGGGCGAAGGCGTGGGCGAGGGCCTGGCCTATCTTACCGAATCCTATAATCGCATAGCTCATGATGCTTCTCCGATCCGTGTTGGTATTGATTTCCCGGCCTCAACGGCGCTGGGTTATCCGTTCGCTGCATGGCGACGCGATTTCAGATGGCCGAGAAGCCTCCGTCGACGGACAACTCCAGCCCGTTCACGAAGCTCGAATCGTCTGAAGCAAGAAACAGCGCGGCCGTCGCAATTTCCTCAGGACGCCCCATCTTTCCCCGCGGGATCAGGGATTCGAACATCCGCTTCGCCTCCTCGGTGAGAACCTGGTCCTGCATCGGTGTGGCGATCGGCCCCGGGTGCAGCACGTTCACCCGGATATTCCTGCTCTTCAGCTCGTTGAGCCACCCGCGTGCGAATGCGTGCAACGCCGCCTTGCTCGCCGCATACACGCTGTAACCAGGAAAACCTTTCACCGAAGCCACTGATCCGGTCATGAAGATCGATCCGCCATCGTTGAACAGCGGCAACGCCTTTTGCACCGTGAACAGTGTGCCGCGCGTATTCAGGCCGAAGGTGGCATCGAAATGCTGCTCGGTAATCTCGCCCAGTGGGACGGCTTCGCCCGTGCCGGCGCTCGCATACAGGACGTCAATCTTGCCCTTTTCCCGCTTGACCGTATCGAACAGGCGGTCGAGGTCGTCGAGATTGGCCGCATCGCCGCGCACGCCGGTCACGTTCCGGCCAACCAGCCTGATGGCCTCGTCGAGCGCCTCCTGCCTCCGGCCAGTGATGAAAACATACGCGCCTTCTTCAACGAACCGTTTGGCGGTCGCCAGCGCCATGCCGCTCGATCCACCCGTGATGACGGCAACCCTACCTTCGAGCTTTCCCATGATTTTTCCTTTCAAACTCCAACTTTGGTCGTTCGGGGAGGCCCCCGAGAACCTCAAGATGGGTTCGCTGCAGCCAGGCGTTGAGTGCGGAAGGGCGCACATCGGTGGTGCAAAATCGATCCGGTTGAACGACTAATGCCAGCCACGGTGATCGGTGTCTGCCGTTCGAAAATTGGGCTGCGCCCATCGACATAGGCTATGATGACGGCCGTACTGCTGTACGATGGCGTTAGATACGGGCTTTGGAAGGCGCACCGCGCGGTGCTGGATTGCACCATGATCGACTGGGATGACATTCGCTATTTTCTCGCCGTCGCGCGCGGAGGCTCGGTGCGGGCAGCCGCCGAGGGCCTCGGGGTGTATCACTCGACCGTGCTGCGACGCATCGCACAGCTCGAGGAACGCCTCGGGGCGCAGATGTTCGAAAAGCTGCCTTCGGGCTACCGCCTGACGGCCGCGGGCGAAGCGGTCCTCGAGCTCGCGAACCAGATGGAAGCGTCCTCGCACCAGCTGGAGACCCGCGTCTTCGGTCGCGACCAGAGTGTGCGCGGGCTTCTTCGGGTGACGTTGGCACCGCCCCTCGCGACACACCTGCTCATGCCGGACTTCGCCGATTTCGCGCATCTGCATCCCGACATCGAGATGGAAATCTTGTCGGTCGGCGAGCTGGCAAATCTGACCAACCGAGAGGCCGACGTGGCGATCCGCGTCGTCTACGACCGCAAAACCCTGCCGCTCAATCTTCACGGACTGAAGGGACCGGAGCTGTTCGGCGGCGTCTACATGTCCCGCGATCGACTGGCCGCGTGGCGTGCGGGCGCGCCGGATCCCATCCGGTGGATCGTCATAAGCATTCATGGAATACCGGACTGGGCCAGCGAGGGCGAGGTTCGCACAACCGGGGTTCCATTCAGGACCACGGACGGCGAGGCGCAGATCGTTGCCGTTCGGCAAGGGCTCGGGATCACGACGCTGCCGTGCTTCGTCGGAGATGCCGACCCCCTACTGGTGAGGGTGCCAGGCACCGACCTGCACATGTACGGAACGCTCTGGCTTCTCACACAGGGGGACACACGCAAGACGAAGCGCGTGCGGCTCTTCACGGAGTTCGTATCCGGCAGGCTCGCCGCGTACGCTCCGCTTCTCACGGGGCTGTCCATGTCGCGCGACTGACGCCCGGCAGGTCACCGGCGACGCCTGCCGTGATCCGGTGGAAGCCGAACCGCGATCGCTTGAAGCGGCATCGTTTCCGGGCCACGGACAATTGGTATCCGGCAAAGCTCCTCGTTCAGGCGGCCGCGGCCTCGATCTGCACCGGGATCTGGTACATCAATCGCTATCGCGCGCAATTAGCTCCAGCGGCCAGACCTCGCGCATGATACGTGGACCCTCCGGGCCGGCGAAGGCAGGAAGCGACGCCAGCAGCATTTCGGCGAGCCGCCGTCCCATCGGCTGCAGCGCCGGGCGGAAAGCAGTCAGCGCCGGCGAGAAATAGCGGCAGAGCGGCGTATCGACGATGACGGTCACCGCCATGTCGTGACCCGGCTTGATCCCCATCTCGGCCAGCGCCTTGCATCCCCCTAGCGCCATTGCGTCATTGTTGAAGATGATGGCGGTCGGCGGGTCCTTGCGGCGCATCACCCGCGGGGTCACTTCGTAGCCACCGGCCTCGTTGATGAAGCCGTCGGCAATCAGGTGGGGATCGACCGCGATGCCATGCCGGCGCAAGGCCTTGCGGTAACCGTCGAGGAACAGATAGCCGAAATTCAGATCGAGCGATGGGCGGATGGCAGCGATGCGGCGGTGGCCGCGCTCCACCAGCCGGTCGACCGCGTCGGCGCCTGCTTTTTCGAAATCGAGATCGAGCGAGGGGTAGGCCTTGTCGCCGGAGCGGCTACGGCCGAGCGTGGCGAAGGGGAAGCCGGCCTGGGTGAGATAGTCGATGCGCTCGTCCTCGCGCCGCGTCCAGGCCAGCACCACCGCATCGGCACGGCGCGTCTCGACGACACGCCGCAGGCGCTCCTGCTGATAGTCGCCCGGCGCGCCCATCACCACGATCAGGTCCAGTCCGCTTTCGGCGAGCCGGCCCTGCAACCCAGTCAGGAACGGAATGAAGAACGGCTCGCCATATTCTTGGTCGCCCGGATGCGGCTGCAGCATGAAGGCGATCGAGTGGGTAGCGCCTTGCCTGAGACTGCGGCCGGACTGGTTCGGCGAATAGTTGAGAGCCCTGGCCGCCTCGAGAACGCGCTGGCGCGTGTCGGCATTGACGTCGGCGCGGCCGTTCAGTGCCCGCGACACCGTGCCGATCGAAATGTTCAGGTGACGGGCAAGGTCGTGAATGGTGGACGCCAAGTGACTGTTCTCCCCTTGCTTGGCTAGCACCGGTGGCCGCCCGGGCCAAGGCGCAACGACGATTTTCGCCGGCGGCCGATTGACATTCTACGCCTTCGGGTGTGTTCTCGTAAACGTTTACGGAAAAACGTTTACGGTCACGCCGTGAATGCCGGAACGATCGGCCTGGAGGGGCCGAGAGGAGGAGAGCTGGATGATCGACGCCGTTCTTGTCGGCTGCGGAGCGATGAGCAAGGCCTGGCTCGATGCCGCGCGGCAGATCGACGGGCTCGCCATTGTCGGCCTTGTCGACCTCGATGCCGACAGGGCGAAGGCGAGGGCGCGCGAATACGATCTCGGTGGTGCCGTCATCGGCACCAGTCTCGACGCCGTGCTCGACCAGACCCGACCGCAAGCGGTGTTCGATGTGGTGGTTCCCGCCGCCCGGCGCGACGTTGCGTTTTCCGCCTTTGCCCATCATTGCCATCTGCTGACGGAAAAGCCGCTCGCCGATAGCCCGGAGAATGCCCGCGCCATCGTCGAGGCCGCCCGCCAGGCCGGGCGCATCCATGCCGTCGTCCAAAACCGCCGCTACGTCGCCAATGTCCGGCGCATCCGGAGGTTTCTGGACTCCGGCGCCATCGGTGCCGCGACCAGCATCCACGCCGACTTTTTCGTCGCACCACATTTCGGCGGTTTTCGCGAAGAGATGGCGCACGTGCTGCTGCTCGACATGGCGATCCACACGTTCGACGCCGCCCGCTACATGGTCAATGGCGAGCCGGCCGCCGTCCATTGCCAGGAATGGGAACCGGCCAATTCCTGGTACCGACAGGGCTCATCGGCCAGCGCGGTCTTCGATCTCGGCGGCGGCAAGATCTTCACCTATGCGGGCAGCTGGTGCGCGGCCGGCTTCCGCACCAGTTGGGAGGGCAGCTGGCGCATCGTCGCCGAGCGCGGCAGCCTGATCTGGGACGGCCATGACGGGTTGAAGGCGGAAGTGGTGATGCCGGGCCGCGACGGCATGTTCGACAAGATCCAGCCAATCGAGGTGCCGGCGCTCGATCCCGCCGACCGCATCGACGGCCATCTCGGCATCATCAGGGATTTCATGCGCGCCATCGAGACCGGCACAGAACCGGAAACGCGCGGCGCCGACAACATCAAGAGCCTGGCCATGGTCTTTGGCGCCATCGAAAGCGCCGAAACCGGACGTCGCCTGATGATCGCAAAGGAAGCACAATGATGCCAAACCCGCTTCTCGACATCAGGATCGGCACCATGGTGCGGGCCAACCTCGACGACCCGGCCGCCTACATCAAGGCAATCCTGCCGCTCGGCTTCGAGAGCATCCAACCCTTCTTCTGGCAGACCCTGGGTGGCAAGGACCTACCCCGGTTGGCCGGGCAGATCCGCGAGGCGATCGGCGATGCCGATGTCACGGTGTCCTCGATCGGCGTGTTCGGCAATCCGCTGGAGGGCGGCGATGTCGACCGTGGCGTGCTCCAGGCCTGGGAGACGGTCATCGACAATGCGCATTTGTTCGGCGCCTCGATGGTCTGCGGCTTTACCGGCCGGCTCCGCGGCAAGCCGCTGACAGACAGCCTGCCGCGCTTTCGCGAGGTGTGGGGACCGCTGGCCAGGCGCGCCGCCGACAAAGGCGTCCGCATCGCCTTCGAGAACTGTGCGATGGACGGAAACTGGGCCGCCGGCGACTGGAACATCGCCCACAATCCCGATGCTTGGGAGCTGATGTTCAACGAGTTGCCTGACGACAATCTCGGCCTCGAATGGGAGCCTTGCCACCAGCTCGTCTATCTGATCGATCCGATGCCACAGATCCGCAAATGGGCGCCGCGCATCTTCCACGTCCATGGCAAGGACGCGACAGTGCGCTGGGACGTCATTCGCGAGCACGGCGTGTTCGGCCGGCTGCCATTCGTGCAGATGCGCACGCCGGGCTTCGGCGACAGCGACTGGACGCGGGTGATCAGCGAATTGCGGCTGGCCGGATACAAGGGCGCCATCGACATCGAAGGCTGGCACGACCCGGTCTATCGCGGTGACCTCGAGATCACGGGACAAGCACGCGCCCTGGAGTATCTCAAGTTATGCCGGGGAGGTGCGAGCTACCTGCCAAATCCAGCGTGAGGACCGGTCGGCGGGAGGAGCCGGCCGTAAGGTTACTGCCAAGGCAATCGTTCGAAAAACCCCTCGGCTGACGAGGGAAACAATGGGAGGAACGTGCATGAGCATCGCGACCAGAACGACATTTCTGCGCACGACCGTCGTGGCGGCGGCCACGGCGCTTGCCGCGGCAATCTCCACCTTGCCGGCGCAGGCGCTCGACGCCCAATGGTGCAAGGACGTCCACATCCGCTTCTTCGTCGGCGGCGCCGAGGGCGACGCCTTCGGCACAATCGTCTACAATGGCGCCAAGCAGGCCGCGGCCGATCTCGGGCCGAAGGTCGACTACATCTTCTCCCAGTGGGACGCGGAGAAAATGGTGCAGCAATTGCGCGAAGCGGTCGCGGTCAAGCCCCAGGGCATCGCCATGATGGGCCATCCGGGCGACGCCGCGATCATGCCGCTCGCCGAAGAGGCGCATAAGGACGGCATCAAGATGATGTACCAGAACGTCCCGGTGCCGAAGGTGACGGCGGCGTTTGGTGGCGGCTATGTCGGCGCGCAGCAGGAACAGCAGGGCCGCGCGCTCGGCGCCGAAGCGTTCAAGCTCGGCAAGCTCAAGGCCGGCGACAAGGCAATCATGATCGGTCCGTTCGAGAACGAGAACCGCGGCGCGCGCGAGCGCGGCACGGTGGCGGCGCTGAAGGAGGCGGGGGTCGAGGTCATCCAGCTGTCCTCGCCGCCGAGCGGCGAGTGGGCGTCCGACCCCAACCTCGCCATCCCGGTGATCACGGCGGCGCTCCTCAATCACCCCGACATCAAGGCGGTCGGCTATCCCGGCGGACAGATGCTCGGCAATGTCTCCACCTACATGCAGGCGGCGGGGCGCAAGCCCGGCGATATCTTCAATTTCGGCTTCGACACCAGCCCGCAGATCGTCGAGGGCTTCAAGGGCGGCTGGGTGCAGCTGACGGCCGACCAGCAGCCATTCCTGCAGGGCTATCTGCCGATCCTCAGCCTTTGCCAGCAAGTGGTGCTGGGTCTGGCGCCGATGAATGTCGACACCGGCGCCGGTTTCGTGACGCCCGAAAATTACGCAATCGTCGCAGAACTCGCCAAACAGGCGCTGCGCTGACCTCCCAAGCCGCCGGCCGGGATCAGGCCCCGGCCGGCGGCACCGCCGGCGAGAAGGCCGGTGCGAGATAATCAAGCGAGGATCCGATGGCCGAACGTCTCATAGAACTGCGCGATATCGCCAAGTCCTACGGCCACGTCTACGCACTTGGCGGGGTCAATCTCAGCGTCGACCGCGGCGAGGTGGTCGGCCTCATCGGCGACAACGGCGCCGGCAAGTCGACGCTGATCAAGATCCTCTCCGGCGTGGTAAAGCCGACCAGCGGCGAGATCCTCATCCGCGGCAAGCCGGTGACCGGATGGAATGCGGCACGTTCGCGCGAGGCCGGCATCGAAACGGTGTTCCAGGACCGGGCGCTGGCCGTACAGCAGACGATCGTGCGCAACATCTTCATGGGCCGCGAACTCACCGGTTTTCTCGGCTGGCTGAAGGTCGGCAAGGAAATCGAGGAGGCGAGTCGGCTGATGCGCGAGATCGGCTTCACCTCGAAAGTATTCACGCCGCACTCGATCGTCGGCCAGCTGTCGGGCGGCGAACGCCAGGGCGTGGCGATCGCGCGCGCCATCTACAAGCAGGCGGAGCTGATCGTCCTCGACGAGCCGACGACGGCACTGTCTCTGACCGAGACCGCCAAGGTCTTCCATTTCGTGCGCCAGGTGCGGGCGAGCGGCCGCTCGATCCTGTTTATCGGCCACAACATCCATCATGTCTTCGACATCGCCGATCGCTTCGTGGTGCTGGACCGCGGCAAGGTCGCGCTCACCGCCGACCGGAGCGAGGTCAAGTCGGCCGAGGATCTCATCAACTTCATGGAAGACGTCGCGCATCCGGGCGGGTTGGCCGGACTGCACGACACCGGCGACGCGGAGCGGAGAGCACGATGAGCAAGACCATGGAGCCCGATCTGCACGAGCCGTCGGCCGGCATCTCCCGCCAAGGCAGTTCCCGGAACGAGTGGAAGCACCCGTCCGACCACTGGCTGCGCGGCTTCGTCCTCGACAATCGGGCGTCGCTTGGCACGCTCGCCGTGTTCATCGTCATGATGGCGGTCTTCATGATCGCCAACCCGACGGTCTTCACAACCTGGTATCTCTACAGCGCCGTGCTTACCACGCTTCCGGTGGCGCTGTTCGTGGTCGTGCCGCTGGTCTTCGTCGTCACCTGCGGCGAGATCGACCTGTCGTTTCCCGCGACGATGGGTTTCGCCTCCTGGGTCTTCGCGCTGGTGGTGCAGGCCGGCTATGATCCGTTCCTCGGCATTGCGGCAGCGCTGGTCACCGGCACGCTGCTCGGCTTCCTCGTCGGGTCGTTGGTGGTCTATGGCGGGCTGTCGTCGCTGATCGCCACGCTCGGCATGAATTTCCTGCTGCGCGGCCTGATCCAGATCATCAATGAGGGCAGATCGACCTCGCTGACCAGCCTTGCCGACAGCTGGGCCTACCGGATCTTCTCCAGCCAGATCTGGGGCATTCCGGTGCAGATTTTTTGGGCGATCGCCTTCGTCGTCTTTTCGGCGATGCTCTACAACCGCCACCGCTTCGGCGCGCAGGTGAGGGTGGTCGGTGACAATCCCGACAGTGCCCAGCAGATGGGCATCGACGTCAAGCGCGTGCGGGTGAAAGTGTTCGTCTTCGTCGGCATCGGGGCCGCGATCGCCGGCACGTTCTCCGTAATGATCAACTTCACCTGGTGGCCAACGGCCGGCGACGGTTATCTCTTGCCGGTGCTGGCCTCGGTGTTCGTCGGCGGCACGCCGACCTGGGGCGGCATCGGCACGGTGGCCGGCGGCGCGATCGGCGCCGTCACGGTGTCGTTTATCCAAACCGGCGTCGTGGCGGCTGGCCTGAGCGGCTTCTATGTCCAGTTCTTCAACGGGTTGATCATCATCCTTTCGCTGCTTGGCCACAAATGGAACCAGGCACGGTATCGGTGACACGATCAGCTTGGTGCGAGAGCCGACGGCGCGGCAATAAGCCCGTGCCTGACAAGGCAATGGACGACTGGGAGATACCCGTGACCTCGTCCGTCCATCAAGATTTCGGGTTAGCCTTCCGCCAAGCCTCATACTCATCATTTGCACTTGGGTGGAGCGGATAGTAGCGTTGCAACGACCCGCCCTGCATGAGTTTCTCTCGCGAGAACTCCTCCCAGTCGTGATGCTTCTGGGATTCCTCGATCACCTTCGCGGCCATTGCGACGGGCAGCACGACCACCCCGTCATCATCGGCGACGATGATGTCGCCGGGGATCACCGTGACGCCGCCGCAGGCAATCGGAACGTTGACGGCATTGGGATAGATGCTGGTTTGCACATGGTAGTTGGGCGTCCAGCCGCGCAGCCATAGGGCCAGGTCGAGTTTTTCGACATTAGGCCGGTCGCGCATGCAGCCGTCGATGACGATACCCGCGCCGCCTCTGCCTTTGAAGTATGTCGACATCATATCGCCGAACACGCCCGAGCTCATGTCGCCGCGCGCGTCGACCACGACCACATCCCCCTCTTGTGCGTGGTACAGCACATGCCGGTGCAGCTGTGTCTCCGGATCGGCATATTCTCCCTCGTTGAAAAGATCGGGCCGCTGCGGCAGGAACTGCAGCGTCAGCGCCGGCCCGACGATCGACTTGCCATGGTTCTGCGCCATCGGGCCGACCATATGCGGATTTCTGAAGCCCATATGGCCAAGCGTGCCGGCAACCGTCGCGGCGCCGATCTCCCTTAGCGCGTCGATCAGATCCCTGGGCGGTCGCGTGATGTCGGAAGTATGCGTCATTGTGGACTCCGATTGAAAGGGAACTACCAGTTCGTGACAGAACCATCGCGGCGCTTGAGGTGGGGCGCTTCCCAGAAACGGAAGCTTTGCGCCTGGACCGCCTGTTCGTTGACCTCGACGCCGAGCCCCGGCAGATCGGTGACGGGATAATCGGGGCCGTCGAGCCGTGGTTGCACCGGAAAGAATTCGGAATTGTCGAAGCCCAGCTTTGCTTCTGGCGCCCGGGTCTCGAGCCACGAAAAGTTGGGTACCGCGGCGGCGAGATGCACGGTCGCGGCCGTGCACACTGGACCCAGCGGATTGTGTGGCATCAGGTCCACATAGTGCGCCTCGCTCCAGCCGGCGACTTTCATCGCCTCGGTGAAGCCGCCGACATTGCAGATATCGAGCCGGTTGAACTGGTGGATGCCGCGCTCGACATAGGGCAGGAACTGCCACTTGCTGGCAAATTCCTCGCCGATGGCGAAGGGGATCTCGGTCATCTTGCGCAGGGATTCGTAGGCTTCCGGCGTCTCGTCGCGTATCGGCTCCTCGAGGAAATCGAGCACGCCGCGGTCGAGCTTGTTGCAGAAGCTCGCCGCCTCCGCCACCGACAGGCGATGATGATAATCGATGCCGAGGACCACGTCGTCGCCCAGTGCCCGGCGCGCCTTGTTAAGCATCGTCGCCGTAGCGCCGATCGACTCGCGCGGCTCGAAGACATCCTTGCTGTTTTGCCCGACGGGAAAGAAGCGGATTGCCTGCCAGCCCTGCGCGTGCAGTTCGCGGGCCCGTTCGATGGCCACGTCCCCCTCGGCCTCGTCTCCGGTCGAGGCGAAAGTGGGGATCCGGTCGCGCTGCTTGCCGCCCAGCAGCTCGTAGACCGGTACCCCCAGCGCCTTGCCCTTGATGTCGTGAAGGGCGATGTCGATGGCGGATATCGCCGCCTGCAGAACGCGGCCGCCTTCGAAATACTGGCTGCGATAAAGCTCCTGCCAGATCCGCCCGATCCGCATGGGGTCGCGTCCGACCAGAAACTCGCGATAGTGCTCGACCGCGCCAGCCACGGCCTTCTCGCGGCCGCTCAGGCCGCTCTCGCCCCAGCCGAAGATGCCGTGGTCGGTCTCGACCTTGACCAGCATCTGGTTGCGCGTTCCCACCCACACCGGATACGGCTTGATCGCGGTAATCTTAAGCTTCCTGGTCATCCACACCCACGTCCCACACGCATCCGCCTGCTCAGCTGGCCTCGAGGGCCATTTCGGTTTCGCCGTCGAACAGATGCATCCGCTCCTGGTCGAACTCGAGCCAGATCCGCTCGTCGGGCGTCACGGCAATGTTCGGTGGCACGCTGACGTTGACGATGGCACCGGACAGGAACGCCTGCACGAAGGTCACGTCTCCGGTTGGCTCCACCGTGTAGACCTTGGCCGGAATGCTGCCTGGCACTGCAGTCTTGTGCAGCTTGATCGTCGAGTGGCGTGCGCCGAGCACGACCTTTTTGGTCGTTGCCTTCGTGACCTTCTGGACGTTGCGCGGCGAGAGCCCGAGGCTCCAGCCCTCCGCGCTGGTCAACACGGTGCCGCCGTTCGCTGTCGATATCTCCAGCGGAATGAGGCTCATCGCCGGGCTGCCGATGAAGCTGGCGACGAACATGTTCACCGGATGGGCAAAGACCTGCGCCGGCGAATCGTATTGCTGCAGGAAGCCACCGTTCATCACCGCCATCTTGTCGGCCATCGTCACGGCTTCGAGCTGGTCGTGCGTCACATAGATGATCGTCGCCTTGAGGTCCTGGTGGAAGCGCTTGATTTCGGACCGCATCTGTACGCGCAGTTTGGCGTCGAGGTTGGAGAGCGGCTCGTCCATGAGGAACACGGCGGGATCGCGCACAAGGGCGCGGCCGAGGGCCACACGCTGCTGTTGGCCTCCCGAAAGTTCGCGTGGCTTGCGCTCGAGCAGGTGCGTCATGTCGAGCACCCGCGCCGCCTCCTTGACCTTCTTGTCGATCTCGTCCCTTGGCAGTTTGCGCATCTGCAGCGGGAACGCCAGGTTCATGTAAACCGACTTTTGCGGGTAGAGCGCATAGTTTTGAAACACCATTGCGATGTCCCGGTCCTTGGGGTCGAGGTCGTTGACCACCCGGTCGCCGATGACGATGTCGCCCGAGGTGATCGGGGTCAGCCCCGCGACGAGATTGAGAGTGGTTGTCTTGCCGCAGCCTGAAGGGCCGACGAGCGCAACGAACTCGCCGTCGTTGACCGTCAGCGAAACGTCGTTGACGGCCTTGAAGTTGCCGTAGGTCTTGACGAGATCTTTGAGGACCACGTGGGCCATCGGCAACTCCCTAATGCTTGACCGCGCCTTCTGTCAGGGCGCGTACGAAGTATCGTTGCAGGACGAGGAACAGCACCACGACGGGCACGCTCATCATGAAGCTCGCCGCCATCAGGCCCGGAAAGTCCGTCGTGTTTTCCGAGAAGAAGCGCTGGATGCCGACCGGCAGCGTCAGCTGCTCGTTCTTGGAGAGGAAGGTGTAGGCGTAGATGTACTCGTTCCAGGCGCCGATGAAGGAGTAGATCGCGGTGGCGATGATCCCCGGCGTCGAAAGCGGCATCACGATCATGATGAAGGCCTGGAACCGTGTTGCGCCATCGATGCGCGCCGCCTGCTCGAGCTGCACCGGAATGTTGTCGTAGAAACCCTTGAGTAGCCAGATTGCCAGTGGCAGGCCGAAGGTGAGGTAGGTGAGAACCAGCGAGCCATGCGTGTTCACCAGCCCGATCGCGCGCATCAGGATGAAGAGCGGCACGAGAAAGATCACCGCCGGGAACATGTTGCGCAGCAGCACTGCGAAGAACAGGAAGTTGCGGCCCGGGAAGGTGAAGCGCGAAAACGCGTAGGCCGCGGGGACAGCCACGATCACCGAGAGGATTGTCGTGACGGTCGACACGAACAGGCTGTTCCAGAAGAAGCGCAGGAAGTCCTGGCCGACGCTGTTCTGCGGATCGAGCAGCTTCTGGTAGCTGGCAAGCGTAGGCTCGTCCGGCCACCATTGCGGCGGGAATTGCGTCGCCGCGAAGCCGGACTTGATCGAGGTGATCAGCATCCAGATCATCGGCAGCGCGGTGTAGAGCAGCATGAACAGAAGAAAGATGCGCCCGGCCCACCGCCATCCGTCCAAGCGCATACGGCGACGGGTCTGGCCTCGAGAGGCTGTCTCGGCGATCGTGCTCATGCGCCACCCTCTTTTCGCTCGTTGCCGCTCAGCGCACGGACGTAGAAATAGCCGAGGGTCATCAGGATGAGGAACAGGAGCACCGAATAGGCCGATGCCACACCCCAGCGCTGCCGGCCGAAGGCGAGCTCGTAAATATGGGTTATCCAGATATGCGATGCGTTCGACGGCCCGCCTGCGGTCATGATCCAGGGGATGATGAAGGAATTGAAGTTGGCCACCGCAAGCAGCAGGATCGTCACCACCGAGACGTTGCGCAAGTGCGGAAAGGTGACGTGCCAGAAGCGCTGCCATGCATTGGCCCCGTCGACCTTGGCGGCGCGCAACAACTGGTCGGGAACTGTCTGCAGGCCGGCCATCATCATGATCATGGCAAACGGGAACTCGCGCCAGATATTGACGACGATCAGGGAGGGCAGCACCGTGCTGACGTTGTCGATGAAATTGGGCGGCCGGTCGGTCAATCCGAGGCCGACCAGTACCGCGCCTATGATGCCGAAATCCGAATGGTAGATCCACTTCCAGATATAGGAGGCGGCGACGGCGCTGATCACCCAGGGAATGATCAGGATGGCACGCAGGACGCCGCGACCGATAAAATCTCGATGCAGCGCCAGCGCCGTCGCAAAACCCAGGACAAAGGAGATGAAAGTCGATCCGAATGTCCAGACCAGGGTGTTCCAGGTGACTTTCCAGAACACCTCACTGGTCAGGATGGTGGTGTAGTTGTCGAAGCCGATGAAGGTCTTGTCGCGGAGTTGCAGGCCGGGCGGCGTCTTATAGAACGACAGCTCGATCGTGTAGTAGATCGGATAGGCGATGACGACGAGCATCACGGCGATTGCCGGAAGCACGTATGCGTAGTCGGCGCGATGAGCCCAGATGTTCCGCAATACGCCGGACCTGCCGGGTTGCAATTTTCGGCGAGCCTCGGCCTTGCCGGTCACGATCGTCACTGTGGCGTGCCCTTGTTCTTCGGAACGAACCGGCTGCGCTCTCGGCGCAGCCGGCCAGATCGGAGGTCAGGTCCGGACTAGAGTCCGCCCATCAGGTCTTTGACCTTCTTGGCCGCGTCGTCCGCTGCCTGATCGACGGTCATAGCTCCGGTCAGGGCATTCTGCAGCATGTCCGGGACGATGATGTTCATGATCTCGGGGGACTCCGGCAGCGCCGGGAACGGGATGCCATACGGCAGCATCGAGGTCGTGACATCGAGGAACTTGATATGGTCCAGGCGTTCCTTCATCCATTTGGTCTTGAAGCCGTTGAGATTGCCCGGGTTGGAGCCGGCATAGGCCATTTTCAGCGACCATTCAGGGCTAGCCCACATACAGATCATCGCCTTCGCGGCCGGCTCGTCCACCTTGCCGCCCTCTACATATTCGGGCTTCAGGATGTGAATGTTCGAGCCGCCGAACACGACGGCGCGCTTGCCGTCGGGGCCGGTCGGGATCAGGCCGTAGCGCATGTTGTCGATGACGGTCTGCGCCTTATCCTTGTCGGTCCCGGTCGCCTTTGCCTGGAGGTCGAGCATGACGTTGTAGTCGGATGGGTGGGAGACCATCATGCCCAATTGGCCGGCGACGAACAGAGGCTGGTTGTCGGCCTGCTGGTTGGTAAGTGCAGAGACCGGAACCGACTTGTCGCGGACGTACATGTCATATGAGGCTTGCAGCGCCGCCTTGCTCTGCGGGCTGTCGAGCTCCACCTGCTTGTAGGTCGGGTTCGCGGTGGCCTCGTCGAAGACGCCGCCGCCATAGGCCCACAGCTGCGGCATGAAGCGATAGGGCGTATTGCCGGCATTCTTGCGAGCCACGAGGCCGTAGCCGGCAATGCCGAGCTTGTCGTGGATCTGCTTGGAATATTTGACGACGTCGTCCCAGGTTGCCGGAGCCTTGTCCGGATCGAGGCCCGCACGCTTGAAGATGTCGGCGTTCCAGATGAACGCCATCGTCTCGTTGTTCGTTGGAACGCCGTAGGTCACCCCATCCCAGGTCACCGCCTTCATGGCGCCCGGCCAGAAATCCTCGGTCGAATAGCCAACATCCTCTGGCTTGAGCGGCTGCAGATAGCCCTTCGAGGCGAATTCGGTACCACCCAGGATCTGCAGACGGACCGCCATCGGCGCGGCATTGCCCAGCAGTGCCGTGCGGAATTTGTCGAGAAGGTCGTTATAGGTGAGGGCCTGTTCCTCGAGCTGGATGTTCGGATAGGTCTTGCGGAAAGTCTCGAAGAAATCCTTGTAGTACTGGCGCAGGAGGTCGGGATCGCCCTCGAACACGCCCTGATACCAGAAAGTCAGTCGCCCCTTGTAATCGAGCGGGGTGACCTTGGCGCAATCGCCGGCCGTGTCGAAATCCTGTGTTCCGGCGATCGAGCGCACATATTCAGGCGACCATTTGCTCAGGTCGACCGGCGGCGCACCCAGCGCCGATGTGGACATAAGCGATGCCGCCAAAACACCGACGACAGTGCCGCGCAGGACCGCACTGCCGAGCATGATCCTCGTCATAGGTATCCTCCCTGGTTCTCCGCCCTGCGATCGCGAGGATGGCTTTTCAGTACGGTGTATCCTCTCGATCACTTAGTACGTTTTCAGATCACGGATTGCCTGTCAACGCGTCAGATCGTACATTGTTTATGGAAACCGTGCATGATATCGGACTGACTGTGTATTAATTTGGGGAGCCGGCCTTGGCCGAAACAAACGATTTTAAAGCAAAACCACCTCCGGGGATCGACGCTATCGGGGCCTCCAGCGAGGGCGCTTCCCTTTACGAGCTGATAAGGGAAGACATCATCGAGGGACGGCTCGCCGCCAACGAACGGCTTGTTGTCACCGATCTCGCCCGTCGCCACGGCACCTCGACCAATCCCGTGCGCGAGGCCCTGCAACTGTTGCGGGGCGAGGGATTCGTCATCTTCTCACCCAACCGCGGGGCGCGTGTAAGGCCCATCGATCAGGACTTCGTCCGCGATATCTACGAGATCGGTGTGCTGATCGAGCCGGCCCTGACGCGATGGTTCGTAAATATGGCTACAGGCGAGGACATCGCCGAGCTCGAACGTATCCAGGCGCTGATTGAAGAGAACAATTTCGCCGACACCTTCAGGCACAGTGAACTGGACACCGCCTTTCACACCGTAATGTACCAGCGGCACTATAACCGCCATGCCGCCGAGCTCTGGTGGAAGCATCGCGAAGTGCTGCGGGCGGTGAGCCGGCGCTTCAATTTCACGCTGGCGCGGCGTGCGGCGATCATTCGCGAGCACCGCGAACTCATCGCGCTCATCAAGGCGGGAGAGGCAGACAAGGCAGCCGAACTCATTTCCCGTCATGTCGAGGGTTCCGGCCGGCATGTTCTCGAACAGATGCGTGCGCGCAACGCCGCCCGGGCCGGATAGGACCAGGGGTCAAGTCTGGAACATCGTGGCTGACCATTGCTGACAAAGGTATTGAAATGAAAATCACGAGCGTTCGGCCGTGGCTGATCAAGTCTGGTGCTTCTTATTGGGGGGAATTCCTGTTCGTCGAGGTGACGACGGACGAGGGGGTGAGTGGCTGGGGAGAGATCACCACCACCACCAAGCTAGCCAACCGCGCGCTCTGCACGATCCTTCGACAGATCGGAGCCGCGGTGACAGGAGAGGACCCGGCGCGCATCGAATACCTCTGGCACAAGATATTCCGCAGCTTCACCTATATGGGCAGCCGTGGCGCCGCGGTCGAATGCGTGAGCGCGATCGATATAGCTCTCTGGGATCTCAGGGGCAAAGTCCTCGGCAAGCCGATCTACGAACTGTTGGGCGGGCCGGTCCGCGATGAAATCGCGCTCTATACCCATCCCAACCAGGCCAAATTCACCAGCAAGGATGCTGTGGTCCGCGAGATCCTGGACATTGTCGAGTCCGGGCACACAGCTCTCAAGTTCGATCCTTTCCCCCACCAGGGTCGCGGTGCCGACGGCGTGTCGCGTGAACAGCGGGACGGCTACCTCGATGGCGGCATGACCCGCAAGGACGAGCGCGAGGCGGCCGAACTCACGGCTCTGATCCGCGAAACGGCAGGCCCTGATGTCGACATCCTTATCGATGCGCATGGCCGCTTCGACGTCCCCACCGCCATTCGCCTCTGTCGCAGCCTCGAGGAAGCCGGCCAGATCGACTGGTTCGAGGAACCTTGCCCGCCCGAGAGCCTTAACGCCCTCAAGCAGGTGCGCGACAAGGTCAGCGCCGCTATCTCGTGGGGCGAGCGCGGCCACACGAAGTGGGATTTCATCCCGGTACTCGAGAACAAGCTCGCCGACTACATCATGCCCGACGTCACCTGGACCGGCGGCATAACCGAACTCAAAAAGATTTCCGCTCTGTGCGAAGCCTACTACATCCCGGTCTCACCCCATGACGCCGCGGGACCGATCAACGTGGTTGCGGGAGCGCAGGTGATGATGACCGTTCCCAATTTCTACAAGCTCGAAACGTCGGAGTGGAATTTGGGCAAGTACGATCATCTTATCGACAGGCCGCTCGACGTTTCGAACGGCAGCCTCAAGCTTTCGTTGAGGCCGGGTCTCGGCATCGAGATGAACCGCGATTACCTGCAAGCCCATGAGATCCAACTGGGCTAGCAACGTCATCGGCAGCATGCGGGGCGACAGGCCCCGCCGACCACAACGAGGATAAGTCATGCCAAAGACGGATGGAGCCGACGAGGCCCTCAACCGGGTCAACACCAACTCGAAGCCGTCCGAGCTTCGCATCACCGACATGCGGGTGGCCGAAATCGTCGGCGCGCCGTTCACCTCGGCGCTGCTCAAGATCTACACCAACCAGGGCATCGTCGGGCTTGGCGAGGTGCGCGATGGCGCAAGCGCCACCTACGCGCTGATGCTGAAGAGCCGGTTGCTTGGCGAGAACCCCTGCGACATCGACCGCTTGTTTCGCCGGATCCAGCAGTTCGGTGGGCATGGCCGGCAGGGTGGCGGCGTCTCGGCGGTCGAAATCGCCCTCTGGGATCTCGCCGGCAAGGCCTATGGCGTCCCCATCTACCAGATGCTTGGGGGACGATTCCGCGACAAGGTGCGTGTCTATTGCGATACCGACGCCGAGAAACCGAGCGGCACCGAAACCGGAAAGCGCCTCAAGCAGCGCATGGACCGGGGTTTCACCTTCCTCAAGATGGACCTGGGCTTGATGCAGATCGCCCATGTCCCGGGCGCCGTGGCCGCGCCTGCCGGCGCGCTCGAAGGGTTTCATGCCAATCCGCGCGGCCGTGGCGGCACGCTCGAGGAGCGCAAGGCCCGCAATCTCGCTTATGACGCGCAGAACGTGCAGCACCCGTTCACGGGCCTGCATTTCACCGAAAAGGGGATCGATCTGCTCGAGCAGTACATCCACGAGGTTCGCGCGGTGATCGGATACGAGATCCCGCTCGCCATCGACCATGTCGGCCACATTTCGCTGCAGGATGGCATACGCCTGTCGCGCCGTATCGAGAAATACGTTCCGGCCTGGCTGGAGGACGTGATCCCCTGGCAATACACCGAGCAGTACCGGCAATTGCAGCAGGCTACCACGGTGCCGATCTGCACCGGCGAGGACATCTACCTCAAGGAAGGCTTCGAGCCGCTGCTCAAGAGCGGCGGCCTATCGGTCATCCACCCGGATCTGCTCACCAGCGGGGGCATTCTCGAGACCAAGAAGATCGGCGATATGGCGCAGGATCACGGTGTCGCCATGGCGATCCATATGGCCGAAAGTCCGATTGCCGCGATGGCCGCCGCGCATGTCGCCACCGCGACCGAGAACTTCCTGGCGCTCGAATACCACTCCGCCGATGTCGACTGGTGGGACGATATCGTCACCGGCCTTCCCAAGCCGCTCGTCAAGGACGGCTTCATCACCGTGCCCGACAAGCCGGGGCTGGGCATAGACGATGTGGTCGACGACGTGATCAGCCAGCGTCTGCAGCCCGGTGTCACGGGGATATGGCAATCCACCGAGCATTGGGACAATGAATATAGCTGGGACCGGACCTGGAGTTAGCCCGGACCCTTTGCCGTCATTCCCCCCAGGCTCACAGGGCGAACGACCGACCATTCGTGTCGACCTCTCCCAAGGGAGAGGCGAAGAAAGAAACGGACGAAACCATGATCTACGAACTGCGTATCTATGACTGCCTGCCGGGCAGGCTGCCGGCTTTGCTCAAGCGCTTTTCCGACCAAACGCTGGCCATCTGGGAGAGGCATGGCATCCGCCAAGCCGGGTTTTTCACCACGGTGATCGGCGAAAACAGCAATCGCCTCACCTATTTCCTCGCCTGGGAATCGCTGGCCGAGCGTGAGGCGAAATGGACAGCCTTCGTCACCGATCCGGTATGGCACAGGGCCAGGGACGAGTCTGAGCGCGACGGGCAGATCGTTGCCAATATCAGCAGCCAGCTGCTCACGCCGACAGCTTTCTCGTCTGTAAAATAGGACTGCGCCATGAAGATCACCGACCTTCGCTGTGCCGTTATCGGCAGGCACCCGATCGTTCGCATTGTCACTGACGAGGGCCTCTACGGTCTGGGCGAGGTCGAATACACGAAGACCTATCTAAAACCCTTCGTGCTGCATTTCCGCGAGGCGCTGATCGGCGAGGATCCGACCGACGTCGAGCGGGTCATGTTGAAGATCCGCCAGCGCGGCTCGTTCAAGCCGTATGGCGCGGCGGTCAGTGCTATCGAGCATGCGCTTTGGGACATTGCCGGCAAGGCTGCCGGCGTGCCGGCATACAAACTGCTCGGCGGCAAGGTGCGCGACAAGGTGCGCGTCTATAACGGCTCGATCCGCCAGAAACGCACGGGCGACCGGCCGGAGGACTACGCCGCCGACGTCAAATGGATGATGGAGCAGCCGCAGAACTTCTTCATGGTCAAGCAGGGAATCTCGTTCCATTCCAACATGAAGGACACCGTCGAGGACTTCCATTACGGCGTGACGCAAAAGAAGGCCGGCTATCACGGCGCCATGGATCAGGGCATGATCAGCGAGCGCGGTTTCAACCACATGATCGACTGCGTGATCGCGATGAAGGAAGTGCTAGGGGACAAGGTCAGCCTGGCACTCGACTGCGGCCCGGGCTGGATGCTGCCCGACGCGATCAAGTTCGCCCGCGCGGTCGAGAAGTACAATTTGATGTGGCTCGAGGATATGCTGACCGGCGATTACGTGCCGTGGGTCAATCCGCAAGCCTATCGGGAACTGACCACCTCGACCTCGACGCCGATTCATACCGGCGAGCAGATTTACCTCAGGCACAATTTCAAGGAACTGATCGAGACCCAGGCCGTGCGCGTCATCGGCCCGGATCCTGCCGACATCGGCGGCATTGCCGAGCTCAAATGGGTCGCCGAGCACGCCTATATGCACTCGATCCTGATGGCGCCGCACGGCACCGCGAACGGCCTGCTGGGCCTCGGCGCGCTGATCAATGTCTGCGCCACCTTGCCCGCCAACTACGTGGCGTTCGAATATCCCAGCGCCTCGGACCCCTGGTGGAACGACATCGTCATCGGCCTGCCCAAGCAGATCGTGAAGGACAGCATGGTCGATCTGCTGGAGGCACCGGGGCTCGGCCTCGATATCGATGCCGAAGGGGCCAGGAAGTATTTGCTGGCGGAGGATGCCGGCTTCTTCGATTGATTGGTAGGGCGGCCCTCGATCTCATCGACCGAGGGCTTGCTTCAAAGAAGCGTGGATGCACATCTTGCCGCAACGCAAATCGGCGCATTGTTGAAATGCGCCGATCGAGTCTAGGGATGGCGGATCTCGGTCCCGAGAACCTTCAGACACTCGCGAATGAAGGCGGCCAAGGCTGTCCAACCCTTGGCCGACACCATGGTTCCGTCGACATAGGCCTCCGTCGGCGAGAGGTCGATGTAAGTGCCGCCGGCCAACGTCACTTCCGGTTCGCAGGCGGCGAGCGCGCCAACCTTCTTGCCGCGCACGACGCCGTCCACGGCAATCAGGATCTGAACCCCATGGCAGATCGTGAAGATCGGCTTCTGGGTATCGTGGAAGTGGCGCACCATGGCTTGCACCCGTTTGTCGGTGCGGATGTATTCCGGGCCGCGGCCGCCAGCGCAATATACGGCGTGGTATTGATCGAGCTGCTTTTCCGCCTCGGCGAACGTCTTGTTGATCACCTGAAAATGGCCGAGCTTTTCTGTGTAGGTCTGGTCGCCTTCGAAGTCGTGCAGGGAGGTCTTGATGAGGTCTCCGGCCTTCTTGTCCGGGCAGACCACGTGGACGGTGTGGCCGACGGCTTCCATCGCCTGCTGGTATACGAAGATCTCGTACTCCTCGGTGAACTCGCCGGTGAGCATCAATATTTTCTTGCCTGACATGATCATGTCCTCTGTCGCGTTAAAGGAGTGGGCGAGCATGGCTGCGCCCCGCATTGACTGCGTTCGTCTCAGAACGGGGAGTCGGGGAAATAATATTCCTTGGCGTTGTCCTTGGTGATCAGCGGCGCGTCCAGCTTGACGGCGCCGCGAACCGGGGCCTGGCCAACCAGGTTGGCCATGGTCATGTAGATGGCCGTCTTGATCATGGACGGCGGGTAGGGCGTCTCGACGGGGGTCACGGTGTCGCCGTCGATGACCTTCTTGACGATATCCTTCATGCCGTTACCGCCCAGCGCCAGCTTGATGTCCGTACGGCTCGACTGCTTGACCGCCTCGAGCACGCCCAGCAGCATGTCGTCGTCGTTCGCCCACACCGCGTCGATATGGGGATATTTGGCGAGATAGTCCTGCATCAGCTTGAAGGCTTCGTCGCTGTTCCAGTGGGCGTACTGGATGTCGAGAACCTTGAGGCCGGTGCCGGCGATGGCGTCCTGGAAGCCTTTGATGCGCTCGTCGTCGATCACGGTCGGAATGCCGCGCAGGACCACCAGGTCACCCTTGCCGCCAAGCTTGTCGATCATGTATTTCGCCGTGTTGCGGCCGACGGCGATGTTGTCGCCGGCCACATAAAGGCTCTGGACGGTCGGGTCGGTCAGGCCTCGGTCGACGACCGTGATGAAGGTGCCCTTCTCCTTGATGGCCTTGACCGGCTCGGTCAATTCTTCCGACGAGTAGGGCAGAATCACCAGCGCATCGATCTTGCGGGAGGCCGAGAGATCCTCGATCGCCGACACCTGCTCGGCCGCAGAGGGCGATGTCTTCACGATGACCTCGACACCGGGGAAGGCCGCGTTGATTTCCTTGGCCGCCGTCTGCGCGTGATAGACGACGCCGGCGGTCCAGCCATGGTCGGCGGCCGGTATCGAAACGGCGATGACTTTCTTGTCCTCGGCCATGGCATGGCCCGTGAGGAGCAGCGAGCCGAGCGCGGCCGCAGCCATCCATTTTCTACTGAACATTTTCTTCTCCCAGATTGGACCCACAACTACGCACCCGTGTGGTCCGGACACGGGGCTATTTCGAATTCGAAAACCTCTGAATGAGCATCGCGATGATGATGATGACGCCCTGGACCGCTGCGACCAGATACTCGGAGACGAAATCCGACAGCACCATGAGGTTGGCGATCAGCTCCAGAATGACAGCGCCGGCGACGGTCCCCCAGACATGACCCTTGCCGCCGCGCAGCGCCGTGCCGCCGATCACCACGGCGGTGATCACCTGCAGTTCCCAGAGCTGTCCGGTGGTCGGCGTTGCGGCGCCCAGACGCGGCACGTAACAGATCGCGGCGATGGCTACGCAGACGCCCTGGACGATGTAAGCGATGGTGCGCGTCTTGATGATGGAGATTCCGGAATAGCGCGCGACGTCCTCGTTTGCGCCCACCGCGGCGCATTTGCGCCCATACTTCATCTTGTAGAGGACGAACGATGCAATCGCGGCGACGGCGACCGATATCAGGATCGGAATCGGTATACCGCCGACGGTGCCGAAATAGACCGGCCGATAGGCTTCGCGCAGCGACCGGTCGATCGGTATCGTGCCGCCATCGGTCAGATAGGTGATCAACGCGCGGAAAATGCCCATTGTGCCGAGCGTCGCAATGAACGGTTCGATCCGGCCTATGGTGACGATCAGCCCGTTGGCGAGGCCACACAGCAGGCCGACCAGGATCGCCACGAGCATTCCAGCCGGTATCGCCCACAGGCCGGCGTGTGGCGCCACGGCGTTCATGAACATGATGGTGATGCCGGTGACGAAGGCGGCCATCGAGCCGACGGAGAGATCGAGCCCTCCCGACGAGATTACGAACGTCGCACCGACCGCGATGATGGCGATGAAGGCGCTGCGGGTGATGACGTTGGCGAGATTGGTTGCGGAGAGGAAGTCCGGATTGATGAGGAAGCCGGCCACCAGCAGGGCGGCCAATGCCAGGAAGGGACCCACGTCAGTCCAGGTGATGTTCAAATCGCCGGCGCGATGCGTGGATGGGGATCCGGTTATGACAGCCATTCTGTTCCTCCCTTGGCCATTGGCCTCGGTTTCGGGCCGCTTGTCGCCAGCAGCGCCACATTGCTTTCGGTCATCTCGGCGCCCTGGAGTTCGCCGGTCAGACGGCCCTCACGCATGACGAGGATGCGATTGCAGATGCCGATCAGCTCCTGCATTTCCGACGAGATGACGATGCAGGCTTTGCCGCTGCCAACGATGGCGTGAATGAAGGCGTAGATTTGAGCCTTGTTGGCGATATCGATGCCACGGGTCGGCTCATCGATGATGACCACCGAGGGATTGGTAAGCAGCACCTTGGCGAGCAGCAGTTTCTGCTGGTTGCCGCCGGAAAGTTGCCCCGCCTTGACACCAAGGGTCTTGAGCCGGATGTCGTAGCTCCGGACGGCCTCCGCCAGTGCGGCCGCTTCGCGGCTTCTGCCGAGAACCAGTGTGGGATGAAACCGCTCCAACGCCGAAAGCGTCAGGTTGGGCGCCAGGCGCTCATCGAGGAGCAGGCCTTTGCTTTTTCGATCCTCGGTCAGATAGCCGATGCCTGCGTCGATCGCTTCGCGTTGCGAGTGGATCCGGACGGGTCGTCCCCGGAGTTCGATCTCCGCATGGGCCGGCCGCAGGCCTACCAGCCCTTCGAACAGTTCCGTGCGGCCCGCGCCGATCATGCCGGCAAAGCCAAGAATTTCGCCCTTGTGAAGGGTGAAAGAGACATCCTCGGCGTAGCCCGGGACGGTGGCGTTTTTTACGCTCAGCATAGGCTCGCTGGACGGTGTGCTCTTCTGCGGATAGAGGGCTGCAAGCTCGCGGCCGACCATCAGCCGCGCCATGTCCATCTGCGTCAGGGCGGTGCCCGGATAGGTACCGACCATCCTGCCGTCGCGCAGCACGGTTACCTTGTCGGCAAGCTGCCGCACTTCGTCCAGCCGATGGCTGATGTAGAGGACGGCTGTGCCGTGGGCTCTCAATTGCAGGACGATTTCGAGGAGCCGATCCACTTCCGCGCCGGTCAGCACGGCGGTCGGCTCGTCGAAGATCACGACCTTGTAATCGTCGAGCAGGGCACGGGCAATTTGGACCAGTTGGCGGTCAGCCAGAGAGATGTCGCGCACCAGCGCGGTCGGCGAGACCGGGCAGCCGATCTGCGCCAGCTTTTCGGCTGCCAGCCCCCGCATGGCGCGGTCGTCCATGACATGGCGGCGCGAAAGCTCGCGGCCGAGAAACAGGTTGTCCGTCACCGTAAGTGCTTCGGCGAGCAGGATCTCTTGGTGGACGAGGGCGATGCCGGCTTCCTGGGCCTGGTCGGGCTTGGCGAACGTCACCGGTCGACCGGCCATGGACAAGGTGCCACGGGTTGGCTCGGCATAGCCGGATAGCAGCCGCATCAGTGTGGATTTTCCGGCGCCGTTCTCGCCGATAATGGCATGGATCTCGCCCGGCAGGATGTCGAGCGTCACGTCGGAGAGCACGGTGACCGGCCCATATTGTTTCGAGAGACCCTGAGCGCGTAGCACCGGCTCCGCGGCCGCGGGCGCGTTGCCGCCAGGCAGCGCGCGTCCTCGCTCTGCGGCAATATTGGCGGTAATGGACATTCGTTCAGGCCTCAATCGAAGGCCGGCAGCAGGCGATCGCGCGAGTGCTCGATGTGGGCGCGCATTGCTTTCGCGGCGGCATCGGGATCGGCTGAGCCGAACGCGGCGAGGATCGCCTCATGCTCGTCCAGCGCCTCCTCGGTGACGCGGGAGTGGTACATCAGGCGGAATATGTGGAAGTGGGTGTGTTGATGACCCAGCGTCTCGCGAATGAGCTCGTTTTCGGCATATTCCATGATCTTGTCATGGAAAATCGCGTCTTGCCGGGCGAAGTTTGAATAACGCAGGCGCTCGTCCTTGCCTTCGCGGCGCGACATCACGCCTGCCGCCTCAAGCAGTGTGCCGAGTTTGGCCTCGTCCATCGCGGCGGCGGCCTTCGCCGCGCCGTGCGGTTCGAGCAGGAGACGCATTTCGTACAATTCGTCGAAACGGCGCCGGGTGATCTGCGGTGCGGCGCGGTATCCGATCAGATGCGTTTTCAGAACCAGGCCTTCGCCTTCCAGGCGCCCGAGCGCCTCGCGGATCGGCGTATGGGAAACGTCGAATTCCTTGACCAGATTGTCGACGGTGATGCGTGAACCGGGCGCGATCTTCAGCGACATCAGCTGCCCGAAGATGGCCTCGTAAACGTCCTCGGCCAGGCTGCTCGCGCGCTGGATGCGACCCGCTCCCGTGGGCGCCTCACCATTATTGCTCAAACTGACAGGTTGCATCTTTCGCCTCTCGACAGGGGAGACTGCTAACACGAGGGTTTGACCGATGCAATACTATATCCTATACGATTTTATCGGCGCCGTTCAGTTCAGGACCCTTCGGTGCGGATTTTGCAATGCGAGTTTCTCCGACACCCTCAAGGATGCAGCCTGTCATGAGCCTTCTCACAGCCCTCCGGCTCCCACGCGAAATTCTATTCGGAAAGGGGCAACGTCATGCGCTGCCGGCCGTGGCCGGTCGCCATGGCCGACGCGCCCTTGTCTGCACCGACGAGCGTTTCGCCGGCACGGCGGTGTTTGCCGAAATCATGGAATCCTTGCAGGCAGCATCGATCGACGTGCTGGTTCACGACAGTGTCCTCCCTGACGTGCCGCGCGACTCGGTGGCGGTCTGCGTCGAGGAAGCGAGGGGCTTCCGGCCCGACATGGTGATCGGCATCGGCGGCGGCAGCTGTCTCGATTTCGCCAAATGCGCCGCCTTGCTGATCAGCCACGGTGGCGAGTTGCAGGGCTACTATGGCGAGTTCAAAGTCCCGGGACCAACGCTGCCGCTCATCGCCATACCGACCACGGCCGGCACAGGATCGGAGGTGACACCCGTCGCGGTGATATCCGATCCGGACCGGACGCTCAAAGTAGGCATATCGAGCCCCCATCTCATTGCCGCGGTTGCCATCTGCGACCCCGAACTGACAATGACCTGTCCGCGGGGCCTGACCGCGATCGCCGGTGCCGACGCGCTCACCCATGCGATCGAGGCCTTCACGGCCATGCGTCGGGACGGTGACTTCAGCCTGCCGCAGCGCCACGTTTTCATCGGCAAGACGCCGTTGACCGATCATTTCGCGCTGCTGGCCGTCAAACTGCTCGGCCGCAGTCTGGAGAAGGCGTGCGCCGACGGCGATGACGCCGAGGCGCGCGCCGACGTGATGATGGGAGCGCTGGCTGCGGGTTGCGCCTTCGGCACTGCTGGCACGGCGGCGGCGCACGCGGTGCAATACCCGGCCGGCGCGCTCACGCACACGCCGCATGGGCTGGGGGTGGCGACGATGATGCCTTATGTCATGAGCTACAACAGCCGTGTGGCCGCGGCGGAAATCGCCGAGATAGGGATTGCTCTCGGCCTTGAGGCGAACGGTCGTGGCGCCGACGAAATGGCGGAAGCGACCATCGAGGAGATCAGACGCTTGTTCGCCGCGATCGGTATCACTCCGACGCTGGCCGGTCTGGGGCTTCCGGCCGACAGGCTCGACTGGACCGCCGAGCAGGCGCTTGGCATCGATCGTCTGATCAAGAACAACCCGCGCCCATTCGACCTCGCCGCCATGCGCCGCCTTGTCCAGGCGGCCTATGACGGCGATCTCACCGCCTGCGCCATGTGAACGTCAGGAACAAGACGATGAACCTTCCTTACAATGCCTTCCAGCTCGATCAGGATCCCTACGATGTGCGGGGTTTCCCGCACCGGCTCTATATTGGCGGACAATGGCTGCCGTCTGCCGACGGCAGGCTCATCGAGGTCACCGATCCATCCTCCGGCGCCGTGATCGCGGCGGTTCCCGATGCGACCCTGGAGGACGCCACCGCTGCGGTCGAGGCAGCGGCCAAAGCCGCCAAGGGGTGGCGTGAGACCGCGCCACGCAAACGCTCCGAGATTCTCAGGCGCTGTTTCGAACTGATGGTCGAGCGGTCGGAGACGCTTGCCATGCTGATTTCGCTGGAGAACGGCAAGGCCCTGCGCGACGCGCGCGGCGAGGTGGCTTACGCGGCCGAATTCTTCCGCTGGAACGCCGAAGAAGCTGTTCGCATCACCGGTGAGTTTGGCACCGCTCCGTCCGGGACCAACCGGATCGTGGTCGACTACCAGCCGATCGGCATCTGCGTCCTCATCACACCTTGGAATTTCCCTGCCGCGATGGCGACACGCAAGATCGCACCGGCCCTCGCGGCGGGCTGCACGGTCATTTTGAAGCCGGCCAGCGAGACGCCGCTGACGGCCTATGCGCTGGCCGCGCTCTACAGCGAAGCCGGCGTTCCGGACGGTGTCGTGAACGTGCTGACGACGTCGACCCCAGGCCCCCTGACGTCGGCCATGCTGGCCGATCCGCGCGTCAGGAAGCTCTCCTTCACCGGTTCGACCGGGGTCGGCCGGGCCTTGCTCGCCGAGGCCGCCAAACATGTGATTTCCTGTTCCATGGAACTCGGCGGCAATGCACCCTTCATTGTCTTCGACGATGCTGATCTCGGTGCGGCCCTCGATGGCGCCATGATCGCCAAAATGCGCAATGCCGGCGAAGCCTGTACGGCCGCCAATCGCATCTACGTCCAGTCGGGCATCCACGATGCGTTCGCCGACGGCCTGTCCCGGCGCATGGCCGCGCTCAAGATCGGCGCCGGCACCAAGGCGGACACCGAATGTGGACCCATGATCACCAAGAAAGCGGTCGACAAGATCGACCGGTTGGTCAAGGACGCGGTCAATCGGGGTGCCAAGGTGCTGTGCGGCGGCTCGGTGCTTGAGGGAGATGGTTTTTTCTATCCTCCGACCGTCTTGTCCGAAGTCTCGCCGGACGCTGACATGGCGCATGAAGAAATCTTCGGACCGGTGGCGCCCATCACCCGCTTCGAGAGCGAGGCACAGGCCATCCTCCACGCCAACGACACCGAATACGGCCTTGCCGCTTACCTCTACACCCGCGATGTGGCGCGCGGCATGCGGGTTGCTTCGGACATCGAGGCCGGCATGATCGGCCTCAACCGCGGCTTGATGTCGGATCCCGCCGCGCCCTTTGGCGGAGTCAAGCAGAGCGGCCTAGGACGGGAAGGGGGCCAGCACCACGGTATCTCCGAGTTCATGGAGGCCAAATACATCGCTGTAACCTTTTGAGCGGACGCCATGTCGAAGGATCCTTTTCGCACCCGCGACCACGTTGCCGATTTCGATGACATCGTGGCCGATATCGTCGCCCGCAGCGCTGCGACGCGGGCTTCGCTGCCTATGCTGGCGGATGTCGCCTATGGTTCGCACGAGGCCGAGCGTCTCGACCTGTTCTTTCCGGAGGGACCGCGCAAGGACCTCCCGGTGCACATCTTCATCCATGGCGGCTATTGGCGCATGTTCACCAAAAGCGATTATTCCTACGTTGCCGAAACGGTCACGAGCGCAGGGGCAATCGCGGTCGTGATCGACTATGCGCTGATGCCTGCCGTCAGGATGGCGGCAATCGTCGACCAGGTCCGGCGCGCGAGGCAATGGGTGCAGGATAATATCGCCAGCCATGGCGGCGATCCCGGTCGGCTAAGCGTCAGTGGCCATTCCGCCGGCGCGCATCTGGCGACCTTTTTGTTCAACGAGGATTCGACACATCCCCCCTCGGCGGCACTTCTGCTCGGCGGTCTGTATGATTTGAAGCCTCTTCAGCATTCCTTCCTCGAGCCTTTGATAGGCTTGAGCGACGCGGAAGTTGCGGCATTTTCGCCGATAAGCAAATCCCACTCTTCGCGGACAAAAGTCAGGATGTTGGTCGGCGAGCGGGAAACACAGCCGTTTCACCTGCAAGCCAGATTGTTTGCTGATCGTCTGATAGGGCAGGACCTGAGTGTATCGATGGGCGTGCTCACGGCGCGCAACCACATGGACAGCGTACGTGATTTAGGGCTGCGCGGGACAATCGCGGGCGACTGGCTTCACCACGTCGTCGTGGCCGCATAAATTCGACACGCGGCCCGCGAGAACATCACGGGCCTGCCGTCGCGGCAGCCGTTATGTCGTCTGACTTTCACGGATCGGCGAAACGGTTCGTCCGCAAGCCAGGTATGTGCCCGAAATCAGGAAGATCATTAGCGTTGAATCGAGAATGTCGTGGCCGACAAGGATGCCTGTTAGGCCACCAACAAGGTATACGATGACGGCGACCACTATCATGGTCGCCCCGAACCTCTCTAACGGATCGGCACTGAAGCGAAGAACCCTCGTTGCGTTCCAGATCGCGACGATGAAGATCGCCGCCAATGATAACGCCCCAACAAGTCCGGCCTGCACCAAGGCTGTCAGAAAGCCGTTGTGAAAATGGTTGAAGCCCTGGCTCACCCCAAATTGCTTTTTGAAACCCTGCTGTGAAATCGCCCGGCTGGCGGACATGCCGTGGCCGAAAAATGGCGCTTCGCGAAATGCATCCATCCCAATGTCCCAGAGCCCAACGCGTAGCCCGAGCGGAGTGGAATGATCATCCTTGGTGGCGAGGGCGTTCCAGTCATCGAACAGGAAATGAGTGCGACCTACGATGATTGGAGAGGTGATTGCCGCGGTGAGCAGGCAGCAGGCGCCCGCAATCACCAGCAACCGCCTCATATTCGATCGCGTGAATCTCTGGCGATTGATCACAAGGACGGCGACAATGGCGATCAGCAAGGCTACCCAGATCATGCGCGAGCCGGAATAGACGGTCGCTACGGCGCCGGCGAGTACGGCGACGGTGAGTGTCTTCCAGGCTTTCTCTATTCCCGACACAGCGCCCGCAAGGCACATCATCACGGCGAGGCAGGTGACCGTCGCGAACACGATCGGATTTCCAGCCCCTCCTTCGGCTCTCAGCATCCCGATCCAGTAATATTGGACAATGGTCAGCACCAGCGCTCCGGCACATGCTGCCGCGCTGGCCCGCACAGCAATGCGTGCAAGCGTCGCCTTGTCGGTGATGCTCCAGGTCGAATAGGAGATCGGGAACACCAACAAGGTGATCAGCGGCAGGAAGTGCGTGACATCAGCCCGCAGGGTGCCGTTGACGATCGATGCCAGGACCATCGCCGCGCAATAGGCATAGATCGCAAGGGTCATGGCGAGCATCGGCCGGTCGATGTTCAAGCGGCGTCGCCTGGCGACCAGCAACACCACCGACCAGAGCGCTCCACCATGAAATACGAAGCTCACCACCGACCCGAGCACTGGCGGCGAAAAGAAGCAGATGATCGAGAAGCCACGGTTGACCTGTTCTGCCGTCAGGTGGCGCCGCAGCGATGTAAACGAGTTCAATGCCTTGCTTCGCAATGTTCCGGGTCGCGTGCGAATCGTTCGAACGATCCTTGCTCACCCGTGCTTCGCCCCTGTCCTCGAACCCGTATAGCTGCTTGCTCAGGTATCTGATAGTGCGGGACCGTCTCGCTCCCGATCCGGCTGCGCGAGTGAAAAAACCTGGCCTGATGCCTGTTCAGGCCGCGACCGCCGATGAAGCTCCCTGGGTTCCTTCCTGCCAGGATTGGAACATCAGGACGTCCCAAAGCAGATACTGATTGTTACGGTGTCCGGAGAGGTGCTCGGACCACGCGCGCCGGATTGCATCGGCTCGAAAGAACCCGTCTTCCCGCAATCGGCGCTCGTCGAGCAGCGCCTCCGCCCATTCGCGAAGCGCGCCGCGCAGCCAGGTGTCGATGGGCACGCCGAAGCCCATTTTCGGACGTTCGACGAGCGCTTTCGGAACATGTCGATAAAGCAGTTGCCTGAGCGGCCACTTTGTCTGGTCGCCGGCTCGCAGGATGGAAAGCGGCAGCGAAAGTGCAAAGCCTATCAGCCGGTGGTCAAGCAGCGGCACGCGGGTCTCGAGGCTGACTGCCATTGCCGCGCGATCAACCTTTACCAGGATGTCGTCCGGCAAATAGCTCATCATATCGATGTACATCATCCGCTCGACGTTGCCCGGCAGCGCTGGAAGCGCCTCCAATCCCGTCAGCATGGTGGGCGGCTCGTCCGCATCCGGGATGATTTCGGTCGCTTCCCAATGCGAGCAGAGGCGGCGGTAGACATCGTCCATTGTTCGCAATGAAAGAACCGACGCCGCCTTGTGGATCTTGTCGCCGACGCGCTCGCGGCGCAGGCGCTGCGGCAGAAGCGGCATGATCCCACCCGCGACATTGTTGTAGAGACCGGGCGAGGGCAGTGTCGCCAGGCTGGCCGACGCGCGGCGCAGCCCCATCGGGACGCGGGAAAGCTTGTTCCATAACGCATCGGCGAGTGCGTAGCGCGTGTAGCCGGAGAACAGCTCGTCGCCGCCATCGCCCGACAACGCCACGGTAACGCTGCCACGCGCCAGTTTGGAGACGAGGAATGTCGGGATTTGCGAGGAGTCGGAGAAGGGCTCACAATAAATGCCGGGCAGATTGGGCACAACCTCTAGCGCGTCCCGCTCGCTGAGATAAAGTTCCGTATGGTCGGTGCCAAGGTGGCGCGCGACTTCCTTGGCATGGCCCGCCTCGTTGTAGCCGACTTCGTCAAATCCGATCGTGAAGGTCCGTACCGGTCGCGAACTGATCGACTGCATGACCGCCACGATGGCGGAAGAATCGATGCCGCCCGAGAGGAAGGCGCCGAGCGGCACGTCAGCGATCATCTGCCCTTCGAGGGCGCGGCGAAGATGACGTTCGAGTTCGTCGACCGCCTCTTCGGGGCTCCCTTGAAAAGGGTCGCGCTGGCCTTGTTCAGCGGCTTCCCTGGCGCTCCAATAGCTCTCGACATGTGGCTCACGCATCGGGTCGGAAAGGACGAGGAGATGGCCGGGTCTTAATTTGCGAATGCCTTGGTAAATGCTGTAAGGCGCGGGGATGTAATTGTGGCGCATCAGCAAAGCCAGCGCATTCCGGTCAATGTCCGGGCGCCAATCCGGCAGCGGTTGAAAGGCCTTGAGTTCCGAGGCAAACGCGAAGGCCTTGCCGATCCGGCCATAATATAACGGCTTTTCCCCCAGGCGATCACGTCCGAGAACGAGCGTTCTCTCCTTGCGGTCCCACAAGCCGAAAGCAAACATGCCGACAGCCAGTCCAAGCGCTTTGTTGGTTCCAAGCTCCTCGATTGCAGCCAGAAAGGTCTCGGTGTCGGAATGACCGCGCCATGCATGAGCGCCGAAGTCCCGATCGAGATGCGTCCGCATCTCGCCGTGATTGTAGATTTCTCCATTGAAGACGATGACATAGCGACCGCTGTGCGAAATCATCGGCTGCGCGCCGGCCGATGACAGGTCGATGATTGCCAGTCGGCGCTGACTGAGCGCGACCCCGGCCTCGGCGTCAGTCCAGATGCCGTCGTCGTCCGGTCCGCGATGCCGGATCATGTCCGCCATGCGGCGCACGCTGAAGGGGCCGCTGCTTGTCGCGGCCGCTCCACCCACAATGCCGACGATACCGCACATCCGGCGTTACTCTCCAATGACCAGGCTCGGTTCTTTCTCTCTCTGCCGCGAAATCAGAGGAGGAAACCAGCGGCTATAAATCCATTCGCTCGAAACACCATTCACCACAGCCGGTGCCGAAGAGGCCAATTCCAGGCACTGCATTGAAGCGCCGCTTCGTGCGAAACCCAAGTTTTTCGACTGACGTCTCCAACTCTTCGGCCGAGGTGGATTGATAGGGATAGCCGCCTAGCCAGTCGTCGACATCCGCCAGGAATTCCATGCCTCGGCGCGCGCGATAGTTCTTTACAAACGAGATCGTGTCCCGATGGCGCAGCGTTCTCGCCGACATGTAGGCCGAGACAAACAGCGCTTTGACCGGAGGCCGCAGCCAGCGATGAGAGGAGTAGAGCCTTTTTTCGACCGTCCACAGTCCGCAAAGTGGCGTTTTCAGGTAGATCGCAATGCCAAATCTTCCGCCGTGACCAACGAGGCCGGCTGCGTTGCTGATCGCCGCCCACATGTCGCCCGTGTGATGCAGGACGCCCCACGAGTAGACGACATCGAACGTCCCGGTCGGAAGCGACGCCCTGTCGAGGATATCGGCACGCTCCACGCTCCATTCGGCTTCCGGCGCGAAGCGAGAAAGCACGGCCTTGGTCGTTTCGACACAACCCGGATCATAGTCAACGGCGTGAACCTTCGCTGCCCCCAGCCGAAGAGCGGCCGCTGAATGCAGGCCCGATCCGCAGCCCATGTCGAGAAATGTCTTCCCCTCCAGATCGCCCACCAGGCGGCGAAGATCCTCGCAAGCCCGATCCAGATGCTCGTCCTCGAAGCGCGCGGCAAGCTCGGACCAGTTGCGGCCGAAATCATAACGCGCGTTCATAAGCTTCCCACCGTCGCCCTTTCCGAATGACCGAAGCCTTAGCTGATGCCAGATAGAAGTCCCGAAACGAATGCGTTCAGCCGGTCGAGCCACGCCCGCCTCTTGTGGAGATGGAATCCTCTAAGACCGGCTGCGTCGGTGGTCAGAATCGGCCTGCTTAACCTCACGGTAGATCCCAGTGTTGAATTCAGGCCGAGCCTTACAGACTCCAATACTTCAAATTGTCAGGGATTTCATTCGGCTTGATGGCAGACTTGATGTCGAACAGCGTCCCGCCCTGCTTGATCATTTGAAAAAGACGCGCTCTCTCACTGGTGAGATAGACGTTGTGCGGTACCGCCAAGACAAGCGCCTGCAAATCGCTTATCTCATCGAGCGGCAGGATCGTTTCGCCGTGATCGCGTCGAGCGGATTCGGCATCGGCAAGGGGATCGTGAAGCTTGGGCACGATGCCGAACTGTCTCAGTTCCTTGACCATGTCGAACACGCGGCTGTTGCGCAAATCCGGAACGTCCTCCTTGAAGGTCAGTCCGAGAATGCCGACGGAAGCTCCTTTGACTGATATGTCCGAGCGGATCAACTGTTTGACGACTTGCTGGGCAACGAAGGCTCCCATGCCGTCGTTGATGCGGCGTCCGGCGAGGATAATCTGCGGATGGTAGCCTTCGGCCTCCGCCTTGGCAGTCAGATAATACGGATCGACGCTGATGCAGTGACCGCCGACGAAGCCCGGCTTGAAGGGGAGGAAGTTCCATTTTGTCGATGCGGCATCAATGACATCCTGCGTGCGGATCTCAAGCCGTTCAAAGATCATTGCCAGTTCATTCATCAGCGCGATGTTGAGGTCGCGCTGTGTGTTCTCGATGACCTTCGCCGCTTCGGCCACCTTGATCGACGGCGCGCGGTAGACGCCGGCATCGATGATGCTCCCATAGACGCTGGCTACGCGCTCCAGCGTCTCTGCGTTCTCACCGGAGACGACTTTGATGATCCGCCGCAGCGAGTGTTCCCGATCGCCTGGGTTCGCCCTTTCAGGCGAATAGCCGAGCGCGAAGTCATGAGGATGCCGCAGGCCGGATATATGCTCGATGATCGGCCCGCAAAATTCCTCGGTCACGCCTGGATAGACCGTCGATTCGAAAACGACGATGGCGCCTTTGCTCACCGCTTCACCGACAAGCTCCGATGCCAGTTTCAAAGGCGAAAGATCGGGAGCACGGTTGATGTCGATAGGCGTTGGCACGGCAACGATGAAGAAAGTCGCGCCTTTCAACATCTCTCGGTCGGTCGTAAGCGCGATCGAGGATTCCTTGATCGCCGCCGTGTCGACCTCTCCGGTGCGATCGACGCCGCGACGCAATTCCTCAATCCGGCTTTCGCTTATATCGAAAGCAATGGTACCCGGGAAAACCTTCCCAAACGCGACGGCTACCGGCAGGCCGACATATCCCAGACCGATAACGGCGATGCGTTCGGACATTGGCAGAGTTCCTAAGTCACTTATGTCCAGCGCTTGTATGGCAGGCTGCACGCCAATTCAACGATGTGTAGTTGCGAAGTGGGAACTCTCCACTCAAAATAGCGCCTGATCGATGCGCGTGTCGCCATCGTCTCGTGGCGCTCGATGTTGTGGATAAGATGCGGCAGGATTGGGTTTCGAGCCTCAAGACCCTACAAGAGCCGAATGGTCTGGACCAGTCAGCCAAGAACCTGAATGCATGGATCGCATCGTTGTTGTCGTAAGCGAACCAAGATCCCTTGCAACCACGCGGGGACATCTTCTGCTTGCGCTGCGCGCCGCCGGATACGAAGTACATGCCCTGGCGCCAGTCGATGCCATGACCGTTCGTTGGCTGACCGAGAACGGCATCCGTTTTCATCCATTGCCTATGGAGCGTGCGGCTATTGCGCCATTCGGCGATGCGCTTTTGGCTTTTCGTCTTTGCAGGAAGCTGCGAGAGCTCAAACCCCAGGCCGTGCTGACCTGTGCGATCAAGCCGATCGTCTATGGCATACCCGCGGCGCTGATTGCGGGGGTACCGCGCCGGCACGCGCTTGTCACGGGCCTCGGCTATGCGTTCACGGACCGTCACAAATCTCTACGGTGGAGGATGGTCAATGCGGTGGCCCGGCTTCTTTATGCCGCGAGCCTGCGTGTTGCCACCACGGCCACCTTCCAGAACGACGATGACCGGAATGACTTCGGTCGTCTGGGACTGCTCGGACGTACACCAGCCAATGTAGCCAACGGTTCAGGGGTAGATCTCGATCGATTCAAGGTTGCGCCATTACCAGAGAAGCCGCGATTTCTTATGATCGCACGCCTGCTTCGCGACAAAGGCCTCGGCGAATATCTGGGTGCGGCAAGGCTGGTTAAGGCAATTCGACCTGAAGCCCGTTTCGACCTGGTCGGCGATACGGATCCAAATCCCGCGGGATTTCCGGTATCGGAAGTTGAGGCAGCGGTCGCGGACGGAACCATCCGCTATCACGGGCCTGTGGAAGACGTCCGCGGGGTGATCGCCGATTCGCGTATCTTCGTGCTTCCATCCTACCGCGAGGGTACGTCGCGATCTGTCCTGGAGGCGATGGCAATGGGGCGCCCGGTGATCACGACAGATGCGCCGGGTTGTCGCGCGCCGATCGTTCCCGGCGTGAGCGGCCTGCTGGTGCCGGTCGGCGCCGCGCCCCCCTTGGCGGAAGCCATGATCCGCTTGATCGACAACCCAGGTGAAGCCGAATGCATGGGCAAAAACAGTCGATCGATCGCGGAAGAGCGCTATGATATTCGGAAAGTTACCGCTCATATGATGGAAATCATCGAAGCCCGGCACCGAGCCACAGAATGACGTTCGCGGGAAATCCATCGTCGAACCGATACGAGTTCGGAGCCAATTGGGCGTCGTTCATCGACAAGCACTACTCGGCGGAACGCCGCCGCATGGCGGCGGAGAAGCTCTTGTCCTTCCTCGGCAAGCAGACCCTCGAAGGCTTCGACTTCCTCGATATCGGCAGCGGCAGCGGGCTGCACTCGCTTGCCGCCTTCGATGCAAAAGCGGATAGGATACAGTCCTTCGACTTTGACCCGCTCTCGGTAAGCACAACCGGCAAGTTGCGGCAATTGGCGGGTGAGCCGACGAACTGGATCGTCGAACGCGGCGACGTGCTCGACGCCGACTATATGGAGAAGCTAGGCACCTGGAATCTCGTCTATTCCTGGGGCGTGCTCCACCACACCGGCGCGATGTGGCAGGCGATCGAAAATGCGGCGCGCACGGTTGCCCCCGGCGGTCTATTCTTCATCGCTCTCTATTCGTCGAATGTCGTGAAGCCGTCCGCGCAATTCTGGCTCGACGTGAAACGGCGATACAACGGCGCCAACCCTCGCCAAAGGCGGTGGATGGAGTACTGGTACATCTGGCGCTTCGGGCTCGGTCGCAATCCACTTCAACTGCCCTTGCTCGTGAAGCAGATCTATCAAAAGAAAAAAGGTCGCGGCATGAGCTACATGACCGACATCCGCGACTGGCTGGGCGGCTGGCCTATGGAGTTTGCCGACGACCAGGCGGTGATCGATTTCCTGAAGAAACGGTTCGATTTCGAGCTCGTCAGGATATCTACGGGTGAGGCATGCACGGAGTTCCTTTTCCGGAGCCCGAACAGTCGGCCGCCCAAACGGAGCAAGTCGCTTTAAGCGGTCTGTCCGCCGGCTCTCGTCCAGATATGTGGCCGGCCGTTTTCGAGGGTGACGATCTCGTCGCAATTTTCGACTGTTGTGAGCCGGTGCGCGATGATCAGCACCGTCAGGCCGGCGGGCAGCTCGCGGATCGCCTCCATGACCGCGGCCTCGGTCTCCGTGTCGAGCGCGCTCGTGGCTTCGTCGAAGACGAGCACGGAAGCCTGTCTGTACAACGCCCGGGCGATGCCGATGCGCTGGCGCTGACCACCCGATAGACGGACACCACGCTCGCCGACCCGCGTCTCATAGCCTTGCGGCAAACTTTCGATGAAATCCGCCAGTGCGGCCTGCTGCGCTGCATTGCGCACGCGGTCGAGGTCGATGTTGGCGGGATCGATGCCGAAGGCGATATTGTCGGCGATCGAGGCGTCCGCCAGGAAGATGCTTTGCGGCACATGGGCAATCTGTCTTTGCCAGGCACGCCGTGTGGTTCCGTCCAGCCGCTGCCCGTCGATCTCGATCACGCCGCCAGTCGGCTCGAGCAGACCCATTATCAGATCGACCGTCGTGCTCTTGCCGCTGCCCGTCTTGCCGATGAACCCGACCTTGCTTCCTTTCGAGATCGTGAGATTGAATCGCTCGAGTATCGACGCTTGGTCAGAAGCGTAACGGAACGACACATCCTTGAGCATGATCGCTCGATCGAATGGGAGACGCTTAGGCGGCGGCTGGTTCCACTCTGGGCCGAGTGGTGCCTCGAGCGCCTGGAGCACGACTTCGGCTCCGGCAAGATTGCTCAGTATCAGGGCCCAATTGCCGTATACAAGCTGCATGGATGGGAGCAGACGCTGCGCTCCAAGGACGAATGTTCCAAGTATCGGCAGAACCTGGCCGGCATCGTTCGAGCGGGTGATGAGGAAATAAGCAAGCGCCGCGATGATCACCATACCCGCAGCTTCGATCGCGAAACGCGGAGCGCCCGCGGCAAGTGCGTTCAATGCATTCGCGCGCTGCAGGCGTAAATCGAGTTCGGTGTACCGCAACAGAAAATACGGTTGGGTGTCGTTGATGATAACATCGCGGATGCCACCCAGTCCCTCTTGGACAGATCGGATGCCTTCCGCCTGCGCGCTGGCGATAATTTGCGCATTCTTCTTGAGGTGCTTGCGGATGACGAGCGACATGGCGAGGTAGACCGCCCCAAAGCCCGCGAAGATAACGAAGGTGATGAAAGAACTCAGAGCAAAAAGGGCAGCGACGATGAAGACGCCGATGATTATGCCGCTGATCGATTGCAACAGGGGCAGCATTACACCCGCGGTAATGGCTTGAACCTGGCGAAGCGCGGCCAACACTGAACTGGAATTGCGCGAAACGTGGTAGCTGTAAGGTTGGCGGAGTACTTGGTCATAGACCTTCACGCCCACCTCATGTCCCAGCGAGAAGACATAAGAGGTCGTGGCCCAGGCAAGGAATATGCGCACGGCGCCGGCTATGATCGCCACCACCGAAAACAGAATCGTCAAATCGAGAAGGCTGTCTGAAGAGCTGGTCAGCCGAAAGCCGGCAAGCTGGCGAGCGAGGAACGACTGGCCGCCAACCGCCTCGGGATTGGCGATGCGCGCAAGAAACGGCAGCAAGGCACCAAGCGTAGCGGCTTCCGCAAGTGCTCCGAACATCATCAAGACAAGGAGGCCGAAAAACTGCCTTTGTCTAGGCTTCGATACCTGCCGCCACAAGCGTCGCAGTGTGTCGAGAGTGCTGCCCGAGTTTCGGTTTCCGCTCAATGCCAAATCGATGTCCGCATTCAGAGCGCTCAATGCACACGTTCGGCGCTCCACGACAAGTCACAACAGATGCCCGCTGGCAACTTTATCACAGAAGCGCGAAGGTGACCTGTCCACAACTGCACGTATGGGCCAGAGACCGTGATTGCGGTGAGGTGATATGCTTCAATCATGGGTGACGCTATAAAGATTCGGGATCGAAGGCAGCGGCTGGCCTTAATTGCGGCATTGCTTCGTGCACTCGGCGTGTTCTCGGCAGGGGTGGGGACGGCATTTCTGCTCTTTGTGTCGGCATACCCGCTCGGATTGGTCAGCGCCTACCCGGCACCACCTGCTTCGGCAATTGAGGGGCCACTGGGGTTTGCACAGAGAGTTGCGGACGTTGATGATCTCTATCGCCGCACGGGTGAGCCGATGCAGCCATATCTTGAGCGTCTGACAACGGCGGTCGCGCGTGGAATGGTACACTATTGGACAGAAGGTGACCGCTGGTCGGAGGCCGATGCGTCCTACACCCGGATCGGGGTTTTCGACAATTACTTGCTCTGGATGCTCAGCTTTCTTTCGGAATATCGGGAAAACCTGGGGAACTATGAATTTGTAACTCCCCGAAAGGCACTGGATCGGGGCTATGGGTTCTGTTCCCAGGTTTCGAAGATCGTCTACTCTGTCCTTGCCGATCAGGGCATCGAAGCGACGATCTACAGTGCCCCCGAGCACACTGTAGTTGAGTCAAATGGCAACATTCTCGATTCCGACTATGGTGTCTTCGTTCCTCACTCGCTTGAGGATGTACAACAAGATCCGTCGATCATCGACACGTACTACGCGCAATTCGGGCCGATGCTGCCTTTGCTAAGAAGGGCGTATGGTCAGGACTGGCAACCGCTCGGAACTGCCGAAGACTTCAACGGCGTGCGTGCGTACGAGGCAAAGTTCGAACGCCTGAAATGGGCTCCGCCGCTTGCGTTCCTTGCCATTGGTATTTTACTCGTCACCATCGGCATTCTGCTCCAGTATCTTCTTTTAGGACGCGGCCGGCTTGTGCTGCAGCGGGTTTGCGGAATTGCTCGGTCCTCTTGATTTCGTTTGCTCGTGACCATTTCTATAAGCCATCGCCTCGCAGAGGCTTCCGCTTGCAAGCGGCTGCGCCTAGCGGCAACCGGCGACCAATGAGGAAAGGCGGCGGAGCGGATGACGCTGCGAGAGAAATTTCCGATGACTGATGCTGAAGGCCAACAGTCGGCTGCCGGGCCTTCTGCCGCACTGGCTAGAAAGCCTCGTCGCAAAGTACTCTTTGTCATCGGAACGCTTGACCTGGGCGGCACCGAGAGCCAGCTCGTGCTGCTTGCCAAGGAATTGAAGCAGCGCGGCTGGAAGGTAGAAGTCTTTGCGCTTTCACAAGGAGGTGTTCTCTCGGAGACGCTGAATCGCGCCGGGATCCGGGTATTGTACGGACTTCATCGGCCGAATCCCCTACCTGCGTCGCCGACAGTGGCCAAAGTGGGTGCCAAGTCGGGCGCGGCGCCGACGAGGCGCCCGAGTGTGAAGGCGATGCTGGTTCTCGGCGCAGCCGTCACTTCGCTTGTCCTGCGCATCGTCTTGACCCGGCCGCGCGTGGTCCACGCCTTCCTGCCGCTGACCAATTTCCTGGGCGCCTTGGCGGGGCGGGTTGCGCTGGCGCCATTTGTCATCACGTCGCGACGCGGTCTCGGCAACCATCAGGAACGGTGGCCCAGGCTCAAGCGAATGGACCGGATCGCCAATCGGCTTTCCCATGTGGTGGTCGCGAATTCGCATGCGGTCGCGGCCGATATGGCGGCTCGCGACGCCTATGATATCGACAGAATAAGGGTGATCCCGAACGGTCTCGATCTCAGCCGCTTCGATGACATCGTCCATCGCCGGGACGAAACCCGGCGGCGGCTCGGCCTCAGCCAGGACGAAGTCGGCATCATCATAGTCGCGAATTTAATCCCATACAAAGGGCACAGGGATCTCATTCAAGCATTCGCTCTTGCGAGCGAAAGCCGGCCGAATCTGAGGCTGTTCATGGCGGGACAGGACCGAGGCATCGGGCCGGGCCTGGCGGAAGAGGCACGGCGGCTCGGCGTCGGATCGAAAGTCCATGCATTGGGATCACAGAGCGAGGTGCCGGAATTGCTCGCCGGCATGGATGTTGGCGTGATCGCCTCCCATGAGGAAGGTTTTTGCAATGCCCTGATGGAAAAGCTCGCGGCGGGTCTTCCTGTTGTCGCCACCAATGTCGGCGGAAATCCGGAGGCTATCTCCGGTATGCCGGGTTGTGTATTGGTGAAACCTCGTGACCCTGCCGATCTGGCTCGCGGGCTTCTAGCCGTTCTCGACCGATTGCCGGAGCCGACAGCCGACCGGGAATTTAGGCAACGGATGATGCGCGAGCGGTATTCGACAGGAGCTATGGTCGACGCATATGAACGCCTCTATCTCGTGGGCTGACGAATGAGCGGGATTGCCCACTCGGAACGCTCGATGAGTTCGACGCATCCGTTGCGGGCGATCCTGACGAGCATCTCGGCAGGGCTTTGCGCGTTCGTCATCGTCATATACCAGTCCTGGTTCATGCCATATTTTCTGCCGTTCTTCACCGGGCGGGACGAGTTCGCCAGGCTGGTGTTCCATGCGCTCTATGGCGGCGTGCTGATTGTTTCGATCGCCGTTCTTGTGACGCGTCGAGACGTGCGTAGCGCGATCCTTCTGCTTGTTATCACCGCCGCCATGGCAGTCGTCCCGGTTGCGCTTCATCCGATCGGGATCGTCGCCAAGTGTTACCTGATCACACTTTTCCTCGGCGGCGCGGCGATTGTGCTCATGCTTGCCTCAGCTCCCGCAATCGTGTTGCGCCTCTCGGCGTCAGTCACAGCGCTCAATGCAGTGGTTTGCTTGCTCGACCTCCTCTTTGCCAGCGGCTTCACCAACACGCCTGGCCGGGCCGCCGGTTTGGCGGTCAATCCCAATGTCGCAGCGGCCGGACTTCTGCTTGGGGCTGCGGCGAGCTACCGCGCCGTCGCACAAAAGTGGCGTGCAAGCTTCCTCGTGCTCGTAGCCATAACGCTTCTCGCGACGCTTTCTCGCTCGACCCTTCTTGCCGCCCTTGCAACGGTGGCGGTTCCGATTGTCGTCCGCATTTGGCAACAATTTCGCAGCGGCCGTCGTTTTCAGATCGATCTTGGGGGCTTGGGCCGTGCGGTCGTCGTCGCTTTTGCACTGCTGGGGGCGATCGGCATCGCGTTGACCACAAATCCTTCCTTCCGTATTGCCACAGACGAATCCTATGCCGGAATTTTGTCTGTAAGCACGGCGCTCAACGAAGCATCGAAGGCTGTCGATCGATCTCCGCCAGCCGCTACGGTGTCAATTGCGCCACCGCGTGAAGGGGCGTCGGCAAATCAACCGGCTCCGCCTCGGGCAAGTTCTGCTGACACTACCACGCCCCTCGCCGTCGAACCCCCGAGCGGTTCGGCCGCCGCTAAGGGCGGTGCATCCGCGGACGCCGTAAATTCGTCTCCTCTGCCATCCGGCCCCGCGCCCGCGGCTAACCAATCCACGAACGTCGCCAAGATGCAGGCGCTCGGCGAACGCCTGACCGATGAAGGCAAGAGGAACTCGATTTCGGCAAGGGCTCTCTTTCTCGAGCGCGGCCTGCTCGCCTATCGAGAAGGCGGTTTTTTCGGTCGCGGACTTGAACAGGCGCAAGCCCTTGCGCCGCACAACACCTTCGTCCTGTTTGCAATCGCTTTCGGTCACCTCGGCTGGCTGATTCCGATTGGCTTGGTCTGCTTCGCCTTTTGCTTTGCCCGGTACGCTGGTGATCTTGCCCTTGGTGTCGCGGTCATGGGGGTGGCGCTGACCTCGCATGACCTCTTGCTGACACCAAGCCTCTTTCTTCCAATCGCGCTCGGAATTGGCGGCATGCTCGCCGCACGAAAAGTGGCTGCCATAAAGCCGTCGCCGACAGAGAAAGGCGAGCCTTGGAGCTTTGCTTGCGGAACATTGGCAGGCGTCGCGGCCTTCGGGGCCGGCTGCATCGCGATACTGCTCGTCACACCACCGCTTATTACCGGGCGGCTGCAGAACGAAACCATGTTTGCCGCCCGAGGCGGATACGAAACGCTGCTTCCGCGGCCACAATTTCCCGGCCTTTTCCAGTTAGGCAACCTGACTGGCACTTCGCCTTTGCAAGCATCCTATCTGCGCGAAAACGGAACGTCGCTACATCGCGTCGGCTGGTCTTCTCACGCATGGCCTGCCGTCAGGCAGGGCGAATATACTTTTCGCCGGCCGGATGCTGTGCTGTTCGCGCCCACGGATTCGAGCGACCCTCGCAGCAATGACCGAACCTATGAGGTCGCCGTTCCGCTGTCGGTCAGTGCACTATGCTTCATTCTTCTGGGCACGATCATTGCATGGTCGATTGCAACTGTGGCTGCCGTGACGCCACCAGCAAATCGGCCTAAAGCCTCCGGATGATTTTCGGAACAATAAGCCTCGCGCAGAAGGTCGGTGGGTGGTGATCGTCGACGTAGAGACGGTGTCCGGCGCTGTCGTCGCATGGCACAGAGCTGCGGGCTCAATTGCTCATGCTGGTTGTCGAAGGCTGCATGGCGTTCGCTGTCGATACACGAGTTCGCCCGTCGGCTGCGGCTAGGGCCTGGTGGAGACCGATCGTTCGCGCAAGGCCGACGTCGGTCTCCGGTGTCAAGTTTCGGCGCAGGTGAGCTTTGTCGCGGTAAATGAACTCGCCATTGATGTAGGTGGCGCAATGCCTGTCCGGACACATGCCTTTGAGTGGATCGACGAAGAACACCCCATTTTCATCCGCAAGCGACTCTAACGCGGTCACCACCGGCGACCAACGCCGTAGGATTTGCTCGCTATCCATGTCTGTCGAACAACGTCTCAGCATCCCGCTTTCGCGCATTGCCGCGCAGGACGTCAGATCCACGCCTGGCACCGGCACCTGTCCAATGATTCCGATGCGTCGTTGCCGAGCGGTGATTTCTTTTACGAGGCTGAGCAAGCCATCGCGCAACAGCAGGACCCTGTCCGCCTGCCGGCCGTCATCGGCGACGACATTGGTGTCAGCAAGGTTTGTCCAGGCGGAAGACAGGACCACGAGGTCGATATCTTTTCGCTGTCTCAGCATATGGACGACCGCCTTTCGGGAAGACGCGCAGCTTTCCTGGTAGTCGGGGTGCTCTGGAAAATCGCGATGGACACCTTCTCCGAATGCGGCCGGGCACGCGCGATAAAGAAAGAAGGCGGTATTCTCGTGCTGGCCGGCAGCATCGAACAGCGGGGCGAGGTGTTCGGCGTGGCTATCGCCCCACAGGACGGCGTGATGTCTCGCTTTGCCCCAGGGCGCCCCAAACGCGCAAAAGGTGCTGCCCAGTTCAGGAATGACGACCGTCTGTGGACACGGCCAGTCCCACATCACCTCGAGGCTGCGCATTGCCTCGGCTTCTTTCGGAATCCTGCTGGTGAAACCGCCGGCTTCGAAGATCGCATTGCCGCTCAGGCAAACAATCACCGCGGCAACGCCGGCGGCAAATGCCCTGGATGGGGGCGCCCGCGGACGGCGGACGGGCTCCTCGACGAACCGCCAAGATAAATAGGCCGCCAGCCCTGCCATGGCGACAAGGACAGACGCTTCGGCCGCCGTCGGCATTTCGGTGCCTGCATAGTGGCGGAAGAAAACCAGGATCGGCCAATGCCAGAGATAAAGGCTATAAGAAATCTTGCCCGTCGATCGCAATGGTGCGCTCGCAAGCAGCGCCGAGATCATTGACTGCGAACGCGGCCAGATGAGCAGGACGGCGCCGATCACCGGAAAGAGAGCACTCAAGCCTGGAAACGGTTGGCTCGGCGACAGCCAGATGGTGCTGGCGGCGACCAGGCAAAGGCCGACCAGTCCGAAAGCTTCGGAAGTGCCTCGGTGGCGAACGGGCGCCGCAAAGACCAGCAGGCCGCCGAGAGCCAGTTCCCAGGCTCGGCCGAAGGGAACATAGAACGCTCGCTTTGGATCGATCGCCACCAGATGGAGGGCAATCGAGAAGCTGATCAGTGCAACCATACAGATCAGCGCGATGATCGGCGGACGGCGGCCCCGTGCCAACCGGTTCGCCATCAGAAGCAAAACCGGCCATACCAGGTAAAACTGCTCTTCGACGCCGAGCGACCAGAGATGGAGCAGGGGCAGAAGCGTCGACTCGCGGTCGAAATAGCCCGTGTTCCAGAGAAAGTAGTAGTTCCCCACCCCGACGGTAGAATATGCCGCGCTGCGTCCTAAGTTGGCATAGTCCCCGGGGGACAACAGGAACCACCCCGCAACGAGCGAGAAGCAGATCGTTACCAGCATCGCCGGCAGAATTCGATGCATGCGCCTGGCGTAGAACTCGATCAGGGACAGTTCGCCGCCTTCAGCCACCAAAAGGCGGGTGATCAAGTAGCCAGAAATGACAAAGAAGATATCGACGCCGACGAAGCCCCCCGCAAAACCGGGCACTTCAAAATGGAAAAGAATGACGGCGACCACTGCGATTGCGCGCAATCCGTCGATATCTGGCCGATAGTCGGACTTCACGGCTCCCTCCGGGTTATTTCCCGGCCTCACAGCCCAATTGCGTATCATGAGTCGATGGCCGGACATATGCAACGGCGGCACCGGCGATTCGACTTACAAGTCGCATTTCGAGAAACGTGGGGATACCCTCACAATTTGTTTCGCGCTGGAGCGACGAAAACCTAAACATTGGTGCGCGTGTGCCAGAATCAGTCCTGCTCCTGGATCGGGGCATCGGACCAGTGGCGGCTTTTCGGAGGGAGTATTCATTCGTTAATGATATCGGGGCGATGAAAACTTGCTCGCTTGATAGAAAAACGGGTTGTTCGTCCCGTCCCTGACTGTATAGAAGATTGTCCCGTGCGTTGCGAGGCCCACGGGTCGTTCTGGAGGCTGTCAACGTTGGACAACCATAGCGCGGACATGGTTGAATTCGGCCAGCACGCACATGTGTTGGTTACTGGTGGCGCAGGCTTCGTAGGGTCGGCACTGGTCGATATATTGCTTGCGCGCAATTGCACCGTGACCGTTGTCGATGATCTTTCGAACGGCCTGCTTCGCAATCTGCCGACTGGTGACCCTCGCCTGACGATCCGTACCTTCAGGGTCGGCGATCCGGCATATAATGGGGCGGTCCAGGATGAGGTTGGCCTTGCCGATGCCGTCTTCCATCTGGCGAGTCCGATCGGCGTTGAGCGTGCTCACAAGGAACGCTTCGCCGTCACCAGCGGCATTCTCGAATCAGGCTGTTCAATCGTCGAAGCATGCCGGCTGCACAGGCGCCCGCTTCTTTATACGTCGAGTTCAGAAGTTTACGGCTCCGGTCGGGACCGGCCAATCACAGAGTCCGATCCAGTTATGACGGATCTCCGACCGCGATGGGGTTATGCCGCTGCCAAGGCAGCCGTTGAGCATCTGGTTGCTGGACTGTTTTTCGATTTGGGCATCCCTAGCTGGATCGTTCGACCATTCAACATGGCCGGACCGCGCCAGCGCTCGGCGACCGGCCTCGTATTGCCAGTGTTTGTCAACGCGGCGTTGCGGGGCGAACCGCTTGTGGTTCACGACGATGGCGAGCAGAGGCGCGCGTTTCTCCACGTAGCCGATGCCGCCGAGGGGTTGCTTCTGGTGATGCAGTGCCGGTCGTTGCGAGGCCGGCCAGTCAACCTGGGCGGCAGCGAGGCGGTTCAGATTGGAAATCTCGCCAAGATGGTGGTTGACGCCACCAGGACGAGTGCGCCCATCGTTATGAAACCTTCCAGTGCGGTCTTTGGTGAGCGGTTTGCCGTGACGCATGACCGCGTGCCTGACACAAGTCTGTTGACCTCCATGACCGGATGGCGACCACTTCGAAGCACCAAACAGACAGTGGTCGACTGCATCGAGCACATGCGTGCCGAACGAGCGATGGCTTGACACCTGGTCCATTGGTCCCGTTCATCGGGGCTCTGCTCATATCGGCCGTTTGTGTGTGGCTGTTTGCGCGTCTGGCGATACGCATCGGAGCGGTCTCAAAGGTCAAGAGCGACCGATGGCATACATCGGGCGAGGTGCCCCGGCTGGCAGGGCCGGCCATGCTGATCGCGATGTCTCCGTGGCTTCCGGTTGAGTATATTCTTCTGCTGGCTGTTTTCTGCCTGATCGGCGCGCTGGATGACGTCCGATCCCTTTCCGCCGGTGTCAAGGCAGCGGCATTGGCCGCTGCCGCGATTTTAGCTGGCATCATTACAGGTCTGTGGTGGGTCCCGATCGTCATTTGGATAGCTTGCAACGCGGTCAACATGCTCGACCATGCGGATGGTCTTGCCGCGAGTGCAATCACGGCCGCCTTCCTGGGGCTCGGCGGCGATATCGGGATGGCCGGCGCGGGTGCGTGTGTCGGGTTCCTTTGCTTCAACTATCCGCCCGCCCGCGTTTTCATGGGCGACAGCGGCAGCCTTCTCCTCGGGGCGGCAATCGTGCTTCTTGCCTCGAAAAGAGGTTTTGACGCCTCGTTGGCGTGGATTGCCGTCCCTCTGATTGATGCAATATTCGTAACGACTCGCCGCTTGCTACAGGGGCGGAGGCCCTGGATGGGCGGCACGGATCACCTTGGTCATAGCTTGCTTCGGATTGGTGTGAACCGTCAGGTTTTGCCGGCTATCTACGCAGTGACGGCACTGGCGATAGGGCTGACATTTTCTGCTTTGGCTAATCCTTAGGCCGCTCTTCGCGATACCGATGGATCAGACTCGGCGGCTCCGCTCATTGTCTGCTACGAACGCCTGCCGGACCCACATCAGCGGCTCGCTGGCTGCCGAGCTCACGCAGATTTGCAGAATCGGCTTGAGGGCGGAGACGCGAGGCCGTCGTGGCACGGGTGGGCCCCGACACTGATCGCTACGGGCAGACGCTGTTGATTTGGCAAGCAAAACGCGCCGTTAAGCTTCATGCAATCTATGCAGCATAGACTGCCCGCCAGATTGCGAGGCACCATGAAGCGCAAACCATTATTGCTTTTCGCCTTCCCGGCCTTTGTCCTGCTGATCCTGGCGGCGGAGCGAATGGCCACGATCCTGCTCGGGACCTATCCCGCAAGCCCCGGTATGTGGAAGGTCTGGCTCACCTTGCACCCATCGTCCGGAATGGTCTGGCAGCAGGTCGATGTCTATCTGGGAGGGTCGATGGTCCTGGATTTCGCCCTGCTGGGTGCGGCGCTGGGGATCTGCTGGATGGCAAGTCAGGCCAGAAGGTCGGCCGCTTTCTTTCTTGCCAACCATGGCACCTTGATCCTCGCGGCGTTGATGATTTTGATCGGCGGCCACTCGCAGACCGCCAGCACCATTGCCGGGTTCTCGGCGCCGAGCGGCTTTCAGTTCTCACTGACGATGGACTTCACCTGGCTGAACTGCCTGCTGGCGGTCATCGGGGTTACGGCGTGCGCCTATTGCCATTTTGCCTATATGCGTGAACTCGGCATGCGCGTTGAACCGATGCGTGTCCGGCTCATGGCACTGCAGAGAGATTTCTAGCGCAGCGTGGCCGAGGCCAAAGCTAGTTTATCTTGTGATAGGTGACCTTGCCTTCCGGGGATACGATCCGCTGGTAGTTGGAACTTGGCGGGGGAGGCGCTGCCGGAGCCTGCCTCCTTCGCGTTGAGCGCGGCATATCCTCGGTGGCCGGTTCCGCCTCGGTGGCGCTGGCAACCGCCGCCGTATCTTCGGCGGGCGGGGGGAACTCCACGACGCGCGGCTCGTCGCCACCGTGATTTCCCGACATTTCCGGTGCCTGCTTGGCGATGCTGGCGTTGACCTCGCCGAAGCTCGCCCGCAACCGGTCGTCCAGCGCCTCGAACCGGCTTTGAAATCCGTTGTTGACCGTGTCCAGCCGCGCGCTCATTCGCTGCTCGAACTGGCCGAGGTCCTCCAGCCGCGCCTCGATCGTACGCAGGTCGTTGATGCCACGGTAGAGATAGACGGCCGCGGTGGCGTTCAGAAGGGCAAACAGCGCCAGGCCGACGCAGACGGCAACGGCCACTCTGAACCGGCTCTTCTCCTTGTCGAGCAATGGCGGTTCGACCGCCGCCAGCAGTTCATCGGGATCGCTGATCGTTGTCATTGGACCACCACCTTGGTGCCGACAGGCACGCGCCTGAAAAGATCGATGACATCGGTATTGGTCAAGCGAAAACAGCCCGACGTGCCGTCGAAACCCACGCCCGAAGGGTCGTTGGTGCCATGGATGCGATAGAGCGTGTCGCGACCGTCCCGAAGCAGATAGAGCGCCCTTGCGCCGAGCGGATTGTACGGCCCCGAGGGAACCATCTCAGGCAACTCCGGCCGGCGGGCGCGCATTTCCTTGGGCGGGCGCCAAGCCGGCCACTCCGTCTTTGACCCCACCTGGACCGTACCCGTCCAGCCAAATCCATCGCGTCCGACGCTGATCCGGTAGCGCAGGGCCTCGCCCTTGCCGGTCACCAGGTAGAGCGCTTTTTCCTGCTTGCGGATGATTATGGTTCCAATCTTCTCGGCCGTGGGAAACGCCACCATCTTGCGCAGGCTGGGACCCATCGCCGGCAAAGGCGGGCGGCTGTCCGCCCACGCGCTCTGTCCGGCTGGAAGCGCCAGCGCCAGGCCGAGGAGGCAGGCGGCCGTCAGTCGAAAGCGATGGCCGCTAGCGGGCCGCATCGTCGAGCCGCTCGCGGAACATCTTCTTCAGATCCTTGTTGAAGCGGGCCCGGCCATCCACTTCGGACGGCAGCATCGCGCGGTTCAGGGCGTCGGCAAGCAGGGCATTGTCGAGGCTGACCGATTTGATGTTCGGCGCCTTGAAGATCTTTTCCAGCTCGCCGCGCGAGAAGTGGTTGCCGAACCATTTGCGCTTGTGCTTGTTGGCCACCAGCGTGATGCTGACGTTATTGCCGCGCAGCTCGCGGATCTTCTTGTACAGCCGTTTGCCTTGCCGCAGCGAAGCGACATTGAGCTCGAAGACGATGAAGATCTCGTCGCTCGTCGACAGCACGGAATTTTGCCAGGGCGTTTCGATGTTGGGCAGGTCGATGACGATGTCGTCGAAACGGTAGGCGACAAGGTCGAGCAGCCGGAACACGAAATCGGCGCCCTGCCGCTCGAACGGCAACTGCGGCCGCTCGAAGGCATAGAGCGTCAGGCCGGAAGGCCGCGACAGCTTGATGACATCCATCAGTTCGACATCGAGCCGTTCCGGCTGGCCGATGATGCCGGCAAGGTCGAACTGGTTGAACAGGTTGAGATAGGCGCCGCAATTGGCACTCTGGAAGTCGAGGTCGACCAGGCAGGTCGAGGCCGCGCGCTCGGTCGATTTCGAGGCCAGGAATTCAGCTGCCGACAACGCCAGCGTCGTGGCGCCGGCGCCGCCGCTGGCGCCGACGAAGGTGATGATGCGGCTTTTGGTACCCTGGTTGCCGCTGTCGTGGAAGGTGACGGCGTTGAGCAGTTCCTTGCCGTCGAGCGGCTTGTGCAGCCAGTCGGAGGCGTTCATGCGCACCAGCACGCGCGTCTGTTCGGACGTCAGCTCGTCCGAAACCGCGATCAGCGGCACGGTTGCCCACAGTCCACGCGCCTCGACGATGCCTGGATTGCCAAGCAATTCGCCATTGCCGAGATCGAGGATGACGATGCCCGGGCGCGTCTCGGCCGGTGGGCCTTTGAGGAAGTCGCCCGTCTCGGCAACCCGCACGTCATAGATCGCCAGCGCATCGAGCCGGGTCGCCACATCGCGCTTGAAATTCGGATCGGAGGAAAACAGCGCGACCTGCTTTCGCTTGGTGGGCAGGACCTTGGTGTTGATGGCGTTCATGGATAGGTGCTCTTCATGTCTTCGCCCGTGACCGTGCTCAGCATGGAGGGCATGGTGATGGTTCCCAATCGGAGAAACCCGGCCAGAAAGAAGAACTGGAAGGGATGATTTTGAATGCTGACGGTGATCGTTGGTACCGGTCCGCTGGGACGCGTCCAGTAGCCGAGGCCGGACGCGGCGTATTCAATCTGAACCTCGGACTTTACCAGCATGGGCAGGAAGGTGTGCATTCCGGCACGATTGGCGGTGCCGTCATAGATCGCGTCGAACGAGGCCTGGCTCGCGTTCGCGGGCAGGCATGTGCCTGCTCCGATACTGCAGCAAGCAACGCCAGCTGCGCTTGCGGTGCAGGTATAATCATACGTGCCGGCCGGCACCGCGGTGCCGACTTTCGATACATCGCTCTGCGTCAACCCTTCGAGTGGAAGCCCGACCGCGACAGGGGTGGAAATCTGCGCCAGCCTGGCGCCAGCCTGCACCGCCTTGTTGCCGGCATTCCATTGGTAGAAGGCATAGCCGAAGTCGACGAACCCAAGCAGCAGAGTGAGCAGCATCGGCATTGCGATGGCCGCCTCGACCATTGTCGCGCCGGAGTGGTCTCTCCAGAACGTGCCGCGCGAGATCACCATCCGAAGACACGCTCCTGGTGGAACACGGAGAGCGTAAGGTCACCAAAGCCAAGATAAGACCAGAGGCCCAGAGTAGGGTACGGATATGCGGTGCTGACTTCCACGACAATGACCGTACCGGTGCTGCTGAGATAGAGCACGGTACCGGTTGTGGGATCGATCGCCTGGAGCGATTGTGCCTTCTTGATCGTGACTTGAGCCGTGGTCCACCCGGTAACCCTCGCGCTGCCGCCCTGGACGGCCCCGTTCACTGCCAGATTTGTTGCCAACGCTGAACAAGTGTTCCAGTCACTGCTGCAGCGCGCCATATAGCGAGCGGCGTCCTCGACGCCGGCTTCGAGAAGCAGACGCGTGTTGAAGATGTTCGAGAATTCGTAAACACCGGCCGACAGCAGCAACACGAATGGCGTAACGATCGCCACCTCGACCAAGGCGGAGCCTTGTTCGTCGTGATGGAACCGCCGGAGGAACTGTCTGAGTGCGATGAACATGGCGCTACCGGTACAATTGGGCTTCGTTGCGCTGCTTCTTCAGCGTGTTCTGACCGACGACCGTGCTGATATCTTGCATCTCGCCATACATATTGGCGTCGGGCGATCCCCCGGCCGGCTCCGTCAAGAACACACTCGCAAATACCTGCAGGTGCAAGGTCTGTCCGCCGTCGTGAACATTGTTGGCCGCGCAGTAGACAATGTCAGCGGCTTTTGCCTTGGCGCTTTTGGCCTCGTGAAATACGGCCCCGGTGATGACCGCAATCGGCAGCTTAATCTGCGATGCAGCGGTGGCGGCTGAAATACCTAGAGTATTGGAACCGGTATCGGACATTTGAGCCATCGCCGGAGCGGAAAGCAGGATGATAAAGAGGACAGCGAGTTTCATCGGTAAAGCTGCGCCTCGTTGCGGACGAACTTGTCGAGGGTGCCCTGACCCCCTGAGGAAATATCGACCAATTCCACCATGACCGAGGCATCGTCGGCTGCAGACATGACAGGCTCGGTGAGAAAGAAGCTGCCGAATGCCTCGACGGGGATTCCAACGCTGTGCCCCGAAAGGTCGTTGCCCTCGGCTTCCAGTTCGTTGCAGTTGATAATGGCGCCGTAGAGAAGCCGTCGATCAATTGAGGTGATCGCCGACGGGCATGCGTTGGCAGGCGTCCCTGTTTCGCCACCAGTTGATGACTGATTTACCAGGTTCGCCGATTGCTCATACTTGTAGACGTCATACCGCGTCGGCTTCGTTACCGACCAACTGCCAGGCATGGGAGCCGACCCGAAATTGGTGCTCCAATAGGTATTTAGCGGCCAGTTCCCATCCCCCATGCGGCCGTTCATGTAGGGGGCAGACTGGTCTCTCGGCAGCCCCATGGTGCCAGCCAGACCAAAGGTCAACTGGTTCATGGCAGGGCACTGACCGGCACCGCCAGAGGTTTTCAAGGCGCCTTTTCGGACGTTGGCGGCCGGGCCATAAGCTGCGGTGTTGAAGCCGCCACCAGTGGCCCTAATACCGAACCTGACGTTGAAGGCGTCTTGGACCGGGCCGGCATTCTGACCGGTCTTGGTGTCGACACCTTTTCGGCCGTAGCAGCCTTTCGGTTTCGATGTGGCAATGGTCTCGGCAAGCGCCTGAGCGCCGTTGCCTACGCCGTCCGGCGGTTGCAGGAACCCGAAATTTCCGGGACCTGCGGCGGCACCGTTGCCGACCTTGCGAACCTCTATCTGCCGGCGGCGCAGGTTCGGATCGGCAGCGGCTTGCTGAAGTGTGTGATCGGGATCGCCTTCATACGGGTTGCAGATGAAAACAGGCGTGAAGTCGCAGACCGCCGTCGTAAAGCCTGCAACGGCTTGAGGTTGAATGTCCATGGTATCCGTGCTGCCGACGAAACTTGCGGGGAAGATCGTCGCGAAGGAACCTGCGCCGGCCGCGTTGACAGTGACTTCCGCGAAGGACACTGCTTTGGGGTCGGTGCTTGCCCAGTTGACGCCATTGGCATCGACGCCTGCCGCACCAAGAGCCGTGTCGTCGCTGGCTGGTATCCCGGTCAGATAGGTGACGGTCATATCGGCTAAAACCAGCGGATGATCCCCCGATGTCGAAAACAGGGTGTTGTTGGTGACGAGGGTTGTCACGGCCAAGTTGGCCCGGGTGATGGAATCCGATCTGCCGTCCAGTTCCGCGGCGGCGGCAAGCGCCATCGCGTCGATGCCCTTTTGCAGATCGTTGTGGAGGCTGTTGACGCGGCTCACGTCGATGGCCAGCACCGAGAAACCGATAAGCACGGGCAGCATGATGGCCACCAGGATCATCGCTATGCCGCGTTGATCGTTCCAGAAGGCTCGAATGGTCCCCAACATGACCTTACTCTCTGCTCTCTCGCGCAAGGGCCCCTCGCATGCCCAGCGCCCTCCGCATCCTTCCGTTCAGTTCACGGCGTCGTCACACCCGATCCACCGACATTGACCGTGATGGCCGGCGGTGGCGGGGGTGGCGGCGGAAATTTGTAGTTGTGCGCGACAGCGGCGGCGCGCGTGCCGTCGCCTTCGATATGCGTGTTCCTGGATGCCGGATTGAGTGGGTCGACCGTCTGCAGCAGGGAATTGTATTTCTGCGTGTCGCCCGCGGCCAAGGTCACGGTGTCGTAGTGGTTCAGATAGTCCGCGGCGCAGCCCGAAAGCGACCCGGCGCACAGAATGAGGATCAAGGCGCTATTTCTTGACATAGAGCATCTTGTCCTTCGATTTGAAGTCCAGCATGTGGCCGTACGGGCCGGTGACGCCGTCGCCTTTTTCATATTTGCGGATCATGTCCTTGTTCACTTCGAGCTGCCCGAGCAGGAAGAGCTCCGGGTCGTTGGCGGGCCGGGTCTTGTCGAAAGGCGTCGCCAGCTGTTCGCCGGGCTTCACCGGCCGCACGAGGTGCGGCGTGACGATGACGACCAGTTCGGTCTCTTCCTTCTGGCTGCTCGAGTTGCGGAACAGCGTGCCGATGACCGGCACCTGACCGAGCCACGGCACCTGCTCCTGCAGCCTGGTGATCTTGCTGGACAGCAGCCCGCCGACGGCAAAGCTCTGACCATCGCGCAACTCGACCACGGTTGACAGTTTGCGGTTGGTGAAGATCGGATCGCCGGCGCTGGTGAAGCCGGTCAGGTCGCTGACCTCAGGGGCAAGGCTGATATGGATTTTGTCGTCGTCGAGCACGACCGGCGTGAACAGAAGATTGACGCCGAATTGCTTGTACTCGATCTGGACCTCGCCATTGGCGTCGACGCTTCGGATGGGGACCTGGCCGCCGGCGTTGAAGCTAGCTTGCTCACCGGAAAGCGTGGTGAGGTTCGGATTAGCGAGCGTCCGCACGACGCCCTTCTCTTCGAGCGCTTCAATAATCAGGTCGACCTTGATGTTGCTGTCGATGATCTGGGTGATCAGTGTCGCGAAAGGATTGCTTTTCGACAGCAAACCCGTCAGCAGGGTCCCTGGGGCCGTTCCTGTTGGCGTGGTAGCTGCGATGCCCGTTCCAAAATGAGTTGCATTGCTGTCCCTGCTTCTGAACGACACACCGAGATCGCGGCCGGCGTTGCGCTTGGCTTCCAGCACACGCACTTCGAGATTGACCTGCTGGCTGTCGTCGACAGTGACGGAATTGATGATGGCGTCGGGACCATATTGCTGGGCCACTTCCATGATCGCCGACAGCGTGGCGCCGTCCTTGACATGGCCGCCAAGCCTGACCTTGCCGTTGATCGAGCCGATTTCGATGCGCGACCTCGGCGAAACCTGACGGATCGCCGCCGCCATGTCGCTGACATCGACGCCGACCTCGATCTGGATGACGCCGAGCGAGCGCTTGTCGGGCGAGAACAGGTTGACCGTGGTGGTGCCGGCGCCCTTGCCGATGACATAGAGCGTGCGGTCGGTCATTGGCTGCGCATCGGCGATCTTCTCGTCGCCGACGACGATGTCGCCGAGATTGGCATTTACCTGGATTGTCACCGATTGCGACATCGGCAGGAAAACACGATGGACGCTGGGGTTGGACACGTCGATGAAGCGGTCAGCCGCCTCGGCCACGAGGCTCGACAGCAAAAACGCCACCAGACAGGCCAACGCGCCCGCCGCCATCCTCAACCAAGTCCCCTGCATCCCCGTCTCCCAAATGCTGCTTAAGGCAGCCACCGTGTCGCGCGGTATTATGCCGCAATACTATCATGGTTGTCGCGGCACGTCATATGTCTCGAGCTTCACGCCCCGGAACACGCCTACCGACACATTCTTCGGCGGCTCAGGCTGTACATACTTGACCACTTCCTTGACGACTTCCCGCACTTCAGCTGCCGCCGCTGGAGCGGGCTTAGCCTTGCCCAGCTCGTCAAGCCGGCTTCCAACGCGCTCCACGGCCTGGGTGAGCCCGGCAATCTTGTCCTCGGCACGCTTGCGCTCAGCTTCCGCCAATGCGTCCGCGGCAGCTTTCTTCTCGAGCTCGGCCTGTCGCTTGGCGACGTCTTCTGGCATTTCGCCGGTCAGGTCGGAAAGCGTCACCCGCTCGGTGGCCTCGCCCTTGCTGGCCGCCGCCTGGCGCAGCGCCAGAGACAATTGGCCGGCGCCGGCCGCCAGGGTCAGCTTCTGCGCGTCCTTGGTGCTGACCTCGAGCGTCACTGACTTGACGACGGTCGGGCTGTCCTTGCTCACATCTGCAACCTGGTCGATGGCGAGAACCTTCATGCTCTGCAGCAGCACGTCGACGAAACTCTTGTCCGCACCGTCGTCGCCACGCACCGTGCGCGTCAGCAGAATATCGACGCGGTCGCCGGGGAAAACGAATCCAGCCACCCCAAGCACGTCGTTGACCCTGATGGAAACGGCTTTCATGCCTTCGCCCAGCACCGCCGAGAGCGTGGCGCGCTGGCCGGGGCCGGTGATCTTGGTGGCGAGGACAGGCTCATTGGTGCCGATCGCCTGCAGCGCCTGCTTTACGCCTTCGCCAGACAGCATCTCTTTCGTTGTCTTGAAAGCGCCGGCCGGAACCGCGCCCGCCGGCCACGCGATTTCGCGCAACTTGTCGTCGGTCAGCGTGTCACCGAATTTCAAAGGTACGGCCGCCACCACCACCGTATCGTGCGGGACGTCATCCGTCCGCGCCATGGCATTGCGCTGGCTGGCCAGCCAGATATTGGCGAGCACCACCGCCAGTACGCCGAACACGCCGGCGAGGACAATCATGATAAGCGTATTAGCGCGCATCTTCCCACCCCACCATCGCCCGCCGGGCGAATGTCAGCCCCTTCAAAGCGCAGAATTCTGGGCCGAAATCGAGCGATTCCGGCCCAGAAGGTTTTTAGCAAGTGCCACCGGCACTACCATCAGCCTTCAGGCCCTTGCCGTTCAGGTTCGCGCAAAGGCCGGTGAATTGACTGCCGACCCATCCGCCGATGGCAATAACCGCAATGATCGATGCCGCCGCAATGATGCCGATCAGGATCGAGTATTCCACCATGGCAGCACCGTTCTCATCATCGCGGAACTGCCTGGCTGCAATGATAAGCCTTTTCATGGCTGTATCGCCTCAGCAGGTGCCGCCAGCGGTACCATCAGCCTTCAGGCCCTTGCCGTTCAGCTTCGTGCAGAGGCCGGTGAACTGGCTGCCGACCCATCCGCCGATGGCAATAACCGCAATGATCGATGCCGCCGCAATGATGCCGATCAGAATGGAATATTCGACCATGGCAGCGCCGTTTTCATCGTCGCGGAACTGCCGGGTCATCGTCATGAGCTTCTTCATGTCAATTTCTCCCTTTGGAGGTTTGAACCCGACGAGACAGAGCCAAGGATGAACTCCATACCCAAGCATCCCCCGTCATCTCGATCCTAGGTCCCGAGAAATTGCGGAGTCAAACGGGATTAACGGTTCCTTAACTTCCCAATACATGAACTTGCGAGTTGAGAGCGGCTTTAAATTTCAGCAAGAGCTTGATTCGTCTAATTTTTCAAGCGTCCTTAACCATTCGTTCACAATTATGCGTAAGGTCTAATAAAGTGACGGCTACTTTAGATATGTAGCATATCCCTTTATATCTAGGGGGTTATAGCCAGATATGGAGTGGATTCCGATGTCGGAGCACGCAAGGGCACAGGAGGATCTAAAGCTTAGTCGCACACTCATGTTTGGCAACGCGGGGATCATAAATAAAAACGATATTTTTTGGGTGCGCTCCTTAACTATGTTGAAAGTATTGCAGGCATGTGAGGCGCCCCGGCGCTTGTGCGTCGCTTGGTTAACGTTTAGTTTCCGCTAATATGCGCTGGAGGGGTATAAGGGATTATGCTGGGGCGGTTTATCAAGGGACCAAGCGAGCAGCAGGCCGCGACAAAGGCCGAGCCGCTGACTGTACTGCCCATCGTTCCGGCTGTTTCTCCAGTTGTTGATATAGAACCCCATGGCGACGACTTCCTGACGCTGAAAGTCGAACTGCATCGCCATTTGATTGACAGGTTCAATCTATCCGCGCTCGAAACCGCGTCCAAGGACGAGATTCTGAACGAGATCCGCCCGATCGTGCGCGAGTTCGTGCGCAGCCACAGTGTGCCGCTGAACGCTCGCGAGCTTGATCAAATCACCAGCGAGACTGCCGACGAGATGCTGGGACTCGGCCCGATCGAACCGTTGCTCAAGGATGACACGATCACCGATATCCTGATCAACACCCACAAACGCGTCTTCATCGAGCGGCGTGGCCTGGTTGAAGAGACGGCCATCCGCTTTCGTGACGAGGCGCATCTGCTGCGGGTCATCAACAAGATCGTTTCAGCCATCGGCCGGCGCGTCGATGAATCCTCGCCGATGGTCGATGCCAGGCTGGAGGATGGATCGCGCGTCAACATCGCGGTGCGGCCGATCTCGGTCGACGGCCCGCTGGTGTCGATTCGAAAGTTTTCCAAGAATCCCTATTCGCTCGAACGCCTGGTGGCGCTCAATTCGATCCGTCCGCCAATGGTCGATCTGCTGCGGATCGCCGTGCAGGCGCGCAAGTCGGTCCTCGTTTCGGGAGGGACGGGCAGCGGCAAGACGACTTTGCTCAACGCGCTGTCGAGCTACATTCCGTCCAGGGAGCGCCTGATCACCATCGAGGACGCGGCGGAACTGCAGCTGCAGCAGCCTCATGTCGGCCGGCTGGAGACACGCCCGCCCAGTGTGGAAGGAAAGGGAGAGGTTCGCCAGCGCGAGCTGGTCAAGAACGCGCTCCGCATGCGTCCCGACCGTATCATCGTCGGCGAGGTTCGCGGCGAAGAGGCCTTCGACATGCTGCAGGCCATGAACACCGGCCACGAGGGCTCGATGACCACCATCCATGCCAACACGCCGCGCGATGCGATCTCGCGGCTTGAGCAGATGGTCGGCATGGCGGGAATGCCGATGACGCATGAGTCCATCAGGGCGCAGATTGCTTCCGCCATCGACGTCATCGTGCAGACACAGCGCCTGTCCGACGGCGGCCGGCGCGTGACATCGATATCGGAGATTACCGGTATGGAAGGAAATGTCGTCCAGATGCAGGAGATCTACACCTTCGTGCGTCGCGAGGTGACGGTTGACGGTCAGATCGTCGGGGAATTTCGCGCTACCGGCGTTCGCCCACGTTTTGCCCCGGAAGCGGCGACTCTCGGGCACCATTTCGCCAAGGACGCCTTCAATCCCCAGGTTGCGCTCTAATGCCCACCGGCCAGACCTTGCTCTACTTTATTTACACGCTTACGGCCGCGGCCGTCATTCTCGCCGGCGAGGCGCTTTATCTGTCTTTCGCCGATCGCCGATCCCGTGCCGGCATGATCAACCGGCGGCTGAAGCGATTGTCCGATGAGGTTCCGGCCGAAAGGACCTTGCAGGGATTGCTGCGCGAACGCGGCCTGACGGATACCGGTGATTTTCTTTTCGGCATGGTCGGCTTGAACAGGCTCTACACCCAATCCGGCATTACCGGAAACCCGCTGACTTTCGCCGCGATGTTCCTGGTCTCAGCCCTTGCGATCGCGCTGCTTTTCTCATTCCTTCTGCGTTTTTCCATATTGCCTTGCATCCTGATTTTTCTGGTGACCGGATTTGTCCTGCCACTTCTGCTTCTGCGTCGTGCGCGCAGGAAACGGATCCAGAAATTCGCGAAACAGCTCCCGAATGCACTCGACATGATCGTGCGTTCGCTGCGGGCGGGGCACCCGGCAACGGTGGCCATAGGTCTGGTCGCGCGCGAAATGCCCGATCCGATTGGCACGGAATTCGGCATCGTCTCCGACGAAATCACCTTCGGACTGAGCATCGAACAGGCGGTGCGGAAGCTTTCCCAGCGCGTGGGCTTCGAAGGCCTCCACCTATTGTCTGTGTCGCTGTCGATCCAATCGAAAACTGGCGGCAACCTGACCGAGATCCTGGCTAATCTTTCGTCGGTTCTGCGCGAGCGTCAAAAACTCAGGATGAAGATCAGGGCGCTTTCGTCGGAGGGCCGGGTGTCCGCGTGGATCATTTCGCTTTTCCCGCTCGTAATGTTCCTGCTCCTCCAGCTCGCCGCTCCGACATATTACGGCCAGATATGGCACGACCCTTTGATCATGCCGGTGTTCGTGATCTTCGGAACATGGGCGCTGCTGGGTGACTTCATCATGTATCGCATGGTCAATTTCGATTTCTGACAGGAGCGAGCCATAAACCTGCTATCGAATATTCAGGGACTGAGTTTCCTGGTTTCCACCGCGGTGTTCGTGGCGGCTGCGTCGCTGTTCCTGTTCGGTGCGCTTGTCTTCTTGCCGGCGTTGCAGACGCGCAAGCTGGTTGCCCAGAGCCTGACGTCGGAAGGCATCGTCGACCGCCGCTCGCTCGCGGGGCAGGAACAGTTGCTCAAAATCTCGGCGCAGCGTCCAGTTGACGCCTACTTTCGATCGATGGAGAAGGAACGCAACGAGCCAAATGCGCTCGAGGCGAAGCTTTTTCGCGCCGGGTTTTATCAACCCAGTGCTCCGCTCATCTACACCTTGTCGCGGCTGGGCGCGGTCTGTATCGGCTTTTTGGTTGCCTATGCCCTCCTTGTACGAGTACTCCCGCCTCAACTCCCTGCTTTCATGGCCTTTGCCGGTTCCGCGTTGTTCGGACTCGCCTGCATCGTGATCCCAGCTATCCTGCTCGACCGCTTCGAGAATGCTCAAAAAAATATCTACCGTCGCGGATTCCCCGATTTCATGGACATGATGATCACCTGTGCCGACGCCGGCATGAGCCTGGAGGCGGCGGTCGAACGTGTCGGCGCCGAACTGGCCGGCACCCACAAATGGCTGGGCATCCAGCTTGCGATCATGAACCTGCAATTACGGGCCGGCAAACCGTTGCGGGAGGCGCTGCGTGAACTCGCGGACCGCATCGGGCTGGAAGAGGCGCGCTCCCTGGCCGTGCTGTTCCGGCAGTCGGAGGAACTCGGCACCAGTCTGACGGATGCGCTGCGCGTCTATAGCGACGAGATGCGCGGACAAAGAATTCTGAGCGCTGAGGAGAAGGCCAACGCCCTGCCTGTCAAAATGATGATCCCGTTGGGATTATGCATCTTCCCGGTGGTCATGATGGTGATCATGTTGCCGGTGATCATCCGCATGAAGGGCATTTTCTTCTAAACGGTTCTATGCTTTGATTCTAAAATAGAGTCGCCGGACTCTGGGGGATAAAATGACAGGGCCAATGCGCCTCGCAACCGTCGTCGCTGCCAGTCTCTTGATGGCAGCCCTTGCCGGCTGCCAGACAAACGGCGCCGACACCACTGGCGGTGTCGTGCGCACCAATGAACCCTCGAAAGGCGATGTGACGTCCTTTGGCGATGCGTTCGACGGATTGAAGACGGTCAGCGACGTCGAATATTACGCATCGGACCAAGCCGTGGCCGAAGCCAAGAACCAGTTCCGCGCGGAAAACTATGGCAACGCCGGCGCGCTGTTCTTCAAGGCGACGCAACTGGCCCCCAATGACGGCGGCGCCTGGATGGGACTGGCCGCTTCGTGCGACCGGATCCACCGCTTCGACCTCGCCGATCGTGCCTATGGCCGCGCCTTCAAGCTGATGGGGCCGTCGCCCGAATACTACAACAATGTCGGCTATTCCGATCTTCTGCGCGGCAAACTGCAGGACGCGCGCGGCAATTTCCTCAAGGCTTATGAGCTGGCACCAAACGATCCGACCGTAGCCAACAATCTGAAGCTGCTGTCGTCGAGCGTGCAGAACATCGAGCGCTAGCATGCTGCTCGTCGAAGCGCTGCTGTTGAAGGCCCTCGCCATCCCGCTGCTCGCCAGGATTGCGTGGCTCGACTTCACGACGCAGAGGATTGCCAATCGCGATGTGCTGCTGCTGCTCTGCCTGGGAGTGGGGTCCCTGTTGCTGCTTGTGCTCCGATCCGGATCCTGGTTGGACATGGGCTTGAGCGCGGCTGCCGGCCTCGTGCTGTTTGTAGCCTTGTTCCCGTTCTGGGTCTTGCGCAAGATCGGCGCCGGCGACGTCAAGCTGATGGCGGTCGTGCCTTTTCTGACTGGCGGCGAAGACCTCGTCGTTTTTTCCGTGCTGCTCCTGGTTTTCGCCCTCGTCACCGCAGGAGCAATGAAAAATCCATTCCTGCTGCCCGCGGGCGCCTTCCGCATCTACGTCCAGCATCTCGATCGCAAAGGCGTTGTGCCGTTTGGCGTGCCGATCTCGGTCGCGGCGATCTGCACGACAGCCCTCGTGATCTATGAAAATATGGTGTTGGCGAACAGTTCTGGAATCCTGAATCAGCTTAACTAACCCCGGCAGCGCGGGCAGCCGCCATCGACCAGAAGATTCCGGTTGTGATCGTCGATTGGATGGCACCTGCGCGATCGACTGCCAAGGGGTCAACGGACATAGGCTTGGCGCCCTTGATCTGGTCCTTGCAGGTACTTCGCTTCGTTGCCGCGCTGATGGTCGTATATGTCCACGCGGCCCAGACCGCCGTTACGGCCACCGGATCCAATGGCCTTTTGCCTCACGATTTGCAGGTGGCCGGCTTCGCAGGCGTAGACATCTTCTTTGTCATATCCGGGGTGATTATTGCCAGGACGGCACCTGGCCTGACCTGGCGATCCTTCGCCTGGAGACGGTTCCGGCGCATCGTTCCGCTCTACCTGCTGATCAGCATCCCCTATGCGATCGTCGCCTACAAAACCGGCTTCGGCTGGCGGGACGCGGTGGCGACACTCCTGCTGTGGCCCGCTACGGATCAAATGACCGCGCCAGCATTGCCCGCGGCCTGGACGCTGTGCTTCGAAATGCTGTTCTACGCCGCCGCAACCATGGTTCTCGTCGACCGGCGGCTGCTTTGGGGTCTCCTCGGTATCTTCGGCCTCGCAATGATGTTTCGCTCGGCGGGTCCGGTGCTGCAGTTTCTTGGCAACCCGCTGATCATCGAGTTCGGCTTTGGCATCGCTCTCGCCTATGCACCCAAGTGGAGACCGGCGGTGTGGTGCCTGCCGATCGGCGCCGCGGCGATGATCGCCGTGGGATTCATCGGGATGGCGCCGCAAGGGGGGACGATGGAGTTTCTCGCCGGCGATAACGGGTTCCAGCGCGTGCTGGTTTACGGTCTCCCGGCGGCGATGATCGTCTTCGGCACGATGCAGATCGACGCACAGCCGAGCGCATGGACGGTTCTCGGTGATGCCTCCTATATGCTTTATCTGATCCACACTCTGCCGATAACGCTGCTTTTGATGGTGTGGACCGTTTTTCCGATTCCTGCCGACCTCATCATCGTGATCGGCACCGCAACATCAGTTCTTTTCGCTTGGCGGATGTACATCCTGTTCGAGTTGCCGCTGCGCAAATTCCTGCGCCGGTATGATCCCCAGCTGAAGACTGGCCGCCATCCAACTGGCCTGGCACTACGGGATTGACGCATGCGCTTCGACAGAAGCTGCCAGAACTCCTGTTTTCGATAGACTGTCCATGATGATCAGGGCAGCCTGGATCACCGGCATGGTTCAAGAAATATTATGTGACGGAACATCCGGGCCGCCGGTTTCTTTGACCCCCGAGGCGGTCGTTCGCCTCGATAGCCAGCCAGCCCGCTCCGCGCGCCGAAAGCGAGACAGACTTGATGCCAGATCCGAGAGAACCCGATCCCAACCGCGATGTGCCCATGCCGGCCCCCAATTGGAAGCCCGAGCCGATCGGCGAACCGGAGCCGGACAGATTGCCCGACGAGGCGCCGCTACCCAATCCCGACGAGAATGAAGAGCCCCCGATGCATGCGGCCGGCTGACCGGATTGCGCACGTCGTTGGGGTCACTCTTCGTCGAAGCGGCCGCCTTCCCTCGAAGGATCGCGTGAAATGACCGCCTCCTCGACATCGTCGGGCAATGCCTCGTCGCTTTCCTGGTAGGGGTTGTCGTCGTCTTCCTCGGGCAAGTCGCCTTCCTCCTCGGCCCCGTCTTCCACCGCCGCATTGTCGGGAAGGATTTTCGCCCCTGCGAGCGCGTCCCAGTCCTGCTGCCCCATGGCGGGACCTTCGGTTTCGTCGGGGTCTTCGGGCTGCACCGCCGGTTGCTCTGTTTTGCGGGGGTCCATCGTCGTTCTCCGAAATCCTGAGGAGTTGCCCCGGTCGCCTGGCGCCCGGGGCACAAACTTGCCACCTAGGCGGCCTGTTCCAGGGCACGCTCGTTGACGCCGCCCTCGCCAAGGCTGGAAAGGGCCTCGTCGGTCGCCATCTCCTCCTCGAGGGTCGCGTTGAGGAGGTTGACCACGTCGCCCTTGCCGAGCTGTTCGGCCCAGGCGATCAGCGTGCCGTAGCGCGCGATCTCGTAGTGTTCGACGGCCTGCGCCGCCCCAACCAGCCCGGCGTCCAGCGCGGGGGCGCCCTTGTATTCCTCGAGGATTTCCGAACCCTCCTCGAGGATGCCGTCGATGGCGGGGCAGGTCTTGCCCCGGGCCGGCTTGTCGAGAAGCTCGAAGACCTGTTCGAGGCGATCGACCTGGCCCTCGGTCTCCGCCAGATGTTTCTCGAACGCCGCCGCAAGGTCCTCGGATTCGGCGCCCTTTGCCATTTTCGGCAGCGCCTTCAGGATTTTCTTCTCGGCATAGTAAATGTCCTTCAGCCCGTCGAGGAACAAGGCTTCAAGGCCCTTCGTTGCCGCTTTCTTCGCAGTCGCCATGATTGTCATCTCCAATTGTCGTGAAGCCCACCATCGGTGTAGCTGGGACTCAACTTGCTATCGGGACGGTTGTTCCAGCCGTCTCGCAAAGAGGCTGCCTCCGGCTCGGCCCACGCGCCGCCGCGGGGCGAACTCCCTCACTGGATCTGCCGCATGGTGCACTGGCGCGGCGCCTTGTCCGGCCGCCAGCGCAACAATTTGGTGCCATGCCGGAACCTGTCGCCGGTGACGTGATCGAAGCGGACCTCGACCACCAGTTCCGGCCGCAGGGGTTCCCATTCGCCGCTGCGCTGCGCGCTCCAGCGGCTCGGTCCGCCTGGCGCCTTGCCGGTGAAGCCAGGTCCGCCACGCAGCTTTTCCAGCTTTCGGGTGACGCCGGCCCGGTCGTCCCTGCCGATGGTCGAGGTAAAGCCGACATGGTTGAGTTTGCCGCTCTCCTCGTAGAGGCCGAGCAGGAGCGAGCCGACCTCCTTGCTGCCGGCCAGATAGCGAAATCCGCCTACCACGCAGTCGGCCGTACGCAACCGTTTGACCTTGACCATCGCGCGTTCGCCAGGCCGGTAGGGGTCGGCCAGCAATTTGGCGACGACGCCATCGGTGGGGCCGTGGCCGGCCCCTTCCAGCCAGCGCCTGGCGGCCGCCGGATCGGTCGCGCTGGGCGAGAGCCGCAAGCCGGGTTTGGCGCTATCCCGAACGAAGCCTTCGACCGCCCGGCGGCGGCTCGACAACGGTTCGTCAAGCAGGATCGTCCCGTCCGGCGCAACCGGCATGTCGAACAGGATCAGCCGCGCCGGCGTTTGCACGCTCAGCTTGCGGATACGGCTTTCGGCCGGGTGAAGCCGCATCTGCAGTGCGTCGAAGGAAAGCTGGCCTTCGAGTTCGATGACGATTTCGCCATCGACAACGAAGTTGCGGGCCTCGACCTGCTGCAGCATGGCGACGAGCTCCGGGAAGTAACGGCCGAGAGGTTTGCCGGATTTCGCGCGCAGGTCGACATCCCTGTCGCCTTTGAAGGCGAGGCAGCGAAACCCGTCCCATTTGGGCTCGTATTGCCAAAGGCCTTCGCCTTCCGGGAGGGCATCGGCGGCCTTGGCCTCCATGGGAGGCGTGTCCAGGGGGAGGGCAAACCTGTCCTTCATTGAGCCGTTCAGTGGGCGTGGTGTTCGGCATTCCTCTTGCGCGTCGCCGCCGCCTTCTTTGCCGATTCGGACCGGCTCGCGGCCGATCGGGAAGCCGACGCCTTTCCGCCGCTCTTGCCGCCCTTGTGCGCTGCTGGATGGCCCGTGTGCTTGCCACGCCCGGAGCCGCCTTCCTTCTTGCCGCCACCATCGTCCTTGTTGACCGTTGCCCATGCGCGGCGCTCGGCTTCCTTGTCGGAGACGCCACGCTTCTCATAGCCTTCGGCGATATGGTCGGCCTTGCGTTCCTGCTTGTCGGTGTATTTGGATTTCTCGCCTCGTGGCATGATCGCTACTCCTTCTCGCTGGAGGTTGAACGTTAGGCCGGCGCCCGGGTTCCAACGCGGTCGGCGAACCGCCGTTCCCGGCATCGCCCATGACCGCGGCCTGGCTGCTACTCCTCGGGCGCCGTCGCTGGTGCGGTGTAGCGCCGCCGTACGGCATCGAGCACCCGTTTGCGGCTCTCTTCCGCCGAAAGCTTCCTGTCGTTTTCCGCCTCGGCGGTTTCGCGGGCGAGGTCCTTGTCCCTGATCTGGTGGCGGAACCATTTCGAATAGTCGCCCGCGCGCAGATGGAACTCCCAGGTCTTGTCGTCTATGCCTTCGGCCATCTGGGCAAAGATCATCAGATTATGGGCCCTCAGGTTCATTGCATCGTCGGGACCGCGGAAATAGAAGCTGCCGGTCTCATCGAGTTGGCCCTCGGCATATTTGCGGCTGTGGCGCTTGAGAGACTGGCGAGGTTCGATCACCTTGACCGTCGTGAGTTTTTTGCGCACCTGCGGCCGCCAGAAAAGAACCCGGTCGCCCTTGGGCGTGGGAATGTCCTTCGGTGGCTCGATGCCGGTCTCGCGGCAGAAGGCCTTCACCACGTCCTTCGCCGTCGGTCCAAGGGCGATAACGGCCGTAACCAGGCGCAGGGCGTCGGTCGAAATCGCTTCGGGATGGACGGTGATCAGGATTGTGCCCGGCAGTTCCAGGGAGAGCACGGAGCGCGTATCGTCGCGGCGCTTCGGAAGAAGATGGTGCGCTTCGTCGATGACCAGCCAATGCGGTCTCGCGGTGCGGCGGCGGAAGCTGCCAAGGCCAGGCAGCAGGTCGGCAAAGAAATCAGGCCGTTCGTTGACACGCAGCGAAAGCCCGTTGACGACGACATTGCTGTCGGCCTTGGCGACCAGATCCAGCACCTGCGCCTTTGTGGGCGCGCTCGATCCGTCCCCCAGCCGAACCGCACCCTCGAGGCCATCATAATCGCCCTCAGGGTCGAAGACGCAAAACTGAAATCGGTTCTCGACGAAGCGTTCCGTCAGCGCGGTGGCCAGGGTGGATTTGCCGATGCCCGAACTGCCGGCGATGAGCACGCTGTCGGTCGGCGACAGATAGATGTCGTCGCCACCTGACGATCCCAGAACAATGCCGTCGTGGCGCCTCGGCACGATCCCATGGTCGCGCTTGATCAGCTTGGCGATCAGTTCCTCGACGCCTTTGCCGCGTGCACCGCGCGTGACCAGGGTTGCGGTGCTCTTGACCGCGGGTATGGCATTGTCGACCGCAACGCTGCAGCCGCAGGCCTGCAGGAAGGCATGATCGTTCTCGGCGTCGCCGATACCCACCACATTATGCGGCGACAGGCGAAGATCCTCGAGCGCGGCAGCCAGCCCGGTGGCTTTGTTGACCCCGCTCGGCAGGATCATCACCGCACCCTTGTTGAAGATGATTTCGAGCTCGAGCCCCATCTTCTTGATGACTTCGAGCACGGTCGCCTGGTGTGGCTCCCAGGTGGCGACGATCGAACGTCCCACCGAAAGTGGCTTCACCCCCTGCTTTTTCAGTCTGGCGACGAATTTGGGCTCCGGCGATAGCGAGATCACCCGCTCCTCCTCGCTCGCCGGGGTGTAGATCAGGGCGCCGTTCTCGGCGACGACCTTGTCGAACAGGCCGACATCGGGAAACACGCGCTTGAGGTCGGGCAGCTCGCGTCCGGTGACCAGAAGCAGTTTACGGCCACTTTTCTTGAACCGCTCCAACGCGGCGAGCGTCTTCTTGGAGACAGCCCCGTCATGCGCGAGCGTCCCGTCATAATCGGTCGCCAAGGCAATGAAATACATTGCGATGACCTCAGTAGCCGCCGACGATCGGCAGGATCTCGCCGGTGATGTAGCTCGAGCAGTGCGGAGAGGCCAGGAACACATAGGCCGGAGCCAGTTCCTCCGGCTGTGCCGGCCGTTTCATCGGCGTGTCCGCGCCGAATTTCGAGACGTCGCCGGCTTGCTTGTCGGACGGATTGAGTGGCGTCCACACCGGGCCAGGCGCGACCGCGTTCACTCTGATGCCCTTGGCGATGAGATTGCCCGAAAGCGCGCGCGTGAAGGCATGGATGCCGCCCTTGGTCATCGAATAGTCGACCAGTTGCTTCGAGCCGTCTATGCCGGTAACCGAACCGGTGTTGACGATCGCCGAGCCCGGCTTCATGTGCGGCACCGCTTCCTGCGCCATATGGAAATAGCCATAGAGATTGGTCTTCAGCGTCGTGTCGAAATGTTCTTCGGTCAGGTCGCCGAAGTCGCTGGAATGGACCTGGAAGGCGGCGTTGTTGACCAGCACGTCGATGCGGCCGAATGTTTTGACCGTGGCCGCCACGGCATCGTGGCAATCCTGCCGTTCGCTGACGTCGGCCTTGATCAGGATGCAGCGTCGACCTTCTTTTTCGACGGCGGATTTCGTCTCTTCGGCGTCCCTGTCCTCGGCCAGGTAGACGATCGCGACATCGGCGCCTTCGCGGGCGAACAATACCGCCACCGCACGACCGATGCCGGAATCGCCGCCGGTGATGAGAGCCACCTTCTCCTCGAGTTTCCTTGATCCGAGATAATAGGGAGCATCGTAGAGCGGGGCAGGTTCGATCGCCGCTTCATGCCCGGGTTTGGCCTGATGTTGCTTGGGGAAGGGCGGCTCGGGATAGGTGCGCGCGCCTGCCTGCATGGCGTGCTCCGCCTTGCCGTTGCGCTTCGATTTGTCCTTGGCATCGACGCCGCGCTGGATATGGCGCTGCTTGGCGGCTTCACCGGCGGTCCGGGATTTCGTCTCCATGGCTGTCTCCTCGGCTGAAGAAAGTTCGCGCGCCAAACCGAAAGGTCAGCGCGACGCATAAGCTTGTCGAAATGTGTCGCCGCCCGTCCGCGTCAGTCCTTGACATAGGCGCCGGGTTGGCGGCCCGATTTTGGAGACTTCGCGTCCTTCGAACGTTCGGAGATCGCCGGGCCCGCACCGGATGTCTTTTCGGTTGCAGGGCTGGGTGTCGCCTTGCCAGGCGGGTTCTGGCCTTCGGACTGATGTGTTTTCTCATTTGTCTGATCCGCCTGTCGCGTGAGCCCCATCCCGCCTGCCGGCGGCTTGTTGCCCGCCGCATCGGGCGAGAAATCGTCGCTCGGATCCGGGCCGGTCCTGGCGGGATACTTCCGTGCGCCGGTTTCATATTCGGTCCTGTCGCGTGCCATGGCTGCCTCCGTGTTTGCCTGAACGCAAAACAGCCGCGGGCCGATCAGGTTCCGAACAAACGCCTTTGAACCGCCATGCAGGCTGTGCCGCCAGGGCAAGTGTTTCGCATCGGTCGCCAAAAACAGAATGTCGTTCCTTACGGATCGCATAGGTGCGATATAAATATCGGCTACTGGCGATATACGGGGAATTCATGGATCACGATGCCATCCTGAAGGCGTTGGCCCATCCGGTTCGGCGCCAAATGTTGAACTGGTTGAAAGAGCCGGAAATGCATTTCACGAGCCAGGAACATCCACTGGCCATGGGCGTTTGCGCGGGGCAGTTCGAACGTTGCGGTCTGTCGCAATCAACCGTGTCGGCCCATCTCGCCACGCTTTCATCGGCGGATCTGGTGACCACACGCCGCCTTGGTCAATGGGTCTTCTACAGGCGGAACGACGAAACGATCGCCGCTTTCCGCGCTTCGCTCTCCGATATCTGAACCTGCATTTGCTTGAGTATGAAAGGCCTTCCGATGACCACACTTTTCGACCCGATAGCGGCCGGCGACCTCGCCCTCGCCAACCGCATCGTCATGGCGCCGCTGACGCGCAATCGCTCGCCGAATGCGGTTCCAGGGGATCTGTCCGTCACCTATTACCGCCAGCGTGCCACCGCGGGCCTGATCGTGACCGAAGCGACCGCGATCACTCATCAGGGCCAGGGCTATGCGAACGTGCCGGGTCTTTACGCGCCAGAACAGCTCGCCGGGTGGAAGAAGGTCACCGACGCAGTGCACGCCGAAGGCGGCAAGATCGTCGTTCAGCTCTGGCATGTGGGTCGGATTTCCCACACATCGCTGCAGCCGGGAGGCGGCATGCCAGTTGCGCCGTCGGCGATCCGCGCGAAGTCGAAGACGTTCCTGGTCGCAGCCGACGGCAGCGGCAGCTTTGCCGAGACGTCCGAGCCGCGGGCGCTGGAGGAAGGCGAGATCCAGGGCATCGTGCAGGATTTTCGGCGCGCCGCGAAAGCGGCTATCGAGGTCGCCGGTTTCGATGGCGTCGAGATCCACGGCGCCAATGGCTATCTTCTTGACCAGTTCCTGCGTTCGGGCAGCAACCATCGTACCGACGCCTATGGCGGTTCGATCGAAAACCGTGCCCGCTTCCTGTTCGAGGTGGTGGAGGCGGTCGTCGATGAAGTCGGCGCCGGCCGGACCGGCATCCGGCTCTCGCCGGTGACACCGGCCAATGACTCCTCCGACCCCGAACCCCAGCCCTTGTTCGAACACGTGGCCAGGGAACTCGGCCGCTATGGATTGGCCTATGTCCACGTCATCGAAGGCGCGACGGGTGGAGCGCGAGATTTTCAGCAGGGCGAGCGGCCGTTCGACTACGCCTCCTTCAAGGCCGCCTATCGCGATGCGGGCGGCGGCGGCGCCTGGCTGGTCAACAATGGCTATGACGGGGAACTCGCGGAAGCCGCGGTGCGGTCCGGGCGTGCCGACCTGGTTGCATTCGGCAAATTGTTTATCGCCAATCCGGATCTCGTCCGCAGATTGCGGGGCGGCACCGCGTTGAACGCACCGGACAGCAATACATTCTACGGCGGCAGTTCGAAGGGATATACGGATTATCCGACGGCGGCCTGACAGTTGGAGCGGTTCGGCGATTGTGTGAAACGCCGAACCGCCCCGCCTGTCGCAGCGATGGATTGAACAATGCCGCTCGGGATGCCTTGCCCATGACAGACAAAAAGCAGTTGCGGCTCGGCGCGTTCATGCGCCCGGTCAGTTTGCACACAGGCGCCTGGCGTTATCCCGGCGCCTATCCGGATGCCAATTTCAACTTTGCCCATTTGAAGCGCTTCGCCCAGACGCTGGAGGCGGCGAAGTTCGACGCCTTCTTCATGGCCGACCATCTGGCCGTGCTAAACATGCCGATCGAAGCGCTGCGGCGCAGCCATACGGTGACGTCGTTCGAGCCATTCACCTTGCTGTCGGCGCTGGCCGCCGTCACCGATCATATCGGGCTGGTCGCCACGGCATCGACGACCTTCGACGCGCCCTATCATGTCGCGCGCCGCTTCGCCTCGCTCGACCATATCAGCGGCGGCCGCGCCGGCTGGAATATCGTCACCACATCCAATCCTGACGCGGCGCTGAACTTCGGTCTCGACGAACATGTCGAGCATGACGAGCGCTACCGGCGGGCGCGGGAATTCCACGATGTCGTGACCGGGCTGTGGGACAGCTTCGCCGACGACGCCTTCATCCGCGATCCCGAGAGCGGGCTTTATTTCGACCCGGCCCGGCTGCATGTGCTGGATCACAAGGGCGAGCATCTTTCGGTGCGGGGCCCCCTCAACATCGCCCGCCCGGTGCAGGGCTGGCCGGTCATTGTCCAGGCCGGCGCGTCGGAAGCCGGGCGGCAGCTGGCGGCCGAGACCGCGGAAGTCATCTTCGCCGCCCATGCCGACCTCGCCGCCGGCCAGCGTTTCTTTGCCGACGTCAAGGGCCGGGCGCAGAAACTCGGCCGCTCGCGCGACGACATCAAGATCCTGCCTGGAGCCTTCGTCATCGTCGGCGACAGCGTCGAGGAAGCGCAGGCCAAGCGGGCCAGGCTCGACAATCTCGTCTACTACGAAAGCGGCATCGCCTCGCTGTCTGTCGCGCTGGGGCATGATGCATCCGGCTTCGACCCGGATGCCGCCTTGCCGGAAATCCCCGAAACCAATGCCAGCAGGAGCGGCCGCGAGCGCGTCATCGAGCTGGCGCGTCAGGAGAAGCTCACCGTCAGGCAGCTCGCGCAAAGGCTGGGTGGCTATTCCGGCCTGGCCTTCGTCGGCACGCCAGGGACCATCGCCGACGAAATGGAGGAATGGCTTGTCGCCGAAGGCTCCGACGGGTTCAATGTCATGTTTCCCTATCTGCCTGCCGGGCTTGACGATTTCGTCGGAAAGGTTGTGCCCGAACTGCAGCGGCGGGGCATATTCAGGCGGCAATATGAAGGATCGACGCTGCGTGAGAATCTCGGCCTGAAACGGCCTCCCAACCGGTTCTTCGCTTAGAACGTCTGTCGAGAGGAGCCAGGCAATGTCGACGCTGACCAACACCCGCATCGTGCTTGCGGCGCGGCCGCAGGGCCGGCCGGAACAAAGCGATTTCCGCGTCGAGACCGTTGCTGTCGGTGAGCCGGGGGAGGGCGAACTGCTGCTGCAGATACTCTATCTGTCGCTTGATCCCTATATGCGCGGCCGCATGAACGCGACCAGGTCGTATGCGAAGCCGGTCGAGATCGACGGCGTGATGGAAGGCGGCACCGTTGCGCGTGTCGTCAGATCCCGCCATGCCGGCTTCGACGAGGGCGATATCGTGCTGTCTCACTCGGGATGGCAGAGCTTTGCCCTGTCCGACGGCATCGGGCTGCGCAAGCTCGATGCCGCGGCGGCGCCTGTCACCACCGCGCTCGGAGTGCTTGGCATGCCTGGCTTCACCGCCTATGCCGGCCTGCTTACCATAGGACGGCCACGGGCCGGAGAGACCGTGGTCGTGGCGGCCGCCAGCGGCGCGGTCGGATCGGCGGTCGGCCAGATCGCGCGCATCAAGGGCGCCCGTGCCGTCGGCATTGCCGGCGGCGCCGAAAAATGTGCTTTCGTGCGCGAGGAGCTCGGCTTCGACGCGGTCGTCGATCACCGCGCCGAAGATTTCGCCGAGCAATTGAAGGCAGCCTGCCCCGACGGCGTGGACGTCTACTTCGAGAATGTCGGCGGTCCTGTCTGGGACGCGGTGTTTCCGCTGCTCAACGAGTTCGCGCGCGTTCCTGTCTGCGGGTTGATCGCGCAGTACAACATCCCTGCCGATTCCGGCGCCGACCGGCTGCCGGTGCTGATGCAGCAAGTGCTGCATCGCAGCTTGACGATCAGGGGCTTCATCCAGCGCGAATTTGTCGACCAACGCCCGGCCTTCTATCGCGAGATGGCCGAATGGATAGCGTCCGGGCGTGTGCGCTACCGGGAGGATATCGTGGACGGCATCGAGAATGCGCCGCGGGCCTTTCTTGGGCTTCTCGAGGGAAAGAATTTCGGCAAGCTCATCGTTCGGGTCGCGGGATAGTCATTTCCGGGATTGGGCCAATTCGAAAGGCAGCCTTTCAGGGATGAGAGCATGGCAATGCGGTTCCGCGCCTGCCGCCGCTTCGTCCTCCGCCCGCGCCTCGCCAGGCACCGCCATGCTTCTTCTTCAGGGGTGGCTCGCATGAAGAAAAATCTTCTCCGATTTCGTCCAACGGCGACCGTCAATTCCTTTCGTTCAGCAGCAATGTCTATAAAAACTATGGACATTCTGGCAGACCGGTTCGAACAGATCACAGGGCATCCATCATGACCAATCCGGCCATTGTCGGCTTCTCCGGCAATTTCACGCGGCCCTCCAAGACCCGCGGTTTCGTGGACCATATCGTGACGGAGATCGCCGGGCGATACGGCCTCACCGCCAGCACCCATGACATCGTCGATCTCGGCCCCAGCCTCGGCAATGCCAAAGGGACGCGCGACCTTGACGAACGGGCTCGCGCCATCCTCGAACGGATCCTGGCCGCCGATGTCCTGGTGGTCGGCTCGCCCACCTACAAGGGCAGCTATACCGGTCTGTTCAAACATTTCTTCGATCTCGTCGATCCGGCGGCCCTCAGGGGCAAGCCGGTGCTGCTGGCGGCGACCGGCGGCGGCGATCGCCATGCGCTGATCGTCGAGCATCAGTTGCGGCCGCTGTTCGGCTTCTTCGAAGCCTTTGCGCTGCCGACGGCCGTCTATGCGTCGGAGAAGGATTTCGTAGACGGCGTGCTGGCATCCGAAGCGATCCGGTCCCGCGTCGGCCTTGCGGTGGACGATGTCGGCCTGGCGCTGTTCGGCCGGCAGCGCGCCAGGATCGCCGCCGAATAGCGCTCCGCGAGATCTCCAACACTGCTCTTGAGGTGCCGGCGATCGATCGCACCGGCCCGAGACCGATATCCAACCCGCCGAGGTTGCCGTGGTTGCGGCCGATGCCGTAGACAAGCGGCGGTGAGTCCTGTTGGCGGAGAAGAAGCATGTCGGATCGGATGAAAACCATCTCCACCGCGAGGTCGCATGGCGGCGTGCAGGGCGTCTATTCCCATGCCTCGGACGCCTGTGCCTGCGACATGACTTTTGCCGTCTTCGTGCCGCCACAGGCCCGTGACAGGCCGTGCCCTGTCGTCTGGTATCTCTCCGGCCTCACCTGCACCCATGCCAACGTCATGGACAAGGGCGAGTACAGGCGCATGGCCGCCGAGCTTGGCCTGATTGTCGTCTGTCCCGACACCAGTCCGCGCGGCGCCGATGTTCCCGACGAGAAGGACAATTGGCAGTTCGGCTGCGGCGCCGGTTTCTATCTCGATGCGACGCAAGCACCCTACGCCAGCAATTATCGCATGTATTCCTATGTCTCAGAGGAATTGCCGGCGCTTATCGCGGCGGAATTTCCGGCCGACATGACGCGTCAGGCGATCTTCGGCCACTCGATGGGCGGCCATGGCGCATTGACGATAGCACTGAAGAACCCCGAGCGCTTCAGGAGCTGCTCGGCCTTCGCGCCGATCGTGCAGCCCGGCACCGCCGGCTGGTCGAAGCCGGCCTTCGAAAAATATCTCGGTGCGGACGAGAAATCATGGCGGAGCTACGATGCCACCTTGCTCATCGAGGATGGCCACCGCTTCCCCGAGTTCCTCGTCGATCAGGGGACCGCGGATGGATTTCTCGATGACGGGCTGAAGCCCTGGCTCCTGGAAGCAGCTTGCGCCAAGGCCGGCATTGCGCTGACGCTGCGCATGCAGGACGGCTACGATCACTCGTATTTCTTCATTTCGACATTCATGGACGACCATCTGAGATGGCACGCCCAAAGATTGTCCGACGCCAAAGCCGCGGCATAGGGCTTTTTTGCTGTTCGGTCCGCGACCCGGCAATCCGCCGGGCGGCGAGAGCCCTTCCTCGTGGTCCCCAGACCGGTTCGGCGTTAGAGCAATTCCAGGAAAAGTGTGAGCGGTTTTCCGTCAGGAATTGCGTTAAAACAAAGAGTTAGAGCATTTCACCGTTTCCGTGAAACGGTGAAATGCTCTAGGCAATCCCGGACGGAAAACCGCTACGCACTTTTCCCTGAATTGCTCTAATCCCGCAGCAGGTCGAACATAAGCTTGAAGAAACGGTCCGCGTCGACTTCGTGGGCGATGCGGGCATTGTCCTTTTCACCGCGCTCGCCCCAGAAATCGGCAACCGTCGCGCCAAATGCATAGGTTCCCGACAGATCGACGCCGATATGGGCCGGACGCGTGCGCACCAGCGTCGGGTCGATGGCGAGCGCCAGCGCCAACGGATCGTGCATGGCGCCGCCGACGCCCATCGAGTTGCGGTGCAGCTTCTCGTAAAACAGCAGCCAGTCGTTGACGAGCTTGCCGAGCGGCGTGTCGATCGTGGCGAGTTCGGCATATTGCGGCGCCTCGATCAGCACCTGCATGGTGACATCGAGGCCGACCATCAGGATCGGCACGCCGCTGTCCAGCACGATCTTCAGCGCTTCCGGGTCGCAGAAGGCATTGAACTCCGTCGGCGTGATGATCTCGCTCTTGCGGTAGAAGACACCGCCCATCCAGATCAATTCCTTGATCTTGGGCAGCACGTCGCGATGCTTGAGGATCAGGAGGCCGATATTGGTCAGCGGTCCCGTGGCGACGACCAGGATCGGCTCGGGCGCGGCGCGAAGCTTGTCGGCCAGGAAATCGACGGCGTGCCGGTCGACCGGCTTGATCGTGGCTTGCGGCAAATAGGGCGAGCCCTCGAGGCCGCTCGGGCCGTCGGCGGTGCCGAGCACCAGCGGCCGCGCCAGGGGACGGTGACACCCTTGAGCGACCGGCACGTCGCCGGCGCCGATATATTCCAGGATGCGCAAGGCGTTGGCGGTCGTCTTCTCGACTTCGGCATTGCCGCACGTCGTGGTGACGCCGATGAGGTCGATGGCCGGCGAGCGATGCGCCATGACCAGCGCGATGGCGTCGTCGTGGCCAGGGTCGCAGTCGAACAGGATGGGAGTTGCAATGGTCATTTTGTCGGTCCTCACGCCGCTTGTTCGTAGCGCGCGATGGTTTGCTTGAAGATGTTCAGGAAGCGGCGCCCGTCGAGATCGGTGCAGATGCGCGTGGTCCTGGGTCCGCCGCCCGGGAGCAATTGCCGGCCGCGATGGGCAACCGTCTGTCCGCGTGCGAGGCGCCCGTCCAGCACGACGTCGACGAAGAGTGGCTCGGTCATCGTGGCAAGCGCCGGGTCGAAGGCCAGCGCCACGGTGATCACGTCATCCATCGGGAAGCCGACGAGATCGAAGAATTCGCGCCAGATGTCGATGTAGATCGGAAAGCTGTCGGCGATCATCTCGAAGACAGGATTCTTTCGGGCAACGGCCCGCATGTCGGCAAGGTCGTCGCGCGTCAGCATCGAGGCGGCGACGCGGTTGTCCTCGCAGATGTCGAGCGGCACCAGAATCTTGTCGACCTCGGCGTTGAGCACGATGCGCGAAGCCTCCGGATCGGCCCAGATATTGTATTCCGACAGCGGCGTGATGTTGCCGGGCGTCTGGAAGTTGCCGCCCAGCACCAGCAGGCGCTTCAGCGCCGCCGTCAGACGCGGCTCCTGCAGCAGAGCCATCGCCGCATTGGTGAGTGGTCCGGTCGTCACCAGCGTGATCTCACCTGGATTGGCCATCACCGTATCGATGATGAAATCGACCGCGTGTCCCGGCGTAGCCGGGCGTGAGGGAGGCGGCGCCGGCGGATTGAATTTCTTCAGCCGGTCGCCGAAGCGGGCAACGAGCCGTTTCTCGAAATGGACCGGCGCTTCCATGTCGGCCTTGGAATTGCCGACGATCGGTCGCCACGCGCCGGCATGAACGGGGATGTCGTCGCGCCCGGCAAGCGTCAGCGTGTTGAGGACGACATTGGTGACCTGCTCGATCGGGCCCGCCGCGCCGGTCACGGTGGTCACGCCTTCGAGCCGGACATTGGGGTGAGCCGCGGCAAACAGCACGGCCAGAATGTCGTCGCCGGCAGAATCCACGTCGAGGATTATGCGTTCCATGAGAATTCCTTCATTGGGGATTTTTGTCGGCGGGGGCGCTGTTCCTGTCCACCGAAAGCAGTTTCTGCATCGATGCCAGCGTCTCCTTGATGATTTTTGGCCGCGCCCGGTAGGAAAGTGCGAACAGGGCCGTCAGGGCCACGACGTAAGGCACGGTCAACACCAGATAGGACGGAAAACCAAAGGTCTGCAGGCGCAGCGAGAAGGCGTCGGCGAAGCCGAACAGCAGGCAGCCGGCCAGAACCTTCAGCGGATCGCCGTTGGAGAAGATCAGGATCGCCACCGCCATGAAGCCGCGGCCCGACGACATGTTCTCGGTGAACATGGTGATGTAGCCGAGTGACAGATGGGCGCCGGCCAGCCCCGCCAGCAAGCCGCACAGCAGCGAGGCGGTGTAGCGCACGCGGGTGATCGAGATGCCGAGCGCCTCGGCGGCCTCGGGCTTCTCGCCGACGACACGGATGTAGAGCCCGAGCCGGGTGCGGTTGTAGAACAGCACCAGCAGCGGCACGGCGATGAACGCGACATAGACGATCGGCGTGAATCCCGAGATCAGCGGTGCCCATGAACCAAGCAGCGCCTGCGCACCGGGTATCTGTACCTTGGGCAGGCCGACAATGCCGTGACCGACGATCGATCCGCGCGTGCCGAAGATCGCCTTCATCAGCGAGATCGTCATGCCGCCCGCGAGGATGTTGAGCGCCAGCCCGACGACCACTTCATTGGCCCGGAACGTCACAACCAGAACGGCGAAGGCGAGCGCGAACGCAAGAGCCGCGGCGACACCGCAGGCGACGCCGGCGAAGGCCGAACCCGTCCAGATCGAGCCGATGACGGCGAAGAAGGCGCCGGCCAGCATCTGTCCTTCGAGACCGATGTTGAAGATGCCGGCCTTGGTGGTGAACGACCCGCCAAGCGCGACCAGCAGAATGGGCGCGGTGGTGCGAAGCGTCGCCGCGATGAGCGCGACATTGATGAGCTTGTCTAGAATTTCCATCGCCGCTCCCCCGCCTGGCTGTCGCCGCGGCGCCTGACCAGAACCTGCGCCGATACGCTGAGGATGATCAGCGCCTGGATCACGGTGATGATTTCGCGCGAGGCGGTGGTATCGACCTCGAGCAGCAGCGAACCGCTGCGCAGCGCGCCAAAGAACAGTGCCGTGACGATGGTGGCGACCGGCGAGCCGTTGGCGAGCAGAGCGGCGATCAATCCGTCGAAGCCGAAGCCGGGAGCAAAGCCTTCCATGAACCGGTGATGCACGCCGAGCGTCTCGACGCCACCGGCCAGTCCGCCGATGGCGCCCGAAAGCAGCAGGACGACAAAGCCCTGGCGCTTCACGTTGACGCCGCCATATTCGGCGAATTTCGGTGCTGAACCGACCATCGTCACGCCGTAACCCCAACTGGTATAGCGGAAGACCAGCGCGGCACCGACCGCGAGCAGCAGGCCGATCGCCAGCCCCCAGTTCAGCCGCGAGAATGAAAAGATCTCCGGCAGATAGGCTGTCGCCAGGATCGGCGGGGTCTCCGACCAGCCGCCGGGCCGCTTGAACAGGAAGATGGTGAAATAGGAGGTGAGCAGCACGGCGATGTAGTTCGACAGGATCGTCGAGACCACTTCGTTGGTGTTGTAGCGGGCGCGGAAATAGGCGGGGATGGCGACCCAGGCGGCACCCGCAACGATCGCCAGCGCCAGCGCCGCCAGCGTATGGATGCCCGCCGGCAGGGAAAAGGTGAAGCCGACCCAGGCGGCGGCAAATCCGCCAAGGAAAAGCTGGCCCTCTATGCCGACATTGAACATGCCGCCGCGCAGGCCGATGCAGGCGGCGACGCCGCAGATCAGGATCGGTGTCGTCTGCAGCAGCGTGCCGGCAATCTTCACCTGATCGCCGAAGGCGCCGCGCAGCAGCGTCATGAAGACATGGACCGGGCTTTCGCCGACCATGACGATGATGATCGCCCCCAGCAGCAGGGCAACGCCAACGGCGATGACCTGACCGGAAACGGCGCGCAAACGGTCACTCATCATGCGGACTCCAGCTCAGGCGACACGCCCGCCATCATCATGCCGATCCTGTCCTCGTCGGCATCGTCACCGGCGACTTCACCCATGATCCGCCCGTTGAACATCACCAGGATGCGGTCGGCGAGTGCCGCCAGTTCGTCGAGCTGCACGGAAATCAGCAGGATCGCACGGCCGGCCGCGCGCTGGCGCATGATCTCGTCGTGGATAGCCTCCTGGGCGCCGATGTCGACACCGCGCGTCGGCTGGTCGATCAGCAGGAAATCGGCACCGTTGGTGAATTCGCGCGCCAGCACGACCTTCTGGATGTTGCCGCCCGAAAGCCGCTTGACGGGATCGCCAGACCCTTGCGCGCGAATATCGAAGCTCTTGATCAGCGCTCCCGCATTCCCGGCGATCGCCTTCCAGTCGAGCACGCCGCCGCGGCTCCACGGCGAACGATGCTGGCGGCCCATCAGCGTGTTTGCCGCGATCGACGCGTTGCGATCGACCCCGCGCACCATGCGGTCGCCCGGAACATGGGCAAGGCCCGCCTCGCGTATCGCGGCGGGGGAAAGGGAGGTGAGGTCCTGGCCCTTGAGCCATGCCTCGCCATGGCTTGCCGGTCGCAGGCCCGAGAGCACCTCCGCCAGTTCCGTCTGCCCATTGCCGGCCACGCCCGCGATCCCCACCACTTCACCGGCGCGGACGGTGAAATTCACGTCGCGAACAGCCGGCAGCCGGCGGTCGTCACGCGCCCACAGGCCCTTGACCTCAAGAACGGCTTCGCCGTGCAGCGCGGCGCGGGGCCGACGGTCGAAACTGACCTCGCGGCCGACCATCATGCGCACCAGTTCGTCCTTGCTGAGTTCCGATGTCGGACGGGTGGCCACCTTCCTGCCGTTGCGCAGCACCGTCACCGTGTCGGACACCTCCATCACCTCTTCCAGATGGTGCGAGATGAAGATCACCGTCATGCCTTCGGCCACGAAACTGCGCAGTGTCTGGAACAGTTCACGGCTTTCCTGCGGCGTCAGCACGGCGGTCGGTTCGTCGAGGATGATGGTGCGGGCGCCGCGCACCAGAACCTTGAGGATCTCGATGCGCTGCTCGATGCCGACCGAGAGCAGTCCGACGCGTTCGGTCGGGTCGACAAGCAGCCCGAAACGCTTCGACAAGTCACGCGTGCGCGCGATCTGCGCCGCATGATCGATCAGCCCGCGACGGCGGATTTCCATGCCGAGAAAGACGTTGTCGGCGACCGAGAGCGAAGGCACCAGCTTGAAATGCTGATGCACCATGCCGAGGCCGGCCCTGATGGCGGCGGCCGGGTCGGCCATCACCGTCGTCTCGCCGTTCAGCCGGATCGAGCCCTCGTCGGGCTGAAGCAGGCCGAACAATATGTTCATCAGCGTCGTCTTGCCGGCGCCGTTTTCGCCGATGATGGCGTGAATCTCGCCGCGGCGCACGGCAAGGTCGATGCCGTCATTGGCAATGAAGGTGCCAAAACGCTTGGTGATGCCCGTCAGCTCGACGGCCATTGCGGCACTGCTTTGTGGGGTCGCTGACCCCGGCGCGTTCGACACGATGCTCTCGCAGATTAGGGGCTCTCGCAGATTGGGGACCCTCGCGGGTTACACGCTGATCCGTCGCGGCAGGGCGCGACGGATCAGCTTAGCGCTTTCTTGGGAGAGATGCGCTGGTGCTGGCTTATTTCGCCTTGGTGATCGCGATCTTGCCGTCCACGATGCCCTTCTTGATCTCGTCCAGCTTGGCGGTCACGTCAGCCGGGATCTTGGGGGCGATATCGTCGCACACCTTGAACTCGACACCGCCCGAGGCCAGGTCGAACGTGCGGGTGCCGGCAGTCACCTTGTGGCCACCGACCTCGTCCTTGATCAGCGTGTAGACGGCGATGTCGCCGCGCTTCAGCATGCTGCCGAGCACATTCCCGGGAGCCGAGCCGCACATGTCGATATCGACGCCGATCGAATATTTGTCGGCGGCGGCGCTTGCCTGCATCACGCCTTCACCCGTGGGGCCGGCAACGTTGTAGACGATGTCGGAGCCCTGGCCGTAAAGCGCCTGGGCAAGTTCGCTGCCCTTGGCCGGGTCGTCGAATGTTCCGGCGAAGACCGAGTTTACCTTCACATCCGGCGCGGCGTGCTTGGCGCCCTGTTCGTAGCCGCCAAGGAAGTTGCGGATCACCGGGATGTCGCGGCCGCCGACGAAACCGATTGCCTTGCCGTCGCCGATCTTGGGAAATTCGCTGCCCTTGGCCTCGATCATGCCGGCCAGCGCGCCGGCGACGAACGAGCCCTGCTCCTCGGCGAAGTTGGCGTAGATCATGTTGGGATTGTCGAGCACGCCGTCGATGAACACGAAGCGCTGGTCGGGATACTCCTTGCTGACCTTCTGCAGCGAGTCCACCAGCTCCCAGCCCATCACGAAGATGAGGTCGTACTGTTTTCCCTTGGCGAGGTTCTCGAACTGCTCCTCATAGTCGAGAGCACGATTGCCGGTGTCGACCAGTTTGAGGTCGATGCCGAAATCGGTCTTGGCCTTGTTGAGGCCGTTGACGATCGAAACGCCGAAACCCTGTGCGAAATATCCCGAGATGGCGGCCACGGAAACCTTGGACTGTGCGGCGGCCGATCCCAATGAAATGGCAAGCATCGTGCCGGCCAGAAATAAACTCTTGAGCGCCCTTGTCATGTCATTCCCCTTCAGCTTTTTCAGCTTTTGAAGCCACGCTTTGACCATCCCCCATATATCGCCGGAACACCGGCGAGTTCGTTGATGGTCATATGAGTTTATGAGCGCCCAAACAGGCTGTCAATCGTCCGCCGGTGCAGTTTTCTTGGCGCTTTGTGCGCATCGCCGATGTCGGCGCTTGACAAACATCGGCGATGCATAATTGTTGGTACTCTAACGAGTTTCATTAGAATGACGGGACGAAGGAAACGCGCCATGCCGGCTGTTGTGGTCAGGAAATTTCTGGTTCAGGTCGAGGAGATCTTCCATGAGGGCGGCCCCCTCGCGGCGCGCCCGCCCAAGCGCGGCGCGATCGTGGCCGTCATCGCCAACCCTTTCGCCGGACGCTACGTGGAAGAGATCACCGGATTCATGGAGGATCTGAAGCCGCTCGGCCTCGACATGGCGCGACGCCTGATCGATGCCATGGGCGAGGGGGTCGCCGCCATCGAAGGTTATGGCAAGGGTGCCGTCGTTGGCGCCGCCGGCGAACTGGAACACGGTGCGCTGTGGCACAATCCCGGCGGCTACGCGATGCGCGAGCTTCTCGGCGACGCCAGGGCCATCGTCCCCTCGACCAAGAAGGTCGGTGGTCCCGGAACGCGCATCGACATTCCGATCGCGCACATAAACGCTTCCTATGTACGCAGCCATTTCGACGCCATCGAGATCGGCGTTGCCGATGCGCCGCGCAGCGACGAGATGGCGGTCATCCTGGCGATGACCACCGGCGCGCGTGTTCACGCCCGTGTCGGCGGCCTGGCAGCGGCGGACATCAAGGGCGAGGACGGATTGCGATGAACCCGGAAATCCGCCGCATCATCACCGTCGTCGAGGAGACCCTGATCGAAGGCGGCCGCCCCGTCGATCCGCCGACCCGGCGCGCCGCGGCGATCGCGGTGATCCGCAACCCCTACGCCGGGACTTTTGTCGAGGATCTGTCGGCGCTGAGCGCCGTTGGCGAGGCGTTGGGCGACATCCTGCCGAGGCGGGCCGTCGCCGCCCTCGGCATTGCCGGCGATCAGGTCGAGAGCTTCGGCAAGGCCGCCGCCGTCGGCGCCGACGGCGAGCTTGAACACGCCGCCGCCATCCTCCATCCAAAGCTCGGCGCCCCATTCCGCGACGTGCTCGGCAAGGGTGCGGCGCTCATTCCGTCCTCCAAGAAGCGCGGCGGCCTCGGCGTGCCGCTCGACATTCCGCTCGGCCACAAGGACGCGGCGCGGGTGCGCAGCCATTTCGACGGCATGGAGGTCCGCGTTCCCGATGCGCCGCGCGCCGACGAGATCGTCGTCGCCATCGCCGTCACCGATTCAGGCAGGCCGCATGCGCGTGTCGGCGGGCTGACCACGGACAAGATCGTCGGCAAGGACGGCGTCAGCTAGAGCAGTTCACCGTTTCACTGAAACGCCGAACTGCAATAACTCTTTGTTTCGACGCAATTCCCAAGGGCAAGCGCCACGCGCTTGACCCGGGAAAACCGCTCACACCTTTCCTGGAATTGCTCTAGCCGATGCTGATATTCAGATGATGCCGGGCCTGCGAGCGGCTCGACATGACCTCAATCTCAGCACGGCCCGGACGACCTCAGGCGGCCCGGATTTCCGGCACCCGCATCGCCGGCGGGGTGTTGCGGCTGCGGCCGGTCCGCACCTCGCCATCGATGACCACCATGCCGATGCCCGGCAAATTGCCGAGCGTCACGCTGTCCAGCAGCCCGTCGCCGGCGCCCCCGATCGCCTGATCGATGAAGATGAGGTCGGCGGCGCGGCCGACCTCGATGATGCCCCGATCAGCCAGTCCGCGCACCCGCGCGGTGTTGCCGCTGGCAAGACAGAACGCCACTTCCGGGGCGATGCCCCCCAGCGATGCCAGCATTGTCAGCGTCCTCAGGATGCCGAGCGGCTGCACACCCGATCCGGCCGGGCTGTCGGTGCCGAGGATGACGCGCGAAAGCTCGCCGCGCTGCCTTGCCAGCTCGAGCACGAACAGTCCGGTGCGCAGGTTGCCGTTGTGGACGATTTCCAGCGCCCGCGAGCCGTTCTCACAGATCCGCCGGATCTCGGCTTCGGGCAGTGCCGTCGGTCCGCCGTTGACATGCGCGACGATGTCGGCGTCGACCTCCAGCACGACATCGGCGCCAATGCGGCCGGAGCCGGGCAGGGATGGACCGCCCGTATGGGTCATCGAGGTCATGCCGTATTTGCGCGCCCAGCCGATCATCTGCCGGCCGGTCGGACCATCCTTGACGCCGCCGAGCCCGACCTCGCCGACAAGCGTCACGCCGGCTTCGGCGAGGGCATGGAAATCCTCCTCGACCAGGCCGTGCTCCAGTATGGGGGCGCCCGCCAGGATCTTCATGCCGTTGGGGCGGAAGTTGGAGAAGGTGCGCTGCGCCGCGATCGCCAGCGCCTTCAGCCCGACCAGGTCGCGCGGGCGGCCTGGCGTGTGGACCTCTCCGGCCGAGATGATTGACGTGACGCCGCCATGCACGGTCGAATCCATCCAGCCGATCTGGTTCTGCCGAGGCGTCCAGTCGCCCGCGACCGGGTGAACATGGTTGTCGATGAGCCCCGGCGCCACGGCGCAGCCCATCGCGTCGATGATCGTCGCCGCTTTGCCGTCGTCGACCTCGCTTGCCTTGCCGATGGCGCTAATGCGCCCGCCGGCAACGACAATGGTGTCGGCGTCGATGATCGGCCGGCCGAGGTCACCGCTCAGCATCAGGCCGATGTTGCGGACGACGAGCGTGTTGGCAGACGACTTGGGGTCGGACGACATCGGTTCTCACTTCTGCTGGTATGGAAAGGTCCGGACGCGGTCTATTTGCCGCTGTCGCCGTTCGATGGATCGTCGTCGTTGATGCGCTTGAGCAGGCGAAGCAATGTCGCCTGCTCGGCGGGCGAAAGCGGCGACAGGAAGCGCCGCCCAACCTCGACGCTGCGTGCGAGCCGCTCGAGCGTGTATTCGGTCCCCTTTTCGGTCAGTGCGATCATCGACAGGCGCTGGTCGGTGTCGGAAGCGCTGCGTGTGATCAGATCGTGTTTCAGCAGCTTGCGCATCACGATGCTGATGGTCGACGGGTCCATCGCCGTCAGCCGGCCGAGGTGGTTCTGCGAGACCTCGCCATGCTTGAGGATCGTGGCAAGCGCGGCGAACTGGGTCGGCGAAAGGTCTTCACCGGCCATGACCTGCTGGAAACGCAGCGTCGCGCGCTGATGCGCCTTGCGGATGACGTGAGCCGGATGGAGGTCCAACGCGTATCCGGTCTGCGCGTATTGCTGCAGCACCTGCTCGCGGCTCAGCGGCGGCGCCTTGCCGCGCTGCCGCTTCTGTGTCGCGTCTTTCTCGGATTTCTTTTCGGTCGTCAAACCGGACTCCTGTTGCCTGTCTTGGATGTTGCTCACTCCAGGGCTCAAGCCGCAACTTCAGCCGGTTGCAGTGAGGCTCCATCGCGAAGAGCCGCGACGACATCAGCCGAACCGCTGACCACGCCGAAATGAGTCGCTATATCGTAGAGCGAGCTTTCCTGCTCGCGCGGTCCCGTCGCCGCGCAGCAATCGCTCGGCACCACCACTTCATAGCCCTGGAAAAAAGCGTCGTGGACGGTCGAGCGCACGCAGATATTGGTGACCACGCCGAATATGACCAGCTGGTCGACCTGCATGTCCTTGAGCGTCAGGTCGAGGTCGGTCTGAAAGAAGGCCGAGTAGCGGCGCTTGATCACGTGGATCTCATCGTCGCGGGCACCCAGGTCCTCGATGATTTCAGGTCCCCAGCTTCCTTCCACGCAATGCGGCGTGCGCTTCACCCATTCGCGCTCGCGGCGCATGCCCGGCCGGTGCGCGTCGTGAACCCAGATCACCGGGACGCCGGCGGCGCGCGCAGCCTCGATGACAGCCAGTTGGGGTGGGACCAGCGTCTCATAGCCAGGCAGGACCATGGCCCCGCCGGGCTTGCAGAATTCATTGACCATATCGATGACCACGATCGCCGCACGGTGCCGATCGAGGCGCATCGCGTCGTCGTGCCGGTGCGAGGAAAAGACGTCCACGGCCATGGCGGTCTCCTTGGGTCGATCGTTGATGCTCATACAAAAAACCCTGGCGAATGCCAAGTCAATCCCGTTCGACGCAAAGCGGTGACCGCCAGCCTTGCGCACGTTGGTCGCACCAGCGTATGCGCTATTTGTCCGGCGCGACATGGCCTTGACAAGAGGTGGCAATCATGTGCTCGATTTGTATGACCATCAATGATAGTCAGATCGCCAAGTTTGCCGGCCGAGGGCTGTGATATGAAGACAATCATCACCGGGGCCAGCGGTCTGCTTGGGCGCCATGTGGCCGAGGCCCTGGTTGCGGCCGGCCACGATGTGCTGGGCATCGACGCGGTGGCGCCCGCCGGCGCGGCATGGCGGCACGCCACCGCCGATCTGACGGATCTGGGATCGACCCTGCAGCTGGTACGCGATTGCGATGCCGTGGTGCATGTGGCGGCGATCCCGCGCCCAACCGGGCGGGCCGGCGGCGAGGTGTTCAAGACCAACATCGCGACCGCCTACAATGTCGTCGAGGCCGCTGCCCTGGCCGGCGCCAGGCGCCTCGTCTATGCCTCGTCCTTCAGCGTCTTCGGCTATCCCTTCTTCGAGAAGACGGTCATTCCGCCTTATCTGCCGGTCGATATGAACCATCCGGTCGGTGCGCAGGATCCCTACGGCCTGTCGAAATGGCTGGGTGAGGAGATCGTCGACGCCGCGGTGCGCCGCGGCGCGTTTTCAGCCGTCAGCATCCGCATGCCGTGGATCCAGACCCCGCAGTCCTTCTTCGCCGGCGTCGGTCCTCGCCGCGCCACCGCCGACAGTGCCCGCGACCTGTGGAGCTATCTCGACGCGCGCGATGCCGGTCAAGGCTTTCTGCGGGCGCTCGAGTGGCAAGGCAGTGGCCATCTGCGCGTCCTGCTCAGCGCCGCCGACACCTTCATGGAGGAGGAAAGCGAGCCGCTCGTGCGCCGGGTCTATCCAGCTGTCCCGCTGTCGCGGCCGATTGCCGGCTTCGGTTCGGTGCTCGATACGGCCCATGCGCGCGAAACGATCGGCTTCGAGCCGCGGCACTCATGGCGTTCCTATCCAAAGCCGGAGACCCAGGGATGAAGCGGTTCGACCGGAAGAAAGTCCTCGTCACCGGCGGTGCCGGCGCCATTGGCAGCGCCGCGGTCCGGCGTTTTCTCGACGAAGGCGCGCGGGTCGCGATCGTCGACCGCAACGGCGCGGCGGCGCGGCAACTGGCCAGCTCGCTTGGCAAAAAAATCATCGCCATCGAGGCCGACGTCACCGACGAGAACAGCGTGCGCGGCGCCGTCGAAACGGCCGTCGAGGCCTTCGGCGGGCTGGATGTGGTGTTCAACAATGCCGGGATTTCCGGTGTCGTCGCTCCCGTGCACGAGCTGCCGGTGGAGGATTGGGACGCCGTCATCCGCATCAATTTGCGCGGTATCTTCCTCGTCTTGCAGGCATCGCTCCAGGCCATGATCAAGGCCGGAACCGGCGGCTCGATCGTCAATATGGGATCGTCGATGGCCGGTTGGGACGTCCTGTCAGGCGGCGCCGGCTATGTCGCGTCGAAACATGGCGTGGTCGGACTGACGCGGGTCGCGGCGCTCGATGCCGCGCCTTACGGCATCCGGGTCAACGCCATCTGTCCGGGTGTCATCGAGACGACGCTCGGCGTGCCGGCTTCTGGGGAGGGCGATTTCAAGAGCAGCGTCCAGCATTTCGCCGACCGGATTCCGTTGCGCCGCATCGGCCAACCGGACGATGTCGCCGCGGCGGTGGCTTTCCTCGCCTCGGACGAGGCAAGGCACGTCACCGGCGTCGACTGGCTGATCGACGGCGGCCAGACCCTGCAGAGTTGGGCCAACGCGCCGGCCGGCGACACGTTTCCGAAGGTTCGCTGAAGCAATTCCAGGAAAAGTCTGGCGGTTTTCCCGGGAAAACCGCGTAGCGCTTTCCCCCGGGAATTGCCTCGAAACAAAGGGATGGAACCGGTCGGCGTTTCCGTGAATCGATGGACCGTTCTAAAGCCGCTTTGGCGGCATCGCCTGGATGATCTGGACGGCCAGGTCGAGATCGGCGAGGCCGCCGGAAAGCGGCGTGCGTGGCTTTGCTGCGGCCAGGATGCAATCGGCGAAGTGTTGCCATTCGCGGCGAAACGAGGTGTCGGGGAGTCCCGGTATGACGCGCTCCGATGCCGTTTCGCCCGTCGCCTCGCGCAGGCGCACGGTTGCCGATGCATTGCGGTAATAGGGATTCTGGAACTCGATCCGCACCTCCTCGCGCTCGCCATGCACGTGGATCCACTCGTCCCACCATTCATACTGGGCGAGTGCCATGTCGAAGAGGCAGGGGACGCCGCCATAGTCGAGCACGGCCAGCAACTGGTTCGGGCCGGTCTGCCGCGCATGGACCACGCGATCCGGCGTGCCGAAGGCGCCGCGCATGACCGCGAGGTCGTGGCTGCTGAGGCCGAGCAGCAGCAGATAGAGGTCGCGGTAGCCGGCATGATCGGCGCCGAGTGCCGCCTCGACGCGTCGGGCGACCGCGTCGCGTCCCGCCGCAAGGACGTCCGCGGGCACGTCGCCGATGCGTGTCTGCGTGTAGAGCTTGCCGTAGCGGTCGAAGCGGCCCGCAAAATCATGGACATGGATGGATTTCGGTCGGCCGATGGCGGCGATGCGCTCGAGCCCGGCCTCATAGCCTGGATCGTAGAACTTCATGTAGCCGACAAGGGCGACAAGGCCGCTCCGCTCCGCCTGTTCGACCAGCGGGCGGGCCTCCCGCGGCGTGAAGGCGAGCGGCTTCTCGACGATCAGGTGCTTGCCGGCATCGATCGCGTCGGCGACCATTTCGCCATGGTCGTAGGTGCAGATCACCACCGCATCGACATTGGGATCGGCGAGCAGGGCGCGATGGTCCGTGTAGCGCGCGCTGACGCCATAATGGTCGGCGACCGTTTCGACCGTGCCCGGCGAGATGTCGCACAGGGCGGCGATGCGAAACGCCGGCAGTTCCATGAGATATGGCAAATGCATCAGCTGGGCGATCTCGCCGCACCCGATGACGCCAACGCCGATAACGCGATCCTGCATGTCAACCCTTCACTGCCCCGGCAGTCAGACCGGCGATGAACTGCCGTTGCATGGCGATGAAGACGACGATCACCGGCAGTGTCGCGATCGTCAACGCGGCGAAATAGAGTGTCCAGAGCGAATCATACTGCTGGAAGAAGGAGACCAGGCCGAGCGGGATGGTCTGCACGGAGGGGTCGCGCAGCAGCAGGAAGGCAAGGAAGAAATCGTTCCAGATCTCGATGAAGCCGAAGATCACGATCAGCGCGACGCCCGGCCGGATCAGCGGCAGCATGATGTGGATCAGGATTTCGAGCCGGCTCGCGCCGTCGATGCGCGCGGCGTCCTCGAGATCGGCGGGCAGCGTGACGAAGAAGCTGCGCAGGATGAAGACCGACAGCGGCAGCGACGTCGCCGCATAGACGAAGGCAACGCCGAGCCGGTTGTTGATCAGGCCAAGGTCGCGCGCCACCATGAACAGCGGAATGGCCATCACTTGCGGCGGCACCAGCATGGCCGCCACCGCCACCGCGACCATCAGGCCGCGCCCGGGAAACCGCAGCCGCGCCAGGGCATAGGCGCAGGGCGTTGCCACGGCGACCAGGATGATCAGGGCCGAACCGGTGACGAGGATGCTGCTGAAGATGCGCGACCCCATGCCGGCGATGCGCCAGGCATCGACATAGTTCTGAAACACCAGGCTCGACGGCGGGCCCCAGATGTTGCTCAGCATCTCCTGCTTGGTCTTGAGCGAGCCGAACAGCACCCAAAGCAGGGGATAGAGTGTCTCGATGAGCACCAGGGCGAGCGCGGCGTAGAGGCCGGCGACTTCCAGCAGGCCGCGCGCGCCGAGGCGCTTGGGACGGCGGCCCGCGTCATCGTGCAGGATGGGCGAAGGGTTGGCCGCGCCGCTCATCAGACGTCCAGCCTTTGTCGGCGCATCAGGGCGAGCAGGCCGACGCTGACCAGCCCGACGATCAGGAACAGCACATAGCCGATCGCCGCGGCATAGCTCATGGCACCGTCCTGGAAGGCCTTGCTCATCATATAGGTGAGCACCACTTCGGTGGCGTGGTTCGGGCCGCCCTTGGTCAGCACATAGACGATGTCGAAGTTGCGCACGAAGGCGCCCGAAAGGCCGAGAATGGTGTTGATGAAGACGATCGGCATCATCATCGGGATGGTGACGTGCCGGAAGCGCTGCAGCGGACCGGCGCCGTCCATCTTGGCCGATTCATAGAGTTCCGAAGGGATCGTCTGCAGCCCCGCCAGATAGATGACGGCATGGAAGCCGAGCCATTTCCAGACGTCAACGACGATGATCGAGTAGAGCGCGATGTCGGCGTCGCCGAGCCAGGACTGTTTCAGGCCGCCGAGGCCGAACAGATCGAGCGCGCCGTTGAGCAGGCCGAAGACCGGGTTGTAGATCCAGGACCAGAGCAGACCGACGGCGACGAAGGACATCGTCACCGGGACGAAGGCGGCGGCGCGAAAGAATGCGCGCCCGACCAGCGCCCGGTCGAGAAGCAGCGCCAGCCCGAGGCCCAGCACGTTCTTCAGGACGACGACGGCGACGACGAAGATCAGATTGTTGCGCAGCGCGCCGAGGAAGATGCGATCATGCGCGAGGCGTGCATAGTTGGAAAAGCCGGCCCAGGTCGGATCGGAAAACCCATCCCAATTGTGCAGGCTGAGCCAGAAACCGTTGACGAAGGGCCACAGGTAGAAAAGGCAAAAGAGGATCGCGGCGGGCAGGATCATCAAGAAGGCGACCGCGCCGTCCCCGGCATCGAAGCGCCAGCTGCCGGAGGGGCCTGAAGCGGGAGCCGCCTCTTGTGATCGCGCGATCATGCGGCCCTGGCGCCTTGCGGTGTCAGCACCAGCCCGAGCGTGTCCCTGACATAGGCGATGCTTTCCAGCGTGCTTTGCTCCGCCGTCTTCTTCGACGCGTCCAGTTCGATGATGGCGAGGCCGTCGTAGTTTGCCTCCAGCAGGACGTCGACGATGCCGGCAAGGTCGACAACGCCGGCGCCGAGTTCGCAAAAGGCACCGTAGCGGTCATAGCCCTTCAACGCCGGATCGACCCTGGTGTCCTTGAAGTGCATGTAGCGCACGGCCGACATGTAGGTCCTGACCGCGTCGACCGGATCGGAGTTGGTGTGTGCAAGATGCGCCGGATCGATGCAGAGGCCGGCGAGATCCCTGTCCAGTTCGTCCATCATGCGGTCGAGCTGGTCGCGCCGCTCGATGAAGGTGTCGAGATGCGGGTGATAGACCGTCTCGATGCCGAGGTCCTTGGTCCGCCTGCCGATATCCTCCAGGGCCCGGCAAAAGGCGCGGTAGTCGTCGGCCGTGTGAGGCCCGGCCATGGCTTCCGAGGGGCCCCCGCCGAGAACCAGGACTGGTGAGCCGAAACCCTTGAGCATCCTGGTCAGCGCCACCAGCACGTCACGCTCATAAGGCCAGGCGACCGGATTGGTGAAGATCGCGTTGACGTAGAAGGAGGAGAGCTTGATGCCATGCTCGCTCTGACCTTCCGAAAGCAGTGCGTAGCGCCGCAGGATGTCGGTGTCGGTGGTGACCCCCATCGGCGGCTGGTTGCCGAGCTGCATGTATTTGCGGGCGTACTGGTCCGAAAGGCTGGTGAAGGCGAGGATTTCGAACCAGCCAAACCCTTGATCGGCCAGGAACTTGATGGCCGGCCTGAGCGGAAGGCCGGTCAGGTCCCAGCTGTTCAGATGATAGCCGATCGAGAAGCGCTGCCGTTCGGCGCGAGTTTGCGTCATATTTTCTCTCCGATGAGCGAGGCTGCCCGCAGCGGGCGGCCCCGGTTTGTCACGCCGCGCAAATCAGCTTGGCCGGATGGGCGTGCTTTGCGCTTACTTCGGCGGCCAGTTGCCCTGGGCCTTGAGGTCGTCGAAGGTGGTCTGGATCGAGGCGGCGGCATCCTCGGGCGTCGTCGTCCCGCCGACGATGCCGGCGATGGCCGAGGCAGTGGCCGTCGCGACTTCCGACGGCCAGATCCAGTCGAGGAACTTGATCGTGCTCGGGAAGGCCTGCTTGCGCAACTCGACCGCATAGGCATCGTCGACCTGCGGGACGCCTTTGATCGAGGCGGCGATCGGCTGCTCCGGTGCAAGATAGAGCGTCGCGACCTCCGGCCTTGTCAGATATTCGATGAACTTGACCGCCGCATCGAGCTTCTCGGGCGGTATCGAAGAGGAGACGCACATGCCGTTGTCGGCGCCGCCGCCATGGCCTGGCGCTCCCGGCGTTCCGTCCATCTTCGGGAAGGCAAAGACACCCCATTTGAACGTCTTGACGCTGGTTTGCAGCGAGGGGATTTCCCAGGTTCCACCATAGTACATGGCGCTCTTGCCGGCGGCGAAGGCGGCCCGCATTCCGTCCTGGTCGACCGAAAGCGAATCCTTGGAGAGGATACCGTCGTCCACCCACTGCTTGATCAGCTTGAACCCTTCGACATCGGGCGCGTCGGTGAACTTGGCCGTGCCTTCGAGGTTCTTCTGGGTCTTGCCGACGGCGTCGCCCGAGGCCTGCGAGAAGGTCTCGAAGTACCACATCGGCCACATCACGGTGTTCGAACCCTGATGCAAAAGCGGGATCACACCTTCAGCCTTGAACTTCGGCACCGCTGCCTTGAGGTCGTCATAGGTCGGCGGAACCGGCACGCCGAGCTTCTGGAAGAGGTCGACATTGTAGAAGATCGTCGATGTCGAGAGCGTCGAGATCGGCACGCCGTAGACCTGGCCGCTGATGGTGAAGGCGCCGAGCGCCGCGGCGTCGATACGGTCCTGGAACGGCTTGATCTTGTCAGTGATCGGCATGACCAGCTTGCGCCGGACATAGGCGCCGTTGGTGTAGAAGGCCGGGCAGGCGATCAGGTCCATTTCCTGGTTCGCCAGCTTGGCGGTCATCAGGCGCTGGATCGAATCGGTCTGCGGCCCTTGCGCGTCCCATTCGACCGCGGTCACGTCGGGATTGGCCTTGAGGAAACCGTCGATGACCTGCTGCTGGATCTTCTTCTGTTCGTCCGGCGGCTGGCGCGGCGCGAGTTCGTCAAGGGCCGAACCGCCGAACACCTTGAGCGTGATCCCGTCGGCATGGGCAATGCCTGGCCCTGCGATCAGGCCGAGGCCTAACAGCGCGGTGGCAAGGATGGAGTTGGCGGGGCTTTGTTTCGAACGATGGGTCACTCTCTGCTGAACAGGCATCTGGCTCTCCTTTTCGCCAATGCCGAGGGGCAACCTCGGGACCAAGATCGTTGATGGTCATATGATCTTGGTCGCCTGTTATGATTTTTGTCAATCGGCAAGTGTGCCTATAATTTGGCCGGTCGGCAGAGGCGCCTGAAGGAGCGAAAAATGGCCCGGCCTGGCGTTCGCCTATGAAAACGACGCTCGAGCAAAAACCGATCGCCGCCTTGCCGGCTTGGCGATCCCACGGGCCGTCAGGCCGGGCGGGCTCTTCTCGTCAGAGGCCGAATCGGTCCTTCACCCGGCCCGAAAGGATCGCCGCCTTGACGCCAAGCGGCCAGAAGCGATGGAACCGGATTGGCTTCAGCCCCGATATCGGCATCGGGAAGGGCGTGGTCGCGTCGCCGCGAAGGCGATTTGCCAGCGCATTGCCCATCGCAGAGGCCATGGCGACGCCACGGCCATTGTAACCAAGGCAAATCAGGATGCCGTCCTCCGGCTCGTGAACGTGCAGGAGATGATCCTTGGTGATGGCGACCCGGCCGTTCCAGCCATGTGTCCACGCGGTTCCAGCAAGCACCGGCCAGAGCCGTAGCGCATAGTCGGTAAGGTAGCGGATGGCGGAAGCATCGCCGATGGGTCTCATCGGTCCCCGGCCGCCCATGAGAAGCCGGTTTTGCGCATCGACGCGGTAATAGACGGTGATATTGCCGGCTTCGTAAACGACGGGCCTTTGAGGGAGGATTGCGGCCGCGACCGTTGGTGACAGCGGTTCGGTCGCCGCGATGGCGCTGAACACCGGAACGAGCGACTGCTCCAGGCCCGGCCACAGGTCGCCGGTATAGCCGTTGGTCGCGACAAGGACCTTCTCGGCGCTGACAGAGCCGTCTGCCGTCTTGAGGACCCAGCGTCCGGCCTGCCTGTTCAGCGAGAGGACTTCGCTGCCGCCGAATATCCGCGCGCCGGCCTTCCGCGCGGCGGCAGCCAGGCCGAGCGTGTATTTCAAGGGATGAAGGTCGCCGCCGCGGGCATCGAACATGCCGGATATGTATCTGTCGGTGCCGGTTCGCGCCGCCATCGCCGTTGCGTCGAGCAAGCCGACCGGCATCCCCCGCCGCTTGCATTGCGTTGCCGTGGCCCGCACCGCGGCTGCCGGCTTCGGCCGGATGGCCGCGCGTATGGTGCCGTTTTGCCGGGCCTCGCAATCGATCGACAGGCGCTTGATGAGGCCGAAGGTGAAATCCGGCGCACCGTAGGAGAAGTCGATCATCCGCTGCCCGAGATCGGGGCCGAACATCGCCTCGATCGTGTCGGGATCGTATTTGAGACCGGGATTGACCTGGCCGCCATTTCTGCCCGACGCCCCCCAGCCCGGCTGATGGGCTTCGAGCACGCAGACGTCGTCGCCGGCTTCCGCCAGGTGCAAGGCGGTGGAAAGGCCTGTGAAGCCACCGCCGACGATGGCGACCCTTGCCCTGTGCGCCCCGGAAAGGGCAGGGTAATTGGCTGTGCCGCCGGCCGTATCGCGATAGAGGCTCCTGGGCGGGCTGCTTGCGGGCATGGACGAGGCTCTTACGACAAGGCGGCTGGCTTGAGATATCTGGCTTTCAATTGCCCGATATCTTGCGCGCGCGGCAGACCCAGACTTTGGTGTCGGGTACGCCAGGCAATTCTGCGTGGCGTCGGGAAATCACAACAATTGCGACAGGGCGGCCATGAAGTGGTCGTTCTCCGACGGCGAGCCGATGCTGACGCGCACATAAGTGTCGAAGCCTGCCTGTTTCCATGGCTTGACGATGACGCCGTTCCGCAGCAGCCCTTCGACGAAGGCAGTGGCATCTTGCCGGCAGTCGAAGAACAGGAAGTTGCCTCTGGACGAAGCGACTTCGAGGCCCTTGCCCGCCAGGAAACGCTCGACGCGTGCCCGCTCCGTCCTGGCCAGCGCGACGACCTTGGCCAAGTGCTCCTCATCGGCGAGCGCCGCAAGCGCGGCGGCCTGCGCGACGCCATTGACATTGAAAGGCGTGCGCACCCTGTCGAGCAACGCGCGCAATTGCGGGTCGCCGACAATGCCGAAGCCGATCCGCAGCCCTGCCAGTCCGAACGCCTTGGAAAATGTCCGCAGCACGATCCAGGGTTGATCGCGTTTGCTCAGACAGGGCAGGGACGAGACATAGTCGTCGCCTTCGGCATATTCGGCATAGGCTTCATCCACGACGATCAGCGTCTCGTCGCTGACAGCGTCCAGGAGCCTCGACAGATCGCCGCCGGAGAGCCAGCTGCCGGCCGGGTTCATCGGATTCGAGAACAGCAGCATGCGAGGCCGTTCGCGCACCGCCTCGATCAGCGCGTCGAGATTGATGCTGAGATCGCCGTTGACGGTTACACGGTTGACGCTTGCACCCATCAGCGTCGCATAGTCCTCGTGCAGCGGGAACGATGGATAGAGCGTGACGACGACGTCGCCGGGCCGCAGGACGGCACGGCTGATGACGGAGAGGAGATCTTCCGATCCGTTGCCGAGGATGACCTGATCCTCGCCGGCCGCATGTCTGGTGGCGATGGCCTGCCGCAGTTCGCGCCCGGCCGGATCCGGATAAAGGCGGAACATTTCGGAGCCGCCCTGCATCATCTTGGCCAGGGTCGGGCTAGGGCCGATCGGGTTTTCATTCGAGCCCAGTTTGGCGATCCTGGCCGGGGCGTATCGCAGCATGACCTCGGCGATGGTCAGCCCGGAATTGTAAGGCGACAGGCGTGTGACTTCGGTGCGGACCATGTCTGAAGCGTTGGACATGTCTGGTCTCCTCCATCGCCGGCCGATTATTGTCGCCAGACAAACCTCGAACAATCGCCGCCCGTGGCATCTCGTATTAAAGAGCCAGCTATGTGGTCGCGCGTGCGGCGGACGACGTCACCACTATCGCACTCGAGGCTGTTTGTATATGCTTGTATATGTAAGTCGATCTGATAGTCTCCGTGCCACGCAACCGGAGCGGCCAAGGAGGATCACATGCGCAACGCTGCTCTTTTCGACCTCTCTGGCAGGAAGGCGCTGGTCACCGGTGCCAGCCGCGGCATTGGCCGCAGCATCGCCGAGGCGCTGAGCGCCGCCGGCGCCGACGTCGCGGTCACGGCGCGTAGCGTGGACTCGCTTGATGAGACAGCGGCGGCCATTCGCGCGGGCGGCGGGGTTGCGCACGCCATTGCCCTTGACGTGACCGATGTCGGCCAGTGCCGCGCGGCTGTTGCCGAGGCAGCCCGCCTGCTTGGCGGCCTCGACATTCTCGTCAACAATGCCGGGGTGGAAGAGGTCCGGCCATCGCTCGATGTCGACGAGGCGCTGTGGGACCGGATCGTCGACACCAATCTCAAGGGGGCGTTCTTCTGTGCCCAGGCGGCGGCGCGGCAGATGCGGGATGCTGGCCGGCCCGGCGCCATCATCAACCTCTGTTCGCTGACCTCAGAAGTCGGCATTCCAACGGCGGTGCCGTATGGCTCTTCCAAGTCGGGTCTGCTCGGCATGACACGGGCTCTCGCGGCGGAGTGGGCGCAGCTTGGCATCAGGGTCAACGCCATTGCCCCGGGCTATTTCAGGACGGCGATGACGGAGGTGTTTTACGGCAATGAGGCATGGCGGCAATCCATGCTCGCCAAGATTCCGCAGCACCGTTTCGGCGATCTGCGCGATCTGCACGGCATCGCCGTGTTCCTTGCCTCCGATGCCGCCGCCTACATAACCGGCCAGTCCATTCCGGTGGACGGCGGGTTCCTTGCCTCGGTCTGACGTAGATCGCCGATGTTTCGAATTGAATGTCTTGCGCAGATGTGACCGGTCGGCACATTGCGCTCTGAACTGAAGGAAAAATCCATGTCCGACATCAGCTTCCACGATCTGTCATCCCTCGATGCCACTCGGCGGGCCGGGCTGCTGAAACGCGCCGAGGGCGATCTGTCGGTCTTCATCGAAAAGGTTCGTCCGATCATCCAGGCGGTCAGGGACGAGGGTGACGCCGCCCTGATCCGCTTCGCCAGGGACCTCGACAAGGCCAATGTGGCCGAAGGCGGACTGAAGGTGTCGGAAGCGGAGTTCGACGCGGCGTTCGACAAGGTCGAGAAGGATGTCGTCGAGAGCATCAGGTTCGGCATCGACAACATCCGGCATTTTCATGAAGAGCAGAAGCCGGAAACCATGTGGCTCAAGGAAGTCCGCCCGGGCGCCTATGCCGGCGACAGGTACACGCCGATCGCCTCCGTCGCGCTTTACGTGCCGCGCGGCAAGGGCGCCTTTCCGTCTGTGACGATGATGACGTCGGTACCAGCCGTCATTGCCGGCGTGCCGCGGATTGCCATCGTGACGCCGCCAACCCCGGATGGTTCCGTGGACGCGGCCACACTGGTCGCCGCTCGTCTTGCCGGCGTCCAGACCGTGTACAAATGCGGCGGCGCCCAGGCCGTCGCCGCGGTCGCCTACGGCACCGAGACGGTGAAGCCGGCACTCAAGATCGTCGGCCCGGGCAGCCCCTGGGTGGTGGCAGCCAAGAGCGTTCTGTCCTCGATCATCAACACGGGTCTGCCGGCCGGACCGTCGGAAGCCATCATCTTTGCCGACGACAGCGTCGACGGCGGCCTTGCCGCGCTCGATTTGCTAATCGAGGCCGAGCACGGGCCGGATTCCTCCGCCTATCTGGTGACGCACAGCCGCAAGGTTGCCGAGGCCGCCCTGGCCGCTATCCCGCAGCACTGGTCGCGCATGACCGAGCAGCGTGTGGAATTCTCGCGCGCGGTGCTGACGGGAGAGCGCGGCGGCATCGTGCTGACCGGGTCGCTGGAAGAGTCTTACCGCTTCATCAACGACTATGCGCCCGAACATCTCGAGATACTCTCGAAGGAGCCGTTCGCGCATCTCGGCCACATCACCGAGGCGGCGGAAATCCTGATGGGTCCGCACACGCCGGTGACACTTGCCAATTTCGTCCTTGGGCCGAATGCGGTGCTGCCGACCAGCCGCTGGGCGCGCACCTATGGGCCGCTCTCGGTGACGGATTTCGTCAAGCGCTCGTCGGTTGGCTATGTGACCTCGGCCGCCTATCCGGAACTGGCGCTGCATGCCCGCCGGCTCGCCCGCTACGAGGGCTTCAGCTCGCATGAAAACGCGGTTTCGGAGATCCGCGACCGCTATCTCGCCGGCTGAGGGGGACCATCGCGATGAAGGCGGCACGGCTTTATGGACCGGGGGATCTGCGCGTCGAGGATGTCGCCGCGCCAGGTATCCCGGATGCCGGCTGGGCAAAACTCAGGATCGATGCCGCCGGAATCTGCGGTTCGGACCTGCACAATTTCCGCACCGGCCAATGGATAAGCCGTTCGCCTTCGACGGCTGGCCACGAACTGACCGGCACGGTGATCGCGCTGGGCGAGGGCGTCGACACAATCGCTGTCGGCGACAGAGTCGTCGCCGATTCCCGTTTCTGGTGCGGGGATTGCGCGCAATGCCGTGCCGGCAAGCGGCATCTCTGCGCTGCGCTGGGCTTCGTCGGCGAAATATGCGACGGCGGTTTCGCCGAACAGGCGGTGTTGCCCGCACGTTTGCTCCATGTCATCGACGCCGGCCTTGACGAACGGGTCGCCGCCATGGCCGAACCCCTCGCGGTCGCGCTGCACGCGGTGCGGCGTCTGCCGAAAACGGTCGGTTCGGTTCTGGTCGTCGGTTGCGGGCCGATCGGTGGTCTTGCCGCGCTGCTGCTCTCCCGAACCTTCGCCGGAACCGTGCTTGTCGCCGACCGGAACCAGGCGCGCTGCGCCCGCGTGGCGGGAGTGACGGGCGCCACGACCGTCGATCTCGACCGCGATGCCATTGCCGCAGCCACCGCCAAGGCCCCGCTGCTGGCGGCCGTCGAGGCGACGGGCAGCATCGCTGCGTTCAACCAGTTGCTCGGTGTTCTCGATCCCGGTGGCGCGGTGGCGATGGTCGGGATATTTCATGGCCGCCTCGACATCGACCCCAATCTTCTGGTCGAGCGCGAGATTGCATTGCTGGGATGTCACGCCTTCGCCGACGAATTGCCCGACGCTGTCCGCATGCTGGGTGAACTCAGCGAGCCGCTTCTGGCCTTGGTCGACCGCGAGATAGGCCTGGACGATATTCCAGCCGCCTATGAGCGGCTGTTGGCCGGGAAGAGCGATGGCTTGAAAACAATCATCCGCATGCGGCAACCTGCCGGAAAGGATTTTTGAAATGATCGATTTGCCCGATACGGCGAGCCCCCTTTACGAGAAGGTGAAGGACTACATCCTGACCAACATCGGAACGGGCAAATGGGGCAAGGACCGCAAGCTGCCGTCCGAGAACGAGCTGGTGGTTTCGCTGGGTGTGTCACGGATGACGGTTCACCGGGCCTTGCGGGAACTGACCGCCGCGGGATTCCTGATCCGGCTGCAAGGCGTCGGAACATTCATCGCGCCACCCCGGCCGCAATCGACTCTGATCGAGATCAACAACATCGCCGCCGAGATCGTCGAGCGCGGCAACAGGCATCGCTCCGAAGTCCTGGTCCTCGAAACCATCGTGCCGACGAAGGAACTCGCGCTGTCGTTCGAGTTTGCGAAGCGCACCTCGATCTATCACTCCGTCGTCGTCAATTTCGAGAACGACCTGCCGGTGCAACTGGAAGAGCGCTTCGTCAATCCGGGCCTGATCCCCGACTATGACAAGCAGGATTTCACCAGGACGGCGACCTATGACTACCTGATGCAGAAGACCCCGGTCACCGAGGTCGAGCATATCATCTCCGCCGTCCCGGCCGACAGGGAGTCGGCGCAGCATCTGGGCATCGATGTCGGCAGTTGCTGCCTTCTCCTGCATCGCCGGACATGGACTGGGGCGGTCGTGGCCACGATCAGCAAGCTGACCTATGCCGGCAGCCGCTACTCGCTAGGCAGCCGCTACTCGCCTTCCAGGGCAAGCTGACTTCGACGAACCAATGCAAGCCGAGGCTTCGTTCAAATGTATATACATGTATCGATAAGAGTGCTTCGGCTGGTGGACGCACGGGCTTGCGGAGTCTGGGGATGACGGCGACACCGAGCCGCACGGCCCGGATACGGGCTCTCGCGCAGCATGATGTGGCCGAAGCGCAACGCGCGCTGACTGCGTTGCTGGCCGACTTGTTCGGGATGAACCCCGGCAACGTCCGCATCAATGTCGACAAATACAGCCTCAACTCCCTGAATGGCTTCTTTGACAGTGACGGCCAACCGTATTTCTTCAAATTCCATCAGGAAGAACGGGAAGAGGCGATGGCCGGCGAGTATTACCGGGCCGAAATCCTGTCGCGCGCCGGCTTGCCGGTCGACCAGCCCGTGCATATGTCCGCCCAGCCCGGCGAGCAGATCCTTGTCTATAGCCGCCGCGTGGATCCTCGATTTTCGGATGTGCTGTTCGCGCTGGACACCAAGGACGATGCCGGCAGGCGGCGCGAGGCGGTTCTTGCCGAGCGTGACCTGTCCGCCAGGCTGCTCGATGTCTATCTCGAAACGCTGCATCCGGTGACCGTCGCGCAGGTGTCGGCCGAGCCGATCCACCGGTTGTTTCATGAGCGGCTGATCGACGCCGATACGCGTTTGTCGCCAGGTGGCCGCCTGGCCGATTTCTACGTCGGCAAGTCGTTTGTCTTTCCCGGCGCGGAACTGGATTGGGATCGGTTTTCCCGGCTGAAATTCGTCATCAACGGGCAGCGCTACATCAGCAGCATCGGCGAGCTCTTCGACGCCGCCGCGGAGCGCCTGCGGCCGGACCGGCTTGCCGATGCCGGCGGCGTGGTCGCGCATGGCGACGCCCACAATGCCAATGTCTGGTACGTGGAGACGGCGGGACGGGCGGAACTGTCCTTCTTCGATCCGGCCTTTGCCGGCTCGCACATCCCGACGCTGCTGGCCGAGGTGAAGGCGACGTTCCACAACATCTTCGCCCATCCCTTCTGGCTCTACGATCCGGCCATGGCGACCCAGGCTTTTCAAGCGCGGGCGCGGCTGGATGGCGACTTTCTGTATGTCGACACGGACTGGGATTTGAGCCCGATCCGCCGCGACCTTCTGGAGGTGAAGGCGATGGAGCTGTGGCGGCCCTTGCTGCTGGAACTCAAGCGTCGCGGCATGCTGCCGGCGGATTGGCGAACGGTGCTGCGCTCTGGGCTGTTCCTGTCGCCGACCCTGGTGATGAACCTGCGGGCCGGCGCGCGCAGCCACACGCCGGTCTCGTCTCTCATCGGGTTTTCGGTCGCGGTCATGGTCGGCAGCGAGCCCGATGGCGGAACCGACCGGATGACCGGTTTTCTCGATCGGATCGATCCTGAAAAGCATGCGTAGTCAGGCAGGGGACGCGCCGGATCAACGCAAAATTTGAGTCACTTCAACTTGTATATGCATGTATGTATTTTAGCCTTGACATCCGCTTCCGCTGACGCTGAAATGTGCCAGCACTTCAACCACGAAGTGGCGGGCAAGACGCCGAGGCACAGTGCCGCAAGAGCAGAACCCGCAGTCTCACCAGACCGGATGCCTGGGTAAAAAAGCGGTCTGATCACCAAGGGGAACGAAAGATGACGCTTAACCTAGCAGGACAATTTCGCGCGTTGGTGATGGCCGTTGCCGTCGGGCTCACCGCCGCCCCGACAGCCCATGCCGCCGATGCGGCCATTCCCACGACGCCCGAGGCCGGATCGTTCAAGATCGGCATCGAGCCCTGGCTTGGCTATGGCCAGTGGCACGTCGCCGACGCCAAGGGCCTGTTCAAGACGAACGGTCTGTCGGATGTCCAGATCGTCAATTTCGCCGAGGACAAGGATATCAACGCCGCACTGGCCAGCGGCCAGCTCGACGCCGCCAACATCGCCACCCACACGGCGATGGGCATGGTTGCGGCCGGCCTGCCGGTGAAGATCGTGCTGCTGCTCGATGTCTCCATGACGGCAGACGCCATCGTCGCCGGCAAGGACGTCACCTCCATCGCCGATCTCAAGGGCAAGCAAGTCGCCTTCGAGGAAGGCACGACGAGCGACATCCTACTCAAATACGCGCTCGCCAAGAACGGCATGTCGATCGACGATGTGAAGGCCGTTCCGATGCCGGCGTCCGATGCCGGCGGCGCGCTGATCGCGGGTCAGGTGCCGGTCGCGGTCACCTATGAACCCTATCTCACCGTCGCCATGGCGCAGAACAAGGACGTCAAGCTGTTGTTCACCGCCGGCGAGGATCCCGGCCTGATCAGCGACGTGCTGGTGGTGCGCGACGAAGTGATCAAGTCGCGGCCCGGCCAGGTGCTGGCCATGATCAAGAGCTGGGACGCCGCGCTCAAGGACTACAATGCCGATACATCAGGCGGTCGCGCCATCATCGCCAAGGCGGTCGGTTCCGACGTCAAGGACCTCAACACCGCCTTTGACGGCGTGCGCTACTATTCCCTGGCCGAAAACAAGACGGCGCTCACCGGCGATTTTACCACCAAGACATTCGCCGATGTCGAAGCGGCGGCGAAGAACGCCAAGCTGCTTCAGGCCGATGTGACGCCGGAGCAGATGATCGACCCGTCCTTCGTCAAGGCGGCGGAATGACGAAGGCCGGATCGCGGTGGTAACGCAGATGTCGGGAGAACCCACCGCGAAAACCGATCTGGCCCGTTCCGCAGCGAAGCCAGTCACGAAGAAGGCCACGCGTCGCCGATCCTCCGGGATCGGCGTGCCGATCGCCCGGTCACGTTTCCTGGCGATAGCGGTGGCCGTCTTTGTCGGCCTCGGCCTCGCCTGGTGGGCGGCGACCGGGCTGGAATGGGTAAAACCCATCTTCCTGCCGTCGCCGGGCAGCGTCGCGACCCAGATCGCCAAGCTCGCGGCCGACGGCACCTTGTGGCTGGACCTCCGGGCCTCCATGTACCGCATTTCCATCGGCTTTCTTCTCGCCTCGGCACTGTCCATCCCGATCGGCGTGCTGATCGGCAGTTTCCGCTCCTGGGAGGCTGCGATCGAGCCGCTGGTGGATTTCATCCGCTATATGCCGGTTGTCGCTTTCGTACCGCTCTCCATCCTGTGGGCCGGCACCGGCGATACCCAGAAATTCCTGATCATCTTCATCGGCACCTTCTTCCAGCAGGTGCTGATGATCATGGACAATGTGAAACGGGTCCCCGCCGACTTCATCGGCCTCGGGCGCACGCTCGGCCTGCCGGACCGCAAGATCCTGACGCGCATCGTCGTGCCCAGCGCCTTGCCGGGCATCTGGGACACGCTGCGCATCAGCCTCGGCTGGGCATGGACATGGCTGGTTCTGGCCGAACTCGTCGCGGCGACATCCGGTCTGGGCTATCGCATCACCGTATCGCAGCGCTATTTCCAGACCAACACCATCATCGGCTACATCCTGCTCCTGGGCGTGCTTGGCCTCATCACCGACCAGGTCATGAAGGCATTGGAGAAGGTGCTGTTCCGGCAGGATGGCCACTCGCAATGAGGAACCGCCGATGACTGTTCCCAAATTGCGCATTGCGGGTCTCGACAAGAGCTTCGGCGCCGGCGAGCGGCGCACGGAAGTGCTGCGGGACATCAATCTAGACCTTGCCGACAACGAGTTCGTCTCCCTCGTCGGCACGTCGGGATGCGGCAAGAGCACGTTGCTGTCGATCGTCGCCGGACTGCAGGATTTTGACGCCGGCGATCTCAGCATCGATGGCGCGCCGATCGTGCAACCGGGTCTCGACCGTGGTGTCGTCTTCCAGTCCTACACGCTGCTTCCCTGGCTGACGGCGCGGCAGAACATCGAGTTTGCCCTCAAGGCCGCCGGCTATGATCGCTCCGCCTGCCGCGAGATCGCGCTCGAGCATCTCGACCTCGTCAAGCTGTCCCAAAGCGCCGATCGCTTCCCGTCCGAACTTTCGGGCGGCATGAAGCAGCGCGTCGCCATCGCCCGCGCGCTCTCCTATCGCCCCAAAATGCTGCTGATGGATGAGCCCTTCGGCGCGCTCGATGCCTTGACGCGGCACCAGATGCAGGAACTCCTGACCCAGATCTGGGAAGAGCATCGTCTCACCGTGCTGTTCGTCACGCATGACGTCGAGGAGGCCGTCTATCTGTCGGACCGCATCGTCGTCATGGGGATCGGCCCGGGACGCATCATGCAGACCTTCAACGTCGACATCGAGCGCCCGCGCCGCGAAGAGGTGATGGAAACCCCGGCTTTCATGGATTTGCAGCGCGGCGTGCACAAGGCGATCCGCGAGGCCTCAAGACGTCCCGAAATGGCGTAGTGCCGGCAACCTTCGCCGGCGCATTGGCGTTGTCGCCGATCCAACCGCTACCGATCCAACGGTGTCCGTGTTCGCGGTTCGCGGCGTGCGTGTGGCCATTATGACGGCGGTGACGCGGCATAGGTGGTGCCTTGGTGACGGCGGCATCCGCGACAGTCGCGTCTTCTCGGGAAGGACATCGAAGCAATCTTTCGTTCGAATCCGCCAGCACCGGCTCACGTCGCCTTGCCGGCCGCCGCATCCATTCCCATCTCTTCGTCGGAAATGTCGTCGAAGGAAGCGTAGTTCATGTTGTAGAGGCGGGCGTAGAGACCTTTCGTCTTCATGAGCTGCTCATGGTTGCCGCTTTCGACGATCTCGCCATTCTGCAGGACGATGATGCGGTCTGCGCCGCGGATGGTGGCCAGGCGATGCGCGATGACCAGCCCGGTACGCCCTTCGAGCAGTTTGATCAGCGCCTTCTGGATCAGCATCTCGGTGTAGGAATCGATGCTGGCGGTGGCCTCGTCGAGCACAAGGATTTTGGCATCGGCCACCAGCGCGCGCGCAAAACTGATCAGCTGGCGCTGGCCGAGCGAGAGATTGCCGCCGCGCTGCTCGAGTTCGGTGTCGTAGCCGTCGGGCAGGTCTTCGATGAAGTCGTGCGCGCCGACGGCAACTGCTGCGCGCACCACCTCTTCGCGGCTGGCGCCGGTCCTGTGATAGCGGATGTTCTCCAGCACCGTGCCGGAGAACAGGAACGGCTCCTGCAGCACCATGGCCACCTGGTCGCCCAACGAATCCTGCGTCAGGTCGCGCACGTCATGGCCGCCGACCAGGACCTCGCCCGACCAGACATCGTAGAAGCGGTGCACCAGCGCCATCGAGCTCGACTTGCCCGATCCGGTCGGGCCGACAAGCGCGACTGTCTCGCCCGGATTGACGCGGAAGGAGATGTTCTTCAACACCGGCTGATTTTGACGGTAGCCGAAGGTGACGTTCCTGAACTCGACCGAACCATCCATGTTGCGCGACAGCGCGATGGCGCCGTCCTTGTCGCTGACGTCGACGGGCACGTCGAGCACTTCGGAGATGCGCTGGCCCGAAGCCATGGCCCGCTGCATGACGCTGTACTGCATGGTGAGCGAGCGGATCGGATCGAAGAAGCGCTGGATGTAGAACAGGAACGCCACCATCACGCCGATATCGAGACTGTGCGACAGCACCATCGACCCGCCGACGACGATGACGGTCGCCATGGCGATGCCGGTCAGCGTGTCGACGATCGGCACCATCACCTGTGCATATTTCGCCGACCGCAGATGGGCGTTGAGATTGGCCATCACCTTTTCGTCGTAAAGGTCGAAATTGACATGCTGGCGCTCCAGGCTCTGCACCGTACGCACGCCGTGGATGCCTTCGGCAAGCGCGCCGTTGGCGATCGAGTTGGTTTCGTGCGCGGCCATGAAGGCGACCTTGGCCCGCGGCAGCCAGAACAGGCGCACGATGAACAGCATCGGCATGGTCGACAGCGTCAGCAGGCCAAGCCGGAAATCGAGCCAGAGCAGGACGGTGACGATGCCGAAAAGAAGCACGATATCGCCTACTGACATGACGGATGTTTCGAGGAACTCCTGCATCGAATTGACGTCGCCCTGCAGGCGCGACATCAGCCTGCCGACCTCGGTCTTGTCCATGAAACTCAGCGAGACGCGCTGCAGGTGGCTGAACATGGCGCGGCGCAAGTCGGACAGCACGTTCTCCGCCACCTTGCCGACGACGCTTTCCTGTACATGGCTGGCGGCATAGTTGATGAGGATGATCACGGTGAAGGCGGCGATCGCGGAGATCATCACCGAGCGGTCGAGCCTGCCTGGCGCCATGCCGTGATCGATGGCGTAGCGGATGACCAGCGGGATCGCCAGCTGTGTCAGCGTGAACACCAGCACGGCGGCGACCGAGATGAAAATCCGGCCCTGATACGGTCTGACGAAGCTCCAGATGCGCCTGACGATGCGCGGGTCGTAGGCCTTGCCGAAGACCTCTTCCTCATCGCGGTGCGAGCCGACGACCGCCTTGGTCGGGCGTCCGCTTGTGTCTTCCTTCTCGTCGTCGTCCTGCGTCGACATCAGGCGGCTCCCTCGAGCCGATCGTCGTCCGGCCGTAGCTGCAGGTCGTAAAGCGCGCGGTAGCGTCCGCCGAGCGCCAGCAATTCCTCATGCGTGCCGCGTTCCACGATCCGCCCGCCCTCGACGAACAGGATCTGGTCGGCATGCATCAGCGAACTCAGCCGATGCGAGATGATCAGCGTCACGCGATCCCGGGCGAAGCGCTTCATCGCCGCTCGTATACGCTGCTCGGTGCCGGCGTCGACGGCGGCCGTGGAATCGTCGAAGACCAGCACCGATGGCCGCAACATCAGGCTGCGCGCTATGGTCAGGCGCTGCCGCTGGCCGCCGGAAAGCGACGCGCCACGTTCGCCGACGACCGTGGTGTAGCCGGCTGGAAGGCCGATGATATAGTTGTGCAGCTGGGCATACTCGGCGGCCTGGCCGATGCGGGTCTCGCGCGCCCAGGGATTGCCATAGGCGATGTTGTTCTCGATCGAGGTGGTGAACAGGAACGCGTCCTGCTGGACGACGCCGACCGCCTTGCGCAGCGACTGCAGCGTGACCTTGCGGATGTCCTGTCCGTCTATGGTGATCGCGCCCGACGTCACGTCGTAGAAGCGCGGGATCAGATGCGCGATGGTCGACTTGCCGCTGCCGGGCGGGCCGACGATACCGACGGTCTCGCCCGGCCTGGCTTCGAACGAAACGCCCGAAAGCGTCGGACGCTCGCCCGCGCCCTCATAGCGGAAACCGACATTGTCGAAGCGCAGTACGCCGTCGGTGATGACGAGCTCCCTGGCGTCGGGCGCGTCCTTGATGTCGAGTTCGGCATCGAGTAGTTCGAACAGCCGGGTGCCACAGGTCGAGGCGCGCGCGAAGGAGTTGACCATCAGGCCGAGCTGGCGCACCGGCATCTGCAATATGGTCATGAAGGTGAGAAACTGGGCCAGTGTGCCGACGCTGATCTGCCCCGCGATCACCTTCTGGCCGCCGAACCAGAGAACCAGGCCCATGGCGGCCAGGAAGGAAAAGTTCATGGCGCTGGTGTTCGAGACGCGGATGTCGACGCGCTCATTGGCGAGTTCCAGCGCATCCTGCTTGGCGCGGTCGAATTTTGCCAGCTCATGCCGCTGCGCCGCGAAGGCGCGCACGACACGGATGCCGCCGAGATTCTCATCCATCACCCGGCTCAGCACGGACAGCCGCTCCTGCAGCGTCAGCCAGGTGCTGCGCAGTCGGAGTTGCGTCACCGAGGAGCGCCAGGCGACGAACGGCACGAAGCTGAGGCTCAACAACCCGAGCACGAGATCGGTGCTGATCAACAGATAGGCGCCGACGCCGATCAGCACGCCGAGCAGCACCACGCGCAGGATGCCGGTGGAAAAGAACATGCGCACGCCGTCGAGGTCGAGCAGTCCGAGTGTGATGAGATCGCCGGTATGGACCTTGTCGTGGAAGGAAAAGCTGAGCCGCTGGATCTTCTCGTAGAAGGCGAGCCGCAGCTCATAGCCGGTCTGATGGCCGACGGCCTCGCCATAGTAGTTCTGCGCCATGGTGAAGAGGCCGCGCAGGATGCTGACGGCCAGCAGTGTCAGGGCCGTATTCCAGAGCGCCTGCTCGGCCGCGGTGCCGGCCCCCGCGGCCATCACGCCTTGCGCCTGATCGATGGCGCGCCCAAGGAGGCGCGGAATGAAGAGCTGCAGCGTCGCAGCGATAAAGGTCGAGACGAGGGTGATGGCAACCTGCCAGGGATGGCGCAGCGTCATGCGCACGATGCGCAGCAAGGTGCTGAGGCCCTTGCCCCAGGAGGCTTCCGCCACATGGGCAAATGATTTGCCGCGCCTGGCCGCGCTGGTTGCATCCGTGTGCAAGGAAAATACCCAGACCGATCCGGACATTAGCCCGAACGAATGTAGCAGACTCAATCAGATAGCTGGATTTTACGCGCGTCCGGCTTGCCCGTACAAGGGGCCAATGGCGACATCGCACTGTACCTGAAAGGGGTGCCGCGTGCCTTCTCGGCCATGGCCATCAGGGCCTGATCGGCGGCGCGGTCACCGGCAAGATCGTGTCGCAACTCGCTGCTGGTCTGCCGCCGGTGATCGATCTCACGCCGTTCCGGGCGGATAGGTTCTGAGTGTTCAGCGCCTGCTCCACCAGCAGGCCTTCCGTCCTGCATGAGGGGAACGACGTGACCGCGACCACAGACACACACGCCGTTGAGGCGATCGATCCGCAACGCGCCTACGCCGTCCTGGTCTGCGATCTGATCGGCCTGCGCTTCGACGCTGACGGAAAACCGGACCCTACGGAGGTGCGGGCCCATATCGAAGCCAAGGGCGGCCGCTTTCATGCGGCCGGACTTGGCGACAAGGCCGCTGTCGAACGCGGGCGCGTTCATTTCTTCTACCAGCCGGATCTCAGCACTCGCGAAGAGCTGATCGAAGCCGCCGGCGACGGACGCTATGATGCCGTCATAGCCGCCGCGACCTTCTTGCCCGCCGAAACCGTCTTTCCGCTGGCCGGCGTGCGCATCGGCGCCGGCACCGGCAATATGGGCTCGCGCTCGTGGGGTGGCGGCAGTGGCGAGGGCGGCACTGCGGTGCTGATGAACACGCCAGGCATCAACAGCCGCGCCACGGCGCAGATGGTGATGAAGGCGATCCTGAAAGTGCTGCCGGATCTCCCGGTCGACACGCTTCACGGGCGTGTCGCGCGGGGCGCCTTCGACACCGGCAGGGAGCTGCGCGATTTCCGCACCGAAAAGCTCGAAGGCAAGACCATCACGATCATCGGCTACGGCAATATCGGTCGCGAAGTGGCCAAGCTGGCTCGCGCCTTCGGCATGCGCGTGGTGATCCACGCGCGGCCACGGCACCGCGAATGGATAGAAGCCGAGGGCTTTGCCTTTGCCGCGGACCTTGTCGAGGCGGCCGGAGGCGCCGATGTGCTCAGCGTTCACGTTGGCCTGGGCAAGCAGGATGCGCAGACCGGCCGCTACGCCAATGCCGGGCTCATTGGCGCGGACGTCTTGTCCCGCATGAACAAGGGCGCGGTGCTGGTCAACTACGATCGCGGCGAGCTTGTCGATGTCGGGGCTCTTGATGAAGCTCTGAATACAGGCCGGCTACGCCACGCCGCCATCGATGCCGACCTGTTCAGGGATGCCTCGACCGGCCGCCTGTCCGGGCCGATGCTGCCTTATCTCGGCCTCGTCGAGAAGCATGGCGCCAGGCTTGAGCTCCTGCCGCACGCTGCCGCCGATACGGACCACCCGTCGCGCGTCGCAGGCGCCAAGCAGGCTGTCGACCAGATATTCGACGTCATCTGCCGCAAATCGGTAACGAATGCGAAAGGCACAATGCCGCAAGGCTACCTTTCCCTTGGCACCACCACGCCTCCAGGCATTGGACCTGTGACGGCGGACCACCTTTTGAAACTAACCTCCAGCGACTGCGCCGAATTGGCGGATCTCTGCGATCGGCAAGGCCGTCTGTGGAAGGCTCTCTCCGATACCCCGCCTGCCGAGCGAGGCGCGATTGTCGTCGAACAGGGCGACGAGCTTGTCCGGTTGATCGACCGCTTCTGCCTTCTGGCCGAGAACCTCAATCTGAGGGGACCTTTTCAGAAATAGTCCGGAGTTCTCAGTCCCGGGGACCGGCCACCATACGGGCGACCCGCGTCATGTCGGCGCTCATCTCACGATCGTCGTCGAGCGGGCTGACGAGCGCACGCACCGCAGCAAAGGTGCGCTGGGGTCCTTCGCCCATGCTGTCGACGACGCCGCGCAACTCCACGCCCGTCGCCGCGAAGATCAGTTCCATCGCAACGAGATAGCGCAGGCGCTCGATGATTTCGGCTGTCTTGGCCACCACACGCGGCGCCATCGACGACTGGTCCTCGATGCCGTCCGAAACGGCCAGCGGGCTGAGCGACATCGGGTTGGCCAGATGCCGGATCTCGGCTTCCAGCGCGGCGAGCGGCTTCTGCAGTTCCGCGTAGCCCTGGCGACTGCCGCCCCTGGCCGACAGGAAGCGCGGCAGCTCGGCAATTGTCGGCGACATCAGCTTCATGCAGCGGTTGGCGGTGCCAACCGCGCAATGCGCGAGCGCCTGGCCGAGTTGCTCCCAGGCCAGCGTCATCGCGGTGAGGTCGAAATTGCCGTTCGAGACGACGCGTTCGTCTTCGGGCAGGATCACCGGGTTGTCGCCGGAATGGGTGAGTTCGATCTCCGTCGCCAGCTTCGCCTGTTCGAACGCGTTGAGCAGGCCGCCCCAGACTTGCGGCACACAGCGATAGCTGAGCGGATCTTGCAGCCGCCGCGCCGCTCTGTCCTTCCACAGGCCGCTTCCGGCGAGTTCCGCGCGCAGCCGTGCGCCGATCTCGCGCTGGCCGAAGGCCGGCCGCGCGGCCAGGGCATCCTCGTCGATCGCGGTCAGCGAAGAACGGAACGCCTCATAGTTGAGCGCCACCGCGGCCAGCGCCCAATCGATGAGATGGGCGACATCCTCGAGACACAGGCATGCCGTGCCGGTCGACAGGCTGTTGGCGACGATGATGGCGTGGCCGTCCTTCTCGCGCAGGTCGAGTGGTTCGAGCCCGGCCAATGCAAGTGCCTCGGCGGAGGGCATTATCCTGCCCTGGAACTCCGTCTCGCCGTCGCCGCGCAGCGCTCGCGCCATGTGGCCGAGATGAGCAAGGTCCGCCGCGCCGATCGATCCCCAGGTGGGGATCACCGGATGGACGCCGGCGTTGAGCGCCGCCACGAGGCCCATGACCACGCGTTCGGAAGTGCCGGTGCCGCCGGCGGCCATGCCCGAAATGCGCGCGGTCATCAGCGCGCGCACCGCCTCGGTCGGAAGGCCCGGGCCGATGCCCATGCTGTGGCTGAGGGGCACGCTGTGCTGGAAGGCGATGAGATCGGCCTGCGCGAGCGGCGTGTCGACACAGGCGCCGAGGCCTGTCGTGACGCCGTACATCGGCTTGCCGAGCCCGGTGAGGTGCTCGATCAGCGCGCGGCTCGCCCGGATGCGCCGCATCGCCTCCTCGCCCAGCATCAGCCGCGCATTGCGCCGCGAGATCTCGGCGACGTCAGCCGCGCCAAGCGGCTTGGCGTCGAGCAGTATCATTCGGGCTGTCATGTCTCGCCTGTATCCCGTGACCAGAGGCCCGGACCAGCGGCGCGGCGGGCGTCACCATTTGTGGCGGCATGCCGGCTGGACTGCAAGCCATTCCCATTATGGCAGCGATGAGAAGGCAGGCGAAGGGACCAGGATTTTGCGATTACGCCGATCGCTCCGCGACAGCGTCCGGCACCACCACCAGCTTGCCGACAAAATCCTTTGCGACGAAATCGGCCTGCGCGTGGTGGAAATCGGAGAGCTTGTAGACGCCACCGACCAACGGTCTGATCTTGCCCCCCTCGATGTAGCGCACGATGCGGCGGAAGTCGGCGCGCGTGCCCTGGCTGGAGCCATGCAGCTGCAGCTGTTTCAGATACATGGTGCGCAGGTCGAGCTGCACCACAGGTCCGGCGATCGCGCCGGCGGTGGTGTAGCGGCCCTCGGGCCTCAAGATACGCAGCAGGTCGTTGAAGATCGCGCCGCCGACCAGGTCGGCCACGACGTCGATCGGCTGGCCGCCGGTCACCTCGGCCACGGCTTGCGGCAGGTCCGCGACGCCGCGGGTGATGACAGCCTCGGCACCGATGCCGAGCACGGCCTGTTCCTTGCCCTTGCCGACGACGGCATAGGGAATGGCGCCGCGTGCGCGGGCCAGTTGCACGATGCCGGAGCCGACGCCGCCGGAGGCGCCGGTGACCAGCACACGCTCGCCGGCTCTCAGGCCGGCGCGTTCCAGCATCTGTTCGCCGGTGAGGTAGGCGCAGCAGAAAGTGGCGAGTTCGACATCGCTCAGCGTTGTGTCGACGACATGCGCATTCTCGGCCGGCACGGCCTGATACTCGGCGTAACCGCCATCGCGGCCGTGGCCCATATAGTCGATATCGGCGAGTGAATCGTCGTCGCGGTTGTAGATGGAGAAATCGACCATCACCCGTTCGCCGATACGGTCCGGTGATACACCTTCGCCGACGGCGGCGATGGTGCCGACAGTGTCGGTGCCCTGGATGCGCGGGAAGGTCAGCGTATTGCCCTGCCTTCGCCAGGTCGACACCGCGCCCGCATCCTCCTCGGTACCATAGGCGCCCTGGCGCACCCAGACATCGGTGTTGTTCATCCCGCAAGCGCTGACCCTTATGAGCACTTCACCTGAAGCGGGGGCAGGCACTTTGACATCGGTGCGGTAGACGAGTTTTTCAGGTCCGCCATGCCCGGTGAGCAGCACGGCGGCCATGGTGGCGGGGAGGGTTTTGGTCATGGCATTCATGGGTCGGTCTCAGAGATTGGCGAATACGCTGTTCACGGCATCGGCGGTCTTGGCCACCACGATGTCGGCCTCCTCGCGGGTCAGGCACAGCGGCGGCGCGAAGCCAAGTATGTCGCCCTGCGGCATGGCGCGGCCGATGACGCCGCTGGCGGCAAGGGCCGTGGCGACCTGCGGTCCGATCTTGAGCGAAGGATCGAAGAAGACACGGTCGTCGCGATCCCTGACGAATTCCACCGCCGCCAGCATACCGTCGCCGCGCACCTCGCCGACGTGTTTGTGGCCGCCGACGGCCTTGGCCAGTTCGGCACGGAAATAAGCGCCGGTCTCGCCGGCATTCCGCACCAGGTCCATCTCATCGATTAGCTCGAGATTGGCGACGCCGGCTGCGACGCAGATCGGATGCGCCGAATAGGTCCAGCCATGGCCAAGCGAGCCGAGCTTGTCGGAACCCTGCACCAGAACCTGCCACATCTTGTCGGCGACGATGACGCCCGACAGCGGCGCGTAGGCCGAGGTCAGGCCCTTGGCGATGGTGATCAGGTCGGGCTTGATGCCGTAATGGTCGGAGCCGAACATGGTGCCCAACCGGCCGAAGCCCGTCACCACTTCGTCGGCGACCAGCAGCACGTCGTACTTTTTCAGCACCGCCTGGATTTTCTCCCAATAGCCGGCAGGCGGCGGCACGATGCCGCCAGTGCCGAGGATTGGCTCGCCGATGAAGGCGGCGACGGTTTCAGGCCCTTCGGCGAGGATCATCTCCTCCAGCTTGTCGGCGCAATGCTGCGAGAACTGTTCCTCGCTCATCGAGCGGTCGGCGCGGCGGAAATAATAGGGCGCCTCGGTGTGCAGGATCGGCGCGCGGGGCAGGTCGAAGGCATTGTGGAAGAGGTCCAGCCCCGTCAGCGATCCCGTCATCACGCCCGAGCCGTGATAGCCGCGCCAGCGCGAGATGATCTTCTTCTTCTCCGGCCGGCCCAGCACATTGTTGTAGTACCAGATCAGCTTGATGTTGGTTTCGTTGGCATCCGAACCGGACAGGCCGAAATAGACCCTCGACATGCCCTTCGGCGCGCGGTCGATGATCATCTTCGCCAATGTGATCGAGGCCTCGGTGCCGTGCCCGACATAGGCGTGGTAATAGGCGAGGTTCTTTGCCTGCGTGGCGATGGCGTCAGCGATCTTCTGGCGGCCATAGCCGACATTGACGCAATAGAGGCCGGCGAAGGCATCGATGCTCTTCCTGCCGTTGTTGTCCCAGACGGTGACGCCTTCGCCGCCGGCCATGATCCTTGTCGGCGATTCACCGCGAGCGTGCGTGCCCATATGGGTCGAGGGATGGAAGAAATGGTCGCGATCCCAGGCGGCGAGTTCGTTGGACTGGTCGAGCATTTTTTTTTACTCCTTGAAAATTCCAGTGTGGCCTACGCCACGTCGAGGCATAGATATTTGAGATCAGTGAAGGCCTCCAAGCCGTGGCGCGAGCCTTCGCGGCCGATGCCGGACTGCTTGACGCCGCCGAAGGGGATCGGCGCGCCGGTGATCTTCACACGGTTGATGGCGACCATGCCATAGTCGAGCGCGCGGCCCATACGCTGCTGGCGCGCGCCATTCTCGGTCACGACATAGGCGACGAGGCCATATTCGGTCGCATTGGCGCGGGCGATCACCTCGTCCTCGTCGTCGAAGGATGTGACGGCGGCGACCGGACCAAAGGTCTCCTCGCGCATGATCAGCGCTTCGTCGGCGACGTCGGCGAGCAGTGTCGGCTGGTAGAACAGCGGCCCGGCCTGATGCCGCTTGCAGCCGGCAAGGCAGCGCGCGCCAAGAGCCATGGCGTCAGCGACCTGCTCTTCGACCTTCTTGACAGCACGCTCATGCATTAGCGGCCCGATGTCGATGTCATCGCCGAGGCCATTGCCGGTCCGCAGCGCGTCTATGCGCTTGGCAAATGCGGCGCAGAAGCGGTCGTAGAGCGGACGCTGGACATAGATGCGGTTGGCGGCCAGGCAATCCTGGCCTGATGTGGCGAATTTGGCGTCGACGGCAATGGTCACCGCTTTGTCGATATCGGCATCGGCAAAGACGATCAGCGGCGCGTGGCCGCCGAGTTCCATGACCAGCCGCTTCATCGTCGGCGCACTTTGCGCGGCGATCAGCCGGCCGATCTCGGTCGAGCCCGTAAAACTCATGGCCCGCACGCGCGGATCTTCGCACATGCGTCCAACGATCGTCGCGGCCTTGCCTGTGACGATGTTGAAGACGCCGGCCGGCAACCCGGCGCGCTCGCCGAGTTCGGCCAGCGCCAGCGCCGAAAGTGGCGTCTCCGAGGAGGGATGCGCGACGATGGTGCAGCCGGCGGCAAGCGCCGCCGCCGCCTTGCGGGTCAACATGGCCGACGGAAAATTCCACGGCGTGACCACGCCGACGACACCGAGCGGTTCGCGCCGCACCATCATTTCCGCGTTCGGCAGATGGCTGGTGACGCTCTCGGCGTTGAGGCGCTTCGCTTCCTCGGCATACCATTCGATGAAGGAGGCGGCGTAGTCGATTTCGCCGAGCGACTCTTTGAGCGGCTTGCCCTGCTCAAGCGTCATCAGCAGAGCCAGATCAGCCTTGGCGGCGATGATCAGCTCGAACCATTTTCGCAGGATTTTCGAGCGCTCCTGCGGCAACAGCGTCCGCCAGGCCGGAAAGGCGCGCGCCGCGGCGTCGATGGCCTTTGTCGTCTGACGGCTGTCGAGTGCTGCGACGAAGGCGACGGTGGTGCCGGTCGCCGGATCGGTGACCTCGAAACTCTCGGCCGCATCGCTCGCCGTCCAATGGCCGTCGACGTAAGCGAGTTCGCGCAGCAGCCGGCGGTCGGCGAGCCGGTCGAGCGCTTCGTGGCGATGCGAGCGGGCGAAATGCGCGGACATGGTCGAAGCCTCCCGGTCGGTTTGATGCGAGGAGACTATCCTTCACCGGCAGACAGAGAGGCTGTTTGGGCGCCTGATCAGAGAGAGAATCTCTCTATTGCGCCGTGAGGGCAGCCCGTTTCTCCGGCGCTATGCCGATGCCGGCAACAGGTCCGCAATGGGCAGAGCGATATCATCCTTCACCGTCTTGATGACGATGTAGGTGAAGTAGCGGTCGATGCCGATCTCGCGATCGAGCAAGCCGTCGACCAGCCGCTGATAGGCGTCGATGTCGCGCGCCATCACCTTCAGCACATAGTCAACGCCGCCACCCACCGACCAGCAGGCGACGATCTCGGGGATATCGCGGATGACGCGCTCGAAGCGGTCGAAATCGGCCTGACGGTGGCTGGCCAGCGTCACCTCCATCAGCACTGTGGCGACAGGCGCCACGACGCGCATGGCGATGCGGGCGTGATAGCCCGAGACGATGCCGGCTTTTTCCAGCTTGCGCAGCCGCATCCAGCACGGCGTCGGCGACAGCCCGACCTGCTCGGCCAGCGCCAGCTTGGTGATGCGTCCGTCACGCTGGATGGCGTCGAGGATTTTGAGATCGATCGGGTCGAGTTTCGCAGCAGTCATCAGCGCTCACTTTTTCGTCCATCGTACCATGAGGGCGCATTATTTCGATTGTCAATTGCACTGATTTCGATCTCTAATAAGTCATGACATTGTGGCAACCCGATCCCGCGCTTATCCGCCGGCCAGCCTATCAATCATTGGCCGACCAGTTCGCGCGCGCCATCCATGACGGACGCCTGGCCAATGGCGCGAGGCTGCCGACGCATCGCCGGCTGGCGGACGATCTCAAGCTCTCGGTGCAAACGGTCAGCCGGGCCTATGAGGAATTGATCCGCCGCGGCCTGATTTCGGGCGAGATCGGGCGCGGCAGCTTCGTCCAGACACAGCGCCGCGAGCCGGACCCGCCCTATCTGCCCGAGCGCCTCGGTGAGGTCATCGACCTCTCGATCCTGAAACCGGTCTGCGAGCCGATGCATCTGGAGCGGATGAAGCAGGCGCTGGGCTGGCTTGCCGAAAACCTGCCGTCGAGTTCGGCACTGTCGTTCCGGCCAAACATGGTGTTCCCGCGCCACCGCGCCGTGGCGGTCGAATGGCTGAAACTGTGCGGCCTCGAAGCCTCCGCGCAGAACATCAGCCTGACCAATGGCGCCACCGCCGGCATGACGGTGGCGCTGATGAGCGTCGCGCCACCGGGCTCCACCGTTGCCACCGAGGCGATAGGCCATCACACGCTGGTGCCGCTCGCCCGCTATCTCGGTTTCAACCTCGAAGGCCTGCCGATCGACGAAAACGGCCTGATTCCGGAAGCGCTGGACGAGGCCTGCCGGCTGTCCGATATCCGCGCCGTATTCGTGCAGCCTTCGGTGATCAACCCGACCGCAACGCTCATGGATGCGGCGCGCCGTGAGCAGATCGCGGCGGTGGCGCGCAAGCATGACATCGCCATCATCGAGAACGATGTGCTCGGTCCCCTGGTCGAGGATCGACCGCCGCCGGTCGCTGCTTTCGCGCCGGAGCGGACGCTCTACGTCACCTCCTTCACCAAGATCACCGTGCCCGGCCTGCGCATAGGTTATCTCGCCGCGCCCGACCGTTACGTTGCGGCCGTCGCCAACCGGCATCTCGTCTCGAACTGGATGGCGACACCAATGGTGGCCGAGATCGCCACCAAATGGGTAACCGACGGCACCGCGATGGATCTGGTGCGCTGGCAGCGCGCGGCGTTGCGTCGCCGGCAGGATATCGCTGGCGAGGTACTGGCCGGCGTCGACTACCGTGCCCGTCGCGACGGATTGCATATCTGGCTGCAACTGCCGGCTGACCGTTTCGAGGAGAGCTTTGTCGCCCAGGCCCGGTTGCAAGGCGTGGCCATAGCGCCGGGCACCTCGTTCCGCATATCGGATGCGCCCTGGCATCCGGCAGTGCGCATCTCGCTGGGTTCGACCACCGAAGGGGAACTGCGCGCCGGTCTCGGCGTTGTCACCAAGCTCTTGCTTGGCGATCCGGAGCATCTGCTGCTCGCAATCTGAACACGCCACCCACTATCGCCAGGTGGTTCTGGGGCAACGGCATGCCCAAAAAGCCAGCTGTGATTGACCGGAAAATGTGCGCAATCAGAATAATTGTCATGATATTATTTTACCAATTGACATGATTTGGCGTGTTCCCCATCGTTAAGGGGCACCAAGCTTCTCCAGCACGGGGAAATTCATTTGTCCGCAACCGCCCCCATCATCAAGGTCGACGCCATCTCGAAGAGCTTCGGCGCCTTCAAGGTGCTGGACGGCTTGTCCATGCAGGTCATGCCGCGCGAGAAGCTGGCGCTGATCGGCCCCTCTGGCTCGGGCAAGACCACGATCCTGCGCATCCTGATGACGCTGGAGCGCATCGACGGCGGCCACATCCAGATCGACGGCGAGCAGCTCTACCACATGGAGCGCAACGGCCAGCTGCTGCCGGCCGACGAGCGGCATCTGGCAAAAATGCGCCAGAAGACCGGCATGGTCTTCCAGCTGTTCAACCTGTTTCCGCACAAGAGCGTCATCGACAATGTGACGCTGGCGCCGATGCTGACCAAGGGCACACCGCGCGCCGCTGCCGAAAAACGCGCGATGGAACTGCTCGACATGGTCGGCATGGCCGACAAGGCCAAGGCGATGCCGGCGCAGCTATCAGGCGGCCAGAAACAGCGCGTGGCGATCGCCCGCGCGCTCGCTTTGCAGCCGAAGATCATGCTGTTCGACGAGGTGACATCGGCGCTCGACCCGGAATTGGTCGAGGAAGTGCTCAACGTCTTGTGGCGGCTCTGCGCCGAGACCGACATGACCATGCTGCTGGTCACCCACGAGATGGGTTTCGCCCACGACTTCGCCGACCGGGTGCTGTTCTTCGATCGTGGCCGAATAGTCGAGGAAGGCAAGCCCGACGAGATTTTCCGCAATCCCAAGCAGGAACGCACGCAAGGGTTCCTGAAGAAGATCATCGCGGCCGGACACCGTGTCTGACCGCCATGCGGGCGTGCGAACCGCCCACAGGCAAACCAAGAAGAGAAACAAGGAGTTGGGAACAATGAAGAAACTTGGCATTTTGGCTGGCGTCGCCGGCCTTGCAATTGCGGCGGTGCTCGCGACATCGAGCGTAGGCTCGGCCGCGGACAAGAAGCTCGAACAGCTGAAGGCTCAAGGGTTCGCCCGCGTCGCCATCGCCAACGAGCCGCCTTATACGGCGGTCGCCGCTGACGGCAAGGTTTCGGGCGCGGCGCCCGACGTGGCGCGCGAGATTTTCAAGCGTCTCGGAGTGGCCGATATCGTCGCCTCGATCTCTGAGTATGGCGCGATGATCCCCGGCCTGCAGGCCGGCCGCTTCGACGTCGTCACCGCCGGCCTGTTCATGAAGCCGGAGCGTTGCGCTGCGGTCGCCTATTCCGAACCGGTCCTGTGCGACGCCGAGGCGATGCTGGTGAAGAAGGGCAATCCGAAAGGCTTCAAGAGCTACGAGGATGTCGCCAAGGACACGTCCGCCACGATCGGCGCGCCGGGCGGCGGCACCGAGGAGAAGCTGGCGCTCAACGCCGGCGTGCCGCGTGAACGTGTCATCGTCGTGCCGGATGGCCAGAGCGGGCTGAAGATGGTGCAGGACGGCCGCATCGACGCCTACTCGCTGCCCGTGCTCTCGATCAATGATCTGATGAAGAAGGCCGCCGATCCGAACCTCGAAGTCATCGCCCCGGTGCAGGGTGCGCCGGTCTATTGCGACGGCGCCGCCTTCAAGAAGGGCGACGAGGCGATGCGCGACGCCTTCGACGTCGAACTCGCCAAGATGAAGAAGTCGGGCGAGTTCGCCAAGATCATCGAGCCCTACGGTTTCTCCGCGGCGGCGGCGATGTCGACCACACGCGACAAGCTCTGCGCCGCGAAGTAGCGCTTCCTTTTTCCTTCTCCCCGTGAACGGGGAGAAGGTGGCCCGAAGGGCCGGATGAGGGGCAGCACAAGCTTTGCTTACGCTGGCACTGCCCCTCATCTGCCTGCCGGCATCTTCTTCCCGTTCAACGGGGAGAAGGAAGCTAACCGCCAACGTTGGAACCCAGATGACCCAGTGGTCCGGCTATTTCGGCCTGATATTGCAGGGAGCGCTTGTCACCATCGAACTGACGCTGATGGGGTCGGTGCTTGCCCTGATCATGGCCTTTCTTGCTGGCATGGGGCGCCTATCGCGCTTCTTCGTGCTGCGGGCCCTGGCAACGGCCTATATCGAATTCTTCCGTGGCACCTCGATCTTCGTGCAGCTGTTTTTCGCCTATTTCGTGTTGCCGCTGGTGGGTTTCGAGCTGACCCCGCTGCAGGCCGGCGTCTTGGCGCTGGGCTTGAATGTCGGCGCCTATGCCGCGGAGGTGGTGCGCGGCGCCGTGCAATCGATCGGCGGCGAACAGCATGAGGCCTGCATCGCGCTCAATCTGGGCCGCTGGCAAGGCATGCGCCATGTCATCCTGCCGCAAGCGTTTCTGGTGATGCTGCCGACCTTCGGCAACAATGCGATCGAGCTGCTCAAGGCGACATCGGTCGTCTCGCTGATCTCGCTCGCCGACCTGACCTTCCAGGCGCAGGTGGTGCGCGCCCAGACCGGCAACACTATGGTGCCATTCACCACCATTCTCGTCATCTATTTCATCCTGGCCTTGCTCATCTCGTGGGGTGTGCGCTCGCTGGAACGCCGCATGGCGCGCGGCCTCGACGGAGTGCGCGTCTGATGGCCAGCGCATTCCTGATGAATTGGGTCCGCTGATGGATTGGGATTGGGATTTTGTCCGGCAGATCCTGCCGACGTTAATCCAGGGGGTGAAGATCACCATCCTGGCGACGTTGCTCGGTTCGGTGCTGGCGGCGATCGTCGGCTTGGGCATCGCGCTGGCGCGCCGCTCGCCCAACAAGGCGGTGTCGCGCACTGTCGGCTGGGTGGCCGAATTCATCCGCGGCACACCGCTCCTGGTGCAGCTCTATTTCATCTTCTATGTGCTGCCCGACATCGGCATCCTGCTGCCGCCGCTGGTCGCCGGCGTCATCGGGCTCGGGCTGCATTACGGCACCTACACGGCGGAGGTCTACCGCGCCGGCATCGACAATGTGCCGCGTGGCCAGTGGGAAGCCGCCAAGGCGTGCAATCTCAGCGCCCGGCAGACCTGGTCCCACATCATCATCCCGCAGGCCATTCCGCCGATGATCCCGGCATTGGCCAACTACTTCATCGCCATGTTCAAGGAGACGCCGCTGCTCTCGGCGATCACCGTGCTGGAACTGATGAACCAGGCAAAAAGCGTCGCCAACACCTATTATCGCTACCTCGAGCCGATCACGCTTGTCGGCGCCTTCTTCCTCGCCATCAGCCTGATCTCGGTCGTGCTGCTGCGCTGGCTGGAACGCCGTTACGGCAAGATCGAAAGATAAAAGATGAAGCCTTTGCCCCAGATCAAGCTTGTGCCCAACCGGCCAGCGCTCGATGAGCGTCCGCTGGAGCGGCGCGTTGGCCTCATCATCCTGGCCACCGACCATACGACCGAGCCGGATTTTCGCCGCATGGTGGCGAGCGAACGGATCGGCGTCTATGTCGCGCGCATCCCCTATGCCAATCCGACGACGCCTGAGAACTTGCGCAAGATGCAGCCGGCGCTGACGGCGGGCGCGGCCTTGATCCTGCCTGACGAGCCGCTCGACGCCGTCTGCTATTCCTGCACATCGGCCTCGGTGGTGATTGGCGATGCCGAGATCGAGACAGCGATCCAGGCCGCCAAGCCAGCCGTGCCCGTCGTCACGCCAACAATGGCCGGCGTGCGCGGGCTGAACGCGTTCGGCGTGCGCCGGATCAGCATCCTCACGCCCTACACCATGGAAACCGCCAGGCCGATGGCGACCTATTTCGCCGAACGCGGCTTCGAAATCCTAGGCTTTACCTGTCTCGGCTTCGAGGACGATCGCGAGATGGCGCGCATTGCCCCAGCGGCCCTTGTCGATCTGGCGCGCCAGGCAATGCATCCGCAGGCCGATGCGCTGTTCGTGTCCTGCACGGCGCTGCGCGGTGCGCTCGCGGTCACCGGCATGGAACAGGCGATCGGCCGCCCGGTGGTGACCAGCAACCAGGCGACCGCCTGGAATTGTCTGCGCCTTTGCGGCGATGAGACGGCCCATCCTGAATTTGGCAGTCTGATGACGCTGCCCTTGCCGCGCGGCTGACGACCATGGCGACAGTGACCCTTGGCGATATCCTTGACGCGCGCGAGCGAATTGCCGGCAAGGTCGAGCGCACATCGATCGTGCTTTCGGCGAGTCTTTCCGAACGACTGGGCGTGCCTGTTCATCTCAAGCTCGAGCATCGCCAGACCACCGGCAGCTTCAAATTGCGCGGTGCATCCAACGCCGTTGCATCGCTCGATGCCGAGGAGAAGGCGCGCGGCGTCGTCGCGGCATCGACCGGCAATCATGGCCGCGCGCTCGCCCACGCGGCGAAGCTCGAGGGCATGCGCGCGGTGATCTGCATGTCTCGGCTGGTACCCAAGAATAAGCTGGACGAAATCCGCCGCCTCGGCGCGGAAGTCCGTATTGTCGGCAACAGCCAGGACGATGCCCAGCAGGAGGTGGAGCGGCTGGTGGCGGAGGAGGGGCTTGTCATGCTGCCGCCCTTCGACCATCCCGCGATCATCGCCGGGCAAGGCACGCTCGGGCTGGAGATGATCGAGCAGGTCCCGGATGCCGCTCTGGTGCTGGTGCAACTCTCCGGAGGTGGCTTAGCCTCGGGTGTAGCGGCCGCAATCAAAGGCGTTAGCCCCGGCACAAAGATAGTCGGCGTGTCGATGGCGCGCGGCGCCGCGATGAAGGCGAGCCTCGATGCGGGCCGTCCCGTCTTGGTGGAGGAACTGCCGACGCTGGCGGATTCGCTCGGCGGGGGCATCGGCCTCGACAACCGGCTGACCTTCGCCATGAGCCGAGACCTGCTCGACGATGTCGTCCTGCTCAGTGAGGACGAAATCGCCGCCGGCATTCGCCATGCCTATGAACTGGAACGCGAGATCGTCGAAGGAGCAGGTGCGGTAGGCATCGCGGCGCTGCTCGCCGGCAAGGTCAGGGCGGAGGGGCCGGTGGTGGTTCTGCTTTCCGGCCGCAACATCGACATGGAACTGCACAGGAAGATCGTCTGCGGGGAAATGCCATCGATTTCGGAGCGCGCCGCATGAGCAGGATGACCATCCTCACCGAAGCTGAACTGCGCACGATCGTGACGCTCGATCTCGACGCCGTCGCTTGCGTCGAGAATGCTTTCCGCGCGCTGGCAACATTGCCGGTGGCCATGCCGCCGATCCTGCGCCTCGACATCGCCGAGCATCGCGGCGAGGTCGACGTGAAGTCCGCCTATGTACCCGGTATCGACGGCTTCGCCGTCAAGATCAGTTCCGGCTTCTTCGACAATCCAAAGCTCGGTCTGCCAAGCGGTGGCGGCATGATGGTGCTGCTTTCGGCAAAGACCGGTGTGGTCGACGCCTTGCTGCTCGACAATGGCTATCTCACCGACGTCCGCACCGCCGCCGCCGGCGCCGTCGCGGCCAAACACCTGTCGCGAGAGGACTCGTCCGTCGCCGCGATCTTCGGCGCCGGCGTCCAGGCCGGGCTACAGCTCCAAGCCCTGATGCTGGTGCGGCCGATCACGCGGGCCCGCATCTGGGCGCGCGATGCCGCCAAGGCGGAGACGGCCGCGGCCGCCTTGCGCGAAAGGCTCAGCATCGACGTGGGCGCTGTATCAGACGCAGCCAACGCTGTCGCCGGCGCCGACATCATCGTCACCACCACGCCGTCGACCGAGCCGCTGATCAAGGCCGGGTTTGTCTCGGCCGGCCAGCACATCACCGCCATGGGGTCCGACGCCGAGCACAAGAACGAGATCGCGCCGGCGATCCTGCGCATGGCCGATCTGTACGTCGCCGACAGCGCGAAGCAGACGCAGCGGCTGGGCGAACTGCACCATGCCATCGCCGCCGGCGTGATGGCAGCCGGTGCCGAGGTCACCGAACTTGGCCAGATCATCGCCGGCGAAAAACACGGTAGGCGCTCGGCCAGCGACATCACCATCGCTGACCTGACCGGCACCGGCGTGCAGGACACTGCGATCGCCACGCTCGCCCGCGACCGCGCGCTGGCGGCCAATGCCGGAACCATTTTCGAAAGCTGATCCTGGCCGCGGGAGCATGATCTGGAAAAGTGGCAACCGGTTTTCCGACCAGATCGTGCTCCGACAAAACAATACCTGGAGACAGATTCACGAAGTTGAAGCGGGTTCCAGGCCCAACAAACGAGGACCAACAAAATGCAGCCGAACCTGAAATTCTCGCGAAGCGAATACGCGGATCGCCTCGCCAAGACGCGCAAGGCGATGGAAGCCAAAGGCGTCGATCTCCTTGTTATCAGCGATCCATCCAACATGGCCTGGCTGACTGGATATGACGGCTGGTCCTTCTATGTGCATCAGGCGGTCATCGTGCCGCCGTCGGGCGAGCCGGTGTGGTATGGCCGTGGCCAGGACGCCAACGGCGCCAAGCGCACTGCTTATCTCGCGCATGACAACATCGTCGGCTATGCCGACCACTATGTGCAGTCGACAGAACGCCACCCGATGGACTTCCTGTCCAGCGTGCTGAGCGATCGCGGCTGGGGCAAGCTTGTCGTCGGTGTCGAGATGGACAATTACTGGTTCTCCGCCGCCGCCTTCGCCTCCTTGCAGAAGCATCTGCCCAACGCCCGCTTCGTCGACGCCACCGCGCTGGTCAACTGGCAGCGCGCGGTGAAGAGCCCGACCGAGATCGACTATATGCGCAAGGCCGCCCGCATCGTCGAGGCGATGCACCATCGCATCTTCGACAAGATCGAGGTCGGCATGCGCAAATGCGATCTGGTCGCCGAGATCTACGATGCCGGCACCCGCGGCGTCGACGGCATCGGCGGCGACTACCCCGCGATCGTGCCACTGCTGCCGTCAGGCGCGGACGCCTCGGCGCCGCACCTGACCTGGGACGACAAGCCGATGAAGCGGGGCGAGGGCACCTTCTTCGAGATCGCCGGCTGCTACAACAGGTACCACTGCCCGCTGTCGCGCACCGTCTTCCTCGGCAAACCGACGCAGGAATTCCTCGATGCCGAGAAGGCGACGCTGGAAGGCATGGAAGCAGGTCTTGCCGCCGCCAGGCCGGGCAACACATGCGAGGACATCGCCAACGCCTTCTTTGCCGTCCTGAAGAAATACGGCATCGTCAAGGACAACCGCACCGGCTATCCGATCGGTATTTCCTATCCGCCGGACTGGGGCGAACGCACCATGAGCCTGCGTCCCGGCGACCGCACCGAGCTCAAGCCCGGCATGACCTTCCATTTCATGACCGGCCTTTGGCTGGAGACAATGGGGCTGGAGATCACCGAGTCCATCCTGATCACCGAAACCGGTGTGGAGTGCCTGGCCAATGTGCCGCGCAAGCTGGTGGTGAAGGATTGAGCCCGATGTCCAGTCATCGCCCGTCGCCGATCGCGCCGACCGTCGATTTCGATCGCGACGGCGTCCAGCATGGTTTCCTGCGCTTGCCCTATAGCCGCGACGACTCGGCCTGGGGCTCGGTGATGATCCCGATCTGCGTTATCCGCAACGGCAAGGGGCCGGCGGCACTGCTGACCGGCGGCAACCATGGTGACGAGTATGAGGGGCCGCTGGCGCTCTACGAACTCGCCCGAACGCTCGATCCCAGCCAGGTCAGCGGCACGGTGATCATCGTGCCGGCGATGAACTATCCGGCTTTTCGGGCCGGCACGCGCACCTCGCCGATCGACAAGGGCAACATGAACCGCAGCTTTCCCGGCCGGCCGGACGGTACGGTGACGCAGAAGATCGCCGATTATTTCCAACGCGAGTTGCTTCCCCGCGCCGACATCGTCTTCGACTTCCATTCCGGTGGCAGGACGCTGGATTTCGTGCCGTTTTGCGCTGCTCACACCTTGCCCGACAAGGCACAGGAGCAGAAAGCCTTTGCGGCGGTGGCGGCATTCTCAGCGCCGTTCTCGATGCGCATGACCGAGATCGATGCGATCGGCATGTACGACACGGCGGCCGAAGAGATGGGCAAGGTCTTCGTTACCACCGAGCTCGGCGGCGGCGGCACATCGCGAGCCGAAACGGTGCGGATCGCCCGGCGCGGCATCCTCAACGTGTTGCGTCACGCCGGTATCGTCGCCGGGGCGGTCGAGACGGGCAAAACCCAGTGGCTGGACATGCCCTCGGGAGATTGCTTCTGCTTTGCCGAGGACGACGGCATGATCGAAACCATGGTCGATCTTGGTGAGCCTGTCGAAGAAGGCGCGGTACTGGCCCGCATCCATTCCACCGGCCGCACCGGCGTTGCTCCGCGGGAGATCCGGGCGAAAATGTCGGGCATGCTGGCGGCACGGCATTTCCCCGGACTGGTCAAGGCAGGCGACTGCGCCGCGGTGGTCGCCGTGAAGGTCGATTGACTGACGTGATTTCTCCGCCCGGACCAAACCGGGCGGACCCAGCCATCGACGGCTTCTCGTGTCGCTCTTCGGCCAGAAACCAAACCGCTCTCGTACACGGGGATACTTATATCGCCGGATGTTTTCCACTAGGCTGGCGATCGCGTGGCATGGGAGTATCGATTGCGCGGATTTATGGAAGGCCTGATCGAGAGGCCGCAGACGGTGGCGGAACAGGTCGCCAATGTGTTGCGCGAGGCTATAGCCAGCGGATCGCTGAAGGCAGGCACCACGCTGCGTCAGGATGAACTGGCCGAGCAGTTCGGCTTCAGCCGCATGCCCATCCGGGACGCGCTTCGCCAATTGGAGGCGGAAGGCATTGTTTCCATTCATCCCACGAAGGGCGCGCATGTCGCCGGGATGGACGGTGCCGAGATCGCCGAAATCTACGCGGTGCGCGAATTGCTCGAATGCGAGGCGCTCCGGCTGTCCGTTCCGGCCCTGCCCGGCGCCAAGCTTGAAGAAGCCGAGCAGGTGCTCGACCAGATCGACGCGGAGCGCAATGCGGGCCGCTGGGGCGCCCTGAACAGGGCCTTTCACCTGTCGCTCTACGATGCCTGCGGCAACCGCCGTTTGCTTGACCTGATCGAGGCGCATCACAACGCGGCCGACCGTTATGTCCGCATCCTGCTGTCGAACCTCGACTACCGCACCCGCTCGCAGACAGAGCATCGCGATCTGCTGGCCGCTTGCCGGCGGCGTGACGAGAAGAAGGCCGTGAGCGTTCTGAGGCAGCATCTTCGCGAAGGCAGCGACACACTCGTCAATGCCATAGAGGGTGGCGGACTGTCGCGAAAATCCTAAGCCCGAGGGGCAGCGCCGTCCGCGATCGATGCCATGGCGCGCGGTTGCCAGCGGGGCGGTTCGCTGCCACATATTGCAACATCAACGCTCGACATAAGGATCGCCATGTCTCCCGTCAGCCACCTGCCGGCACGTGCCCTTGCCCCGCGCCGCCATGATGAGATCCTGCGGCGGCTGGGCGCCCAGGGCTCCGTCAGCGTCGCCGAACTGGCCGGGTTCTTCGATGTCTCGCGCGAAACCATCCGCCGCGATTTGAAGCTGCTTTCGGACCAGGGCAGGCTCGGCATCGTGCATGGCGGAGCCGCCCGCTTCGAGCCGAGCGAGCCGGCGATGAGCTTGCGCAGCCAGGAAAATGCGGCCGGCAAAGCGGCGATCGGCAGGGCGGCCGCCAGGCTGATCAGGGATGGCATGGTCGTCTTTCTCGATTCCGGCACCACCACCTTGGCCGTCGCGCATGCCATGTCGGAACTTCGCGACCTCACCATCTGCACGGCTAGCCTGAAGATAGCGCTGCATCTGTGCCACATCCCTGGCATGCGCGTGCACATGCTGGGCGGCGAGGTCGACCCCGGCGAGGAGGCGGCTTCCGGCATCGACACGCTCGATGCCATGGCCCGCTTTCGCGTCGACATCGCCTTTCTCGGCGGCGGAGCGCTATCTCCGGACGGGGAGGTGACCGATTTCACCCGCGCCGGGGCCGAGCAGCGCGGCCGCATGATCGCCCTTGCCGGCAAGGCCTATTTCGTGCTCGACGCCAGCAAGTTCGGCAAGCTGACGCCGCTCAGGATTCCGAATTTCGAACGTGCCGCCGGGGTGATCGTCGATGCCAATCCCGAACCCGCGGTTGCCGAAGCGCTTTCGCAAAAGGGTCCAGAACTCATCGTCGCGGCTTGATGTGATATTTTGTGACTTTATGAGTTGATATTTGGTTTTCTCGTGCTAATGTCCCGGCCATCCTTCAAATGGCGGAACGCTCATGGCCCATGAATTTCCCACCCAGGCTCGAATCGTCATTGTCGGCGGCGGCATCATTGGGTGCTCGGTCGCCTACCATCTGACAAAACTCGGCTGGACCGATGTTGTCCTGCTCGAACAGGGGCAACTCAGCGGCGGCACCACTTGGCACGCGGCTGGTCTTGTCGGCCAGTTGCGCAGCCATTCCAACATGACCAGCCTGATCCGCTATTCCACGCAGCTCTACAGCGAACTGGAGGCCGAGACCGGTCTTGCCACCGGCTGGAAGAATTGCGGCTCGCTGTCTGTTGCGCGCACGGCCGACCGTATGACGGTGCTGAAGCGCACGGCTGCGTCGGCGCGCGCCCAAGGGGTCGAGATCGACGTCATCTCGCCCAGGGAGGCCGGCGATATGTGGCCTGTCATGGCGATCGACGATCTCGTCGGCGCTGTCTGGCTGCCCGGAGACGGCAAGGCCAATCCCACCGATCTCACGCAATCGCTGGCCAAGGGCGCGCGCAACGGCGGCGCCAAAATCTTCGAGCGGGTCAAGGTCACTGGTATCAGCGTCAGGAACGGCGCCGCTTGCGGTGTCGAGACCGACCATGGCGACATCGCCGCCGAGATCGTCGTCAACTGCGCCGGCCAATGGGCGCGCAAGGTCGGGCTGATGTGCGGCGTGTCGGTGCCGCTTCACTCGGCCGAGCACATGTACATCGTCACTGGCCGGATAGAAGGCGTGCATCCGGATCTGCCCGTCATGCGCGACCCCGATGGCTTCATCTACTTCAAGGAAGAGGTCGGCGGCCTGGTCATGGGCGGCTTCGAGCCGCATGCCAAGCCGTGGGGCATGAACGGCATTCCCGAAAATTTCGAGTTCGCGCTGCTGCCGGATGATTGGGACCAGTTCGAGATCCTGATGGAAAACGCTCTGGTGCGCGTGCCGCAACTGGCCGAGGCCGAGGTCAAGAAATTCTACAACGGTCCCGAAAGCTTCACGCCGGACAACAATTTCCTCCTCGGCGAGGCGCCGGAGCTGAAGAATTTCTATGTCGGCGCCGGCTTCAATTCGATGGGCATTGCCAGTGCCGGTGGCGCCGGCAGGGCGCTGGCCGAATGGATCGTCAACGGCGCGCCGACCATGGATCTGTGGCCGGTCGACATCAGGCGCTTCGCCTCGTTCAACAACAATCCGCGCTGGCTGCATGACCGGGTCAAGGAGACGCTCGGCCTGCACTACGCGATGCCATGGCCGAACCGCGAACTGGATACCGCACGGCCATTCCGCCGTTCGCCGCTTTACGACCGGCTTGCCGCCAAGGGCGCGTGCTTCGGCTCCAAGATGGGTTGGGAGCGCGCCAACTGGTTTGCGGGTCCAGGGGAGACAGCCGGGAACGACTATGCCTTCGGCCGCCAGAACTGGCATGAGGCGGTGCAACGCGAGATGAAGGCGACGCGCGAAGCCGTCGCCGTCTTCGACCAGACCTCCTTCGCCAAGCTTCTTGTCCAGGGGCGCGACGCCTGTGCCGTGCTGAACCGGATCTGCGCCGGCGACATCGATGTGCCGGTCGGCACGTCGGTCTACACCGGCGTGCTCAATGCGCGCGGCGGTTACGAAAGCGATCTCACCGTGATGCGGCTTGGCGCGGAAAAATTCCTCATCGTCACCGGCTCCGCCCAGGCCGTCCACGACGCCGACTGGATCGTCAAGAACATCCTGGCGGACGCGCATGCCATTCTGACCGACGTCACCTCGGCTTACGCGGTACTGGCGTTGATGGGGCCGCGTTCGCGCGACCTCCTGGGCAAACTGTCTTCGGCGGATCTTTCCAATGCCGGCTTCCCCTTTGCCACCATCCGCGAAATCGATATCGGCTATGCCACAGCCTACGCCAACCGCATGACCTATGTCGGTGAGCTCGGCTGGGAACTGATCGTGCCGACCGAATTCGCGGTCGGCGTCTACGAGGCGCTGCATGAAGCCGGTCGTGAATTCGGCCTTGCCGACGCCGGCTACTACGCGCTCGATGCCTTGCGCATCGAAAAGGGTTTTCGCGCCTGGGGTCGCGAGTTGACGCCTGATATCAACCCGTGGCAGGCCGGCCTTGGCTTTGCCGTCGCGATGGACAAGCCGGGCGGCTTCATCGGCCGTGATGCGCTTGCCGCCGCGAAATCCTCGTCGGCGCCGACCAGGCGCATCGTGTTGTTCACCCTTAATGATGCCGAGCCGATGCTGTGGGGCGGCGAGCTGATCCTGCGCGACGGCAAGCCGGTCGGCGAGGTGCGCTCGGCTGCCTACGGCCACACACTCGGCCGTTCGGTGGCGCTCGGGCTGATCGAGCACGAAGCGGGCGTCGATGCTTCATTCCTGGCCAACGGCCGTTTCGAGATCGATCTTGCCGGCGTGCGCCATGCGGTTACCGCGCATTTGCGCAGCCCCTATGATCCGAAGTCGGAGCGGGTGAAGGCCGATGCAGTGGAGATCAAGGTCGCGGCTTAAAGCATGATCCCGAAAAATGGGAACCGGTTTTCGGAAGAGATCATGCTCAATTAGTCCGCCGACATCGAGCGCGCCATGTCGAGAAAGGCGCGCACCAGTTTGCCGCCGCTGCGCTCGCGCAGGCAGATCAGCGCCTCGTCCATCAAGGTCTCGGGCGCATCGATGGTGATCGGGACGAGCCTCGAATCTTGGCCGAATTCGGCCGCCGAGACAAAGCCGATGCCGGCGCCCGAGGCGACGATCTCGCGCACGGCTTCGCGGCCCTCGGCCTCGATCACCGGCCTGAGCTCGACCTTCGACGCCGCGGCCAGGTCTTCGAGCTTCTGGCGCGTCTTCGAACCGCGCTCGCGCATGACCAGCGATTCCTGCGCGAGCTGCTTGAGCGTCAGCGATTTTTTCCCTGCCAAAGGATGGTCGATCGAGGTGAAGGCGATGATCGGCGTCGAGTTCAGTTTCAGCACCTCGAAATCGCGCCCGGCGGGCACCTCGCCCAGCACGCCGATGTCGGCATCGTAGCTGTAGAGGCTGCTGATCACCGTCTCGGTGTTGCCGGCGCGCACCGAGACCTGTACGCCGGGATAGCGGGCCCGGAAGCTGCCGAGGATGTGAAGCAGGTGGTGCGCTGCATCGGCGACGATGCGCAGCGTGCCGGAACGCAAAGCGCGCGACTCGGTCAGGAGCTCGAGCGCCTGTTGCTCGGTATCGAACATGCGGTGGGTTATTTCGAGCAGCTTCTGGCCCGAATGGGTCAGCGTGACCTGTTTCTTGTTCCGATTGAACAGCAGCACGTCATACTCTTCCTCGAGCTTGCGCACCTGGTCCGATATCGCCGGCTGGGTCAGGAAAAGCGCTTCGGCCGCCCGCGAAAAGCCGCCGGAGATCGCCACCTGATGAAAGGCTCGCAGCTGAACATAGCGCATCCTGTGTGCCTTTCGGGTCTCGAAGCCGCCTGCACCTTATCATAAGCCTGGCTAGCCAAAAGGAAGGAATAAACGATTCCGCTAATGTCTGGGGATGAACCCTACCGCGTTCACAGCCGTGTCATGAGCGGCATGCAGCCTGTCCAATGCAGTTCATCATCGTTCTAATCGATACGTCGATACAAAATAACGATTTTACAAATACGTCGTCCGGACCAACAATGGCGCCACATCAAAAAAGCAGCGACCTGTCGGAGGACATCATGCTCGCCGAGACGAAATTTGCCGCGGAGCCGCTGGCCAGGCCGGCCCTGGGCGAGCCTTACCTTTTGACCCCCGGGCCGCTCACCACGGCCTATTCGGTCAAGCAGGCGATGTTGCGCGACTGGGGATCCTGGGACGGCGACTTCCGCGCCATGACATCAGACATGCGCCGCCGCCTGCTGGCGCTGACCGGCGACACGAAAGGCGAGTTCGACTGTGTGCCGATGCAAGGCAGCGGCTCCTTCTGCGTCGAGGCGATGCTGGGCTCGTTCGTGCCCAGGGATGGCAAGGTTCTGGTGCTGGCCAATGGGGCCTACGGCCTGCGCGCCGCGCAGACCATGCAATATCTCGGCCGCGCCTATACGCTGATCGACAAGGGCGACTACCTGCCGCCGCGCGGCGACGAGGTGGCGGCCGCGCTTGAGGCTGATCCTGCGATCACGCATGTCATCGCCATTCATTGCGAGACCAGTTCCGGCATTTTGAACCCTGTCGCCGAGATCGCCGAAGCCGTCCATGCCAAGGGCCGCAAGCTGCTGGTCGATTCCATGAGCGCCTTCGGCGCCGTCGCGCTCGACGTCAACGAAATCCGCTACGAGGCGATGGTGTCCTCAGCCAACAAATGCATCGAGGGCGTGCCCGGCTTCGGCTTCATCATCGCCCGCAAGAGCGAACTCGAAGCAGCCAAGGGGCGCAGCCATTCCCTGTCGCTCGACGTTCACGCGCAATGGGCGCACATGAACAAGACCGGCCAGTGGCGCTACACGCCGCCGACGCATGTCGTCGCCGCCTTCCTGGAGGCGCTGCGCCAGCACGAGGCCGAAGGTGGCGTCGCCGGCCGTGGCGCCCGCTATGTCAAGAACCGCGACGTCATGGTGGCGGGCATGCGCGAACTCGGCTTCGAGACGCTGCTTAGGGACCGCTGGCTGTCGCCGATCATCGTCACCTTCTTCAACCCGGCCCACGCCAACTTCGCCTTCGATCGTTTCTACGAACTGATGAAGGACAAGGGCTTCATCATCTATCCCGGCAAACTGACGGTCGTGGATTCCTTCCGCGTCGGCTGCATCGGCCAGATGGACGAACATGTCATGCGCCGCGTCGTCGAGGCGGCGGCGCAATCGCTTGATGAAATGGGCGTCGACACCGCCGCTCCACCCGCGGCGGCAATCGCCGAGCGCGCCAAACTCGCCGCCTGAGCGGCCGTTTTCGAGGATTTTTGATGAACCAGATGTCTTCCATCAACGTCGCGGTCAATGGCCGCACCTACGCCTGGCCGCGCGTGCCGGCCATCGCCATCTGCCTTGACGGCTGCGAGCCGGCCTATCTTGACGAGGCGATCAGGGCCGGGCTGATGCCGGCCCTGGTCAGGATCAAGCAGAAGGGCACGGTGCGCTTTGCGCACTCGGTCATTCCGAGCTTCACCAACCCCAACAATTTGTCGATCGCCACCGGTCGCCCGCCCTCGGTGCACGGCATTTGCGGCAACTATCTCTACGAGCGCGAGACCGGCAAGGAAGTGATGATGAACGACCCGCGCTTCCTGCGCGCGCCGACCATTTTCCAGGCCTTCTACGATGCCGGCGCCAAGGTCGCGGTGGTGACCGCCAAGGACAAGCTGCGTGCGCTGCTCGGCAAGGGCCTCGCCTTCGACGAAGGCCGCGCTCTGTGCTTCTCGGCGGAAAAGTCGGACACCACGACAGTGGCCGAGCACGGCATCGACAATGCCTCGAAGCATTTCGGTCTGCCGGTGCCGGAAGTCTATTCGGCCGAACTGTCGGAATTCGTCTTCGCCGCCGGCGTTCAGCTGCTCAGGGAATTCCGCCCCGACATCATGTACCTGACGACGACCGATTATGTGCAGCACAAATATGCGCCCGGCGTGCCACAGGCCAACGCCTTCTACGAAATGTTCGACAAGTACTTGACCGAGCTCGATGCGCTGGGCGCGGCGATCGTCGTCACCGCCGACCATGGCATGAAGCCCAAGCACAAGGCGGACGGTTCGCCCGACGTCGTCTACGTCCAGGATATTCTCGACGAATGGCTGGGCAAGGACGCCGCCCGCGTCATCCTGCCGATCACCGACCCCTATGTCGTGCATCACGGCGCTCTCGGCTCTTTCGCCACCGCCTACTTGCCTGATGGCGCTGATCAGGCCGGCATCATGGCGCGGCTGGCCAAGATCGACGGCATCATGCTGGTCGTCGACAGCCCTGATGCCTGCGAGCGTTTCGAACTGCCGGCCGACCGCATCGGCGACATCGTGCTGATCTCGACGGAGAACAAGACGATCGGCACCAGCGAGCACAGGCACGATCTGGCGGCCCTCAACGAACCGCTGCGCTCGCATGGTGGCCTGACTGAGCAGAAAGTACCGTTCATCGTCAATCGCGTGCTGCCGGACCTGCCGAACGAGCCGACATTGCGCAATTTCGACGCCTTCTACTATGCGACGATGGCGGCGGCGCTGGCAGGCTGAGCGCTGATGTCGACCCCCACTCCGTCGAGCTTCGCTCGACACCTCTCCCCCGATCGACGGGGGAGAGGAAAGCCGCCCAGCCGATTGCGCCGCGCTTTGGGCCGTAAACGACTAAGCGCTGACCTTGCCGAACTTCCTCTCCCCCGTCGATCGGGGGAGAGGTGGCCCGGAGGGCCGGAGTGGGGGGCGATCCTCCGCCGCAACGCGCCCATAAATCTGCTGGAGCAGAGCCTATGACCAAACTCGATACGTCCATCAGAGTCCGCCACGAGCCGATGCGCATTGCGGGGCGCAAGGTCCGCGCCGACGACGTCGTCCCCGTCCACTACCCCTATACCAATGCTGTGGTCGGCACCGTGCCAGCCGGCCGTGCCGAGCATGCGCGAAAAGCTTTCGAGATCGCCGCCGGCTACCGGTCGAAGCTGACCCGCTACGAGCGCCAGCAGATCCTGTTCCGCACGGCGGAAGCACTGGCGTCGCGCCGGGTAGAAATTTCCGATCTCATCACGCTCGAGCTCGGCATCTCCAAGACGGATTCGCTCTACGAAGTCGGCCGCGCCTATGACGTGTTCACGCTGTCGGCGCAGATGTGCATCCAGGACGATGGCCAGATCTTCTCCTGCGACCTCACCCCGCACGGCAAGGCGCGCAAGATCTTCACCACCCGCGAGCCGCTGAAGGCGATCTCGGCGATCACCCCTTTCAACCACCCGCTCAACATGGTCTCGCACAAGGTGGCGCCGGCGATCGCCACCAATAATTGCGTGGTGGTGAAGCCGACCGAACTGACGCCGATGACGGCGCTGCTTTTGGCCGACATCCTTTATGAAGCCGGCCTGCCGCCGGAAATGCTGTCGGTGGTGACCGGCTGGCCGGCCGACATCGGCAACGAGATGATCACCAACCACAACATCGATCTGATTACCTTCACCGGCGGCGTGCCGGTCGGCAAGATGATCGCCCGCACCGCCGGCTACAAACGCCAGGTGCTGGAACTCGGCGGCAACGATCCGCTGATCATCCTCAACGACCTCTCCGACGACGATCTGGCCAAGGCTGCCGATCTCGCGGTCGCCGGCGCGACGAAGAATTCCGGCCAGCGCTGCACGGCGGTCAAGCGTATCCTGGTCCAGGAAAGCGTCGCCGACCGTTTCGTACCGCTGGTGCTGGAGCGCGCGAAAAAAATCCGCTTCGGCGACCCGATGGACCGTTCCACCGATCTCGGCACCGTTGTGCACGAGAAGGCGGCGGCACTGTTCGAAACCCGCGTCCACATGGCCGCCGAGCAGGGGGCTGACATTCTTTACAATCCGGGTCGCCAGGGCGCGCTGCTTCCGCCGATCGTCGTCGACCGCGTGCCGCACTCATCCGAACTGGTGATGGAAGAGACGTTCGGGCCGATCATCCCCATCGTGCGCGCGCCGGACGATGACGATGCACTGATCGCGCTCTCCAACTCGACCGCCTTCGGCCTGTCGTCGGGCGTCTGCACCAACTCCTTCCCCCGCATGCAGAAATACATTGCCGGCTTGCAGGTCGGCACCGTCAACATCTGGGAAGTGCCGGGCTACCGCATCGAGATGTCGCCCTTCGGCGGCATCAAGGATTCGGGCAATGGCTACAAGGAAGGCGTCATCGAGGCGATGAAGAGCTACACCAATGTGAAGACATTTTCGCTGCCCTGGTCGTGACCGGGCAGCATCGACCGGCAGACATCGAGGGGGCGTTCCACGCTCCCTCATTCGCGTTTCGGAGATAATGATGGCCGCGATATCCGAGCTTGTGCATACAGAGGGCGATTCCAACACCACGGCGGCGCGCGGCCGCTGGGATGCCGGCCAGGACGGTCCCCGCATTCGCGGCCTGCTTGACCGCGATGCCGCCGCCTTCATGCACCAGAGCCTGTCCAGCCCTTGCCTTTCGACGATCGCCAAGGCTGAAGGCATCTGGATCGAGGACACCGCCGGCCGCCGTTTCATGGATTTCCATGGCAACAGCGTGCATCACCTCGGCTATGGCCACCCGAAGCTGGTGGCGGCGATCAAGAAGCAGCTCGACGAACTCTGCTTCGCGCCGCGCCGCTTCACCTGCGAGCCCGCCGTCGAACTGGCCGAGAGACTGGCGGCTCTCGCGCCAGGCGATCTCGGCAAGGTGCTGTTCACCACCGGCGGCTCGGATGCCATCGAGGTCGCGCTGAAGATCGCGCGCGCTGCCACCGGCCGTTTCAAGACGGTGTCGTTCTGGGACGCCTTCCATGGCGCCGGCTTCGGTGCGGCAAGCGTCGGCGGCGAGGCGACTTTCCGGTCGCATATATCAGGCCCGATGATGACCGGCACCGAGCATGTCGCGCCCTGGGACGGCTACCGCTGCCCTTACGGCCACGACACCCTGGAAGCCTCGGGGCTGGCATGCGCCAACATGATCGCCTATGTGCTTGGCCGCGAGCAGGATGTGGCGGCGGTCGTTGCCGAGCCGATGCGCGCGACGCCCAATCCGCCGCCGCCCGGTTTCTGGAAGCGGGTGCGCGAGGCCTGCGACAGGCATGGCACGCTGCTGATCTTCGACGAGATTCCGACCGGCCTCGGCAAGACCGGAAAATTCTTCGCCCACGAACATGACGGCGTTACGCCCGACATCGTCGTCCTCGGCAAGTCGCTGGGCGGCGGCATCCTGCCGATCGCCGCCGTCATCGCGCGCCGCGACCTCGACGTCACCGGCGGCTTTGCCATTGGTCACTACACCCATGAGAAGAACCCGGTGACGACGCGCGCCGCGCTGGCGACCATCGACATCATCCTGGAGGACGGGCTGGTCGAGCGTTCGGCCGAACTTGGACGGCATATGCTTGGACGCATGCAGGACCTGATGGCGCGTTCGCCCCATGTCGGCGATGTCAGGGGCAGGGGACTGATGGTCGGGGTCGAACTCGTCGAGGATCGCGCCTCGCGCCAGCCGGCACGCGACCTCGCCGAACGCGTCTTCTACGCCTGCCTGGAACAGCGACTGAGCTTCAAGGTCAGCCAAGGCAACGTGCTGACACTCTCGCCGCCATTGGTCATTTCAAAGACCGATCTCGACCGGGCGCTCGACATCGTCGAGGCCGCGGTGCTGGCGGCCTGACATGAAGGCCGTCCGCACAGATCGCGAACTCGAATGTCCTGAAATCGATGCCGGCTTGCGGGCGAGGGGCGTCGACCTGGTGACGTTGCCGGACGGCATTCCCGAAGCCGATCTCATAAAAGCAGTGGCCGACGCCGACCTTCTCTTGATGTGCTACACGCCGATCACCGCGCGGGTGATAGACGCGGCGCCAAGGCTGAAGGGCATCGTGAAATATGGCGTTGGTATCGATGCAATCGACATCGCCGCCGCGATGAGGCGTGGTATTCCCGTGGTCAACGTGCCCGAATATGCCGAGGAAACCGTTGCCGAAGGCGCCTTTGCGCTGATGATCGCGCTCGCCAAGCGGCTGCCTGCGATCACGCAGGCAATGTCGCGCGATGGCTGGATCTGGCCCGAGCAACGCTGGCTGGGGCGTGATATTTCCGGCGCCACGCTTGGGCTCGTCGGTTGTGGCAAGATCGGCCGCAGCATGGCGCGCATGGCAGGCCAGGGATTTCGCGCGCGCGTGCTTGGCTTTGATCCCGCTGTCGATGCAGCGACAATGCGCGCCGCCGGCATAGAGAAGGCCGACGACCTCGATGCCATGCTGGGCGCATGCGATTTCGTTTCCATCCATTGCGTGCTGAACGACCAGACACGCGGCCTGATCGGCAAGCATGAGCTCGCCTGCCTCAAACCCTCGGCCATCATCGTCAATGTCTCGCGCGGTGCGTTGATCGATGAGGCGGCCCTCGTCGAGACGATCGTTGCCGGGCGCATCGGTGGTGCCGGGCTCGATGTCTATTCGGCGGAGCCGCTGTCGAAGTCAGGCCATCCGATGAGCGCGCTGTTCGGTCGCGACAATGTGATCCTGTTTCCGCATCTCACCTTCTTCACGCACGAGGCGATGCGCCGGCTCGAGGACGACACGCTCGCGCGCTGTTTCGAGATTCTCGAAGGCCGGCCGGTGACCGTCCGTTCGCATGATCCGCGATTGCGGGCGCAGACGGCAGGTATTGTGTTCGGCTGATAAGCGAGATTTTTCAAGCTGATAGCTGCCTTCGGCGCAGCCACATTCATGGCCAAGACGTGGATGCGACAGTTCCATGACAAATATCAGAGGAATTTTGGCTCTCATAAAATAAATAGATTTTACTTATCGATCGCCGATCCCCAGAGTTGTCACAACGAAGACATCCAACCGGCTCAACGTCCGTCAGAGACCCAAGGCCGGTTGGTCCTAGTGCATCGCAGAATGTGCCTTCAATCAAAGGGGAACTGGTCATGAAATCAAGAAACGCAACCATGGTCGCGGCCTTCGCCGCATTGCTCGCGTCGGCGGCTCTCGTTGGGCCGGCGCTGGCCGACGGCGTCGTCACGGTCTACTCCGCCGATGGCCTGCATGACGGCAATGGCAGCTGGTACGAGACCGAATTCGCCGCCTTCACCAAGGCCACCGGGATCACCGTTCAGTATATCGAGGCAGGCTCGGGCGGCGTCGTCGAGCGCGTCGCCAAGGAAAAATCGAACCCGCAGGCCGACGTGCTTGTGACCCTGCCACCCTTCATCCAGCGCGCCGCCGCCGACGGCCTGCTGCAGGACTACAAGCCTGAAGCCGCGTCCCAGATCGACGGCGGCACCGACAAGTACCGGCCGCTGGTCAACAACTACATGAACTTCATCTACAACAGCGCAGTGCTGACGGAAGCGCCGAAGAGCTACAACGATCTGCTCGATCCGAAGTTCAAGGGCAAGATCCAGTATTCGACCCCCGGCCAGGCCGGTGACGGCACCGCCGTCATGCTGCAGATCATTCATGCCTTCGGCGGCGAGGACGCCGGCTTCGAGTTCATGCAGAAGCTGCAGGACAACAATGTCGGCCCATCCGCCTCGACTGGCAAGCTGACCGCACTGGTCAACAAGGGCGAGCTGCACGTCGCCAATGGCGACCTTCAGATGAACATGTCGCAGATGGCCGACAATCCCAACATCAAGGTGTTCTGGCCGGCGGGGCCTGACGGCGTGCGCTCCACCTTCGCGCTGCCCTACGAAATCGGGCTGGTCACCGGTGCACCGAATGGCGACAACGGCAAGAAGCTGATCGATTTCCTGCTGTCCAAGGAAGCCCAGTCGACCGTAAGCTCGATTGCCATCGGCGTGCCCGCCCGCAAGGACGTGACGCCGTCCGACGCCAACTTCGCCAAGCTGCAGGAGGCCATGAAGGGCCTGACCATCTGGTCGCCGAACTGGGACGAGGCGCTGAGCAAGCTTCCCGACTACGTCAAGAAATGGAACGAAGCGACCGGAAGTTGATCCGCCAAGGAAACAGTCCGGAGAACAACACCATGTCGGCAGCCGCCTTCACGGGTTCTGAAGTCACGGATATCGACGCCGCGAAAGTTCGCGGCGCCGGCTCCAACGTCCACTTCGACAAGGTCGTTGTCGCCTACGGCGCACATGTGGTCCTGCATCCGCTGACCCTCGACATCGCGCCGGGCGAAATCCTGGCGATGATCGGCCCCTCCGGGTCGGGCAAGACCACGGCACTGCGCGCTGTTGCCGGCTTCGTGCGGCCGAGAAGCGGCCGCATCCGCATCGGTGCCACCGACGTGACCGATCTGCCCCCTTACGAACGCGGGCTCGGCATGGTGGTGCAGAACTACGCGCTGTTCCCGCATATGCGGGTCGAGGACAACGTCGCCTTCGGCCTGCGGGCACAAGGCGCCGACAAGGCGCTGATCGGCGAACGGGTGAAGGATGCGCTCGCCACCGTCGGCATGGCGACGTTTGCCCGGCGCTATCCACGCGAACTTTCGGGCGGCCAGCAGCAGCGCGTCGCGATTGCCCGCGCCCTTGCCGTGCGGCCACGCGTGCTCCTGCTCGACGAGCCGCTTTCAGCGCTCGACGCGCAGATCCGCCGCAACATGGTGGAGGAAATCGCTCGCCTGCACCGCAGCCTGCCCGGCTTGACCATCCTTTATGTCACGCATGACCAGACCGAGGCACTGACGCTTGCCGACAAGATCGCCATCATGCGCGATGGCAGGGTCTGTTCGCATGGGCCAACGACCGAACTCTATCGTCGCCCGCCAAACCGCTTCACCGCCGAGTTCCTCGGCCGCGCCAATCTTCTGCCGGTGACGGTTGCCGAAGCCGCCGGCCCGAAAGGCTTCGCCACGGCAAGGCATGGTGATGCCGTGCTCACCAGTGCCGGTCGCGACGAGAAGGCCGGCGACAAGAGCCTGCTTTGCATCAGGCCGCAGCATCTGAGCCTCACGGCAGACAGCGAGCACACCAACCGCATTGTCGGCACGCTCAGGGAAGTGCACTGGCAGGGCGAACTCACCCATCTGGTGCTCGATGTCGGCGGCACGCCGGTGCGCGTCTCGGCAACGAAACTGCCTGTCGCCTTGCCCGAAACCGGCACGAAGGTGCCGCTGTTCTTCGCGCCGGCGGATACGTCACTTCTTCCGGAAGACGCCAGTGTCTGAAGCGCTCGCCATTGGTGCTCCGATGGCCAGGAAGCGAGAGCCGGGCCGGCTGTGGATCGTGCCGCCGGCTGCCCTGCTGGCGCTGCTGTTCTTCTACCCGCTGGCGCTGATTGTACGTCAGGCGTTCCTCGACGACAGCGGTGTCGCCAATGTCGCGGAGATCATCCGCGTCCTGCATTCGCGCTTCTTCCTCAACGCGCTGGTCAACACGGTGACGATCTCGGTCGCGGCGACGGCCGGATGCCTGATCGTCGGCCTGGTGCTGGCGCTGATCCTCGCCTTCGTGCCATTTCCCGGCAGCGGCTTCATCGCCCGGCTGATCGACACCTTCATCGCCCTGCCGACCTTCCTGGTGACGCTGGCCTTCACCTTCCTTTACGGCTCCGCCGGCATGCTCAACTCGGGGCTGGTGGAGGCCTTCTCGCTGCCGCTGCCGCCGGTCGATTTCCTCTATTCGACCTGGGGCGTCGTGCTGGCGGAAGTCACGGTGTACACGCCGTTCATCCTGCGGCCGCTGCTCGCCGCTTTCTCGCTGGTCGATCGCGGCCAGATCGAAGCCGCGAGCGTACTCGGTGCGCGGCCGTTTCGCATCGTGCGCCAGGTTATCCTGCCGGCGGCGGTGCCCGCGCTCATCGCCGGCGGCAGTCTCTGCCTGCTGCTGACCGTCAACGAGTTCGGCATCGTGCTGTTCATCGGCGCCAAGGGCGTCATCACGCTGCCGCTGCTGATCTACGGCAAGGCGATCCAGGAATCGGCCTACCAGGTCGCCTGCATCATCGCCGTGGTCAACATCGCGCTGTCGCTCGGCCTGTTCGGTCTCTACCGGTTTGCCGCCGGCCGGTTGGGAGTCTAGCCATGCTGGTTTGGTCGCGCTCCGGCCGCTTGATCACCTGGGTGATCTTCGCGCTGATCTTCGGCGTGCTGTTCCTGGCGCCGCTGGCGGTCATCCTCTTGTCCAGCCTTGCCGACCAATGGAACGGCGTGCTTCCCAATGGCTTGACCACGCAGCACTATGCCGACGTCGCCAAGGGCGCGGCCTGGAACGCGGTCAAGGCGAGCCTCGTCACCGGCTTCGCCGCAAGTGCATTGGCGCTGATCAGCGGTACCTGGGCGGCGTTGTCGCTTCGCCTGCAAGGGCCGGCCTTGAAGCGGCTGCTCGGCCTCTTGTTCTTCATCCCGAGCGCCGTGCCGTCGGTGTCCGTCGGCCTCGGCCTGCTGGTTGCGTTCAGCCATCCGCCGCTGTTGCTCAACGGCACGATCGCAATCGTCATGATCGCGCATTTCGTGCTGATCTCGGCTTTCACCTTCGGCAACGTCTCGGCGGGACTTGCGCGGCTGTCGCCCGACTTCGAGCAGGTCGCGTCAAGCCTTGGCGCGAGGCCAGCCTACCGGCTCTGGCATGTCACGCTGCCCTTGCTCGCGCCTTACCTGGTTGCAGCCTTCGGATTGAGCTTCGCGCTCTCCATGGGCGAGCTTGGCGCGACCGTGATGGTCTATCCGCCGGGCTGGGTGACGCTGCCGGTGTCGATCTTCTCGCTCACCGATCGTGGTGACATCTTTGCCGGGGCTGCACTGACCATGATCCTGGTGGCGGCGACGCTGGTCCTGCTGCTTGGGCTGGAGCGCGTTACCAAGCGTGCCACCGGTTCGTAGGCGCTAAGCTCAGCTCTGCGCCGGCTGGCGTTCGACGATGTAGATATGGTCGGCCGCCAGCACCACCTCGCCGCGCTGGTTGATGACCTCGCATCGCTCGATCACGCGTCCCGACCCTGGCCGCTTCGGATCGTCCTTCTTGGCCGCGATGGTGGTGCGCGTGCGGATCGTGTCGCCGATGAAGACCGGCTTGATGAAGCGCAGCCGGTCATAGCCATAGGAAAAGGCGACGGGGTTGATCACGTTCGACGTCAGTCCGATGCCGACCGAGAACACCAGCGTGCCATGCGCGATGCGCTGGCCGAACGGCGTCGTCTTCATGAATTCGGCGTCCATGTGGTGTGGGAAGAAATCGCCGGTGTGGCCGGCATGGACGATGAAGTCGGTCTCGGTGATGGTGCGGCCGCTGGTGAGGCGTGACGAGCCGATCTCGTAGTCCTCGAAATAGGTGATCTGTTCCATCAGGGCCTTTCCGCGATCGGCGTCGCAGGCGCCGCGCTCGAACGATAGGCCGCTTCCACCAGCGCCATTGTGTTCCAGGCGTCGTCGACCGAGCTGATCAACTCATCGTCTTCGCCTGATGCAAAGCGCTGGACATTGGCCATGCGGCCGACGAAGGCGTCGGGAAACCATTCGCCGGCCAAAGGCACTGATATCCAATCGCTCCCGCCTTTCGGATAGATCTCCAGAATATCCGGCTCGCCCTTGGGATAGTCGAGGTTGAGGCCGAGCTTCAGATAGGCCGCACCCTCGGTGCCGCTGATGCGGAACTCGCAGGCCTGGTGCCGGCGCCCGAACTTGTGGTCGTGGTTGATCGACAGCGCGCAGCGCACCGTGTCGCCATAGTCGAGAATGGCACTGGTGCGCGTCTGCGCCACCTTATGGTTGGGGTGGCCAAGCGTCTTGGCATGCACGCCCTTGGGATCGCCGAGCAATTGCCGGATCAGGTCGAGATAGTGGATCGAGTGCATGGCGATCTCGACGCGCGGCGCCTTGAGCAGGAATTCCCACAACTGCCACGGCGTCGCCAGCGCCAGCCAGGCGTCGAAGTCGACGACCTCGCCGAGCCAACCCTTGGCGATTGCGTCCTTCAGCGCCAGCATCATCGGCGCGAAGCGCAGCTGGAAATTCACCGCCGCCTTGAGCTTCTTGGCGCGGCAGATTTCGAGGATTTCGGTTGCTTCGCCGAGATAGTTGCCCATCGGCTTCTGGATCAGTGCGAACGCACCGTCGGGCAGAGCCTTCAGGATCTCGGCATGCCGCCCCGGTGGCGTTGCCAGATCGAAGATCGCGTCCTTCACTGCAGCGGCTTCTTCCGCCGAACGGAACGCCGTCACACCCCATGTGTCGGCCAGGACCCGCGCCTTGGCCTGGTCCGGATCATAGAGGCCGGCGATCTGAAATCCCGCCTTCCGGTACGCGGGAAAATGCGCATCGCCGACGATGGAGCCGGCGCCGAAGGTGACGATCGGCCGGGACTTTGAGGGTTTGGGCCAGGACTGGACGAGCGAGGCAGGGTCGAAACCGCCCTCAGTCCCTTCAGTCATGGTGAAAAACCTCGTCCATCGCGGCCCACCACTCGCCCTCCTTGCGTGTCGCCAGCGGCTCCTGGCAAGGTATGCAGACCGCCCACCACTCCTGCGTCCTGGGATCAGCGGCCATCTTGGCCATGTCGGCGGCATAATCGGTGCCATGGTATTCGAAATTGGAAAACAGCAGGTTCTCGGGCCTTTTCAGGTAGATCGAGTAGTTCTTGATGTTGCAGGCCGAAATCATTGTCAGCACGTCAGGCCAGACGGCGGCGTGCAGGCGGACATATTCCTCGACCTTTTCCGGTTTTAGCCCCAGTACAAATCCCATCCGCTGCATATCAGCTCCCTTATGCCGTGATCGTCGTGGTGAATTCGGCGATGCTCATGCTCTTCACCGCGTCCCAGTCCCAGTCGATGCCGATACCCGGTTCGTCGGGCGCCAGGGCGTGCCCATCCTCGATGCGCATGTGCTTGCCGGTCAACTGGTCGAGTTGCGGAATGTACTCGACATACCTGCCGTTCTGAACAGCGCAGGTCAGGCTGACATGCAATTCCATAAGAAAATGCGGGCAGACCGGAATGTCGAAGGCCTCTGCCGCATGGGCGATCTTGAGCCAGGGCGTGATGCCGCCGATGCGGCCGACATCAACCTGCACGATCGAGCAGGCGCCCTTCTGCATGTATTCCCGGAAATGGCGGACGGAATAGAGCGACTCGCCGATCGCGATCGGCGTCGGCGTCGAGTTCGACAGCCTGATATGCCCGTCTATGTCGTCGGCCGGCAGCGGCTCCTCGATCCAGGCGAGGTCGAGTTCGCGCAACCTTGCCGCACGCCGGATCGCCTCGTCGACCGAAAATCCCTGATTGGCGTCGGTCATGATCTCATAGCCGTCGCCCACCGCCTTGCGCACCGCCGACAGGCGCGCAAGATCCTCGGACCCATGCGGCCTGCCGATCTTTACCTTCGAGCCGCGAAATCCTTTGGCCTTGGCAGCGAGCGCATCATCGACCAGCGCCTGCGTTTCGATGTGCAGCCAGCCGCCCTCGGTCGTGTAGAGCGGGCAGCGGTCCTTGGCGCCACCGGCCAGTTTCCACAGCGGCAGGTTCTGCTTCTTCGCCCTGAGATCCCAGAGCGCCGTGTCGATCGCCGCGATGGCGATGGCGGTGATGGCGCCGATCGTGGTGGCATGCGTGGCGAATTCGAGATCGTGCCAGATCGCCTCGATCATGTCGGGGTCGCGGCCGATCAGGCGCGGCGCCAGATGGTCGCACAAGAGCCGCATCACCGAGGAACCGCCAGTGCCGATCGTGTAGCTGTAGCCGGTGCCGACCGCGCCGTCGGAATCGGTGATCGTCACGATTGGCGTTTCCTGGCTGACGAAACTCTGGATAGCGTCGGTGCGCTTGACCTTGGGCACAAGGTCCACCATCCGCAACTCTATCTTTTCGATCTTGGCCATGTCCGTCATCTCCGCAAAGTCTTGCCGGTGTCGGCGGCAAACAGATGCGCCTGTGACAGGTCGAGGCTCATCGCCACTTGTTCGCCCGGCTTCAGCGGTCGCGGGTTCAACATGCGCGAGACCCAGTCGCTGCCGTTGAACTCGACGAACACCAGCGTCTCGTTGCCGAGCGGTTCGGTGACGGTGATCGGCAGTTCGATCTGATGCACGTCGGCGGCACCACCGGAGCTGATGCCATGGCCGGTCGGATAGATGTCGTCGGGCCGCAGCCCGAACACGACCTTGTCGCCGGTGGCGACGTTGGCCTTGAACTGGGCGGGCAAAGGCAGCTTTTCGCCGCTGGCGAAAACCAGTTGGCCATTGTCGACCGTCGCCTCGTGCAGGTTCATCGGCGGCGAGCCGATGAAGCCGGCGACGAAGCGTGTCGCCGGCCGCCGGAATACTTCGTCGGGCGTGCCGACCTGTTCGATGTGGCCGTCGCGCATGATGACGATGCGGTCGGCAAGCGTCATCGCCTCGACCTGGTCGTGGGTGACGTAGATCACCGTCGATTGCACCTTGGCGTGCAGCTTCTTGATCTCGGTGCGCATCTGCGTGCGCAGTTTGGCGTCGAGGTTGGAGAGCGGCTCGTCGAACAGGAAGACATCAGGATCGCGCACGATGGCGCGGCCCATCGCGACGCGCTGCCGTTGCCCGCCGGAGAGTTGCGACGGGCGGCGGTCGAGCAGTGTGTCGAGGCCGAGGATGGCCGAAGCCTCGGCAACGCGGCGGTCCATGTCTTCCTTGGCGGCCCCGGCGATCTTGAGTGAAAAGCCTAGATTCTCGCGCACCGTCATATGCGGGTAGAGCGCGTAGGACTGGAACACCATGGAGATGTTGCGCGAGCGCGGCGGCAAATCGTTGACGACGCGCCCGCCGATCTCGATCGAGCCGGCGCTGATCTCTTCCAGCCCGGCGATCATGCGCAGCGTCGTCGACTTGCCGCAGCCGGACGGGCCGACCAGCGCGATGAATTCGCGGTCGGTAATATCGAGATCGATGCCATGCACGATCCCGATATTGCCGTAGCGCTTGGTCAGTTTTTTGAGGGAAACCGTTGCCATGGGGTCAGCCTTTCACCGCGCCGGAGGTCAGGCCGCCGACAAGGTGTTTCTGGACAATGTAAGTGAGGGTGAGCGCCGGAATGATCATCACCACGGCGAGCGCGCACATGCCACGCCAGTCGATGGTGAACTCGGCCGTGTAGTCGAGCAGGCCGACCGGCAGCGTCTTGGCGCTGACCGAGCGGGTCAGTTGCGAGGCCAATGCGAACTCGTTCCAGCAGGTCAGGAAGGCAAAGATTGCCGCCGACGCAATGCCCGGGCCGGCAAGCGGAAACTCGACTTGCCAGAAGGCCTGCCAGCGCGTGCAGCCGTCGATTTGCGCCGCTTCCGCAAGGTCCTTCGGCACCTGGCGGAAGAAGCCGTCGATCAGCCAGATGGTGAAAGGCACGTTGAGCGCGACATAGGCGAGGATCAGGCCGAAATGCGTGTCGATGATGCCGAGCCGCACATAGAGGAAGAACAGCGGCAGCGACAGCGCGATGCCCGGCACCGTGCGCGTCAGCATCAGTCCGAGGAAAACGCCGGATTTGCCGCGGAAGCGGTAACGCGCGAAGGCATAGCCGCCGGCCATGCCGATGGCGACCGCGATCACCGTCGAGGTCACGGAGATGATCAGCGAGTTGCGGAAATATTCGATGACCGGGATGCCGCCCTTGCCGATGCCTGAGAACATCGCGACATAGGCGTCGAACGAGATATCCTGCGGGATCCACACCGGCGGCTTGGCCATGATCTCGACCGTCGGCCGCAGCGACGACAGCACGATCCAGAGGCCGGGCAGGCAGATGGTCAGCATCGCCAGGAACAGGCCGACGCGATAGACGATACCAAAGAGCCGGCGCTTCAGGCGGGCGGAAGAATTCTCGTCCATTTTCACCACTCCGCCCTTCACCACTCAGCGCCGATCTGCGTGCGCGCCGCGGCGAGCTTGTTGAAGAAATAGACGGTGAAGGCGATCGACAGCAGGATCGAGAAATAGGCCATGGCGTTGGCCATGCCCATGCGTCCGTCGCTGTAGGCGGTGCGGGCCACCAAAGTCCACAACAGCTCGGTGCGCCCCGCCGGCCCGCCATCGGTCATGATCTTGACGATGTCATAGGCGCGCGCGACGTCGAGCGAGCGGATGGTCATGGCGATGTAGGCGAATGGCATGACGAAAGGCCACGTCACATAGCGGAATGTCTGCCACGGGGTGCAGCCATCGACGCGCGCCGCCTCGATCGGCTCCTTGGGCATGGCGAGCAGCCCGGCGAGGATCAGGATGGCGAAGATCGCCGTCGAGGACCAGATCTCGGCAATCGAGATGGCGATGAAGGCGAGATGGCCTTCGATCAGCCAGGGGATGGCATCCCTGGTGATGCCAAGCGACTGCAGGGCGTTGTTCACCAGGCCGATATTGTCGTTGAACATGAACTTGAACTGGAAGCCGACGAGGATCGGCGAGAACATCATCGGAAACATCATCAGAGTGCGCAGGATGCGCTGCCCGCGCGTCGCCTTCTCGACCAGCATCGCCAGGCCGAGGCCAAGCAGCATTTCGAGATTGAGCGCGATCGTCAGCAGCAGAACCGTGCGCCCGAACGCCCACCAGAAATCGGTGTTGCCTAGGATCGAAAGATAGTTGCGGAAACCGACGAAGACGAAAAACGTCTCGGGCTTGGTCAGCCGGAACGGCGTGAAGCTGGAATAGAGCGAGAGCAGCAACGGCACCACGACGACCGCCGCCAGCACGATGATAGCCGGAAGCAGCAGCAGGAATGGCGCGGATGGCTTGAAGCCCTTCATCGGGGTCCTTTGGTGTCTGGCATGCAATGTTGGGCCGAGGCCCGATCCGGTGAACAGTACCGGCAAGACGCGATCGCCTCCCCCATTCACGATGGGAGAGGCGGCCTTTGGAGCATTGGTTAGAGTTTGCCGGCGTCCTGCAGGATCTGCGTCGCCTTGGCGGCGGCTTCATCCAGTGCCTGCTTGGAGGTCTTGTCGCCGAGGATCGCGGCCTGCAGCTCGGGATAGACGGCGTTCGAAATCTCGATCCACTCGGGCGTCTGCGGCACGGCAAAGGCGTGCTTGGCTTCTTCCTGGAAAGCCGACAGAACCTCCTTCTTGTAGGGATCGTTGGCCGCCTGCTGCAGGTCCCAGTCCCAGACCGCGCTGCGGGTCGGCAGCGGGCCGGCGGCGGCCTCGAACTTCTGGCTGTCCTCGTTGGTCAGCCACCACACCAGCGATGCGGCAGCCTCCTTGTTCGGGCAGTTCTCGGTCACCGAGAATCCATGGAAGCCCGACCAGCCGGTGCGTACTCCGGCGGAGCCTTTCGGCGCGACCTTGACGCCGACATTGCCGGCGACCTTCGACGACTTCGGATCGTTGAAGAAGCCTGCCCAGCCCGGCCAGTCCAAATTGATGGCGACGGTGCCGGAGGCAAAGCCCTGGCCGAGATCGTCCCAGAGATAGTTGGTGGTGCCGGCCGGAACGGCCTTGGCCTTGTAGAGGTTGACGAACCAGTCGAGTGCCCGGATGCCAGCCTCGGAATTGAAGACGGGCTTGCCGTCCTTGTCGAGATATTCGCCGCCCTCGGCGACAACCATCTCGTAGAAGCGGCCGTTGATCGCCTCTTCCTTGCCGGCGAATTGCGTGCCGTAGAAATTGGGCGGATTGGCGAAGAACTCGGCCTGGTCGGTGACTTCCTTCCAGGTGTCCGGCGGCACCAGGTCATAGCCGTATTTCGCCTTGAACTTGGTCTTGTTGTCGGCGTTCTCGTACAGGCTCTTCTGGTAGTAGAGGGCCGAAACGTCGAACTGCGCGCGCGGCAGCATCTCCAGCTTGCCGTCGATGGTTGCCGCCTTGATGGTCGAGGGTACGAAGGCGTCGATCTCCGACTTCGGCAGCAGTTTGCTGAGGTCGGTGTAGAGGCCCGTATATTGCGGCGCGAACGAGGAATGGTTCCAGCCGACGCACCAATTGGTGCTGCCCGAGGCGATGTCGGACTTCAATTCCTTGTCGATGTCGAAGCCGTTCTTCTTGGTCAGGATGTTGACCTTGGCGCCCGTCGCCTTCTCCCATTCGGGTATGCGCTCGTAGAGCTTTTCATATTGCTGGCCGCCGATCAGCTTCACGTCGACGGTCACGCCCTCGAACTTGCCGGGCAGGTCGCCGGCAAGGGCTGCGCCTGCGCCTGACGCAAGCACCAATGCGCCGGCGCACACGCCGGAAAGCAGTCTGTTCATCGATATCCTCCCTGGGTGCGCCTCGATGGCGCCCGCAACTCGTCACGTGACAAAAGATGCTACATTCATATACAAACAAAACATTCATACGTACGTCAAGGCGAAATTTGTTTCCGCCGGCGGCGTTCCTGCGTATATGAAGAGCTGAATTCACTGGAGGGATGGGCCATGGACGACAGCGAAGACGAGCGCTACCGCGCGCCGGCGCTCGACAAGGGGCTCGACATTCTTGAACTGCTGGCGGGCGTCGACGGCGGCCTGACCCAGGCCGAAATCGCCAAGAAGCTCGACCGCAGCCCCAATGAATTCTACCGCATGCTGGACCGGCTGGTGCGGCGCGGCTACGTCACGCGGCTCGATGGCGACCGCTATTCGCTGACACTGAAGCTGTTTGGCCTGGCCCAGTTGCACGCGCCGGTGAGGCGGTTGGTTTCCTATGCGACGCCGCTGATGCGCGAGCTTGCCGAGACCTCGCAGCAGGCCAACCAACTCGTTGTTTTTGATCGCGGTTCCGCCGTGGTGATCGGCCAGCAGGAAGCGCCGAATTACTGGGGCATCTCGATCCGCGTCGGTTCCCACATCAGCCTGTTCGACACCGGTTCGGGCCACGTCCTGCTCGCCTTCCGTTCGCCGGAAGAGCGTCAGATGATGATTTCCGAGCACGTCCGCAGCACTGACAAGACGGCGCAGCCGGCCGAGTTCTTCGCCCGTCTCGACCAGATCCGCGACCGCGGCTACGAGATGATGGCGTCCATGCAGACGGCAGGCGTCTTCAACCTCTCGGCCCCGGTGCGCGGTTCCGACGGCAAGGCCATCGCGGCGCTATCCATCCCCTACATCACGGTGGTCAATGCGCCGTCCGCGCCCGATATCACACGGACCATCGAGCTGTTGCTGGCAACCTGCGAAAAGCTGTCGCATCTGGCCGGGTCGGCTGTCGGCTCAGCGGCGTGAATTCTTATTTGAATGAAGAATTCCTCCGTGAGATGATCTGAAAAAAGCTATCGGAGGAGCCTCGCCATGATCATCGACACCCATCTGCATCTCATCGATCGCTCGGCCCTGCGCTATCCCTGGCTTGCCGGCGTGCCGGCGCTGAACCGCGATTTCTCCTATGAGGAATATGCGGTGGAGGCCCAGCGTGTCGGTGTCGGGCGCGTGCTGCATATGGAGGTCGATGTCGATCCGGCCGACATAGAGGCGGAAACCGCCCGTGTCGAAGGCCTGTCGCGGCAGTCCGGCAGCATGTTGGCCGGGGTGATCGCATCCTGCCGACCGGAAGAGGGTGACTTTCCTGCCTATCTCGAACGCCAGCGTGCGAACACCTTCGTCAAGGGTTTCCGCCGCGTCCTTCACGTCGTGCCGGATGAGCTTTCGGAAGGGGCATTGTTCCGCGACAACATCAAGCGGCTTGGCGGCACCGGCCTGACCTTCGACCTCGTCGTGCTGCCGCACCAGATCCCCAGGGCGATCGCGCTCGCCGATCTGGCTCCCGATGTCCAGTTCGTGCTCGATCATTGCGGCGTCCCCGACATCAAGGGCAACGCCGAGCATCCCTGGCGCGAACATATGAGCGAGATCGCGCGGCGTCCGAACGTCATGGCCAAGATTTCAGGCGTGGTCGCCTATGCCGATCCCGGCAGTTGGACCGTCGAGACGCTGCGGCCTTATGTCGAACACACGATCGGTGCGTTTGGCTGGGACCGTGTCGTCTGGGGCAGCGACTGGCCCGTTTGCACGCTTGGCGGCGGTCTGTCGACCTGGGTGGCGGCGACCCATGCGCTGCTTTCGGGCTGCAGTGTCGCGGAGCGCGACGGGCTGCTGTCGGGCAATGCCCGCAGGCTATGGCGGTTGAAGTAACGATGCAGTTCAGGTCCCTCAGGTGGGCGCCTGGGTACTGGCCCGGAACAGGCTGATGAGATCGGCGACGACCTGGCCGGCCGGATGGCCGGAGGTCAGCCCGGAATTGATGCGGTCGGACGCCGCCTGCTGGAACGCCATGTAGCCGTCATGGCGCGGCCGCACCCAGGCGCCCTCCAGCGTTGCGCGCGTGTCCCGATAGAAGCTGCCGGTCGCTTCATTGACAGCCTGGTCCTCCCAGCCAGCCGTGTGGCCCGGCTGGCCGCCGGCGGCGGCATAGATGCCGCGCTGGACATCGCAGCTGGCGACCCAATAGGCGAAATCGATCGCCGCCTCTTTAGCCTCAGAGAAAGCTGAAACGGCTATGCCTGTGCCGCCGAGTGCCGAGCCGATCGGACCATCGGAACCAATGACCGGGATGTCGGCAAAGGCCAGCCTGTTCGCGCGAAAACCCGACGCCGAATAAGAGACATAGCCGTAGATCAGCGGTGCGCAGACAATGCGGGAGCCGGCCTCGGCCATGCGCTCCGAAACGGCGATCGGGTCCATGTCGAAACAGGCCGGGTCGAGCAGCGCCGCGATCTCGCGCATCCTCTCGAAGACTTCGCTGCCCGTCTCCGTATCGATGAGATCGTGGGACGGGTCGGTCCCGCAAGGACGTCCCAGATTGCCGGCCAGCGTGTAGAAGGTCATCAGGCAATGCGGTGGCCGCAGCGGCAGCAGCACACGGCCCTGCCGGGCGAGATCGAGCACCTCGCCCCACGTCGTTGCCGGCGCATCGAGCGCATCCGGCCGCCAGGCCTGCGCCTGCGCCGCCGCGTCGATCGGAAACGCCCATTGCCGGCCTTGCCAGCTGTAGCTCGGATAGGACTGGCCGACGCTGCCCGAGGCGAGCGCCGCGCGCTCGGCCTCGCGGCCGGCGACATCGAGCGGTTCAAGGCAGCGCTCCGCCGTGATCTGGCCGACATGCGGATGGTCGATGACGATCAAATCATAGGCCCGCGCCAATTCCTCGACCGGGAAAGATTCGAAATCCTGCAGCGAGCGCTTGTCCCATTCGACGGCAACGCCGGTTTTCTGCTCCCACCGAGATGAACACGCGACCATCGGATCGTAGCCGCGCGGGTGGCTCCAGGTCATGCCCTTGAGTTTATGCACGCTCACAGATCGAACTCCGCGCGGATTTTCGCACTGTGTTCGCCGATGCGCGGCGCCGCGCGGTCGACCTTGGCTCTGATCCCATCGACCCTGAGCGGCGAACTGGTGGTGAGGATGGAAACATCATCCTCGCGCGTCACCGTCTGCAGCATGTCGAGCGACTGGAAGCCTTCGCTTGCCAGCATCTCGGGCCAGGTCAGCACCTTGGCGCACCAGATGTCGGCTGGTTCGAGGATATCAAGCCATTCGTCGATGGTCTTGGTGGCAATTCTCCGCGCGATGATTGCCTTGATGTCGTCGCGCGCGGTGAACCACGATGCCGGTCTGTCGCGATAGGGGGCCAGTTCTCCGAGCGACAAAAGGTCGGCCAGCTTGGGGATCGGCGTCATGGCGATGGCGAGGTAGCCATCCTTGGCCGGATAGACGCCGTAAGGCGCCGACAGATAGGCATGCGCACTGCGGAAACTTGAGCGTCTGGGCAGGCGGCGGCCGTCATTGAGATGCGTGGTCAGCACCTCGAACTGGAAGTCGACCAGCGCTTCCAACAAGCTGGTTTCGATATGGCTTCCCTGGCCGGTGATGCCGCGCCGAACCAACGCGGCCAATATGCCTTGCGCGCAGGCCGCGCCCGCCAGCATGTCGCCGATGGCGAGGCCGAACGGCACCGGCCCCTGGTCCTCGTCGCCGTTCAGCCACATCACGCCGGAGCGCGACTGCGCCAGCAGGTCCTGGCCGGGCCGCTTGACCCAGGGACCTTCCTCGCCATAGCCGCTGATCGAGGCATAGACCAGGCGCGGATTGATCTGGCGGACGGCCTCGTAGTCGAGGCCGAGCCGTTCGATGACACCCGGCCGGAAATTCTGAATCAGCACATCGGCCTTGGCCAGCAGCCCGCGCAATGCCTTGAGGTCCGCCTCGTTCTTCAAATCGATGGCCAGGCTTTCCTTGGCCCGGTTGATGGCATGGAAGATGGTGGAATCGCCGCCGATCTCAGTGTCGCTGAGATAGAGCCGGCGCGACAGGTCGCCCCCGTCAGGACGTTCGATCTTGATGACGCGGGCGCCGAGATCGAGCAGCCTGAGCGAGCAGTACGGCCCGGACAGGAACTGGCTCATGTCGACGACGACGAGGCCGGCAAGCGGCAATTCGGCTGCTGCCGGCATCTTCATTTCTCCGTCTTGCCGACGAAATCAGCAGGGTTGCGGTATTTCACCGTCTGCAAATGCTCGCAATACAAAACGAGTTCGCCTTCACCCTTGAAGACCTCGTAGCTGGCGCGGATCAGCCCCATCTCCTTGTAGCGGGGCTTTTTGTCGAGGTTGGAGCGGATCGAATAAATCGTGTCACCAATGAAGACGGGCTTTATGAAGCGCAGCTTGTCGTAGCCATAGGAGAAGGCGTTGACACAGTTGGTGGCGACCAGCCCGAGGCCCGCCGAGAAGACGAACGCGCCGGCAATCAGCCGTTTGCCGAAAATGCCCTCGCTCTCGGCAAACATCTGGTCCTGCACATAGGGGTGGATGTCGAGGACCAGTGTGTTGAAGAGGTGGCTGTCGCCCTCGGCCATGGTGCGGCGCAACGAGCGGATTTTCTGGCCGACCGGCCAGTCCTCGTAGAACCAGTTCTCGGCGTTCCACACCGGCAGGGCGGCATGATCGGCAGGCATGTTCGCAGGGTGCGTCGAGGCAACGCCGACGGTTGGCGCGAAATCGTTCATGGCGCAATCCACCGATCTCGCGAGAACGCCCGGTCTATCATTCGAGCACGCATCAAGGCGCCTGACTGCACGACGTCTCCTCCCGTCAATCTTCTTTTGTAAATACTATTTTCACATATGGGGTTGCGTTGCAAGCAAGGACAGGCGAAATTTTGAACGGGTTTGGCGCGCGGCAGCGCGGGCAGGCAGGAGGAAATCATGCGCGGTGTCTGGAATGCCTGTCTGGTGTTTGTCGGCAGTCTGAACCGCGAGGCGCCGTATTTTCAGGGCGCCCGCGGTGTTGGTCTTGGTGTTTACAGTTTTGATGAAAGGACGCTGGCTGTTCAAAAGCTGGCTGAGACCAACGACATCGACAACCCGACCTTCCGCGCCGCTGGCCAGCGTGTCGCACAAGGGCACCGGAACGAATGCGGCGCGGCAGGAGCGGTCGCATGCTCACAGCGTCAACGAAACCATTGCCGGTGGAACGGCAATCGTCGCCGACCTCGGCATCGACCGGCTGGTGTCCTACCGGATCGGTCAGGACGGGAGTCTGGTGAAGCTCGCCGAATCCGCACTGCCAGCGGGTGCCGGTCCGCGTCACATCGCCCTGCACCCGAACGGCCGCTTCGTCTTTGTCATGAACGAGTTGGATTCGACGATTGTCTCGATGGCACTCGACAATGCGACCGGCAGGTTGTCGATCATCGACATCAAGCCGGCGGTGCCGGACGAGGCGCGTGAGACCAACCACTGCGCCGATATCCAGATCTCGCCGGATGGCCGTTTTGTCTATGGCGGCAACCGCGGCCACGACAGCATCGTCATCATGGCGGTCGATCAGGAGACCGGCGGCTTGCGCCTTGTCGGCTATGTTCCTTGCGGGGGTGCCACGCCGCGCAACCTTGCGCTGACACCGTCGGGCGGTCATCTGTTCTCGGCCAACCAGAACGCCGACCGCATCTTGATCTTTGCCCGCGATGCCAGCACCGGCATGCTGACCGACACCGGACGCGCCATCGAGATCGGCACGCCGATGTGCGTCAAGATCGTGGGTTGATCGCCAGCAGGCTCGCCGGACTCAAGCCTCTTGTATTGCCGAGAGCTTCCAGGTCGAGCCATTCTGGCGCGTGAACGTCCACAACTCTGTCGCCTCTGTCGGATGATCCTCGTCACCGTCGACGACCTTGCCGCTCGCCCGTTCGCGCGTCACGTCGCGAGACTCGTAGCGCAATGCGGCCGTGGCGTAGTCGCGGTCATCCTCGCGCCAGCTTTCCGCGATGTCGGCCTGCAGCAGGGTGACATCGGACACTTCGTTTCTGAGACCTTTCTGGGCATTGTCGGCCAGTTCTTCCGACAGATAGGACACCATCTCGGGCGTCACCGACCGGCGCAATGCGGCATGGTCTTCGCGGCCGAATGCTTCCTGGACCTCGGTCAACAACTGCTGGAAGGCGTCGAGGTCCGTCTGGGCCAGCGTGATCTCCTCGGATCCGGTGGCCTCATGGCCTCCGCCCGAACCGCCGCCAAAGCCGGGAATCGTGAAGGAACCCCCGGTTCCGGTCTCCTTCTGTGCCGTTGCGCGGTTCTCGAACCGCGCAGCCTGGGCATTGCCCATGCCGGCGAGCGCGGGCGCGGGACCACGCGCAGATTGCGACCGGAAGAACCGGATGGCCAGCATGATGGCGCCACCGATGAGCAGGGCCTGGAGCAGGAATCCGAACATGCCGGCGAGGCCGCCGAAGCCCTGGCCCACGAGCAGTCCGATCAGGCCGCCGAGCAGCAGGCCGCGCATCATCGTTCCGCCGAAGCCGCTCATGAAGCCAGGCCTCTGCGGGCCGGCCTGCGGCTGCCGGGCAGCATTGTTGACCCCGGTGTTGGGTGTCATCGAACGCTCGACCGGCGCGGTCGGCGCCGGCGCGGTCCTGGTCGGCGGTGCCGACTGGAAGGTGCGCGTGCCGCGACTGCCGAAGCTGCCGCCGCGCCGCGCCTACATGCGCCGGCATGATCGATCGCGACCATGGAGAAGGCGAGGAACAGTCCAGCGAAGAGGGCGGCAAATCGGCTTGTGCGGGAAGTCATCGGGGTGACCTTTATCGATGTGGTTTCGGAAATTTCAGCAAAACGTCGGCCGGGTGGCGGGCGTCATGCGATCAGTCGAACAACTCTTCGAAGAACGACTTCTTCCGCTTCGGATAGCGTTGGCCATGCGAGCGGGAATAGTCGTCATCGCGGTCCCGGCCATGGTGCGGCTGGGAGAATGCTGCCGGCTGTGGTTGCGGCGCGGGCGGCGCATCCCTGCCGGAGCGCTCGATGATCTTGTCGAGTTCGCCACGATCGAGCCAGACGCCGCGGCACTGCGGACAATAGTCGATCTCGATCCCCTGGCGTTCGCTCATTACGAGCGCGACGCGGCAGGAGGGGCAAACCATACCAAGCAGAGATGATGTCATCAGGGGCTCCGAACCAATGAAGGAATGAGCCCGCTCGACCGAAAAGAATGGAAAGGGGCCCGTTATAGCGGTCCGACATCACGGTCGCCGAAAAGCGACAGTCAGAGGGGCCCGGCCCGCATTCGGGATTTAGGAATGCGGGGCGGCGCCTTCAAGGGGTAATATTGCCGGTGAGAATGATTGCTGCTCAAACCGTCATGACGATCTTGCCGAACTGCTCGTTCGATTCGAGATAGCAATGCGCCTCGACGATCTGGTCGAAGGGAAACGTTCTGTCGATGATCGGCCTCAGCGTGCCGTCCTCAAGCCCTTGGAGGATGAACGCCTTGGCACCCTCCAACTTCTCCGGATTTCCGGTGATCTCGTGGACGAGATAACCGTGCAACGTCAGTGTCTTGCCTAGCACCGCAGGCAACGGGAACGGCGTCGGCTCGCGGCTGAGGCCACCGTATTCGATCAAAATGCCGCCCGACGACATGGACGCGGTCAACGGCTCGAAGATCGGCCCGGCGATCGGATCGAACACGACGCGTACGCCTTGCGGCCCGGCGATCTGGCCCAGTCTTTCCGCCAGTTCCTCTTCCTCGAGCACCACCACATACGCTGCGCCGGGGTCGAGAAGTGCTTGCCTCTTCGCTGACGTCCGCGTCACCGCGATCGCTGTCGCACCAACCCTGTTGGCAATCTGGATCGCGGCGAGCCCGACGCTGCTGGAGGCGGCGGTAATGACGACGAAGTCTTGTCCACCCAGCTTGGCGATCTCGATCAACGCACCATAGGCGGTGAGGTACGGCATCCAGATCGCCGCTGCCGTCCCCCAGTCGAGGGACGGCGGGTGTTTGACGATGAGCCCGGCGGGAAAGGTGACAAGCTCGCCATAAGCCGGCCAGCGAACCATCGATTGCGGCGGGATGACACTGACGGCATCGCCGGGGCTCAGCCCGGTCACGCCTTCGCCAATTGTCTCGATGACGCCTGCCGCTTCCAGCCCAAGCCCGGAGGGAAGCACGGGTGTCTCGATATAGCTGCCCGCGCGCAGCAGCGCCTCGGCGCGGTTGAGGCCGAGTGCCTTGACGCGGATTTGAACCTCATCCTGGCCCGGCGGGGGAAGATCGACCTCCTCGATGCGCAGGACCTCGGGACCACCATGCTGGTGGAAGCGGACGATACGGGTCATTTTGCTCACTCCAAATTATCTGAACCGAATGAGCTATGAGGCGAAGCCCGTTGGCGATAAATGGCTGTTTATATTGTGCAGTAGAAACCAGGAGTTTCGAAAATGGATAGGCTTGAAAGCATGGCCGTGTTCGTCAGGGCCGTTGATCTCGGTTCGTTCGCGGCGGCGGCCACCGTGCTCGATCTATCCGGACCGATGGTCGGCAAGCATGTCCGGTTTCTTGAGGACAGGCTTGGCGTGCGTCTCATCAACCGGACCACGCGCCGCCAGAGCCTGACCGATTTCGGCCGCGCCTATTATGAGCGGTGCCGGCTGGTGCTGGCCGAGGCCGAAGCCGCCGATGCGCTTGCTGCTGATCAGCTCTCGGAACCGCGGGGAAAATTGCGCGTCACCATGCCGGCGCATTTCGGCCGCCACTGCGTGACCCCTCTATTGCTGCAATTGGCGCGGCGGTATCCGATGCTGGAGCTCGACCTGTCGCTGAGCGACCGCTTCGCCGATCTCGCCGAGGATGGCTACGACCTCGCCATTCGGACCGGTGAACTGGACGACAAGGCCGGCGTGATTGCGCGCCGCGTTGCACGCCAGGACATGGTCGTCTGTGCCGCGCCTTCCTATCTGGAAATTCATGGCGAACCACGGCGGATCGAGGACCTCGCCGGTCATCAGGCGATTGTCTACCGCCGGCTCGGCATGATCGCTCAGCCCTGGCTGTTTCCGCGCGAGGGACAAGCCGCGCTCGAACTCATGCCAAACGGCCGGCTGCGGCTCGACGATCTCGATGCCATCGCCGATGCCGCCGTCGGCGGCATGGGCCTCGCGTGGCTGCCTCATTGGCTGGTTCGCGAACGAATCCAGGCCGGCGCGCTGGTGGCACTATTGCCGGACCAGCCGCGCTATCCCTACGACTGTCATGCGCTGTGGCTGCAGACGCCGCATCTGCCGCTCAAGGTCCGGCTGGCCGTCGACGCATTGGCGGCCGCCCTGCCTAAAATGATGGCGTGATCGCCAGCAGGTGACTAGCCCTCTTTGCGGCATCGCCTTCCCTGCCATATGAAGATGGCTGGCGGAATGCGCGCATCCCAGGAGAGACGGTTGATGACCAAGGGTTCGGATCTGTTCGTGGCTGCCCTCGAGAATGAAGGGGTCGATCGGATTTTCGGCATTCCGGGCGAAGAGAATCTCGACATCGTCGAGTCCATCCGCGGCTCGTCGATCCAGCTCATCCTGACCCGCCACGAGCAGGCGGCCGCTTTCATGGCCGCCACCTATGGCAGGCTCACCGGCAAGCCGGGTGTGTGCATCACCACGCTTGGCCCCGGCGCGCTCAACCTGACGACCGGTGCGGCCTATGCGCTGCTCGGCGCCATGCCGATGATCATGCTCACCGGCCAGAAGGGCATCCTGTCGTCGCGGCAGGCGCGCTTCCAGATCGTCGACATCGTCGCGGCGATGAAGCCGCTGACCAAGCTGTCGCGCCAGATCGTCTCGCCCAGGATGATCCCTTCGCTGGTGCGCGAAGCTTTCCGCGTCGCGCAGGAGGAGCGCCCCGGCCCGGTGCATCTCGAGCTGCCGGAAGACATTGCGGCGGCGCAGTGCGAGCCGGTCGCGCTGGTGCCGACACACCCGGTCGACCTCCCCATAGCCAGCGCGGCCGCGCTCGATCGCGCCGCCCGCATGATCGTCGAGGCCAAGCGTCCGCTGCTGATGTTCGGCGCGGCGGCGTCGCGCCCGCGCGTCACCCCTGACATCGCCCAATTCGTGCTGCGCACGCAGATCCCCTACTTCACCACTCAGATGGGCAAGGGCACCGTGCCCGGCGGCACCGAACTCTACATGGGAACGGCGGCACTCTCGGAACGCGACTATGTGCACGAAGCCATCGAGCAGGCCGATCTGATCATCACCATCGGCCACGACACGGTCGAGAAACCGCCCTTCATCATGGGCGCCAACGGACCGAAGGTCATCCATGTCGGCTACCACTCAGCCGACGTCGAGCAGGTCTATTTTCCGCAGGCCGAGATCGTCGGCGACCTCGGTCCGTCGCTGGCGCTGCTGGCGGACCGCGTCGAAGGCAAGATCCACAACGCGCAAGCTCTGCTGCCGCTGCGCGAAGGCATTCTGAGCCGCATCGCCGCGCGCGCCACCGAAGACCGCTTCACGCCACAGCGCATCGTGCACGACGTGCGCGCCGTGATGCCGGCCGAGGGGATCCTCGCGCTCGACAACGGCATGTACAAGATCTGGTTCGCGCGCAACTACCGCACGCGCATGGCAAACACGCTGCTGCTCGACAATGCGCTCGCCACCATGGGCGCTGGCCTGCCGTCGGCGATGATGGCGGCTTTGCTCTATCCCCAGCGCCGTGTCATGGCCATTTGCGGCGACGGCGGCTTCATGATGAACAGCCAGGAATTGGAGACCGCCGTCAGGCTCAAGCTCAACCTCGTCGTCCTGCTGCTGGAAGACCATGCTTATGGCATGATCCGCTGGAAGCAGGCGGTCGACGAGTTCCCGGATTTCGGCATGACCTTCGGCAATCCCGACTTCGTCAAATACGCGGAGGCCTATGGCGCCAAGGGGACCAGGGTCGGCGCGATCGCCGACCTGCAACCGACGCTGGAACAGGCCTTCACCGGTGGTGGGGTCCACCTCGTCGTCGTGCCGATCGACTATTCCGAAAACACCAGGGTGCTTGTCGACGAATTGCGCGAGCGCCTGCCGGCGCCAAAGGCGAGCTGACGGCAGCGGCACCACCGCCGTCAGACCGGTTGTGGCCTACAGCTTGCAGTAAGGCGTTACCGGGGCGATGGTGCCGAAATCCTTGGCGATCTCGTAGCCGATGCCGTCCGCCGCCGCCTTGCCGACATAGGAATGGCAAAGCGTGTGGTTGTTCGAGGCATCGACGCGGATCTTGCCTTGCGGTGCGTCGAACTCGATCGTCGGCAGCGCCTTCAGCACATCGTCGTCCTTCAGCGAGCCCGCTTTCTCGGCGGCCAGAGCATAGAGATGCAGGCCGTTGTAGCCGGCTTCGCCGATGCCGTTGACCATCTTCTCCTGGCCGAACTTTTCGCGGAAGCTCGCGATGAACTTCTTGTTGACCGGATTGTCGAGCGCCATCCAGTAGGGCTGCGGCGCGTAGGTGCCGGCGGCGACACCGGGCGGCAGCGCGTCCTTGTTGAAGACCTCGTCGAGCGGCGCGATCAGCGGCTGCTTGATGTCGAAGCTGCGGTACTGCTTGAGCTGGGTGACGGCGTCGTTGCCGACCACCATCGACCAGACGACATCGGGCTTCAGAGACTTGATCTTCTGGAACGCCGGGCCGAAATCGGTGGTACCGAACGGATAGTAGTCGGCGCCGATGATCTTGCCGCCGGCCTTTTCGTAAGCCAAGGTGATCGCCTCGGTCATCTTCTGCGGCCAGGCATAGTCGGAGGCCATGATGTAAATCGTCTTGCCGAGGTTGTCGGCCACCCATGGCATCATCGGGTCGACCTGCTGCATCGGGATCGGGCCGGTGGCGACGAAGTAGCGGTTGCATTCGCCACCTTCGAAATTGGTCGGGTAGAAGAACAGCTTCTTGGCTTTCGCGGTCACCGACAGCGTGGCGCTGCGCTCGGGCGAGATGATCGTGCCCATGATCACGTCGACCTTGTCTTCGTTGAGAAGCTTGCGCGCCTTGTCGATCGACCCCTTCGTCGTGGTCTGGTTGTCTTCGATGAAGAGCTCGACCTGGCGGCCGCCGATGCCGTTGGCGGCGTTGAGCTCTGCGGCGGCGAGCTTGTAGCAATTGAGCAGCGTCTCGCCGAGGATCGCCTGCAGCCCGGTGATCGGGATCGACAGTCCGACCTTGACCGTATCGGCGGCACGCAGGATGGACGGCGCGCCGACGATGGCGAAGGCGGCCGCGGCGCCGCCGGATTTCAGGATAGTTCTTCTGCTTATCATTGTTGTGTTCCCTTCCAATCCCAGGCGCGCCCCATGCACGCCTTACAAAGCCAGGAGATCCTTCAGCAGGGTCTCGTCGGCGAATGCTTCGGGCGTGCCCTCGTGCACGATCCTGCCCTTCTCCATCACCAGGCAGCGGTCCGCCGCCTTGAGAACGAGATCGAGATTCTGCTCGACCAGAACGATCGCGATGCCGCGCTCGCGGGCGATGCGCGGCACAAGCTCGGCGATCGACTGCACGATGTTGGGCTGAATGCCTTCCGAGGGCTCGTCGAGCAGCAGCACCGACGGCAGGCCGCACAGCGCGCGGCCGATCGCCAGCATCTGCTGCTGGCCGCCCGAGAGCGTGCCGGCAACCTGCGTCTCGCGCTCGCGCAGGATGGGAAAATAACCAAAAATGTCGCCCGGAATGCCGCCGTCGCCACGGTCCTTGGCGGCGCGGATGCCGACCTCCAGGTTCTGTCGCACGGTCAGCCGATTGAAAATGCCACGGCCCTGCGGCACATGCGCGATGCCCGCCCGCGCGCGGCGGAAGGCCGGGGCATTGGTGAGATCCTGGTCGCCGAGAACCACAGCACCGCCGCTTGCCTTCAAGGCGCCGGCGATGACGCGCAGCAGCGTCGTCTTGCCGGCGCCGTTGCGGCCAAGCAGGCCGACGACTTCGCCTGGTGCCACGCTGATATCGATGCCGTTCAGCACGGGGAGCGGGCCATAGCCGGCCGAGACGGCGAGTGTCCGCAGCATGGTCAGCGCCTCCCCAGATAGACGTCGCGGACCATCTCGTCGGCCTCGATGTCGTGGAAAGGACCGCTGCGCAGCCGGCGGCCCTGATGCAGCACCAGCGTCTCGCAGTTCAGCGCCCGCACGAAGCGGATGTCGTGCTCGACGGCGACGATAGAAAACTCACCCTTCAGGCGCAGCAGCATTTCGGCTGTGGCAAGCGTCTCCTGCGGCGTCATGCCGGCGGTCGGCTCGTCGAGCAGCAGCAGCCGTGGCTCGATCGCCAGCGCCATGCCGATTTCCAGCCATTGCTTCTGGCCATGCGCCAGTTCGCCGGCCAATGTAGCCGCCCGATTGGTCAGCGCGACCAACTCCATCAATTCACCGATTGGCCGGGCCGGCGATGGGGCGCCCCACCGTGCGACCTTGAGATTGTCCTCAACCGAGAGGCTCGGGAAGACCGACGGGATCTGGAATTTTCGGGCGATGCCGAGCCGGGCGATGCGGTGCAGCGGCAGGCCGGCAATGTCGTGGCCAAGGAAGCGAACGTTGCCGCTGGTCGGGCGAAGCGTGCCGGTCAAAACGTTGAGGAAGGTGCTCTTGCCGGCGCCGTTCGGCCCAATGATGCAGCAGAGTTCCTTGTCGCGCACCGTCAGGTTCAACCCTTCCAGCGCTTGCAGGCCGCCAAAGCGGATGCCGACATTTTCGGCCTGGAGCAGGACGTCGCTCATCGCGCGTGCCTCCGGCCTTTGAACAGGCTCTTCAGCCGCGCGTAGATCGACAGGATGCCGTCCGGCAGCACAAAGACGATGATGACGAAGACGCAGCCGAGCAGCAGCGGCCACAGGCTCGGATTGAAGGTGCTGATGGTCTGCTGCGCGCGCTGGATGGCGATGGCGCCCAGGACCGGGCCAAGCAGCGTGCCGCGCCCGCCGACCGCCACCCAGACGATGACTTCCGTCGACAGCAGCAGCCCGGAGAGATCTGGCGCCACAAGCCCCGCCATGCAGACATAGAACGCGCCGGCAAGGCCGGCGATCGCCGCGGACAGGACGAAAGTGACAAGCAGCCGCAAGGGCGCATTGTGACCAAGTGCTGCCGCCCGGACCTCATTGTCCTGGATTGCGGTCAGCACCGTGCCCCGGCGGCCACGACTGATCGACCACAACGCCAGAACGGCCACAGCGACAATGGCCGCGACGAAGATATAGCTCGGCAGGTCCTGGCTGAGGTCGACATGCAGGCCGCCGATATCGAACGCGATCGGCGGGATGCCGATCAGGCCGCTGTCGCCGCCGGTGACCGAACTCCAGGAGACCGCGGCCTGCTGGCAGATGACGCCCATGGCGAGGGTGACGATGGTGAAGTAGCTGCCGCGTATGCCGCCGAAGAACAGGAAGTAGCCGATGATGGCCGCGACGAAGGCCGCACCCGTGACCGCGCCTGTGATGCCGAGCACGCTGCCGAAAGGAATGGCGTCGTTGAGCGTGACCAGCGCCATGATGTAGCCGCCAATGCCGAAGAAGGCGGCGTGGCCGAAGCACAATATGCCGGTACGGCCCCAGAAGAAGTCGAGGCTCGCCGCGAACAGCCCGAAGATCAGCGCATCGCGGATCACCGTCAACTGATAGCCGTCGGCGATGAAGGGATAGAGAACCGCGAGCGCCACGCAGACGGCGAAGACCAGCAGCCAGTTGCGGTCGCGGGCGATCATCGCGACGCTCCGTTGAACAGGCCGTTTGGCCGCAGCCGCACGGCAACGATGGCCGCGAGCAGCACGATCGCCTGCGCCAGCGATGGCGAGATCTGGTAGTTGAGGATGCTGGTCAGCCCGCCGACGAAGACGCTGCCGGCGACGAGGCCGCCGATCGAGCCGACACCGCCGACGATGACGACGAAGAAGGCGTTGGCGAGATAGTTCACCCCCATCTGCGGCAGCACGATCGCCAGCGGCGCGACCAACCCGCCGGCCAGGCCCGCGATTGCCGCGCCGAAGGTGAAGGCGATGGCGTAGGTGCGGCGCGTGTTGATGCCAACGCCCTCGGCCATTTCCCGGTTCTGGATGACGGTGCGGATGTCGAGCCCGAAGGATGTGCGGCTGATCAGCAGGACCACGCCGAGCAAAGTCAGCATGGCGATGCCGATCAGGATCAGCCGGTAGGCCGGATAGACAGTGAAGAACAGGTCCAACGTACCCTCGATCGGCGGCGTCACCGGCTTGGCGCCAAGCCCGAATGTCAGCTCCAGCCCTTGCTGCAGGATCAGGCTGACACCCCAGGTGGCGAGCACGGTCGAGACCGGCCGCGAGTAAAGGTGGCGGATGATGGCGAATTCCAGGATCCAGCCGACCACCGCGCCGGCTATCGGGGCAGCAAGCAGCCCCAGCCAGAAGGAGCCGCCGATGCTCTGGACGAAATAGACCGCGAAGGCACCGACGGTGACGAACTCGCCATGCGCCAGATTGGTCACGTTCATCAGGCCGAAGCTGATCGCCAGCCCGAGCCCGACCAGCATCAGGATGCTGATCAGCGTCAGCGCATTGAGCAGCGTGGTGACGACAAAATCCATCGCGTCAGGCCGCACTGGCGAGGCGATGGCGCAGGCCTGCGAGCAGGCCTTCGGCGGCGTCGATTACCTTGGCTTGGTGTGGCTGCAAATCCTGGCCGGCCCATTCGTCGATATGCTCCGACAGGGGATCGACCACTTCGGTGCGATGATTGGCCAAGGTTTCGATGACGGCGTGGCCACAGAACGGCACGTAGCCTTCGGAGTAGCCGCCTTCATGCGTCATCATCAGGCGCCCGTTCGAGACCTCGGCGGCCAGGGCCACCATGCGCGCGGCCAGGCGCCGGAAACATTCGCTGTTGAGCATCATGCGGCCGAGCGGGTCGAAGCCCGACGCGTCGAAGCCGGAAGCGACGATGACGAGGTCCGGCTTGTAGGCTCGCAGCGCCGGGGCGACGACGCGGTCGAAGCTCGCTTCATAGGCGCCGGTGCCGCTGCCGGCCGGCAGCGGGATGTTGATATTGTAACCTTCGCCTTCGCCCTTGCCGTTGTCGGCCAGCGCGCCGCGCCCGGTCGGATAGAGATTGTCCTGGTGCAGGGAAATCGTCAGCACAGACGGGTCGGAATAAAACACTGTCTCGGTGCCGTTGCCATGATGCACGTCCCAGTCGACCACCGCGGCGCGGCCGAGCAGGCCTTCATGCTGCAGCCGGCGCACCGACACGCCGATGTTGGAGAACAGGCAGTTGCCCATGGCCCGATCGGGTTCGGCATGGTGCCCTGGGGGACGCGCCAGCGCATAGGAATTGTCGACGCGGCCGGTCAGCACCGCGCGCATCGCCGCATAAGTGGTACCGGCGGACAGCAGGGCAATATCGAAGCTGTTGAGGCCGATCGGCGCTTGCGGCCCGGCGAAACCGGAACCGCGCTCGCTGAGCATGCGGATATCGTCGATATGGCGCTGCGTGTGCACGCGCAGCAGGTCCTCGACCGTCACTGGCTCGGCGATGATCGGCACCAGATGGCGCGACAGGCCACTCACCTGGATAAGGTTGTTCAGCCGGCGCTTCGAGCCAGGCGATTCCAGATGCCGGCCAGGCTCCACGAAACGGCCGGGCGGCATCATGTCGGCGCTGGAGCCGGTATCATGCCACATCAGCTGTTCGTGAAAGACGTAGCCTGTCGCCATCCGCGGCATCCTCCGAAAACCAGATGACGCTAGCAGGCTAACAATCGCCTGGCCCGACCCTAAAGAGGGGGCCACGTCTGCAATCTATGCCCCTCCTTTCGGAGGGGTGCGGACGTTTGTGGCGGCCTGCGCGGCGCGCACGGCCTGGACGCGGTTGGATACCGAGAGCTTGCCGAAAATGTTCTTCAAATGCCACTTCACCGTCGTTTCGCTCACCGACAGCGCAACGGCGATATCGCGGTTGGACATGCCTTCCGACAAGCAGTGCAGCAGCTCGGACTCGCGCTGGGTGAGCTGTTCCTTCTCGGCAACCGGGATGGCCGGCTTGCGCGTCGCCACCGGCGGTGTCTGCGCGGCATCGATGATGCGCGTTGCATAGGCCGACAATGCCGGGTCGGTCTTTGCCTGTGCCGCGCGCAGCCGCATCAATGCCTCGACGACGGGCCTGCCCTCATCGACGAAGGAGCGGATGAAGCCGGAGGGCTGGGCAAGGCGCAGTGCTTCGAGCAGATGCCGGTCGGCCTCGCGCTGGTCATGGCCGGCGCTCTTGGCGCGCAGGATCTGCGCCAGTATGTGCCGGCGCATGCGCCCGCTGCCTTTCGTTCGCTCCAGCAGCGCGTCGAAAATCGCCGCCGCCCCTGCGTAGGATTTCTCCGCCGTCAGCAGCCGGCCTTCGGCGAAGAACTCAAATTCGTTGGCGACAGTTGGGACGGTCTCGGCGCTTTCGCCGCGATGCTGGCTCAGCAATGCGCGTGCCTCGACGACGCGGTTCTGGTCGAGCAGCAGCCGGATGCGATCATGCACCAGCACCGAAGCGAGGCGGCGGTAGACGGAGCCGCGCACGCGCTGGTAGACGCGCTCCAGCATGTCCAGGGCCGCGTCGCCCCGGCCGGTCAGCTGCAGCACGCGGGCATAGGTCGGCACGCTGGCCAGGGGATAGACAATGACCGCGGCACCCTCGATCAGCGGCCCGAGATTCTCGACCAGCGCCAGTGCTTCGCCGGACGCGTTGGTCTCGTAGGCGAGTTCGGCAAGCAGCGTTCCGGCGAGCGCCTCGGCATAGGAGTTTGCGCCGATCCGCGTCCTGGCTTCGATGATCGCGTTGCGCAGCAGCCGTTCGGCGGCCGGCAGCCGGCCGGCCGATCGCTCGATGACGGCCATGTAGCAATTGGCGATGGTGACGCCGAGCAGGCTGCCGCTTCGCTCATGCGCCTTGCGCGCCGCGTCGACCGCCGCGCGCGCGCCTTCGAGGTCGCCCAACGCATAGAGATTATAGCCGATGACGTTGGCGGTCGCGCCTTCCATGAACCAGGCATCGGGCGCGATGATGCGCAGCGCGGCCAGCGCGGTGTCGCGTGCGTCCTCGAACTGTTCCAGCGTGCTGTGGACCGCAGCGGCAAGGACCTCGAGTTCTGCCTCGATCGTGGTGCCGGTCAGCGTGCCCGGGTCATTGCTGTCAGTCGGCCCGGTCTCGACCAGCTTGCGCGCGTTGGCGAGCGTCTGCTGGGCAATCTCGGGCTGGCTCGAGTGCACTGCCAACCACAGCACGACAAGCTGCAGCCGGATGCGCTGGTCGATCAGTTTCCTCGGCAGCAGCGCCAGCAGCTGGCGCACATAGAGCAACTGGCACTGGGCGATGAGTTCGAGCGCGTTGTTCTCGACGAACACCGCCGCGCGGGCCTGGTCGCCGGCGGCGAGCGCATGGCCGATGGCCTCGGTCAGCATCTTGCGTTCGCCGAACCATTCCGAAGCCGCCAGATGCAGCGGGGCGATCATCTCCGGCTCGCGCCGTTCCATCTCGCGGCTGAGAAAGTCATGGAACAAATGATGATAGCGGAACCAGCGGCGCTCCTCGTCGAGCGGCACCAGGAACAGGTTGCGGGTCTCGATCTCGGTGATAGCAGCCTCGGCGTCCGCCGCGCGTATCACCGCCCGGCAGGCCTCGGCGCTGAAACGCTCGAAGATCGAGGAGTAGAGCAGGAACTTCGCCAGCGCCGGCGGCAGTTCCAGGAACACTTCCCCCATCAGGAAGTCGGCGACGTTGCGGTTAGCACCGGTGAAATTGCCTATGACAGTTTCGGGCGCATGGGCGGCGCTGAGCGACAGCGAGGCGAGCTGCAAGCCCGCGGCCCAGCCTTCGGTGCGCGAGCACAAGGTTTCCACCGTGCCGCTGCCGATCGAGAGGCCAAGCTTGTCGTTGAAGAAGGCTTCGGCTTCGGACGAGGCGAAACGCAGATCGTCTGGGCCGATCTCGAAGACATCGCCGAGTACCCTGAGCTTGCCGAGCTGCAGGTCGGGCAGGTTGCGCGAACCGATGACGAAGGCGACGTTGGCGGGGGCCTGCCGTGTCAGGCGCTCCATGAACCGCTTCACCGCCGGTGCTTCGACAGCGTGATAATCGTCGAAGAACAGGGTGATGTCGGCATGGCGTGCCGCAAGACCCGCCACAAGGGCCGCCAACACCACGTCAAGCTGCGGGATCGGGCTCGACTGGAAGGCGAGGTCGAGCTCGGCCGGGTTCTGCACGAGATGGCGCAGCGCCCCAACCAGATGCGACAGGAAGGCGCCTTCGTCATTGTCCGTCGCTTCGCAGGACAGCCATGCCGTCAGCCGGCCGTGGCGCGCGACCTCGGCTGCCCATTGCGCCATCGTCGTCGACTTGCCGAAGCCGGCGGGCGCGGCAAACAGCACGATGCGCGTGTCGACATGCCGCTCCAGCCTCGACAGGATGCGCTCGCGCCGTACCCACCTTCGGTGGTGGGGCGATGCCTGGCCCGCGGGTTGCGAAGACGGTCTCATCTGGCGCCGGGCACCCATTCCGTTTCGATCAGCGGAATTTGCGGCGCGCAATCGCGCGGCAGGGTTCCCTTGATCCGCGGATCGTCGGTGATCTCGAAGCCGGCCGCGAAGGGTTCAAACCCGCAAGCCCGGTAGAAGCCAATGACGCTGTGATGATCGATGCTGCTGGTGTGCAGCCAGACACGCTCCGGCTTTAGGCGCCATGCCTGATCGAGCGCGCCCGCCATCAGTCGCTTGCCAAGGCCTCGGCCGGTCAAGGAAGGGAAGAGACCGAAATAGGTGATCTCGATCTCGTTCACGTCGGCGACAGTGAATTCGGCCATGCCGACATGGCTGCCGCTTTCATCGTGGCCGTAATAGAGATGCTGGCGCGGGTCGGCGAAATGCGCCGCGATGTCGGCGTCCGACATTTCGGCGGCGCGATCCCACAGCCAGGGAGCGCCGATCTCGAGAAAGACCGAACGGTAGAAGGCGGGCTCGGGGTTGGTGACGCGGGTCATCGCCAGCGGATGCGCGAGACCCTGCACCGGCGCGCGCACTTCCATCCACGTCACCGCATTGACGATCTTGCCGGCCGGAATACGCCGGTAGCCGGACGCGAGATCGGTGATTTCATCCGGCAATGTGCCTTCGGTGACTTGCATCTGTCCTCGATCTTCCGCCGCACGGCCTGCCGGCATGTCAAGAAGCTGATGCCAATTCTGCGGCCGACTGCCAAGAGGCTGCGGGGGTGGGCCATAATTTTGGCCGGCCTGTCTTCTTGCCTTTTCGGGAAATGGCATATGAGATATGATACACCATTCACAGGAAAGCGGAATATCATGCCTGGGCGAATTGCGGATGAGGCCATTTTGCGGGCGGTCGACGATGGTTTCGACCGTCAGCTCGCCTTTATGGCTGATCTCGTGCGCTTTCCCTCCCAACGCGGCGAGGAGCATGCCGCGCAATCCTTCATGGCGGCGGCTTATGAAGCCGATGGCTATGCGGTCGATATGTGGCGTGTCGATGTCGACGCGATCCGCGACCTGCCCGGATTTTCTCCCGTTGCGGTTTCCTATGACGACGCATTCAACGTCGTCGCCACTCACACGCCGAAAAACGCCACCGGCCGCTCGCTGATCCTCAACGGGCATATCGATGTCGTGCCGACGGGACCGCTCGATCGCTGGGTCCGCGACCCCTACGATCCGGTGATCGAGGATGGCTGGATGCATGGCCGCGGCGCCGGCGACATGAAGGCTGGCCTGTCGGCCTGCCTCTATGCGCTGGCCGCCTTGCGCAGCCTTGGCTATCAGCCGGCCGCGAAAGTGTTCCTGCAGTCGGTCGTCGAGGAGGAGTGCACCGGCAATGGCGCGCTCGCTTGCCTGCAGCGCGGCTACCGCGCCGACGCCGCCTTCATTCCCGAACCGCTGGAGCCAAGGCTGATGCGGGCGCAGGTCGGCCCGATCTGGTTCAGGGTCGAAGTCGATGGCGATCCGCAGCACGCGTCGGGCGCCTTCTCGGCCGGCGCCAATGCCATCGAAAAGGCCTTCCTCATCATCCAGGCGCTGAAGCAACTCGAAATCGTCTGGAATGCGAGAAAGGTCGACGACAGGCATTTCTGCGATCACCCGCACCCGATCCGCTTCAATCTCGGCAAGATCGAAGGCGGCGAGTGGACGTCCAGCGTTCCGGCGCGTTGCGTCTTCGAGATGCGTGTCGCGACCTATCCCGGCCAGAAGCTCGAGGACGCCAGGGCCGAGTTGGAAGCTTGTATCGCGGATGCGGCTCGCGCCGATCCGTTCCTCGCCAATCGTCCGCCGAGGATGACCTATAACGGCTTCATGGCCGAGGGCTATGTGCTGGAGGGCGCCGACGAGATGGAAGCCGTGCTGCGGCGCAGCCACACCGCCGTGTGGGGTGAGCCGCTGACGGAACACGTCACCTCGGCCACCACCGATGCGCGCTTCTTCGGCCTTTATGCCGACACGCCCGCAATCGTCTACGGCCCGATCTGCCGCATGCCGCATGGCTATGACGAGGCCGTCGATCTCGACTCCGTGCGCAAGGTCACGCAGACCATTGCGCTCTTCATCGCCGACTGGTGCGGTCTTGAACCCATAAATGCCGAGGTCAGGCCATGAACGCAGCCGTATCGGATGCCTTCGGCGAGACGCTTGCGGAGGATGCGCCTGATGTCTCGATCGCCGAGGCGCTTGCCCTGTTGCGCCGGCACTATGGGCTCACCGGCAGCGCGCGCCCGCTGCCGGGCGAACGCGACCATAATTTCCATATCCAGACCGAAGGCGAGGGCGAGTTCGTCCTGAAGGTCTCGCATCCGGCTGAAGAGGCCGGCTTCACCGATTTCCAGAACAAGGCGCTCGACCACATTCTGACGGTCGACCCTTCCTTGCCAGTTCCTTCCGTGCGCAAGAGCGTCGAAGGCGAAGCACAGTTCATGGTAGGCGTCGGCGGATCGCCGCCGCGCATCGTCCGGCTGGTCAGCTATCTGCCCGGCCAGCTGCTTTCGCGCTCGCCCACGTCAGCGGCGCAGGACCGCAATCTTGGCATCTTCCTCGCCCGGCTTGGCCGGGCACTGCGCGGCTTCTTCCATCCGGCCGCCGGCAGCGACCTTTTGTGGGACATTCGCAAGGTCGCCAAGACGCGGCCCATGCTGGCGCACATCGCCGATGCCGGCCATCGCGCCATGGTCGAGCGCGTCATCGACGCCTTCGAGGAACATGCGACGCCGGTGATCCCCGGCCTGCGCGCCCAGATCGTCCACAACGACATGAACTCCTACAATGTGGTGATGGATGCCGCGCGGCCGGAAGTGGTGAGCGGCATCCTCGATTTCGGCGACATGATCCATTCGCCGCTGATCTGCGACCTCGCCATCGGTGCCGTCTACCGCTGGCCGGCTGAAGCTCACCCTCTGGCGCCCGCGGCCCGCTTCGTCGCCGGCTATCAGTCGGTGCAGCCGCTCGAAATCGAAGAGCTTGGCATCCTCTTCCACCTCATTCGTGCGCGGCTTGCGCTCATCGCCAACATTGCCAGCTGGCAGGCCGAACGGTTTCCGGCCAAGCGCGACTATGTGCTTCGCCTCATCACCGAGGTCTGGACCTCGCTTGAACGGCTGGACGGTCTATCGTCCGCTGACGCCCGCCGCTATTTTCTCGACCATTCCAAGCCGGAGTAGATGCCCCGTGTCCCAGTCCTCGCCCGCAAGTGCCTCCGCCGATACCGGAGGTTCCGCACAAGAGCACGCGCTGCTCGAACGCCGCGCCAGATTGCTCGGGCCGACCTATCGCGCCTTCTACCGCAACCCAATCCATCTGGTGCGTGGCAGCGGTGTCTGGCTCTACGATGCCCAGGGCCGAAAATACCTCGACGCCTATAACAACGTCGCCTCGGTCGGACACTGCCATCCGCGCGTCGTCGAGGCATTGTCGGGACAGGCCGCCACGCTCAACACGCACACGCGCTACCTCAGCGAGATCATCCTCGATTACGCCGAAAAGCTGCTTGGCACGCTGCCGCCCCATCTCGGCCATGCCATGTTTACCTGCACCGGCAGCGAGGCCAACGATCTCGCCATCCGCATCGCCCAGCACTCCAGCGGCAACACCGGTGTGATCATCACCGAATTCGCCTATCACGGCGCCACCATCGCCACCGCGCAGTTGTCGCCGGCGGCGGTCGGGGCCAAGGGCGTGCCCGCGCAACACCGGACCGTGGCGGCGCCGGACACCTTCCGTGACGGCGGCCGCCCCGCGCATGATTTCGCCAAAAATGTCGCCGCCGCCATCGAGGATATGCGCGCGCGAAACATCCGTCCGGCGGCGCTGCTTCTCGATTCCGCCTTTTCCAGCGACGGCATCTTCTTCCCTGATGCTGCAGTCATGCGCGAGGCGGCCGATCACGTCAGGAAGGCGGGCGGCATCGTCATTGCCGACGAGGTCCAGTCCGGTTTCGGCCGGCTTGGCCGGGGCATGTGGGGCTTCGCCAATTATGGCCTCGAACCTGACATCGTCACCATGGGCAAGCCGATCGGCGACGGACATCCGATGGGCGCGGTGATCGTGCGGCCGCAGCTTGTGAGCTCGTTCGGTTCGAACACCGGCTACTTCAATACCTTCGGCGGCAATCCGGTCGCGGCCGCTGTCGGCATCGCCGTGCTCGACGTGATCGAGGGCGAGGGGCTGATCGAGAACGCGCGCACGGTCGGCGCCTATACCGGAGAACTGCTGGACGCCTTGAAAAGCCGCCACGGCATGGTGGCCGATGTCAGGCACAACGGCCTCTATTTCGGCGTCGAGTTGACGGCGGAGGATGAGGCCACCGCTGCCAAGACCACATCCGTCGTTGAAGCCATGCGCGAGGATGGCGTGCTGATCTCGTCCTGCGGTCCGCGCGGCAATGTCCTGAAGATCAGGCCGCCGCTGCCCTTTGCCAGGGACAATGCCGAGCAGCTGGCCGAGACGCTCGATCGCGCGCTGTCGGCATGGTGAGCTGAGCGGGCGCATGCTGAAGCTCGAGCATCAAACCCTCAACGACCGCGCCTATGGCGCGCTGAAGCAGGAATTGATTTCAGGCGGTTTCAGCCCGGGCCAGACACTGGTCATCCGCAAGCTCGCGGAAACCTTTGGCATTTCGACCACCCCGATCCGCGAGGCGTTGCAAAGGCTGGTCGCCGAGCGGCTTCTGGAAATGCAGAACAACCGCTCGATCATCGTGCCCTTGCTGTCCGGGCCCGCCTTCGCGGAACTGACGCGCATCCGCATCGCCGTCGAGGGATTGGCGGGCGAGATGGCCGCCACGCGCATGAGTGAGAGCGCGCTGGCCGACATACAGGTCGCGCTCGCCGGCATGCAACGCGCCATCGAGGCGCAGGACGCCAGGACCTATCTTTCCCTGAACGAGGCCTTCCATTTTGCTATTTATGAGCACGCCGGCGCGCCGATCCTCCTGAACATGATCCGCGATCTCTGGGGGCGCGTCGGACCTTATCTGAAGCTCCTGATGCGGGCCGATCGCTACATTCCGCAGTCCAATGACGCACATCACAGGATTGTCGCCGCGCTCGAACAGCGCAACGGTCCGGCCGTTCGTGTATCCCTTGAACAGGACATCGCCGTGGCGGCCGCGGTTCTCTCCGAAAATCTTCGCACGACAAACTGATCGGACGGCAGGCCCGGTCGGCCTATGCTGTTTCGTCCATCCGGTCGCGCAGCATGCTCCAGCCGAGCAACATGTTGGGTGCGTGTCGCAGCAGGGCGTGAAACGGAATCGGCGCCGGTGGCGCGAAAGGCAGTGGCAACTCGCGGGCGTCGGTTCCAGCGGCCCAGTCGGCCAGTACCTTGCCCATCGCCGTCGTCACGGCGATGCCGCGTCCATTGCAGGCGCGGCCGGCGATCAGGCCCGGGCCGAGGTCCAGGAGGTGCGGCAGGAAATCCGGCTCGACGGCGGCCATTCCCGACCAGCCATAGACAAGCGGGGGCAGGTCGGGCAGGTCGAGACGGGCGGCGAGCCGGCGCCAGATTGTTTGCGGTACGCGTCTGTCGGCACCGGCGCTTAGAATATGCATGCCGCCGCTGATCAGCCGGTTATCGGCATCGAAGCGGAAGGTGAAGAGATTGCGCCTGGTGTCGCCGACGCCTTGCCCCCCGGGAAGCAGACGCGTGCGGATTTCGAGTGGTAGCGGCGCCGTGGCGATCTGGAAAACCTTCAGCGGAAAATAAGTCCGCTGCAGCGACGGATCGAGCGACCCGCCATAGGCGTTGGTGGCGATCAGCACCCTGGCGGCGCGCACCGAGCCCGATGGCGTTTTCAGCGCCCAGCCGTCGGCCACGCGATCAATCGACGTGACACGTGCCTGTTCGAAAATCCGCGCGCCGGCCTTTTCCGCCGCATCGGCCAATCCGCGTGCATAGGCGACCGGATTGAGTACGCCGCCGGAACGGTCCATCCAGCCGCCGAGATAGCCGCGCGCGCCGGTCAGCGTTGCGACATCCTGCCGATCCAGGGTGACGACAGGCCGTCCACGCTGCGCCCATTGTCCCGCGCGTGATTTGACCTTCTCCAGGGCCGCCGGCGAGTGCGCCGGCTGGATCCATCCGTTCTGCACCGCGTCGCAATCGATGCCGTGCTGCCGGATCAGGCCGAAGACGAGGTCGGCGCTGCCGGCGGCAAAATCGATGAGGCGTTCGCCGCGTTCCGGGCCGAGATGGGCAAGGATGCCGTCCGGGTCCATCTTGGCGAAGTTCGGCACGACGAAACCGGCATTCCGGCCGGTCGCGCCCCAGGCGATGATTTCGGCTTCGAGAACGGCGACGGAAAGTCCTTTTCCGGCGGCGTGCAGTGCGGTTGAAAGCCCGGAAAAACCGCCGCCGACAATGGCGAGGTCGACATCGAGGTCGCCATTCAGCGCAGGCCGCTCGCGACGATCGCGGCTGACGGCGTGCCAGAGCGAAGCGCCATGCGCCTCCTGCCTGACCATCGCATTCATCCGTTGGAACTGCTTTTGGCCGTGTCCAGTTTCGCCCGCTTGCCGAAGCGTGCCCGCCGCGGCCTGTCGCCGAACAGGCCGTTTGGCCTGATCAGAAGGATGACGCAGAGCATGACGCCGATGGCAACGATTTGCAGCGAGGCGGCGCGCGCCTGCTGCTCGGGCGGGAAGAACACGCTGGTCGCCGTGCCCGATCCGGCCCATATTCCCCAGACCAGCACACTGCCGACGACGGCGCCGAGATTGCTGCCGGACCCGCCGACGATCAGCATGACCCAGACCTGGAAGGTCAGGATCGGCAGGTAATTGTCGGGTGCGATGAAGCCGGTGAAATGCGCCTGCAATGCCCCGGCCAGCGCCATGATGGCGCCGCCGACGGCAAAGGCCTGGACGCGGTAGAAACGCGCGCTCTTGCCGAGCGAGATCGCCGCACGCTCGTCCTCCCGCAGCGCCTTCAGCACGCGGCCCCAGGGACTGCGCGACAGATGCTCCAAGGCGAGATAGGCGATCAGCGTCACCACCGAGACGACGGCAAGGTTGGACAGGTTGAACAGCAGTGGCGTCTCCGCCAGGCCGCCGAAGGGGCGCGGGATGAAACCGATGCCGAATGGGCCACCCGTCAGCTTCTGCGCGTTGAGCGCGACCAGTTGCACGACCACGGCGACACCGAATGTGGTGATCGCCAGATAGTCGGATCGCAGACGCAATGTGGCCATGCCGGTAAGGGCTGCGGCCATACCGCCAACCACCATGGCGCCTGCCCAGCCGACAAGGATCGGCAGGCCGAAACCGCCCAGCCTCGCGGCGTCGTCCGGTGTCGTCAGCAGCGCCGATGTGTAGGCGCCGATGGCAACGAAGCCGGAGAGCCCGACATTGAACAGGCCTGTCAGCCCCCACTGCAGATTGAGCCCCAGCGTGACCAGCGAGAAGATCAGCGCCGTGGTCAGGAAGAAGGCGCCGTAGCCGACGATATCGATCATCTTTCCCGAACTCCGAAAAGGCCGATCGGCCGCACGAACAGCACCGCCATCAGGATGATGAAGGAGACGGCGGCGCGCCATTCGGCGCCGATCAATTGCACCGCACCAGCTTCGGCGAGCCCGATGATCAGGCCGCCGAGCACCGCGCCCGGGATGCTGCCGATGCCGCCGAGGATGGCGGCGGCGAACATCGGCAGCAGCATGTCGAAGCCCATGAAGGGGCGGATCTGCACCAGAATGCCGATCATCACGCCGGCAACGCAGGCAAGCGCGCCGCCGACGATCCAGGTGACGCGCACCACCTTGGCGACGTCGATGCCGACGATGCGGGCCAGCGCCGCGTTTTGGCTCAGCGCCTGCATGGAACGCCCGGTCTGTGTTCGCGTCATCAACAGATGCACGCCGAGCACGAGCAAGGCGGTCAGCGCCAGCAAGGCGATCTGGTCGGGCGTGATGCGGATGCCGAAGCCGACCGGCATGGCGATCTGGATGGCTCGGCTGAAATAGGTTGGCCGTGAGGTGAAGGTGAACTCCAACAGGCTCCGCAGCGCCATCGAGGCGCCGAAGCTCGCCATCACGACGATGATCGCCTGGCCTTGCGAGCGCAGCCGCGAGAACAACACCTTGTCGAGCAGCAGCGCCAGCAGTGCGGTGAACGCCATGCCGACGACCAGGGCAACAAGGAGCGGCCATCCGAAGGACAGCGGCCCGATCGGCGCCACTTTGCCGAATGTCGCGCCGATGGCGCTGACCACGGCCAGCGTCGCATAGGTGCCCCAGGCCATGAAGTCGCCATGGGCGAAGTTGGAGAAACGCAGGATCGAATAGGTGAGCGTCACCCCGATGGCACCGAGGCCGATCATCGAGCCGGTCAGCAATCCGTCGACGATGAACTGCAGGCTCATGCAGCGCCTCCCTGCTGGCGCTGGGGACGCTGGCCGAGATAGAGTTCGGCGACGACCGGGTCGTTCCACAATTCCGAGGCGACGCCCTCATGCCGGTCCTTGCCTTCGACCAGAACATAGGCGCGGTCGCCGATGGCAAGCGCTGCCTTGGCATTCTGCTCGACCAAAAGGATGGTGACTCCGGACTTGCGGATGCCGGCCAGCATCTCGAACACCGTCGAGACGAACTTTGGCGACAGGCCAGCCGACGGTTCGTCCAGCACCAGCACCTTGGGGTGGACGATCAGCGCGCGCGCGACGGCGAGCATCTGCCTTTGCCCGCCCGACAGATTGCCGGCGGCCGTGCGGCGCTGGCGGACAAGGTCGGGGAAGGCGGCATACATCTCCTCGAGGCGGGCCGGGATGTCGCGCCGCTCGAGGATGCCGCAGGCAACCCTGAGATTGTCCTCGACCGACATCAGCGGAAAGATATTCTCGGTCTGCGGCACGAAGGCGAGGCCAAGCCGCACCATGGTGTGGGCCGGTGCCGTGGTGATATCCTGGCCGTCCAGGAACACTGAACCGCCGGTGATCGGCACGAGGCCTGCGATCGCCTTGATGAAGCTCGACTTGCCGGCGCCGTTGGGACCGAGGACGACGACGATTTCACCTTTTCTGACCGTGATCGAGGCGCCGCGCACGATGGGCACGCCGGGTTCGTAGCCGGCTTCGAGATTGTGGACATCGAGGACGGTCTCGCTCATGCGGTGCCCCCGAGATAGGCCTCGATCACGCGTGGATCGCGGGCGACTTCTTCCGCCGTGCCTTCGCTGAGCAACTGGCCGCTCGCCATGACAAGGACGCGGTGGCAGAGCCGCGTCACCATGTCGATGTTGTGCTCGATCAGCAGGAAGGTGATGCCGCGCGCATTGATGTCGCGGATGCGGTCGATGATGACTTCGAGCAGCGTCGCGTTGACGCCGGCCGCCGGTTCGTCGAGCAGGATGATCGCCGGATCGGCCATCATCACCCGGGCAAGTTCGAGCAGCTTGCGCTGGCCACCGGAAAGCACGCGCGCCGGCTCATGCGCGAGGTGGGTGAGGGTGACCAGTTCCAGCAGTTCGAGCGCCTTTGCCCGGGCGGCTCTTTCCTGCGCCGCCACCCGCCACGGCGTGACGAAGTTGGCGAGCAGCCTTTCGCCCGCCTGGCCCTGTGCCGCCAGCATGATGTTCTCGATCAGCGTCAGATTGGGCAGCGGGCGCGGGATCTGGAAGGTGCGGCCGAGACCCCGGCCGATGCGCAGGTGAGCGGCTTCGCCGGAGACGCGCACGCCGTTGAGCAGGATGTTGCCACTGGTGGGCAGGATACTGCCGGCCAGCAAGTCGAACATGGTCGTCTTGCCGGCGCCATTGGGTCCGATCAGGCCAAGGATTTCGCCCGCTTTGACGTCGAACGAGACATCGTTGACGGCGACAAGGCCGCCGAACCGCCTGACGACCTGGCTCGCCGTCAGAACCGGCACACGGGTCTCCCGCCCTTGGCGTTCCGCTACCTCGCTCATCGAACCCTCTGGCCGAAGACGATCGTTGCCGCCTCCTGATTATGATTTGTGATCACACTTGCTTTGATCACGCTATTCGGCTTTAATTTCATCCGCAAGCCGAAAACCCGCCGAGAACGGAATTCCATGCAAAAGGCCGCTGTCGGAAAGAACAACGAGGCGATCGCGGCCCAGCTCGCGCCGGTCGGCCGCGAAACGGTGCAGGATCGCGTCTATTCCGAACTGCGGCGCGCGCTGATCGGCGGCCTGTTCGAGCCAAGCCAGGTGCTGACGATCCGCGGTCTGGCCGATGCGCTGGTCACCTCGACGATGCCGGTGCGCGAAGCGCTAGGCCGGCTGATCACGGAGAAGGCGCTGGAGGCGCTGCCCAACCGCTCAGTGCGCGTGCCGCCGATCACGCTGGAACGTCTCGACGATCTCCTGCGTGCCCGCGTCCTGATCGAGGGCGAGGCGATCGCGCTGGCCGCGGCGCGCATGGGGCCCCGCCAGATAGCCGCCATCGAAACCATTCTGGCTGAATGGGACGAGATGCGGGCGCTGAAACACAAGAAGGATGTCGACCGCGAAGTGACGCTCAACCAGAGCTTTCACTTCGAGATCTACCGATCCTGCGGCTCGGCCGTGCTGATTCCGATGATCGAGAGCTTGTGGCTGCAATCGGGGCCATGCATCCGCGTCGCCATCTACGCCTTCTCGGAAGCCGGCGAGGTCGACACCGCCCAGTATCACCGCCGTATCGTCGAGGCGCTGACCACGCAGGACGCGCATGCGGCGCGCGAGGCGCTGGCCGCCGACATCAGCCGGCCCTTCACCTTCCTGCGGAACAAGCTGCAATCCGCCGCCGCGAAAGCCCAGACATGACCTCCATCAGGATCAGTGAGCCTCGTTCGAAGCTTTCCGTCACCGCGCTCCTGTTGCCCGGGAAAGCGCCGGAAAACGCCGCCTTTCTCACGGCGTATCTGGCCACGCCACGCGTCGTCCCCGGCATCCACGCGATGTGGACGGGACCGGAGATTTCCTGTCCGGTTCCCGCCGCCGATCTTGAAGGCCAAACCTATGCCAAGCCCTTGCCGGCGGAGAACGCGACGCTGACGCCGCAGCCGGGCGACATCGTGCTGTCCTACGTGCCGCCACGCATGTGGGGCGGCAATCCCAATGCCATCTTCGACATCGGCCTGTTCTACGGGCAGGGCGCGCGCCTGCTGTTCCCCATTGGTTGGCTGGCCGGCAGCGTGGTGGCGCAGGTGCTTGCCGAGGACCGCGATCAATTCGCCGCCGCGTGTGGGGTGATCCGGCGTAACGGCGCCTGCGAAATCACCTTTAGCCTGGTGGAGGGTTGAATGGCTGAACGCGACGACAGTTTCGAGCTCTTCGATCTTCGCGTCGAGGCGGTCATCCCCGAGGGCAAACCGATCTACTGCGGCGCCAAGGCCGGCGATTATTTCGAGCTCAAGGGCGAGATGCTGTCGATGCCGGCGGGGCAGGGTTTTTCGATCTATTCGCTTGCCGCGGTGCTGCCGCTGCTGGCGGCAAAACAGCGCCCGACCCACCGGAACGACTGGATGACCTCGGACGCCGAGATCGCTTGTCCCGATCCCAATTGCGCCAGCCGGTTGCGGATCGTCAGGCTGGCCAAGCGGCGGTTCAGCCATGCCGAAACCACGGCCGTACCGCTGCCGAAGGAGAATGACCGGACATGACCGCCAAGGCCTTCGAGCTCAGCCCCGGCTATACCGTCTCACGTGTCATACGAGGCGGCTGGCAACTGGCCGGCGGCCATGGCGCCATTGATCGCAGCCAAGCGGTGACCGACCTGATCGCCACCTTCGATGCCGGGATTTGGACCTATGACTGCGCCGATATTTACACAGGCGTCGAGGAACTGATCGGCGCCGCGCGGTTGCGGCTGGCCAATGAACGCGGCCTCGATGCGGCGGCCAAAATGAAGGTGCACACCAAGCTAGTGCCTGATCTGGAACGGCTGGCCAACATCAGCCGCGATTATATCAGGGGCATCGTCGACCAGTCGCTGCGGCGGCTGAAGACCGAGCGGCTCGATCTCGTCCAGTTCCACTGGTGGGATTATGCGATGGCCGGCTACGTCGAGGCGATGGGCTGGCTCGAGGAGCTTCGGCGCGAGGGCAAGGTGCGCAATCTCGGCACCACCAATTTCGACACGCCACGGCTCGCCGAAATCCTGGCCGCCGGCATTCCGCTGGTCAGCCAGCAGCTGCAATATTCGGTGCTCGACCAGCGTCCGGCGAACAGCCTCGCGGCACTTGCCGAGAAAAACGGTGTCAGTTTCCTGTGCTACGGATCTGTAGCCGGCGGCTTCCTTAGCGACAGATGGCTTGGCGTGGCCGAACCTGTCACGCCGCTCGAAAACCGCTCGCTGGTCAAATACAAGCTGATCATCGATGATTTCGGCAGCTGGGACCTGTTCCAGCAACTGCTCCAGGCACTCAAGGTCGTCGGCGACCGCCACGGCGTCGACATCGCCACGATAGCCAGCGCTTGGGTGCTGGAGCAGCCGCAAGTGGCCGCCGTCATCGTCGGCGCCCGCAACCAGGCGCACGCGCTGGCCAATGCCGAGATCATGGATGTCGTGCTCGACGCCGATGACCGGGCACGGATTGCCGCCGCCATCGCGCGGGGCACCGGCCTTGAGGGGGACGTCTACACGCTGGAGCGTGACCGCCACGGCCGCCACGGCTCGATCATGCATTACAATCTGAACGCGGGCCGGGTGTGAAACCATGGACGACGACAGGCTGTTTTCGCAGGCCAGCGCCGAGATCATCGACCTGCACCGCTTTTTCGTCGACTGGTTCGTCGCCGCGCGGGCCGACAAAGTGGATTTCGGCCGCTTCGAAGCAGTCATGGGCGAAGGCTTGACCATGATCGCACCAGGCGGCCAGATCCTCGACCGCGATGCCGTGATCAACCATGTGCGCTCCAGCCGCGCCACTTGCGACGACGGCTTCGCCATTTCGATCGAAGACATCAAGCCCGGATGGCAGGATGGCGATACGATCGTCGTCCTCTACGTCGAGGCGCAGTCGCGTGGCGGCAGGCATAGCCGCCGCCAGTCTAGTGCCGTTTTCACCACCAGTTCATCGGCGCCCAATGGCGTTCAATGGCGGCATCTGCATGAAACCTGGCTGCAGGTGCCGGAACACTGAGACTTTCCAGACGTCAAATCAGTTCGTGTAACTCAAGGGGAACAACAATGAGAAAGACGATACTCCAACTCACCACCGCGCTTGCTCTTGTCACGATTGCCGGTGCTGCGCAGGCCGCCGACTGCAAGATCACCGTCGGCCTCGTCATGGAACTGACCGGTCCGGCCGGCGAATATGGCCAGGCCGGCGCCAAGTCGGTCGAAATGGCCTTCCGCGACATCAACGACGCCGGCGGGGTGCGCGGCTGCGATCTCGTCACCGATACCCGTGACAGTCAGAGCCAGGGCAACATCGCGGTCGACGCCGCGACCCAGCTGGTTCAGGTCAAGAAGGTGCCGGTCATCATCGGCGGCATCATCTCCTCGGTGTCGATTCCGATCCTGACCTCGGTCACCGCTCCGGCCAAGATCGTCCAGGTCTCGCCGGCGTCATCCTCGCCGACGCTGACGACACTCGGTCGCGACGGCAAGACCAACGGCATCTTCTTCCGCACCATCACCTCGGATGCGCTGCAGGGCGTGGCCGCCGCCAAATACGCCATCGACAAGGGCTTCAAGAAGCTGGCGATCATCCACGTCAACAACGACTTCGGAGTCAACATGGTGGCCGAATTCTCGCGTGCCTACAAAGCCCTCGGCGGCACCATCGTCTCCGACACGCCCTACAATGAGAAGCAATCGAGCTATGCCTCCGAGGTCACCGCGGCGATGGGAGGCGAGCCGGATGGACTTTATCTGGTCAGCACGCCGGTCGATGGCGCCACCGTTGCCCGCACCTGGATTTCCCAGGGCGGCGTGCAGAAGTTCCTGCTGAATGACGGCATGAACAGCCCCGACTTCATCGACTCCGTCGGCGCTGATTATCTGAAGGATGCCTATGGCACGTCCTCCGGCACCAGCCCTACCGCATCGACCGAGTATTTCACCAAGAACTACAAGGCATTCTCCGGCATCGAACCGTCGAACCCGGCGGCCGACCGCTCCTATGATGCCGGCGCCATCGTCGGCCTGGCCATCGCCATTGCCGGCTCCGAGGACCCAGCCAAGATCAAGGACGCCATGTACAAGGCGGTCGATCCCGCCGGCACGCCGATCTATGCCGGCAAGGAGGAGTTCGCCAAGGCGCTCGGCCTGATCAAGGATGGCAAGCCGATCCGTTACGAAGGCGTCATCGGACCGGTCGCCTTCGACAAGTTCGGCGACATCACCGGCCCGTTCCGGCTGTGGAAGATCGTCGACGGCAAGGTGACCACCGATGGTGAAATGACCACCGACGACGTCAACGCCCTGCAGGCCAAGCTTCAGTGAGCTGCGCGGTCCTTCCGGCATCAATCTCGGCTCTCGCGATCGATGCCGATATCGCTTGCACGGCATGCGATCACGAATAGGATCGGCCGGCTGCAATTGAAGGATGCGAGCGTGTTGAACAAGGCTACCCATCGGGCCGTCCGGTCGGTGTATGCGGATGACGCGTTTTGCCACACGGGCGCCTGAGCCCGATGTCGCCTGAAACGCAACGACTTCTGTCCGCGCTTGGCGATCGGCTGGGCGCGGGCGGCGTGCTCGCCGGCTCTGATGTCGACCAGCGCTACCGCGACGATCCCGACGGCAAGCTTGGCTTGCTGCCCGAAGTGGTGCTGCGTCCGCGCGATACCGTTGGCGTGGCGGCAGCACTCGCTGGCTGCAACGCTCTCTGTCAGCCGGTCGTCATCCAGGGCGGGCGCACCGGGCTGGCCGGCGGCACACGCGTCCAGTCGGGCGAGATCGTGCTGTCGCTGGAGCGGATGAACGGCCTTGCCGCGCCGGACATCCAAGCCGCCAGCATTGTCGCCGAAGCCGGCGCCACGCTGCAGGCGGTGCAGGAGGCGGCCGACGGCGCCGGGCTGATGTTCGGCGTCGATATCGGCGCGCGCGGTTCGGCCACGGTCGGCGGCAACATCGCCACCAATGCCGGCGGCATCCGCGTGCTGCGTTATGGCATGTACCGGGCGCAGGTGCTGGGGCTGGAAGCGGTGCTGGCCGATGGCAGTGTGCTGTCCTCGCTGAAGGGCCTGCCCAAGGACAATTCCGGCTATGATCTAAGCCAGCTTTTCATCGGCGCGGAAGGGACGCTTGGCGTCGTCACCCGCGCCGCGCTCAGGCTGCATCCGAAGCCTGCCTCCGAGGTGAACGCCTTCTGCGCGCTGCCTTCGCTCGATGCGGCGATCGCCTTGCTTGGGCTGCTGCGGCAAAAGCTCGGCCCGCTTCTGTCCGCCTATGAGGTCAACTTCGCGCCGCTCTATGACGTCATGGTTGCCAGCATGGCCATGCCGGCGCCGTTGCCTGCTGGCTCACCCGTCTATGTGCTGGCCGAAATCCAGGGCAGCGAGCCGGACCGCGATAGCGAGCGCTTCGCCGAGGTTCTGATGCAGGCGGTCGAGGACGGCGTCGTCGACCATGTCGTCATCTCGCAATCGCCGCGCGAATTCCGCACGCTCTGGGATGTGCGCGAAGACGCCAACCGCGTCCTGTTTTCGATCAAGGGCCTGATCGGCGTCGACATCAGCATCCCGCTGGCGCGCATGGGAGCCTTCCTGCAGGAAGCGGATGCCGCCATCCATGCCGTCGATCCCGGCGCCGACATCTATGTCTTTGGCCATCTCGGCGACGGCAACCTGCACTATCAGGTCCTGACCAAGGATCCGGCGGCGGCCTATGGCATCATCTATCGCGGCGTGGCGGCGGCCGGAGGCGGGGTGTCGGCCGAGCATGGCATCGGCCTCGACAAGAAGCAGTGGCTGCATCTGGTGCGCAGCGACGCCGAAATCAATGCGATGCGGCGGCTGAAGTCGGCACTTGATCCGAAGAACATCCTCAATCCAGGACGAGTCTTCGATCTCGGCCCGGCTGCTTCTGCCGGATGATCATCCTGGCTTAAACCTCAATTCCGTTCCGTCGCCATCTGCCTGGGAATGAGAAAACGGGCGGCGAGCACGCACAGCAGCACGGTGAACATCAGGATCAGCGCCACCAGGGCGTTGATGTCGGGCGAGAAGCCAAGCCGCATCATCGCCCACAGCCTGACCGGCAGCGTGCTTTGCGTGCCGGTGACCAGGATGGTGATCATCGTCTCGTCGAACGACAGCGCGAAGGCCAGGATGGCGCCGCCGACCATGGCGCTCGACAGGTTCGGCAGGATGACGCGCCAGAAGGTCTGCCAGCCGCTGGCGCCGAGATCGTAGGAGGCCTCGACCAGCGTGCGGCTCATCGACTGCAGCCGCATCAGCACGGTGCGATAGACGATCGCCAGCACGAAGACCGTATGCCCGATGACGACGGTCAGCAGCGAGCGTTCGAGGCCGATCTCGCGGAAGAAGATCAGCAGCGCGAGGCCGCTGATGATCGGCGGCATCAGGAACGGCAGGAAGATGATGAATTGCAGAACCGAACGGCCTGAGCGGCGGCCGTGGTAGTAGAGCGCCAGCAGCGTCCCGCTGACCACCGACAGGATTACGGTGCAGACGCCGACGATCAGCGTGGTGCGCAGCGCGGCCAGGATGTCGTGGTTCCCCGCCAGCGCCACATAGGTCGAAAGGGTCGGCGACGACCAGTCGACATTGCCGTGTGAAATGATGAAGAACGACGACACGATCGGCACGAACAGCGGGCTGTAGAGCAGCACCGCGACCAGTGACGTGATCGCGGCAAGGAAGATGGTGGACGGCCGGGGCAGCGCACTCATACCGACGTCCCCCGGCTGCGTCCGAACCGTTCGCCGATGAGAATGGCGGCGATCACCACGATCGCAAGCGCCACCGACAGCGCCGCGCCGAACGGCCAGTTATAGGCGGTGCCGAACTGGCTGTAGAGGATGCGGCCGAAGGTGAAGCCGCTGATCCCGCCGACCATCTGCGGCGTCAGGAAATCGCCGATCGCCAGCACGAAGACGAAACTCGCCGCCGAGGCGACGCCGGGCAGGCTGAGCGGCAAGGTGATGCGCAGGAACGTCTGCAGGCTGCTGGCGCCCAGATCGTCCGAGGCACGCAGCAAGGTCTGGGGGATCCGCTCCAGCGAGAGGAAGATCGGCAGGATGGCGAAGGGGATCAAAAGCAGGCTCAGCGTCAAAAGGATGGCGTTCATGTTGAAGACAAAAAGCGTCGACGGCTGATCCAGGATGCCGAGCGCCACCAGCGCCTTGTTGAGGAAGCCGTTGAGGCCGAGGATGCTGCGGATCGCATAGATCTTGATGACGTAGCTCATCAGCAGCGGCACCAGGAGCAGCATCAGCAAGGCGTAGCGCCACCGTCCTTTCAGCGTCGTCAGGAAATAGGCGGCGGGATAGGCGAGCAGGATGCAGATCACCGCCACCGACACGCACAGTACGATGGTGTTCCAGAACACCGGCAGAAAGATCGGATCGGTGAAGAACCTGACATAGTTGCCGAGCGTCGGCGAATGGACGATCGTGCCCTGGTCGACGCTGAAGAAACTGTAGACCAGGAAGATCGCCAGCGGCACGAGGACGAAGATCACCGGCAAGGCGAAGGCCAGCACCGTCACCAGCTGCGACAATCGCCGTTCCGCCGCCTGTGTCGACCCGGCTCCGCTCATGCCAGCACCAGATGGCCTTCATGCGGCGCAAAGCAAAGCGAGACCGTCTCGCCTGATTTCAAAATACTGCCGTCGATCCGACTCGGCATGCGCAACCGCAGGCGCTGAGCGGCGTTGTCCGCGCCCGCCATGATCGTGGCAACCGTCGACGAGCCGGCAAAGGCCAGATCGGCGATGACGCCGGAAAAGCGGTTGTCGCCATCATTGGCATCAGCAAGACGCAAGGCTTCGGGACGGAACGCCGCGAAGGCGCTGGCGCCGTCGGCGGCGGCCTTGAGATGCGGCTGGCCGCTGATCGAGCAGACCAGGCGGCCAAGCGCGGTCTCGATCGGCCGCTGCTCGCCCTGCACGGGACCGAGCTTTCCGGCCACCAGGTTGTTCTCGCCGAAGAAGCGCGCCACGAACTCGCAGTTCGGCTTGTAGTAGAGCTCGTGCGGCGTGCCGAGCTGGCGGATATGGCCGGCCTGCATGACGCAGATCCGATCGGCCATGCCGATCGCTTCTTCCTGGTCATGGGTGACGAACAGGAAGGTGGTTTTGATCTCGCGCTGGATGGATTTCAGGAATTCCTGCATCTGCCGGCGCAGTTCGAGATCGAGTGCCGCCAACGGCTCGTCGAGCAGGATCAGGCGCGGCTGGCAGATCAGCGCCCTAGCGAGTGCGACACGCTGGCGCTGGCCGCCGGAAAGCTGCGCCGGAAAGCGGTCGGCCAAACGCCCGAGCTGCACCAGTTCGAGGGCTTGCGACACACGGCTTGCGATCTCCTTGCGCTTGATATGGCGCACCGAAAGCCCGTAGCCGACATTGCCGGAAACCGTCATATGCGGGAACAGCGCATAGTCCTGGAACACGGTGTTGAACGGCCGCTTGTTGATCGGCATGCGGCTGATCTCCTGGCCGTCCAGCCGGATTTCGCCCGCGGTCAGCGGCTCCAGCCCGCCGATCAGCCGCAGGACCGTGGTCTTGCCCGAACCTGACGGCCCAAGAACGGTGAGGAACTCACCGTCCCGGATCGACAGGTCGATGTCGTGCAGCACGGGAACCGTGCCGTAGGATTTCGAGACGGACCGCAGCGTCAAGAGGTCGGTGTTCTGGTTCATGGAATATTCTCGCATACGCTTCGGCGGTCCGGAACGTCCGGACCGCCGGGTCCTTCGAGGTCAGGCGCGGAAAAGATCAGGGCGTCGCCTTGACCTCATTCCACATGTCCGAACGCTTGAGCGGATCCTCGACATTGTTGAGCCAGACCAGCTTGTCGTTGCCGCCGGCGCTGCTCGACTCGACCACGGTGTTGCCAAAGCCGGTACGCTCGGAAAGCTCGCCGCCGATCTTCTTGCTCAGCATGAAGTCGATCCACTTCTCGGCCGCCGCATTGTCGCGGACACCCTTGGAGATCACCCAGTTGTCTAGCCAGGCAAGCGCGCCTTCGCTCGGGTTGACGTAGGCGACATGGGCGCCGATCTTCTGCAACGCCTTGACCTGCTGCTGGCCGTAATTGGCCCAGATCAGGGCGACGTCATTGTTCTGGTATATCTGCTGCGCCTCGTCGGCGGTGGTGTAGAAGCTCAGCACATTGCGCTTGAGTTCGACCAGCTTGGCCTTGACCGCCGCCATCTGCTCCGCATTGAGGTTGAACGGATCCTTGTAGCCGAGCGTCAGCGCGGTGAAGGAGAAATTGTGCTCGCCATTGTCATAGGCGAGGATCTTGCCCTTGTAGGCCGGATCCCACAGCACTGACATCGAGGTCGGCGCCGGCTTGACCTTGTCGGTGTCGTAGATCAGCCCGATGGAATCGAAGCAGAACGGAATGCCGTAGACCTTGCCGTCCTTGGTGTCGCCGCTGACCTGCGACAGGTCGCGGAAGCGCGGCAGCACCTCCTTCTGGTTCGGCAGTTTCGCGATGTCGATCGGCGATACCAGATCGGCCTTGATGTAGCGCTGCAACTGGGCGGTGTTGACGGCGAAGACATCAAAGTCCTGCCCTTCGCTGCCCTTGATCTTGGCCCAGATCTCGTCATCGCTGCCGATGAAGACGACATCGACGCCAATGCCGGTGGCGGCGGTGAAGTCTTTCACCCAGTCCGGGTCGGCATAGCCGTCCCAGGCCAGCACGCGAAGGTTCGCGGCCAGCGCCGCCGATGTCATCAGGCCGATGCCAAGCCCGATTGTCGCTAATCTCAGAAATGCTTTCTTCAGTCCCATTTTTAATCTCCCATTGTCGTTCTGGTGGACCGTAATTTCCGGGGCTTTGCCGTCACAGCTGGGTGACGGCGACCAGTCCCTCGTCCGGCACCGACACCATCCGGTTGCGCAGCGGCTTGCCGAATGCCTGTGCCTGGATTTCATACTCGTCGCCGGAAGCCGTCTTGATACCGGAGGCGTAGCTCATCACCGCCGCCCCGAAGAAATAGGCGTGCAGGTCGCCCGCCCTGCGGTGCATGGGGTAGCGGAAATGGAAATGTTCGAGATTGGCGATCGAGTGCGACATGTGCGCTTCGCCCGACAGGAATTCCTGTTCCCAGATGACCGCGCCGTCGCGCAGGATGCGGGAATGGCCGCGCACTTCTTCGGGCAGGTCGCCGATCAAGAGCTCCGGACCGATCGAGCAGGAGCGGAGTTTCGAATGGGCGAGATAGAGGTAGTTCTCGGCCTCCGTCACATGGTCGGAATATTCATTGCCGAGCGCATAGCCGATGCGATAGGGGCGGCCATCAGGCCCATTGAGGTAGAGCCCGACGATCTCGGCCTCCTCGGCACCGGCGCGTGCGAAAGCCGGCATGGGCAGATCGGCGCCGGGCGGCACGACACAGGTGCCGACACCCTTGAAGAACCATTCGGGCTGGATTCCGATCTTGCCGGCGCCGGGCTTGCCGCCTTCCAGGCCCATGCGGAAGATCTTCAGCGAATCCGATTCCTCGGCGTCTTCGCCATGGGTCAGCACATGCATCTTGTCGCGCGCGGCGGCACTTCCGGTATGGGTCAGGCCGGTGCCGGTGACCAGGAACCGCGCCGGCTCCGGGTGGTCGACGGGAGCGAGCACGCGGCCATCGCGCAGCAGTTCGCCATAGTCGACCGTGGCCGCACCTGTCCGCTTCTCGACCAGCGCCGTGATCGATGCACCCTGGGCAATCGCCGCTTCGGCGAGTTCCAGCACGGTGCTGGTCTTGTCGAGCGGATGCAGGCGGTTGCCGTCATCGGAAACCCGGCCGACCCGCCTGCCGCCATCGGGCGTTGTGTACTGTACCAGACGCATGAAATACCCTTCTTCCTTTGAGGCTGTACCGGTCACACCCAGCCAGCATCGACGATGAACTGCTGGCTCGTGCACATGCGGCTGTCGTCGGCGGCGAGGAACAGCGCCATGCGCGCGATGTCGGAGGGCTGCAGCCGATCGGGCAGGCACTGCCTCTCGTCGATCTGGCGTTCGCCGGCCGGGTTCAGCCACAGGCTCATCTGGCGCTCGGTCATCACCCAGCCCGGCACCATGCAGTTGACGCGGATGCGCTCGGGGCCGAGTTCGCGGGCCAGCGCCCGCGTCATGCCGTACACCGCCGCCTTGGCGGTCACATAGGCGGGGCAATCGGGATCGCCGACCATCCAGGTGATGGAGCCGAAATTGATGATCGAGCCGCCGCCCTGCGCGCTCATCTGCGGGCGCACTGCCTGGGCCGCGAAGAACTGGTGGCGCAGATTGACCGCCATGCGGTCGTCCCAATACGCCACCGTCACGTCCTTGGTCTGGTGGCGGTCGTCATTGCCGGCATTGTTGCAAAGCACCTGGATCGGGCCGTTGTGCTGCATCGCCTCCGCGGTCGCCGCTTGCAACTGCTCGACATTGCGCAGGTCGCAGGGAATGAACAGCGGCGCGGCATGCCCCTCGGTCACGATCGCATCGACCAGGCGCCGCGAAGGCTCCTCGGCCAGATCGGCGAAGGCGACGCGGCTGCCTTGCGCACAGAAATGGCGCACCAGGCTTTCGCCGATACCGCTTCCGCCGCCGGTAATGAACACGCTGCGGCCCTTGAGGCTGGGGTAGGTCGCGTAGCTGCCGATCTGATCCGTCATCGCGCGCCTCTCTAGTGGGAATGCCGGGGGACGCCGGCATCGCGCCGGCCGACGAGAAAGTCGAAGTCGCAGCCCTTGTCGGCCTGCAGCACGCGCTCGACATAGAGGCTCTGGTAGCCGCCCAGCGGTGGCGTCGGGGGCTTCCAGTCACGGCGGCGGATGGCCAACTCTTCATCCGACACCAAAAGCTCGAGACGACGGCCGGCAACGTCGAGCTCGATGAGATCACCGTCACGCACCAGGGCAAGCGTGCCACCTGCCGCGGCTTCGGGCGCCACATGCAGCACCACCGTACCGTAGGCCGTGCCGCTCATGCGCGCGTCCGAAATGCGCACCATGTCGGAGACGCCTTCTCTAAGCAGCTTGGCCGGCAGCGGCATGTTGCCGACCTCGGCCATCCCGGGATAGCCGCGCGGCCCGCAGTTCTTCAGCACCATCACCGAGGAGGCATCGATATCCAGTTCCGGATCGTCGATGCGGGCGTAGTAGTGCTCGATATTCTCGAAGACGACGGCCCTGCCGCGATGCTGCATCAGCTCGGGTGTTGCCGCGGACGGCTTGATGACCGCTCCGTTGGGCGCCAGATTGCCGCGCAGGATCGAAATGCCGCCCTCCTTGGTCAGCGGCTCGCTCAGCGGGCGGATGACCTCACGGTTGTAGTTGGGCGCACCGTCGATCAGTTCACCGATGGTCTTGGCGCTGACGGTCATGGCGTCGCGATGAAGAAGCCCCACTTCATCAAGCGACGCCATGACCGCAGCTAGCCCCCCGGCATAGTAGAAATCTTCCATCAGGAACCGGCCCGACGGCATCAGGTCGACAATGGTCGGAACGTCGCGGCCAAGGCGGTCCCAGTCATCGAGGCTGAGATCGACACCAACCCGGTTGGCGATGGCGATCAGATGCAGCACCGCATTGGTCGAACCGCCGATCGCGCCGTTGACGCGAATGGCGTTCTCGAAGGCCTGCCTGGTGAGGATCTGCGAAATCGTCACGTCGCGGCGGACGAGATCGACGATCTGGCGTCCGGCCAGCTGGGCGAGCACGCCACGGCGCGAATCCACCGCGGGGATCGCGGCGTTGTCCGGCATGCCGATGCCGAGCGCTTCCACCATGCTTGCCATCGTCGAAGCGGTGCCCATCGTCATGCAGCTGCCCGCCGACCGGCTCTGGCCCTGCTCGGCGGCGAGGAAGTCGGCGACCGGCATGCGGCCGGCCTTGACCTCCTCGGCGAATTTCCAGACATGCGTGCCGGAGCCGATATCCTGTCCACGGAACTTGCCGTTGAGCATGGGTCCGCCTGACACGGCGATGGTCGGCAGGTTGCACGAGGCAGCCCCCATCAAGAGCGCCGGCGTGGTCTTGTCGCAGCCGACCAGCAGGATGACGCCATCGATCGGATTGCCACGGATGGATTCCTCGACATCCATGCTGGCGAGGTTGCGAAACAGCATGGCGGTCGGGCGCATGTTGCTTTCGCCCAGCGACATGACCGGGAATTCCAGCGGCAGGCCGCCGGCCTCGTAGACGCCACGTTTGACGTGGTCTGCCAGCGCCCGCAAATGCGCATTGCACGGGGTCAGTTCCGACCAGGTGTTGCAGATGCCGATCACCGGGCGGCCGTCGAAAGCGTCTGCGGGAATGCCCTGATTCTTCATCCAGCTGCGGTGCATGAAGGCATTCTTGCCCTCACCGCCGAACCAGGCTTCGGACCGCAGTTTGCGTTTGGTTTCGGTCACGATTGCTGGCCCCGGTCATTGCGGCGTTTGTTGCGGTTCTCGACGCTGCGGCGCACGTCGTCCTCCGCATTGTCGATGAGCACCAGCAGCGCCTTTTGCGCGCCGGCGGCGTCGCCGGCGGCAATCTTCTCGGCCACTTCCCGGTGCAGCGGCAAGGAATGGCGCTGGCCTTCCGGATTGTCGTTGGAAAGGCGAAAGCTCATTACCAATGCGGTCTCGACCAGCGCCGCCAGCGAGCCGATCAACTCGTTGCCGGTCATGCGCAGGATGGTCTGGTGGAACACCAAATCGGGCTTGGCGAAGCGGTCGCCATCGTCGCTGACTGCTTCCATTTCGGCCAGTGCCGCATGGATCTCGGCGATCTGCGCCTCCGTTGCACGCTGCGCGGCGAGGGCTGCCGACATCGGCTCGATGGCGCGGCGCAATTCGAACAACGCCCGCACATCCTCGGCGCTGACACCGCCGGCATAGCGCCAGGACAGGACGTCGGGGTCGAGGAAATTCCAGTCGGCGCGAGGCCGCACCCGCGTGCCGGTCTTTGGCCGCGATTCGACCAGCCCCTTGCCGGCCAGCACCTTGATCGCCTCGCGCAGCACCGTGCGGCTGACCCCCAGCATCTCGCTGGAATCGTCGGCATTGGGCAGGGCCTCGCCGGGGAGGAAGTCGCCTTGCACGATCCGCAAGCCGATCTGCTCGACAACGGTGGCGTGCAGCGCGGTGGAGCCGCTGGAAACCGCCACGGCAACCCGTGACGTGCGTGCCGTGCTGAACGATTTTCTATTCTTCATACTATTCATATGATATGTCTTATCGCCATGGCGATTGGAGTCAAGGGATTGGGGAGTGCCAATGACAAAGAATTCCGCTGTGGCCGTCGCGCAGCGCACGGAGCTGGTCTCGATCAGTGACGGCATCGCGACGGTCGAGATTGCTCCGGCGGCCGGCGGAGCGCTGGCGTCGTATCGGTGGTGGCAGGATGGTTCAGCCGTGGATTGGCTGCGCCCGACCGATCCAGTGGCGATCAGCCGTCGCGATGCTGGCGCCATGGCTTGCTTTCCGCTCGTTCCCTACTCCAACCGTATCAGGGGTGGCCGCTTCGAATTCGCGGGGCGTTCGATCCAATTGCCCAGCCAGCCTGACGATCCGCACTACGAGCATGGCCATGGCTGGCGTCGCCCATGGACGGTCATCAGCCACCAAGCCAGCATGATCGTCCTGCGCTACCGGCACACCGCCGATACCTGGCCATGGAGCTATGAAGCCGAGCAGAAGATCTTTCTGGCTGACGGCAGGCTTGCATGACCATTGCGGTGCGCAACCTGTCGGACGCGCCGATGCCGGTGGGCTTCGGCCTCCATCCCTATTTCCCGTCGACACCGTGGACGCATGTCCAGGCCCGGGTATCAGGCATGTGGGAAACCGATGCGGAGGTCCTGCCCATCCGGCATGTCCCGCCGCCTGGCGGGGCCGATCCATCCATCGGCTTTGACGTATCGGAGGTCGACTTCGACACGGTCTTCACGGGATGGACGCGCCGCGCCCGAATCTCCTGGCCCGAACACGAACGGCAGCTGGACATCGAGGCGGAGGCGCCGCTCGATTTCCTCGTCCTCTACACGCCGCCGGGCGAGCCGTTCTTTTGCGCCGAGCCGGTCAGCAACATCACCGACGCTTTCAACCGGATGGATGACGAGAAGATCCATACCGGCTGCATCGTACTGGCGCCTGGCCAGAAGCAATCCGCCAGTATTCGCTTCACACCGTCGCTGGCTGTTTGACGGTCAGCCGTCCAAAGCAGTCCGGTCAGAACGGATAATGCTGGCCAGGGTCCTCGATCGTCACCCAGCGCAAATCGGTGAATTCGGCGATCGAGGCCTTGCCGCCGAAACGGCCATAGCCGGAGCCCTTGACGCCGCCGAACGGCATCTGCGCCTCATCGCCGACCGTCGGTCCGTTGATATGGCAGATGCCAGCTTCGATGCGGGCGGCGACGGCAAACGCACGTTTGATGTCGCGGCTGAAGACGGCTGACGACAGGCCATATTCGGTGTCGTTGGCGACCCGCACGGCCTCGTCCTCGCCCTTGACGCGGATCACCGGCTTGACCGGTCCGAAGGATTCTTCCGAATAGACGCGCATCGTCGGCGTCACGTGATCGAGCAGCGTTGCCTCGACCACGGTACCGCTGCGCTTGCCACCGGCGACAAGCTTGGCGCCCTTGGCCACGGCATCGGCGACAAGTTCCTCCATCTTGTCGGCCGCCTGGCTGCTGATCAGCGAGCCCAGCACGACATGGCCGCGCGGGTCTCCCGCCGGCAGTTGCGAGGCGCGGACCGCGAGTTTTGCCACGAATTCATCGGCGATCTTTTCATCGACGATCAGCCGCTCTGTCGACATGCAGATCTGGCCCTGATGCATGAAGGCGCCGAAAGCGGCCGCATTGACCGCCGCGTCGATGTCGGCATCGTCCAGCACCAAAAGCGGCGCCTTGCCGCCGAGTTCGAGCAGCGCCGGCTTGAGGTGCCGGCCGGCGAGCTCGGCGATGATCCGGCCGACCTTGGTCGAGCCGGTAAAGTTGACGCGTTTCACCGCGGGATGCGCGACTAGCGCTTCAACGATACCGGCAGCGTCTTTAGGATCGTTGGTGACGACGTTAATGACGCCCTTGGGCAGCCCTGCCTCGACCAGCACCTGGCCGATCAGCCGATGCGTGCCCGGGCACATTTCGGAGGTTTTCAGCACCACGGTGTTGCCGCAGGCGATCGGCATGGCCACGGCGCGTGTCCCGAGAATGACCGGCGCATTCCAGGGTGCGATGCCGAGGCATACACCGGCCGGCTGGCGGATCGCCATGGCGAGCGTGCCCGGCTTGTCGGACGGGATGATCTCACCCGAAATCTGCGTCGTCATGGCGGCCGCCTCGCGCAGCATATTGGCGGCTAGCATGACGTTGAAGCCAGCCCAGGGGCCGGTGGCGCCGGTCTCTTCCATCATCAGCCTGGTGAATTCAGCGACCTTCGAGCCCATCACATCGGCGGCCTTGGAGAGCAGCGCGCGTCGTTCGCCGGGACCGGTCCTCGACCAGGCGGGAAAGGCGGCGGCGGCTGCGTCGACGGCCGCGTTGGCGTCGGCGATGCTGGCCGCCGCGGCGCGCGTCGCCAGTTTGCCGGTGAAGGGATCCAGGCGCTCGTAGGAGGCCTTGCCTGTTGCCGCCCTTTCGTCGCCGTCGATCAGAAGTCCGATATCCATTGTTTTTTCCCTCGCTCTCGATGGAGCTTCACAGATTAGAAGCCGAGCACTTCGGCATTGATGGATGCTTCGAGGCCACCGTCAACCGGCACATTAGCGCCGTTGACCCAGCGCGCGCCGTCCGAGCACAGGAACAGCACGACAGGCGCGACGTCACCCGATGTGCCGGCACGTCCGACCCGGGCGATATCGCTGTCGACGCGGGCATCGCCAAGCACGGAGCGAAACTGTTTCAGGATCGGTGTTTCGACCGGGCCAGGGCTCACCGCATTGACGCGGATGCCACGGTTCCTGAACAGCTCCTGATGTGCCGCGCGCATCGTCCACAGGAGCAGCAGTTCCTTGGACACGGGGTAGCCTTCCTCGTTCTTCATCGCGTGGTCGGCGACCACTTTGGCGACATCGGGGAAACCTTCGATGCCGACCATCGAGGCGGCGCGGTTGAGATTGGCGCGCCAGCCATAACCGGCGATCGAGGCGACGTTGACGATGGCGCCGCCTTCGCGAAGGCTGGGCGCAAGCCCTTCCGAGAGCGCACGCAGACCGAAGAAGTTGACGGCCAGCGTCGAGGCCGCACCGGTGTTGCCGGAGAGGCCGGCGACATTGCAGAGTGCATCGATGCGCTGCGGCAGGCGCGCGATGAGCTCATCGACGCCCGCCTTCGACGAGATGTCGGCCTTGACGAAACTGCCAACCGCTGCAGCCGGCTCGCGCACATCGGCGCCGATCACGTCGGCGCCGAGCTGGCCGGCAAGCTCCGCCGTGCGTGCGCCGATGCCGGAGGCAGCCCCGGTGATGAGGATGGTCTTGCCGAAAAGCATGCTCATGCCTTCTCCTGATATGTTGTGGCTTGCTGCGACGGGATCATGCCGCCATCGGCGACGTTCGCCGGCAGCTTGACGCGGTAGCCGACCGGCAGCAGGCGCAGCCCAAAGCGCTCCTCGATCGTTCCCCACAGGCCGCGCGGCAGGAAAAGCGAAAACAGCACGGCGGTGGCGCCGAGGCCGATCAGGTACCAGACGCCGGCGCCGCCGAACCAGGTCTCGATGAGGAAGAAGACCAGCGCGCCGAGAATGGCGCCCTCGAACGTGCCGATGCCACCGACCAGAACCATGAAGATCATGTAGGCTGTCCACTGCACGTTGAAGTAGGTTTTCGGCTGGAAGGTGATGGAGGTCGCCAGCCACAATGCGCCGGCAATGCCGATGCCGAAGGCGGCAAGCACGAACAGCAGCCGCTTGGTGCCGGTGACGCGCACGCCGACCGAAGCGGCCGCATCCTCATTGTCGCGAATGGCGCGGATGGCGGCGCCCGTGCTGCCGCGCAGCAGGCCGAAGAGGGCAGCGAGCAGGGCCGTCATCGAGGCCAGCGCCAGCCAGTAGATGGTCACCCGCCTCATCGAGGCATCGTAGACGTTGAGCGAGATCAGCGAGGTGCCGGTTTCGCCTTGCACCAGCCGGTCGAGATTGACCAGGAGATGGGTGAGCGCCGCGATCACCCACATGCCAATGGCGAACTCGCCGTTCTTGAGCCGCAGCATGAAGAGCGACAGCGGCCAGGAAACCGCGCCGACGATAATTCCCGATGCAAAGAGCGCCAGGAAAGGATTGAGACCGGCATCGGCAAGACGGATGGCGAAATATGCGCCAAGCCCGAAGAACACCTGCTGGCCGACCGAGACCAGGCCGCCGAAACCGGCCAGCGCGTTCCACATCGCCGCCAGGATCACATAGATGAACAGCGCCGTCATGCGGTCCACCGCGCCGGCCGACAGGAATTGCGGGGTGATGGCGAGCAGCCCAATGATGATGGCGACCGTTATCGCCGCAATGCGCGAGGTCGCGGTGCCGCGCTCGATGACGGGCGAGACGGCGCTCATGACGCGCTCCTCGACGGCGGGTTGAGCAGGCTGCGCAGGCTGAGGTCGGCCATCGAAAGCCGCACGAACAGCACGATGAGGAACACGGCGTGGCCGCCGATGAGGAAGCCTTGCGGATGCACCTGCGCGCCGAGCGTCTGGGCCAGCGCCAGCACGATGCCGCCGACCAGCGTGCCCCACAGCGAACCGGCGCCGCCGATGACGGCGGCCTCGAAGGCGAACAGCAGTTGCGGCGCACCGGCATAGGGATCGAAGGTAGCGCGCATGCCGAGGAAAGCGCCGGCAAGACCGACCGTCACCATGGCGATTGCCGCGGCGACAGCATTGGCGCGGCGCGCATCGACGCCGACCAGCCCGGCGGTGTCGGGATCCTCCGAGGTGGCGCGGATCGCGCGGCCGAGCCCGGTGCGGCTGAGGAAGAGCTGCAAGCCGCCAAGCAGCACCACGGCGGCGATGAACATGATCACCGCCAGCTTGCCGACATAGATGCTTCCCGGCCATTCCCAGGAATCGTAGGACAGGCTGCCGATATAGGGCGCCAGCGAGCGCGTATCGGCGCCGAACTGTTCGAACAGCATGTTGTCGATGACGATGGCGAGGCCGAAGGTCGTCAGGATCGGCAGCAGCGCGCCGCCGCGCGCGCTGCGCTCGAGCAGGAAGCGCTGCAGCGCCCAGCCGATCAGGGCCATCAGCGGCAGCACGATGAGCAGGCCGGCAAAGGGCGGAATGTGGAAGCGCGAGGCCAGCCACCACAGCGCGTAGGCCGAGAACACGGCCAGGCTGCCATGGGCGAGATTGATGATGCGCATCACCGAAAACATGAAGGACAGGCCGCAGGCGATGAGCGCGTAATAGCCGCCAAGCAGGACGCCCTGGACGATCTGGTTGCTCATGCCGGCTCGGCCTTCTGCTTGTGCAGGCCGAAATAGGCTTTCGTCACCTCGTCGCGCGAAACGCTCTTGCTGTCGGCCGCGAGCGCGATGCGTCCTTCCAGCATGCAGATGACCTTGTCGGAGACTGACAGCGCCCGGTTGAGATCCTGCTCGACCAGGATGATCGTGGTTCCCGAGCGGATCAGGCCTTGCAGCGCGGCATAGACGCGGTCGACGATCAGCGGCGACAGGCCGAGCGACACCTCGTCGAGCAGCAGCACGTCGGGATTGCTCATCAGCGCCCTGCCGATCGCCGTCGCCTGCTGCTCGCCGCCGGAGAGATGACCAGTCTTGGCATGGCGGCGCGGTTTCAGATTGGGAAACATGTCCAGCACTCTGTCGACGCTCCAGTCGCCTGGCCGCCCAGTGGTCTTGCCCAGCAGCAGGTTCTCCTCGACCGTCATCCGCACGAACAGTTTTCGCCCTTCCGGCACCAGCGCTATGCCCATGCCGACGCGTCTGTGCGACGGCACGCTGGTGAGATCGGCGCCATCCAGAAGCACACGGCCGGCCGCCGGCTGGTGCGCGCCGGCGATGGCCCTGAGCAGCGTCGTCTTGCCGGCGCCATTGGCGCCGACCAGCGCCAGCGTTTCGCCGCGCTTGACGCCGAAGCTGACGCCGCGCACCGCCTGCAGCAGGCCGTGCCGGACAACCAGGTTCTCGACCGACAGCAGGCTCATTTCGGGCCTCCGCCGAGATAGGCGCGCACGACCTCCGGGTCGGCCATCACCGTTTGCGGCTCGCCATCGGCGATGATCTTGCCCGCATCCATGCAGATCAGCCGCTCGGCCACCTGCAGCAGGATGTGCACGATGTGCTCGATCCAGACGATGCCGATCTTGCGCCGACGCAATTCCTTGATCGTGTCGACAAGCTCGCCGGCTTCGCCATCGGTCAGGCCGCCGCCGATCTCGTCCAGCAGCAGCAGCGTTGGCCGGGCCGCCAATGCGCGTGCCAATTCCAGACGTTTCCGGTCGAGCAGGCCGAGCGTCTCGGCGCGCCGGTTGGCGACCCCAAGCATGCCGCACAGCTTCAGCGAGCCGAGCGCCTCCTCATAGGCCTCGTCGCGGCCGAGCCCCGCGCCATGTGACGCGGCAACAAAAACATTCTCGAAGGTGGTCATGCCGCTGAATGGTTTAGGCACCTGATGCGTGCGCACCAGGCCCAGGCGGCAACGCGCCGTCGCCGGCAGCGCCGTTACATCGCCGCCCTTGAAGGAGACCGAGCCGGCGCTCGGCGGAAAGGCGCCTGAAAGCACGCTGAGCAGCGTGGTCTTGCCGGCGCCGTTCGGGCCGACAATCCCGACCGCCTCGTCGGCGGCCATGGTGAAATCGACGGCCTCCAGCACCACGAGCGCGCCGAAGCGCTTGTGGATGCCGGCGGCGGCGAGAACAACCTGTTGTTGCGGATGGGTCACCAGGCGGTCCTCGTCAGCGGTCCATCAGCCGTTGTAGGGCAGCAGCTTGGCTTCGACAGGCACTTTCGGGTCGGTGGCGTTCTCGGTCACGACGTAGTCGAGCGGGAACTTGCTGCCTTCCTTGCCGGCAATCCATTGCGTGCCGATGATCGGGCCGGGCGACACATTGGCCACCGGGCCGCCGGTGAAGTCGACTTTGCCGATCATGGTTTCGGTCTTGAGCGTGCTCAGCGCCTTGGCCACAGCCGCCTTGTCCTTGGCATTGGAGCTCGCTTTCAGCGCCTCGAAGCCGGCGTCGAGCAACGACATCGAGGCGCCGAGCTGCTGCGTCCATTGTTTGCCGCTCGCCGCCTCGTAGCCGTCGGCAAGCTCGGTCCCAGAGACGCCGGTCAAAGGCGACTTGTAGGGGAAGGCCTTATGCCAGTAGGCGGCGCTCGAAATCTTCATGCCGAGGTCGCCGAGCGCCTCGATGTCGGAGGGAAACAGCCCGGTCTTGGCCACCTGGCAGATCTTGATCTGCCTGATCAGGCCTTGCTGCGCCGCCTGGCGCCAGAAAGCGGCGAAGTCCGGCGGGATCGGGAACGAGTTGAAGATCTCGACGCCTTCCTGCTTGAACAGCGCGATCTGCGAGGAATAGTCGGTGGTGCCGGTCTCATAGGCGCCGGGATCGACAATGGTAAAACCCTGCTTGGCCAGCAACGGGGCCAGATGAGCTCGGATGGCGTTGCCGTCGGCGTCGTTCGGATACATGACGCCGACCTTCTTGTTGGTCTCGATCAGATTCCACTGCGACACGTAGGCCCTGAAGAATTCGTCGACCCCGAAGCCGAAATGATAGGTCCATTTGAACGGCGAGGGCGCGCCGGGCTTGGCGCCGCGGCCGAAATACCAGGCTTCCCACGGCATGACCGTCGACAGGCATGGCACGCCGGCGGCTTCGCAGGCATCGGCCACCGGGTTTATCACTTCGGGCGTCGATACCGCGAGCATCAGGTCGATGGCCTGGTTGTTGATCAGGTCCTTGGCGAGCTGGCCCGCGCGGGAGGGGTCCGATTGCGTGTCCTGGTCGAGGATTTCCACACTGTATTTCTTGCCGCCGAGCTCGATGCCGCCGGCCAGCGCCTTGCGGGCTAGGTCGAGCACATAGCCGTCGGTCTCGCCGAAGCCGCCGAGCGGTCCGGTGCGCGGGCTGACGAAGCCGACCTTCAGCGTGTTCTCAGCCTGGGCGAAGGCCTTGCCGCCACCAAGCGCGAGTGCCGCGCCGCCAGCCATCGAGGTGGCGAGAAACTGGCGCCGCGACACGCCACGAATACTGGATCTGCTACTGCTAGCGTAGGTCATGCATTCCTCCCTCTGTGGTCCTCCATCGGTACAGTGCACCAGTGATTTGGTTCGGTAAAATGATATTTTGCGGTGTTTCATTAACCCTGGGGTTAGCGGATTCCTGAGGGAAGACGGAGCCCGTCTGACCAGTCGATGCCTTAGCTGCCCGATCTGGCCGCCTCGCGAATGGTTTGCAGCAGAATGGTGAAGGCCGGCGAGGGGGCGGTGTCGGTGCGCATCGTCAGGCCGACCGGCCCCTTGGTCTCGTCGGTGTCGACCGGCAGGGAGACGAAGGCGCCGTTGGCGATCTCGTTGGCGACCACGCCGGCCGAAATGATCCACACCGCATTGCTCTGCCGCATGAAGGCGCGGCCGAACGAATCCGAGACCGTCTCGATCTCGGTGGCCGGCGCGGTCATGCCGTTGGTTATGAACAGGCGATCGACAAAGGGCCGGATGACGGATTCCCGGGTCGGCATCAGCACCGGAAATTCGTCGAGGCTGGCGAAGATGTCGGCCCCCGGCTCCAGTAGCGGATGTCCGGCCCGCACCACGAACAGCACTTGTTCGGAGTAGAGATGTTCGAAGAAAAAGCCGGTCATGTTCTCGGGCGCCGCCAGCCGTCCGACGACGAGGTCGAGCGCGCCGATGCGCAACTGTTCAAGCAGAACAGCGTTTTCGCCGGTGACGATTTTGAGAGCGGCGCCGGTATTTTCCCGCAGGAACAGGCTCATGGCTCGCGGCATGACCTTCGCCGACACGGTCGGCAGCGCGCCGATGCGGATCGGATGGCGATTGACGGCGCCGTCCTGGCGGACGGAATCGACACCGCGCTTGAGAGCCGTAATCGCCGAACCGGCATGGCCGAGGAAAATCTCGCCAAGCCTCGTGACGCGGATGCCGCGCCCGTCACGCTCGACGACGGCGACACCGAGCGCGTCTTCCAGTTCACGCAGCGTCTTGGTCACCGCCGGCGCGCTGACATGCAGAAAATCGGCTGCGCGAGCCACGCTGCCTTGTCGCGCAACTTCCAGGAATGCCTGCAGGTGGCGGAACCGGATGCGGCTCTCGGACATGAATTTGATAACCCCTGAGTTAATGAAACGGCGCAAAATATCATTTTACCGAACCAAATGCCTTGTGCAATGTGGAGATGGAGGATCGAAATCGTGCCATTCGTCACCCTTGGCGGCATCACGCTGCATCACCGATATGTCGAGGCGAACGGCAGGACGCCACCGTTGGTGTTCATCAATTCGCTGGGCACCGACTTCCGCATCTGGGACGAAACTGTCTCGGCGCTCGATGGGGAAATGCCCTTGCTGGTCTATGACAAGCGCGGCCACGGACTGTCCGACATCGGCGACATCAGGTCGATCGACGATCATGTCGACGATCTCTCTGCGCTCATCGATCATTTCGGGTTGGAGAAGGTCGTGCTGTGCGGCCTGTCGGTCGGTGGCATGATCGCGCAAGGGCTCTATGCCAGGCGGCCCGAAATCGTCGAGGCCATGATCCTGTGCGACACGGCCCACAAGATCGGCACGACGGACAGCTGGAACACACGCATTGCGACGGTCGAAAGCAAGGGTATCCAGGCCATTGCCGATGGCGTGCTCAAAGTGTGGTTCACTCCGACCTTCCATACCGCGCGGACGGCCGAGCTTGACGGCTATTGGAACATGATGACCCGGCAATCGCCCGCCGGCTATATCGGGACTTGCGCGGCGGTTCGCGACGCGGATTTCACCGATGCCGCACGCCGCATCGCGGTGCCCACGCTCTGTATCGCCGGCGACCAGGATGGCTCGACACCACCCGATCTCGTCCGCTCGCTGGCGGCTCTTATCCCCGGTGCGCGTTTCGAGATCATCCGCGACGCCGGGCACATTCCCTGCGTCGAACAACCCGAGGCGCTCACCGCCCTGATCCGCGATTTCATCGCATCGCTTGCCCCTGGAGCACAAACCCATGGATGAAGTCCCCGGCAACGCAGCCAGGTATCGCACCGGCCTTGCGGTGCGGCGCGCCGTGCTCGGCGATCCGCATGTCGATCGGGCCGAGGTCGCTGCCACCGATTTCGACCAGCCTTTCCAGGAACTGATCACCGAGGCTGCCTGGGGAACGGTGTGGGCCAGACCAGGCTTCAGCAAGCGCGAACGCTCGATCGTCACGCTGGCGCTGCTGGCGGCACTCGGCCATGATGAAGAGGTCGCCTTGCATGTGCGCGCCACCGCCAACACCGGTGCGACGCGCGAGGATATTTGCGAGGCCTTCCTGCATGTCGCGATCTATGCCGGCGTGCCGGCGGCCAACCGCGCCTTCAGGATTGCCAAGGAGGTGTTTGCGGAAATGGACGCAGACAAGGCTGCCCATGGCTGAGCCCGGCTCCAACCGGACGCCGGAAACCGGCGCCTTCTTCCAGCGCGACCGCCAATGGCACCCGCCGGCGTTCACGCCGGGTTACAAGAGTTCTGTGCTGCGTTCTCCACAGAAGGCATTGCTGTCATTCGACAACACGCTGTCGGAACTGACCGGCCCGGTGTTTGGCCATTCCATGATCGGTGAACGCGACAACGACCTGATCCACAATTTCGCCAGGCCAGGCGAGAGCGCCATCGGCGAGCGCATCATCGTCCATGGACGGGTGCTCGACGAGCGCGGCGTCGGCGTCCCCGGTGCACTGCTTGAGTTCTGGCAGGCCAATGCCGGCGGCCGCTATCGCCATAAGAAGGACGGCTATCTGGCGCCGCTCGATCCGAATTTCGGCGGATGTGGCCGCACCCTCACCGGCGAGGACGGCGCCTATGCCTTTCGCACAGTCCGGCCCGGTCCTTATCCCTGGCCGAACGGCCCGAACGATTGGCGGCCGGCGCACATCCATTTCTCGGTTTTCGGCCACGGCTTCGCGCAGCGGCTGATCACGCAGATGTATTTCGAGGGCGATCCGCTGATCTGGCGCTGTCCGATCGTCGGCGGCATTCGCGACAAGGCGGCCGTCGAAGCGCTGATTGCCGCGCTCGACATGCAATCGACAATCCCGATGGACGCGCTTGCCTACAAATTCGATATCGTGCTGCGCGGGCGCCGCTCGACGCTGTTCGAAAACAGACCGGAGGGCAATTGATGGCGCAGTCGCTCGACCGGCCGAAAGAGAGCCCTTCGCAGACCGCCGGACCCTATGTCCATATCGGGCTGACGCCGAATTTCTGCGGCATCGGCGGCGTCTATGAGGACGATCTTGGCTCGGCCATGGTCAATGAGCGGACCAAGGGCGAGCGCATCGAGCTGCGCATTCGCGTGCTCGACGGCACCGGCACGCCGTTGAAGGACGCGCTGATCGAGATCTGGCAGGCGGATGCCGACGGGCTCTACAATTCGTCCGCAGAGATGCGCGGTGCCGCCGATCCGAACTTCTTCGGCTGGGGCCGTTGCCCGACCGACATGGAAACCGGGCTCTGCTCGTTCGAGACCATCAAGCCCGGCCGGGTGCCGTTCCGCGACGGTCGCCTGATGGCGCCGCACATCACGCTCTGGATCGTCGCGCGCGGCATCAACCTCGGTCTGCATACACGGCTCTATTTTTCCGACGAGGAAGAGGCCAATGGCGAGGATCCGATCCTGGCGCGTATCGAGCACCGCGTTCGCGTGTCGACGCTGATCGCCGAGCGCCAGGGCGACGCCTATATCTTCGATATCCATCTCCAGGGGGAGAAGGAAACCGTCTTCTTCGACAGTTGATGGACGGAGCAGGACATGACCGTATCGCCCTTCGACCATCCGCTGCTTTCGGGCCTGCTCGGCGACGAGGAGGCGGCGCGGCATTTTTCGGTGGAAGCCGACATTGCCGCGATGCTGGATTTCGAACGTGCCTTGGCCGAAGCCGAGGCCGACCGCGGCATCATCCCCAGGGAGGCCGCGGCGGCGATCGTCAAGGCGATTGCCTCGTTCCGGCCGGATACCGGCAAGCTGCGCGCTGGGGTCACCAAGGATGGCGTCGTGGTGCCGGAGCTGGTGCGCCAGATCAAACTGGCCGTCGGCGAACCGCATGGCGGTTCGGTCCATTTCGGCGCCACCAGCCAGGACGTCATCGACACCAGCCTTGTGCTCCGGCTGAAATCCGTCGTCGAGCATCTCGGCCTGCTGCTGACCGAGACAATCATAAGGCTCGCGTCCCTGGAGGAGCGCTTCGGGGGTAGGGCGCTGACCGGGGTGACCCGCATGCAGCCGGCGATCCCGATCACCGTGGCGGATCGCGTGACGGCGTGGCGGGCGCCACTGCAGCGGCACCAGGAGAGGCTGTCGCAACAGTCGACGCGCCTGCTCGTCCTCCAGTTCGGCGGCGCCGCCGGCACTCTGGAAAAGCTTGGCGACAAGGGGCTGGCGGTGCGCGCCGCACTTGCCGCCAGGCTCGGCCTCGGCGATGCCTCGCAATGGCAGAGCCAGCGCGATGCGCTCGCCGATCTTGCCGGCCTGATGTCGCTGATAACGGGAAGTCTCGGCAAGTTCGGCCAGGACATCGCGCTGCTGGCGCAAGGCGGCACCGACATCGAGCTATCGGGCGGTGGCGGCTCGTCGGCGATGCCGCACAAGCAGAACCCGGTGAAGGCCGAAGCATTGGTGGCGCTTGCTCGTTTCAACGCCATGCAACTTTCCGGCATGCATCAGGCGCTGGTGCATGAGCAGGAGCGTTCGGGTTCCGCCTGGACGCTGGAATGGCTGCTGCTGCCGCAGATGGTCGTCGCGACGGCCGCATCCCTGCGCCTTGCCGCCGAACTGGCCGCGCAGGTCGAAAGCCTCGGCCACTGATGCGCACCCAGGTCGTCATCGTCGGCTCGGGACCGTCCGGCCTGCTGCTCGGCCAGTTGCTCGCCACCATCGGCGTCGAGACCGTCATCCTCGAGCGGTCGAGCCGCGAGCACGTGCTTGGCCGCGTGCGGGCCGGCGTGCTCGAACAGGGCACGGTCGACCTGCTTGGGGAGGCTGGTGCTGCTGAAAGGCTGCATGCCGAAGGCCTTCCGCACTCCGGCATCTCGCTTGCTTTCGACGGACGGCTGCACCGCATCGATCTCACTGCACTCACCGGTGGCAAGCATGTCACCGTCTATGGCCAGACCGAGGTGACACATGATTTGATGGACAAGCGCGAAGCGGCGGGACTGGTCACCGTCTATGAAGCAGCCGATGTCGCGCTGCACGATTTCGACGGTGCCGCGCCTTTCGTCACCTATGAGAGGGATGGCGTCAGCCATCGCATCGACTGCGACTTTATCGCCGGCTGTGACGGCTATCACGGTGTCTCCCGCAAATCGGCACCAGCGCGGGCGCTGAAAACCTTCGAGCGGCAATATCCGTTCGGCTGGCTGGGCGTGCTGGCGGAAGTGCCGCCGGCCGATCATGAACTGGTCTATGCCAATCATGAGCGAGGCTTCGCGCTGTGCTCGATGCGGTCGACGCACCGCAGCCGCTACTATGTGCAGTGCCCTCAGGACGACAGGGTCGAGGCATGGTCCGACGACCGCTTCTGGGACGAGCTGCGCCGCCGCTTGCCGGAGCGGACGGCAGCAGGCGTCACCACCGGGCCGTCCTTCGAAAAGTCGATCGCGCCGCTGCGCTCCTTCGTCGCCGAACCGATGCGCTTTGGCCGGCTGTTCCTGGTCGGCGATGCAGCCCATATCGTGCCGCCGACCGGCGCCAAGGGTCTCAACCTCGCCGCCAGCGACGTGCGCTATCTCTTTGCCGGCTTGCGCGACTTCTACCGCGAGAAATCCATGGCCGGCATCGACGCCTATTCGCAAAAGGCATTGGCGCGGGTGTGGAAGGCGGTGCGCTTTTCCTGGTGGATGACGACCATGCTGCATCGCTTTCCCGATACCGGCGACTTCGGCCAGCGCATCCAGGAGGCCGAACTCGACTATCTCGTGCACTCGCGCGCAGCGTCGACCGCGCTTGCCGAGAACTACGTCGGCCTTCCTTACTGAGGACGGCTACCCCTTGATCGCCGAGCCGACGATGGAATCGACGAAGAAGCGCTGCAGGAAGACGAACAGGATGAGAGGCGGCAGCACGGCCAGCGTCGCGCCGGCCATCACCAGTCCGGTGTTGACCGCGCCCCTGTTGTAGCTCAACAGCCGGCTGAGGCTGATGACGATCGGATAGGCGTCGGCGTTGCCTTGCAGCACCGTCAGCGGCCACAGATAGCTGTTCCAGTGATAGACGAAGGCAAACAGCGCCAGTGCGGCGATCGCGGGCGCCACGCTCGGCGCCACGATCTTGAACAGGATCAGCAGTTCCGAGGCGCCGTCCATGCGCGCGGCGTCGATGAGGTCGTCGGGCACCCCGGCGATGAACTGGCGCATCAGGAAAATGCCGAAGGCATTGGCGAGGTTGGGCACGATGATGCCGGCAAGGCTGGCATTGAGGCCGATCGAGCCGACAAGACGATAGAGCGGGATCAGCGTCACGATCGGCGGCAGGAACATGGTGGCGATCAGCACCGAAAACAAAAGCGAGCGGCCGGGGAAGTGGTATTTGGCGAAGGCGTAGCCGGCCATCATGCTGGTGACCAGCACGCCGCCCGTGGTGATTGAGGCGATCACCAGCGAGTTCCACATCGACCGGCCGACATTGACCACACCCGAAACTTTTTCATAGGCCTCGAGGCTCGGCGCATGCGGTATCCAGACCGGTGGCACCTGCATGCTCTCGGCCGGCGTTTTCAGGCTCGACAGCACCATCCACACCAGCGGGAAGGCGGATGCGACGGCGGCCAGCAGCATCAGCGTCGCCAGCAGCGCCTTGCGGCCGGAGGGGCGTCCGCGCGGAAGCCAGCTCGACGATCCCGCGCTCATTCCTGGTTCTTCCGGTTGGCGAGTGCGAAGAGCGCGCAGACAACGACGATCAGCGACAGCATCAGCATGACAGCCATGGCCGAGCCCAGTCCGCCCTGCGCGCGTTCGATGCCGACACGGCGGATGTGATAGGTCAAGACATTGGTCGAGCCAACCGGCCCGCCCTGCGTGATCAGCGCCACCGGCTCGAACACCTGCACCGCGTTGATGATGGCGATGACGGCGCTGAACAAAAGCGTGCGCCGCATCAGCGGCAAGGTGATGAAGCGGAACTGCTCGAATCGGTTGGCGCCGTCGAGCTTCGCCGCCTCGTAGAGGCTGCCCGGAATCTGCGTTAGCCCTGCGATTGCCAGCACGGTGAAATAGCCGACCTGCTGCCAGACGTTGAGGAAGACGATCGAGATCAGCGCCGAGCGCGGCGACGACAAGAAGGGCTGCGGTCCGACGCCGATCAGGCCGAGCATCTGGTTGAGCGGCCCCTCGCTCGGCGAATAGAGTTTCGACCAGACCAGCGCCACCGCGATCATCGGCACCATATAGGTGGAGAACAGCACCGTCCTCAGCGCCGTGCCGCCGGCGACATCGTGCTGGTAAACCATCAGGCCGAAAGCCACCGACAGCGGCAGGATCAGGACGACGGACAGTGCGGTATAAATGGCGGTGTTGGTCAGCGCGCCCTTGAAGTCGCGCCCGACCGAGGTCGGCCCGAAGATCTCGCGGAAATTGTCAAGGCCGATGAAGCTGGCGCTGGAAAACGGTGTCTGCGTCGACCAGTCCTGAAAGGACAGCCAGACGGTGAGCAGCATCGGCAGCAGGATGAAGATGCCGATCAGCGTCACGGCGGGCATAAGCATGATGCCCGCCGAGGCACAGTACCTCTGGATCATTACGGTCTGATCATTATTTGGCGGCGCGCTCCAGGATCGAGGTGGCGTCGGCCTGCGCCGTCGCCTGCGCATCCTTGGCCGAGACCTGGCCATACTGCAACGCCTCGATCGTCTGCTGCAGGGATTCCGAGAATTCCTGTCCGCCGGGCACCACCGGGAAGGGCTTTGCGTCGGCGAGCACGCTGACATAGCCGGACAGGAATTCCGAGCCGAGCTTGTCCTTGTGCGCCTCGATGTCGGAGGTGCGCGACGGCAGGATGCCCATCGACATCAGGATGTCGGACATGGCCGACGCGCCGTTCTTGCCGGACTTCGGATTGTTGAGCCAGGCCAGGAAATCCCATGCCGCCTTCTGCTCGGCCTGGCCCGCATTGGCGTTGACCACGGTCATCCAGGAATAGGAGATCGCATGCGGCTTGTCGCCGCTCGGGCCGACGGGGATGGGGGCCGTGGCGATGTCGGTGAACTTGTCGCCCATGCCGGTCTTCAGCGCACTCTCCCACCAGTTGGCCATGATGATCATGCCGGTCTTGCCGGAGACGAAATTGTCGAGGAACGGGCCGGTGGTGTTGGCGTCGGCGGTCGCCATGGCCGGCACGCTGGCGCCGGACTTGATGAGGTCTTCATAAAGCTGGAACGTCTCGCCGGCCTGCTTGCTGTCCAGCACCGGCTTGCCCTCCCTAACCAACTCGCCGCCATTGGAAACCAGCAGTGACGCGAAGGGATGGACGACGCCCGCGGCCCATGAATTGATCATGCCAAAACCCTGTTGGCCGGCGTCCTTGTTGGTCAGTTTCCGCGCCGCGTCCTTGAACTCGTCCCACGTCTTTGGCGGAGCGGCGATGCCGGCCTGCTTGAACAGCGCCTTGTTGTAGTTGAGCGCGTAGACGTCGATCTCGTTAGGTATGCCGTAGAGCTTGTCGCCGACCGAAGCGGCGCTGGCGACGCCCGCCGGCCAGGCGCCCTTGACCTCGCTCGCCACCGCATCGGGGGCAGGAGCGACGAGCTTGTCGCGGGCGAGTTCCGGCAGCCAGAGATCGTAGATGCCACCGATTGTCGGACCGTCCGCACCGCCGCCTTGGGAGCGAAGCGTGGTCAGGAGATCGCCGAAAGGAACGGCGCGCACGGTGACGCTGATGTCGGGATTGGTCTTGGCGTAATCCTTGGCCGCCGCTTCCAGCAGCGCCACCGTCTCGGGCGACCAGTGCGTCAGGTAGGAGATGTTGACCGATTGCGCCCAGCCGCTGGCGGGCAGGATGGCAAGACCCGCGGCCAGTGCCAGTTTCGACGTCCAGGCAAACGACATCCTCATCCTCCACTTGAGCATAGCGATCACAATGACGTTATGACAACATGAAGCGATCGCGCAAGGCCCGTTTGCGAAAAAGCTGCATGCAGAAACTGGCACCATCTTTCCATGGCCACCACAGTGAGATATTTAGTTATTCAAAAACAATAAGTTATTAGAATTTATTGAATCAGATCATTCGACGATGCCGTTCTGAGGGAAAATGACACCTCTTGCTAACAACGCTATGTCGTTATAATGACTTAGGCCGAGCGAATGACTCTCGTGCGGCATCGAAGTGTCGCGGGACGCCAAGGACAGAGAAAAACGGGAGAACTGGCAATGAGCATGCTTTCAATTCACCGGCGCGCCGCGCTAGGGCTGATCGGCGGCCTTGCCGCCGCCTGCGCGGGCATCTTCACGACCCTGCCGGCCAGGGCCGACAGCACGGTGACATTGTGGAGCTGGCGCACCGAGGACGAGGCGGCGATGCGCCGCATCTTCGACGCCTTCGAGGCCAAGAACCCCGGCATCAAGGTCAACATCCAGTTCACCCCGGATGCCGACTACCAGAACCGGCTGAGCACGGCGCTGCGCGGCGGCCGCGGGCCTGATATCGCCCAGCTCAAGGCCTATGGCGAGTTGCAGCCCTTCGTCGATGCCGGCTATCTCGACGTGCTCGACGACAGCGTGCCGGAATTGAAGAACATGCCGGACGCAGCCCTTGGCGGCGCGCGCGGCCGCACCGACGGCAAGGTCTACGGCGTGCCTTATTCGGTGCCGATGATGGGGGTGTTCTACAACCAGGATATCTTTGCCGCGCAAGGCATCGAGATCCCCAAGACCTACAAGGATTTCGTCGCCGCCTGCGAGAGGCTGAAGGCGGCCGGCATCACCCCGATCGCCACCGGCGGCGCCAATGGCTCCGCCTGGGAACTGGAGATCGGCGTCGGCGTCATCGGCCCGACCGTCTACGGCCCCGGCTTCTACGACGAGATGATGACCGGCAAGGCGACCTTCGAGGACCCCCGCTATGTCGCGGCACTGAAGCGCTTCGCCGAGCTGAAGCCCTATTTTCCCGACGGCTTCGCCGGCATCGACTACACCACGGCCACGCAGCAGTTCATCGGCGGCAAGGCGGCGATGTTCCTCGGCGGGTCCTTTGAGAACGGCAGTTTCAAGGCGCAGAACCCGAAGCTGAAATTCTCCATCTTCCCATTCCCAGCCGACGAAGCCGGGGCAAAGCTCTATACCTCGGCCTTCTCGGACGGCTCCTATGGTCTCGTCTCCGAGAGTCAGAACAAGGAGGACGCCACCAAGGTGCTGGGCTTCATGGCCTCGGCCGAATTCGCCCAGCTGTTCGCCGACGAGCTCGGCTGGCCGCCGGCCCGCACCGATGTGACGGTGAAGGACCCTGTGCTGGCGCAAATGATGGAAATGTCGAAGAAGTCGACACCCTATCTGACGCTGGTCGGCTTTCGCTGGCAGTCGCCGACGGCCTCCTCGGTCTTGCAGTCGGAGATCATCGACATGGTCGAAGGCAACATCGCACCCGAGAAGCTGGCCGCCGATATTCAGGCCGCCGTCGCCACCTGGTTCAAGCCGAAGCAGTGAGGAGCCGGGCCGGTCGCATCGCGGCCGGCCTCTCGCCGGACAGAACGTATGGCCAACCTTCACCGCACAAGCAGCCTGAAACGCACGCAGCAGCGCATGGCCGTGCTTTTCATCCTGCCGGCACTGGCCGTCTATGCGCTCTTCGTCCTCTATCCCCTGGCGATGTCGCTATGGGGCAGCTTCTTCATCTGGAAGGGGCTGCGCATGGTCGAGTTTGCCGGTTTGTCGAATTTCTCGCGGCTGTTCGTCTTCCCGAGTGGCGCGCGGCTCTACGGCGCGCTCTGGCACAACACCGCCTGGTTCTTCGGCATCATGGTCCTCCAGAACGGCATCGGCCTTTTGTTCGCCTGGCTGCTGTTCCTGCGCGACAGGGGCGCGGCCTTCTTCCAGTCGGTGTTTTTCTTTCCGGCGGTGCTGAGCCCGGTCATCGTGGGTGCGCTGTGGCGGCTGCTCCTGGCGCCCGGCGGCGTCGTCGAATGGGCGCTGAACGGGCTTGGCCTGCATGAGGGCAGCCTCACCGTGCTAGGCAACAGCCACACGGCGCTCGGAATGCTGATCGCCGTCGACGCCTGGAACTGGATGGGCTTGCCGGTGCTGATCTACACGGCCGGCCTGCGGCAGATTTCCGGCCAGATCTTCGAGGCGGCCAAGCTCGACGGCGCCGGCAATGCACGCATGCTGTTTTCGATCGCGCTGCCGCTTTTGATGCCGGCGCTCGGCACGCTGACGACGCTGTCGTTTATCAACACCTTCAACCAGTTCGACATCGTCTATGTTATGCAGGGCGTGCAGGGCAATCCGAGCTACGCGACCGACACGCTGGTGACCTATTTCTACCGGCTGGCCTTTGGCGCCGAGGGCGCTGTCGGTATCACGGATATCGGGCTGGCGCTGGCCTTGGGCACCGTACTGTTCCTGATCCTCAGCATCGGCACGCTTCTGATGCTGCGCTTCTTCGATCGCCGCACGGTGCAGCTATGAGCGCGCTGGCGATCCCGCACAGGACCTTCTCGCCGAGACTGGCGCGGCTGCCCGGCTGGACGGTGCTGGTCTGCTGGACGGCCGCGGTTCTGCTGCCGCACTACATCCTCGTCGTCTCCTGCTTCAAGACGACCGCCGAGATCTATGACAATCGGCTCGGCCTGCCGCAAAGCTGGGCCTTCGACAATTTCGTCCGGGCGTGGACGCGCGCCGATCTCGGCCACAATTTCATCAACAGCCTGATCGTCACCGGCGGCGCGGTCATTCTCACCATCGTCGTCTCGGCGATGGCCGCCTATCCGCTCAGCCGCTACCGGCTCGGCTGGAACGCCATCATGCTCGGCCTGTTCCTGTCGGGCATCATGCTGCCGATCAGGCTGGCCTCGGTCGAACTGTTCACCTTGATGCGCAATCTCGGCCTGCTCGATTCGCTGACCGGGCTGATCCTCGTCTATTCGGCGATCCGCATTCCCTTCGCCGTCTTCATCTTCGCCAACTTCATGCGCGTGTTGCCCTCCGAACTCGACGAGGCGGCGCGCATGGATGGCGCCGGCGAGGTCCGCATCCTGTTCCAGATTATCCTGCCGATGGTGAAGCCGGCGGTGTCGATCGTCGCCATCTTCACGGCGATCGCCGTGTGGAACGACTTCTTCTTCCCGCTGATCTTCATCTTCGACGACCGCTACAAGACCGTGCCGCTGGCGATCAGCGTCTTCGTCGGCCAGTTCCGCACCGACTGGGGCCTGGTCTTCGCCTCGCTGGCGATCTCCATGGCGCCCATCCTGATCATGTATTGTCTGCTCGCCCGCCAGATTCGCGAAGGCGTCGGCGCCGGGGGAGGCATGAAATGATCGAAGACAGGATCTACGCCGCAAGCTCCATCCTGGTCGTCGGCGCGCACGCCTTCGATGCCGAGGTGATCGCTGGGCCGCTGGCCGCCGCCGCCGTTAAACGCGGCGCTTCGGTGACCTTCCTGCACCTGACCATGGGCGAGCAGGGGCATCCCTGCCTCATCCCCGCGCATTATTGCGTGCAGAAGGAAGAGGAAGCGGGCAGGGCCGCCGAGCGGCTTGGTGTCAAGGTGCGCAGCCTCGGCCTGCGCGACGCCTTCCTGCCGTCGGACGACGAGACGGCGCTCGAGGTATGCGACATCATTCGCGAACTCAAACCCGAGATCGTCATCACTCATTGGCACGGCAGCTGGCACAAGGACCATCGCGCCGCCGCGCATCTGACGCAAACCGGCATCTTCTACGCCGCCCTGCCAACGGTAGCCAGCGACAACCCGGCGCACACGCCGCAACTGCTCCTGTTCGGCGAGAACTGGGAGGATGATGACGGTTTTCGGCCCGAACATCTCGTCGATGTCAGCGACGGCTTCGAGGACTGGAGCGAGGCGGTCAAGGAGTACGAGTTGGCGCGGGGCCTGAGCAGCTTTCCCTATGTCGATTACTACAGCGCGCTCTACCGGTTGCGCGGCTGCCTGCGCGGTACGCGTTACGCACAAGCCTTCGCGGCGGCGTCGCATTCGTGGAATGCCGGCAGCGGCCTGTTCGCGCCGCCGTTCGGCAAGGGGCCCGGCCGATGACGCGGGTTCTGGCCATCGATCTCGGCGGCACCAATCTGCGCGCCGCCGTCTTCACCGGCGATGTCGGCGCGCTGGACATGCCGAGCCGCGAGCCGGCGCCGGCAAGCCTTGATGCGTTCGTCGCCCGCATCCAGGCGCTGCGCGCTGGAGCCGGGGCGGTCGAGGCGCTCGGCATCGCGGTGCCCGGGCTCGTCGAAGGTGTCGTCTGCCGCTGGATCCCGAACCTGCCGTTTCTCGACGGCGTCGACGTCCAGGCCCTGTTTCCAGGCCTGCCCGTGGCGCTCGGCAACGACGCGCAGATCGCGCTGCTGGCGGAAGCCGTCGAGGGTGCGGCAAAAGGCATGTCGGATGCGATCCTGCTCGCCATTGGCACCGGCATCGGCTCGGCGGTGCTGGCCAACGGCCGCATCGTTGCCGGCGCGCATGGCGGCGCCTGCTCGTTCGGCTGGGCTTGCGCCGACATCAAGGATCATGGCGAGGAGCGCAGCGGCTGGCTGGAGCGCGTCGCCTCGGGCCGGGCGCTCGATGCGCTTGCCGGCCAGATCGGCCTCACCGATGGCCGCCAACTGATCGCCGCCGCTCAGGCAGGCGAACTCGCAGCGCAGACCTTGCTGGAAGTGCCGGCGCGGCGGCTCGGCACGGCGCTGGCCGGGGCCGTGGCGCTTCTCGATCCGCAGGCGGTTCTGATTTCGGGGGGACTGGCCGAGGCGCTGGAGGTGATGCGGCCGCCGCTGCTTGCCGCGCTGCGGCATCAGTTGCCGGCGCATCTGCGTGGCATCGATGTCCGGCCCGGCCGGTTCGGTCCGGGTGCCGGTCTTGTCGGCGCGGCGCTGGCTGGTCGCGCCGGGAAAGAGTGGAGACAGGTGCGATGAGCGAAGCGAGCTTTCAGCAGCCGGACCGCAGACGCCCGGAGCCGCTCTGGTATCAGGTCGAGGAGGCGATCCGCGCCATCGTCAAGAGCGGCGAATGGGCGACCGGCGACCAGATCCCGGCGGAAGACCGGCTGTGCGCTCTGTTTGGCGTCAGCCGCATCACCTTGCGCCATGCTCTGCGCAATCTGGAGGAAGGCGGGCTGCTGCGGCGCGAGCATGGCCGCGGCACCTTCGTGCGCTCGACCACGCTGGTGGCCGGCACGCGCGAGCTGACCAGCTTCACCCAGGAAATGGGCAATATGGGCGTGGTCGCCGGCTCGCGCCTGCTCGATTGCAGCCTGACGACGGCCAATGCTGCGGCGGCCGGCGCGCTGGAGATCGAGGAAGGCGATCCGGTGGTGCGCATCCGGCGTCTCAGGTTGGGCAACAACGAGCCGATCGGCATCCAGACGGCGCAGCTTTCGGCGGCGCGCGTGCCGGGGTTCCTCGACGCCGGCCTGCTGCAAGGCTCGCTCTACGAAGCGCTCGAGCGTCACTACGGCATCGTGCCGGTGGCCGCGCGGGAAAACTACCGCGTCGGTGCCGTTGGCGCGGCGGACGCCGACCTGCTCGATCTGCCCGCCGGCAGCCCCGCCTTCATCGTCGAACGCATCACCACCGACGAGCGCGGCCCGTTCGAATTCACCGTCTCCATCATGCGCGGCGACCGCTACGAAATCCGCTCGACGCTGCGCGCCGGGCGCGTCCCGTCGAACCCGCGAAGCTGATCCACCCTCCCAAGCAGACACTTAAACAGGAGTACCCACGTGTCCGATCTCTACATCCACCGTCTCGCCGCTCTCATCGACAAGGCAGCGAAAACCAACGAAGAGGCCTTCGGCCAGGCCGCCACCCGCTTCGCCGATTCGCTTGAAGGCGGCGGTCTGGTCCATCTCTACGGATCGGGCCATTCGGTGCTGCCGGTGCAGGAAGTGTTCCCGCGCTACGGCAGCTATGTCGGCTTCAATCCGCTGACCGACCCGCGCGTGATGTGGCACAACGTGCTCGGCGCCGGCGGCGTGCGCGAGCTTCTGTGGCTGGAGCGGACCGAGAAATACGCCGAGAAGTTCCTCGATCACCAGCCGCTCAACAAGGGCGATTCCATCATCATCTTCGGCCATAGCGGCCGCAATTCGTCGGGCATCGACACCGCGCTCTACGCGAAAAAACGCGGCATCTTCGTCGTCGCGGTGACCAGCAAGAACAATCTCGACAAGCCTGCCACGCATTCCTCCGGCAAGCGGCTGGCGGATGCGGCCGATCTCGTCATCGACACCTGCTCGCCGATCGAGGACGCCATCGTGCCGGTCGAGGGCTGGAGTCGTCCGGTGTCCGGTTCGTCGACGGTGCTCGCCATGATCCTGGCGCATGAGCTGATTGCCCGCACCGCCGAGCAGCTCGCCAAGCGCGGCATCGAACTGCCGGTCTTTGCCTCGCCGACGATCGCGGGCGTCACGCTGCACGACACCGACGTCATCTACGGTGTCTACCGCGAACGCATGCTGGAAGCGCAGAAGAAGCACCTGCCGACTTTCCAGGCAACGATGCGCGGCGAGTGATACTAGGGGCGGGGGAGGCGCTGCCGCGCCTTCCCGGCGCGATCACCGCCCCAAAAGATTGCGCTCGACGGTTTTCAGATGCGCTAGCATGGCCTGGCTGGCGCTCTCCGGATCGCGGCGCAGCAGCGCGTCGAGAACCGTCTGGTGTTCGCTGCAATAGATGCCGCGGCGCTCCTCGGAAAAGGAGCGCTTCTTCATTTCGAACCACGGTGCCTGATTGCGCAGGATGCGCATCAGATTGTGGATCTCCTTGAGGAATTCGTTGCGCGAGCAGGCGAAGATGCGGTGGTGGAACTCCGCGTCCCAGTGTTCGAAGGTCGGCATGTCCTGCGCTTCGCAGGCGATCTTGTGCGCCTCGCGCACCGCGTTCAGTTCCATGGCGCTGGCATTGGTGGCGGCGAACGATGCCGCCGCCGGTTCCAGCAACTGCCGGATCTCCATCATATCGGCAGGGCTGGTGCCTTCCATCCGGCCGACAACCGCCGCCATCGAGGCCGGATTGGTGGCGGTCAGGAAAGTTCCGCGCCCGACATGGCGCACCACCGTGCCGTCCTCCTCGAGGAAGGAAACGGCGCGCCGCACCGTGTTGCGCGCGACGCCGAACTCACTCGCCAGATCGCGCTCCGGCGGCATGCGGCCATTCTCGATCCACTCGCCCGAGGAGATGCGTTTTTTCAGGACGGTGGCGATATCGTTGGCGACGAGCTTCGGCATGTCTGGCAACTTTTATCTGATCCGATACTGAACCACGCATATCAGCTTCTTGCGCCGCCGTCCATTACGCAGCACCGGAGCGATTCCGCTGAAACTGGCATATCGCGGTCGGATACTTTTGGTGCGCTCAGCCGAGATTCCACTTGCGGCCTAAACCAATCGGCGATAGCGTGTAGCGAAAGAGCAAAAAATTGGCTCAATATTGGTTCAGGGAGGAACTGGATGCGGGTCGCGACTTTTTCGATATCAGGCGAACGTCGCGTCGGTCTTGTCGACCTCGATGCCCAGACTATCGCGCCTTTCGATTTTTCGGTCGACCAGGCCAGGTCCGGCATCCTGGCGCTGGTCGAGCGCAACGGCGCCGGCATCCCGCGTACCTTGTCGCCGATCCCGCTTGCGCAGGTCGAGATCGAGGCGCCGATCCCCCAGCCGCGCCGCAACATTTTCTGTGTCGGCAAGAACTATCACGAGCACGCGCATGAGTTCGCCCGCTCGGGCTTTGATTCCAGTGCCGGCGCCGGCGCGATCCCGAAGCACCCGATCATCTTTTCCAAAGTGCCGGAATCGGTGGTCGCCAACCATGCCAGCGTGCTGATCGATCCCTCCGTCTCGACGGCTATCGACTACGAGGCGGAACTCGCCGTCATCATCGGCAAAGGTGGACGCGGCATTTCCAGGGAGAACGCGCTCGATCACGTCTGGGGCTACACCATCGTCAATGACGTCACCGCGCGCGACCTGCAGGGCAAGTACAGCCAGTGGCTGATCGGCAAGTCGCAGGACACGTTCTGCCCGATGGGCCCCTGGGCGGTGACCAGGGACGACCTCGACCTGGCGACCGCCGGAATAAGGTGTTTCGTCAACGAGGATCTGCGCCAGGATTCCAGGATATCGCTGCTGATCTTCGATATTCCCACCATCATCGCCACCCTGTCGCAAGGCATCACGCTGAAGCCCGGCGACATCATCGCCACCGGCACGCCGGTCGGCGTCGGCATCGGCTTCGATCCGCCAAAATATCTCAAGGCAGGCGACGTCGTACGCATCGAGATCGACGGCATCGGCACGCTGGAAAACCGCTTCGCGGAGCATGCACGATGACCACCGTGACGGTTGGCCAGGTCGTTGCCGAAACTGTCGGCGAGGGGGCTGCCGTGGCGATGATCCACGGCCTTGGCGGCACCTCGAACATGTTCCAGCCGCAGATGGCGGCATTGTCCGCCTACCGCGTCATCCGGCTCGATTTGCCGGGCTCCGGCCGCTCGCCGCGTCCGATCGAGCCGCTGACCATCGAAGGCATGAGCGAGGCGGTGATCCGCGCCTTGGCCGGCATGGGGGTCACGTCAGCCCATTTCGTCGGCCATTCGATGGGCACCATCGTCTGTCAGCAGATCGCGGCGGCGCAGCCTTCGCTGGTTAGGTCGCTCGCCCTGTTTGGGGCCTTGGCCGAGCCGACCGAAGCGACACGGCAAGGGCTCGGCAAGCGGGCGCAACTGGCGCGCTCGGGCGGTATATCAGACATAGCCGACCAGATCGTCGCCAACGCGATCTCGGCACACAGCAGGGAAACCTCGCCGGCGGCAGTCGCCTTCGTGCGGGAATCGATCACGAGGCAGGATCCCGAATCCTATGCCCGCACCTGCGAGGCGCTGGCCAAGGCGACCGCCGTCGATGCGCGCCGGATCTCGGCGCCGACACTGCTGGTTACCGGCGATGCCGACACGGTCAATCCGCCCGGCGTCGCCCAGTCGCTTGCCGATAAAATCAAGGGCGCCGTATTCTCGTCGCTGGATCGGTGCGGACATTGGGCAACGGTCGAGAGCCCGCGCGAAAGCACCCAAAAGCTCGCTGATTTTTTGAGACGGGTTGATAGGTGAGGAATTCTGATCGGGCGTAAACTTATGCGCTCGGCAAGTTGGGAGGCTTGTGATGGCAGACGACAGCTGGAACGGCAACGGCTCGGGCAGCACGCTGTTCACCAATGTGCGCGTGCTCGACGCAACTGGTGAATATCCCTACACCGGCGAGGTGCTGGTGCAGGGCAACCGCATCAAGCAGATCACCAAGGGTTCGTCGCGCTTCGGCTCGTCCTCGTCGTCCTCCTACAGCGGTGGTGCAGCGGGGGGAGCAACTATCATCGACGGCATGGGCGCGACGCTTATGCCCGGCATGATCGACGCGCATCTGCACCTGTCCTGGAACAACGCGCCCGGCATCGATCCCATCCAGATGATGGAGGTCGAGGAACACATGCTGGTCACCATGGAGATGGCCAAGCTGGTGCTCGACGCCGGCTTCACCGCCGGCCGGGGCGCTGCCGCTGCCAAGCCGCGCCTCGATGTCGTGGCCAAGAAATTCATCAACCAGGGCCGTTTCCCCGGACCACGCTATCTCGCGGCGGGTCCCGAGATCACCACGGTCGGCGGTCTCGGCGATTCAGCGCCCTCGCACATTCCGCATGAGGGGCTGAACCTCGGCCTCGTCGTCTCCGGCCCCGAGGAAATCCGCCGCACCGTCCGCCAGCTGATCAAATACGGCGTCGATTCCATCAAGCTCAATTTGTCCGGCGAGAGCATCACCGGCATGGGCGCCGAGGAAACGCCGATGTCGGAGGAGGAGGTTGCCATGGCCGCCTCCGAGGCGCGCTGCCGCAACAAGGTGCTGTCGGCGCATGCGCGCTCGTCCGGCTCGGTCAAGCAGTGCGTGCGCCACGGCATCCAGAACATCTATCACGCCTCCTTCGCCGACGAGGAGGCGCTCGACATGCTCGAGGCGGTCAAGGACAAGCACTTCGTCGCGCCCGGCATTGCCTGGCTGATCAACACCGCTCGCCATGCCGAGCAATGGGGCATCAAGCCCGGCTCGCCGCTCTCGCTCGAATATGAGCGCGAACTCGAAATGTGCATCGACACGATGAAGAAGATGCATCGGCGCGGCATTCGTGTGTGCATCGGCGGCGACTACGGCTTTGCCTGGACGCCGCAAGGCACCAACGCCAAGGACATTCAGACCTTCGTCGAGATGCTCGGCTTCTCGCCGATGGAAGCGATCCAGGCCGGCACCAAATATGGCGGCCAGATCATGAACATGGGCGACGAGCTCGGTCTGATCAAGGAAGGCTACCTCGCCGATATCCTGCTCATCGACGGCGATCCGATCTCGGATGTGCGCATCCTGCAGGACAAGAACCGCATCCTCGCCATCATGAAGGACGGCAAGTTCCACAAGGCGCCGCGCATGAACGAGCAGCGCCGGCGGCTGACGGCATGAGCCTGCTCGACCAGCCATCCTCGTCGTCCGGGCTGTCCTCGGGCGATGGCATGACGCGCGGGCAAGCGTGGGGCCTTGTTGGCCTGCTCGCCGCCGCTGTCATCGCATGGCTGGTCTTTGCCGTCTGGCCCGATTGGCTGAACGCCATCCTGATCTCGAAGAAGGCTTTCGTCAGCGCCATCCTCAACGGCATTACGCTGGCCGGCCTCTATTTCCTCGTCGCCTCGGGCTTCACTCTGATCTTCGGCCTGATGCGCAACGTCAATCTCGCACATGGCTCGCTCTATCTGCTCGGCGCCTATATCGGCTACGAGGTCACCAACCGCACCGGCTACTGGCTGCTCGGCGTCGCCGCCGGCTTCGCGGTGCTGGCCATCGTCGGCGTCGTCATGCAGGTCTTCGTGTTCCGTCGCCTCGAAGGCGACGACCTGCGGCAGACCCTGGTGTCGATCGGCATTTCGATCGTCGCCGCCGACCTGATGCTGGCGGTCTGGGCCGGCGGCACTTACCAGATCACGACGCCGGAATGGCTCGACGGCGCCTTGACCTTGCCTGTCATCACGGCGGTGCGTTCCAACGGCGCCTCGGTCTTCCTCACCTATCCGCTCTACCGCGTCGTCGTGCTGGCGGCGGCGATCGTCATCGGCGTCGGCCTCTGGCTGATGCTGCACAAGACCCGCGTCGGCATGATGATCCGCGCCGGCGTCGACGACCGCGCCATGCTGCAGGCCTCCGGCGTCAACGTGCACGCGGTGTTCGCCATCGTCTTCGCGGTTGGCGCAGGTCTTGCCGGTTTTGCCGGCGTCGTCGGAGGGTCGGCACTGTCGGTCGCGCCCGGCGAGGACGTGCGCTACCTCCTGGCGTCGCTGGTCGTGGTCATCGTCGGCGGCATGGGCTCGATCACGGGCGCGGCCATCGGCGCGCTGCTCATCGGTCTCGCCGAGCAGATCGGCCTCGTCTATTTCCCGACCTACGGCATCGTGCTCACCTTCGTCATCATGGTGGTGACGCTGGCGGTCAGGCCGCAAGGCATCATGGGGAAGGCCCGATGAGCCTCGCCATCGCCACGGACGGCACGACGCAGCAGAGCTGGGTGGAGAAGCTCGGCGCCGGCCACATCATCCTTGGCGTCGCGCTGGTGCTGTACCCGCTCGTGGCGTCGGACTTCTTCCTGACCCAGATCGGCGGCTATTCGCTGATCTTCGGCATGCTGGGCCTCTCGCTTATGTTGCTCGCCGGTTATGGCGGCATGGTCAGCTTGGCGCAGATCACCGTTGCCGGCATATCGGCCTATGCCATCGCCATCCTCGGCAACAACAATTCCAATATCCTCGGTTTCGGCTGGCCGTGGTGGCTGGCGGTGCCATTCGCCGTGCTCGCGGCGGCGCTGGCATCGGCGCTGATCGGCTGGATCTCGGTGCGCACCGAGGGCATCTACACGATCATGATCACGCTGGCGATCGCCACCGCGACCTACTATTTCGCCCAGCAGAACTACGCCATCTTCAACGGCCATTCCGGCTATGCCGGCATCCGCGCGCCGGCCTTCTGGGGCATCGGCTGGCGCGACGCCAGGCCCTTCTATTACCTTTGCCTCGGCCTGGCGGCGCTCTGCTACGCGGCGGTGCTCTACGGATCACGCTCGACCTTCGGCATGACCTTGCAGGCGATCCGCGACAATCCGCGCCGCATGCGCGCGCTTGGCTACCATGTCACCGCGCACAAGGTCTTCGCCTGGCTGCTCTCCGGCGTCATTGCCGGTCTGGCGGGCATGCTGCTGGTCTGGTTCAACGGCCGCGTCTCGCCCGGCACTATCGGCGTTGATGCCGCGATCGATGTGCTGATCATCGCCGTCATCGGCGGCCTGCGCCATCCGATCGGGCCGTTCCTCGGCGCGCTCGTCGTCGTCCTGATGCAGACCTTCGCCATCGACATCGTCGGCGCTGAGCGGTTCAACACGCTGATCGGCCTTGTGTTCCTGGTGATCGTCTTCGTCTCACCGGACGGAATTCTTGGGTTGTGGGGGAGGATCAAGCCACATCTTGCCCAGGAGTCCTTGCGTTCCGGCGCCTAGCGACCGGGATGGAATGAACCACTGCAAAACGAAATCAACGGGAGGAAAAAACATGAGGATGCATAGACGTACCTTACTGGCGCTCGCGGTGTTCACCGGGCTGACCGCGCCGTCGATGGCGCTGGCCGCCGACGACACCGTCAAGATCGGCCTGCTCGCCACCTTCGAGGGACCGTTCACGGTGCTTGGCGAGGACGGCGAACGCGGCGCCATGACCGCGGTCGAAGAGATGAAGGGCATGGTCGCCGGCAAGAAGATCGAGATCGTCAAGGGCTCGTCCGACGCCTCGCCCGACAGCGCGGTGCGCGCGGCGCGCAAGCTGGTCGAGCAGGACGGCGTCAAGGTGCTGGTCGGCCCGCTTTCGGGCGACGAAGGCATCGCCGTCAAGGACTACGCCAAGACGCAGCCGAACGTGACCTTCATAAACGGTACGTCGGCCGCGCAGGACACCACTTTGCGCAATCCGGCGGAAAACTTCTTCCGTTTCTCCACCGACGGCGCGCAGTGGATGGCCGGCCTTGGCACCTATGCCTTCAAGGACAAGGGCTACAAGAAGGTCGCCACCGTCGCCGAGGACTATTCCTTCCCCTACACGCAGGTGTTCGGCTTCATGGCCGAGTTCTGCAAGGCCGGCGGCCATGTGCCGTCGAAGTCGTGGGTGCCGATCGGCAACAAGGATTTTTCGTCGGTCATCGCAGCCATTCCCGAGGACGTCGATGCGATCTATGTCGCGCTCGGCGGCGCCGACGCCGTCAACTTCCTGACCCAGTACCAGCAGGGCGGCGGCACCGCGCCGCTGATCGGCGGTTCGATCACCGTCGACCAGACGGTGCTGACCTCGAAGGGCAAGCTGAAGGACGTGCTCAAGGGCACGCCGTCGGCCGGACCGACCGCCGACACCAATGACGCGCCGGCGTGGAAGGCGTTCGTCGAGGCCTACAAGAAGCAGCCTGGCGCCTTTCCGTCGCCCTCGCTCTTCGCCCATGGCTATTATGTCGACATGAAGGCGACATTGCTCGGCCTCGACCAGGTCGGCGGCGATGTCTCCGACGGCGGCAAGAAGCTGCGCGACGCGCTGTCGAAGCTCTCCTTCGACACGCCGACCGGCAAGGTGTCGCTCGACAAGAACCGCAACGCGATTGCCGACATCTTCCTGACCGAGGTCACCGAAGGTGCCGACGGCAATCTCCTCAACAAGCTGGTCAAGGTCGTGCCGCAGGTCAACCAGACGCTCGGCATTCCCGAAGACGAGTTCATGAAGCTCGGCGCGGTCAACCGCGACAATCCGAGCTGCCCGTAACAGCCAATATCGAATGCAGCCGCCAGTGACCGAAAGCCTCGCAGCAAACCGCCTCCAGAGCACCGGTGCCTATGCGCTGGAGCTCGATGGTGTGGCGCGGCATTTCGGGGCGCTGGTGGCGCTTTCGGGCATCACCATAAGGATCGCGGCCGGAGAACGGCGCGCGGTCCTCGGCTCCAACGGCGCCGGCAAGACCACGCTGTTCAACGCCGTGACCGGCGACTTCATGCCGACGTCAGGGCGCATACGCTTCTTCGGCGAGGACATCACCGACCTGCCGCCGCATGAGCGCATCCGGCGCGGCCTGCGGCGCACCTATCAGATATCGCAATTGTTCAAGGGCCTGTCGGTTCTCGATTCCATCTTCCTTGCCTGTCGCGGCGTCTCGAGGCGGCGCTTCTCGCTGCTGCGGCCGGCTGCGTCGGACGTCAACATGGTGCAGGCGGAATCGATCCTCAACGCCGTGCATCTGGAAACCTATCGCGACACGCTGGTGGCGACGCTGAGCCATGGCCAGCAGCGCCAGCTGGAGATCGCCCTGGCGCTGGCTGGTGCGCCGCGCTTCATCCTCTTCGACGAGCCGGCGGCTGGCCTGTCGCCGACCGAGCGCCGCGACCTCGTCGCCATCCTCAACGCACTGCCCAGGCATATCGGCTACATCATCATCGAGCACGATCTCGACGTCGCGCTGCGCGTCTCGGAATATGTCTCGATGATGCACAATGGCCGCCTGTTCAAGGAAGGCACGCCGCAGGAGATCGAAGCCGACCCGGAAGTCCAGGAGATCTATCTCGGGGGCAAGCATGGCTGAGCGTGCCGGGAAGACCGCCAAGGCAATGCTGCGCATAGAAGACCTCCAGGTCTTTTATGGCGAAAGCCATGCCTTGCAGGGCGTTTCGCTGACGCTGGAAAGCGGCGTGCTGTCGGTGGTCGGCCGCAACGGCATGGGCAAGTCGACGCTCTGCAACACCATTGTCGGCCTGAAGCGCGCGAAGTCCGGTTCGATCCGCCTCGAAGGCCGCGAAATCACCTCGCTTGAGCCGCACGAGATTCACCGTCTAGGCGTCGGCTATGTGCCGCAAGGGCGCCGCGTCTGGCCGAGCCTGACGGTCGACGAGCATCTGCGCCTCGCGGCCGGCAACAGGCGCGACGCCTCCTGGACGGTCGAACGGGTCTACCAGACCTTTCCGCGTCTGGCCGAACGCTGGACAAATGGCGGCTCGCAGCTTTCGGGCGGCGAGCAGCAGATGCTGGCGATTTCGCGTGCGCTGCTCAGCGATCCCAAGCTGTTGGTGATGGACGAGCCGACCGAAGGGCTGGCGCCGGTCATCGTTGACCAGGTCGAAAAAATGCTGGTCGATCTCGCCGCCGAGGGCGAGATGGCGGTGCTGGTCATCGAGCAGAACATCGGCGTGGCGACCTCGGTGTCGAACCAGGTCGCCATCATGGTCAACGGCCGCATCAACCGGCTGATGGACGCCAAGGCGCTGGCCGCCGACCGCGAACTGCAGCAGCGGCTGCTTGGCGTCGGCCGCCACGCCGAGGAAGCGCCCGTCACGCTGGCCGAAGCCGCGCAGGCCAGGGAGCAACTGGCGGAAGTCTATCGCGTCGACCGTACCGGCACCGCATCGGGCGAGCCAATGCCTCAAGACGGCGTCTACCGACCGGTCGTCGAACTGCCCAACCGCTGGAACGTCCCGGTCACCGAATTGCGCCAGGCGGCGGTCGACAAAACCGCCCCGCAGGACGATCCGAAAAAAATCTTCGCCATCCCCTTTGCCGAGCGCATCGGCAGGACCGTGCTGGTTGTCGGCACCTTCGATACCAAGGGCAAGGAATTGCGCTTCATGGCCGACCGGCTGAAGGCGCTGGGCCTGCCAGTCCGCACCGTCGACTTGTCGACATCGGGAAAGCCGACCAGCGCCGACGTTCCGGCCATGCAGGTCGCCGGCATGCATGCGCGCGGATCCTCGGCCGTCTTCACCAATGACCGCGGCGGTTCGGTAAGCGCCATGGCTGAAGCCTTCGCGCGCTGGATCGAGCGCGAGCCGCGCATCGGCGGCGTGATTTCCGCCGGCGGCTCCGGCGGCACCACGCTGGCCACCGCAGGCATGCGCGTGCTGCCTGTCGGCATTCCCAAGCTGATGGTGTCGACGGTGGCGGCCGGCGATGTCGCCCAATATGTCGGCGGCGCCGACATCATGATGTTCCATTCCGTGGCCGATGTGCAAGGGCTGAACTCGATTACCGAACAGGTGCTCTCCAATGCCGCGCACGCCATGGCCGGCATGGTCGCGCAATTGCCCAATGCCGAGGCCTGGGAAGCCAAGCGCAAGCTGGCGCGGCCGGCCGTCGGCATCACCATGTTCGGCGTCACCACACCTTTGGTGCAAGCCGTCACGAAACGCCTCGAAGCCGACTATGACTGCCTCGTCTTCCATGCCACCGGCATTGGCGGGCGGGCGATGGAAAACCTCGGCGATTCCCGGCTGCTGTCGGCATTCTTGGATCTCACCACGACGGAAGTGGCCGACGTGATTGTCGGCGGCGTCTTTCCGGCGACGCAGGATCGTTTTGGCGCGGCGATCCGCACCGGACTGCCCTATGTCGGCTCGACCGGCGCGCTCGACATGGTCAATTTCGGCCCGCGCGACAGCGTGCCGGAGAAATTCCGCAGCCGCAAATTCGTCATCCACAATCCTAACGTCACACTGATGCGCACGACGCGCGACGAGAACCGCGCCTTCGGCGAATGGATCGGCGCGCGGCTCAACGCCATGAACGGCCCGGTGCGGTTCTTGCTGCCCGAGGGCGGCGTTTCCATGCTCGATGCGCCCGGCCAGCCCTTTCATGATCCCGAGGCTGACAACGCTTTGTTCGAAGCGATCGAGAGGACCGTTCGCAAGACACCGCAGCGTAACGTCGAGCGGGTGCGGGCCAACATCAATGACCCTACCTTTGTCGACGCGGTGATTTCCGCGTTCCACGCCATCACGCCGAAGCTGCAGAGGCGGGCATGAAGAATTGGACTTCGCCACCATACGGGTGGATGTTTGAAAATACCGCCGGTCGCCTCGCGCCGACCGCATTGTCTTGGGGAGGATAGATCATGGACGCGCAGGCCTTTGGCGCTTTCCTGTTGTGGCTGATCATTGCGGCGATCGTCGTCGTGATCGCCGTCTACATCTTGCGCTGGCTCTATCGCCGCTCGACGAAGGAGACGGCGTTCGTGCGCACCGGCTTCATGGGCGAGAAGGTGGTCGTGAATGGCGGCGCTTTCGTCATTCCGGTGCTGCATGAGATCACCCCGGTCAACATGAACGTGCTGCGCATCGAGGTGCGCCGCGAGGACGCGCTGGCGCTGATCACCCGCAACCGCATGCGCGTCGACCTGATCGCTGAGTTCTTCGTCCGCGTCGGCGCGCATCGCGAACTGGTGGCCGCCGCCGCGCAGACGCTCGGCCGCCGCACGCTGCAGCCCGACAGCCTGCGCGAATTGCTGGAAGGCAAATTCGCCGGCGCGCTGCGCACCGTCGCCGCCCAGATGACGCTGGAAGAAATGCATGAACTGCGCGGCGACTACGCGGCCAAGGTGCGCCGGTTGGCGGAGGAGTCGCTCGCCGCCAACGGGCTCGAGCTCGAAAGCGTCGCCATCGTCGATCTCGACCAGACCAGTCTTGAATATTTCGACCCGTCCAACGCCTTCGACGCCGAGGGCCTGACGCAACTGACCGAATCGATCGAGACCCGGCGCCGCATGCGCAACGAGATCGAGCAACGCACGCTGGTCGATATCCGCAACCAGAACCTCGACACCCAGCGCAAGGTGCTGGAGATCGACCGCGACACCGAATATGCGCGCCTCGAACAGGAGCGCGAGGTCGAGATCCGCCGCGCCGCGCAGCGTTCCGAACTCGCCATAGAGCGCGCATTGCGCGACCAGGAGTCCGAACAGGCGCAGCTTTCCTCGCGCGAGGCGGTCGAGAAATCGCGGCTCAACCAGGAGCGCAACATCACCGAGGAGCGCATCAAGAGCGAGGAGGACACGCAGCGCCGCGAGATCGCGCGCCGTCGTTCGCTCGACGAAACCGAGATGAAGATGCGCGAGCTGACCGAGCGCGAGCAGATCGCGCTCGAACTGTCGCTCGAGAAAGCCCGCATCGAACGCGAAGGCACGCAGCGCGAACTCGAAATCCAGCGCAAGAAACTGCTCGAAGTGGCCGAACTGGAGCGGCAGATCGCACTCGCCGAAAAGGCGCTCGAGGTGACGAAGGCGGAAGCTGAGAAGCGCCGCGCCGAAATTTCCGAGAACCAGGCGACCGAGACCGCGCGCATCGCGCAAGAGCGTGCGGTCGATGAGGTGCGGATCGCCAGGGAGCGGCATCTCGAAGCGCTTCAGATCGCCAAGCGGCAGGCCTTCGAGGAGGCCGAGATTTCGGCCGGCGAGGAGGTCGAACGGGCCCGCATCACCACCGAGCGCGGCATCGAGGAAGCGCGGCTGATCAAGGAACGCGACATCCGCCAGCTTGGCGTCGACCGCGACCAGAAGATCGAAATCGCCGAAATCCAGAAGGCGATCGACATCGCCAAGAAGACACAGGAGCGTTCTTCCGCGATCGCGGCGTCCGAAGCCGTGCGCGCCAAGGCCATCCAGGCCGAGGAACAGGCCTTCACTGCCCGCGAACGCGAAATCGCCGAGCGCCGCAAGCTGACCGACCTGATCGGCGCGCAGCGCGAGGCCGAGCGCGAGGCGCTGCGCGTCACATCCGCTGCCGACGCCGAGATGAAGGCGGCCAAGAGTCTGGCGGAAGCGCAGAAGATCGCGGCGCTGGCATCGGCCGAAGCGGAGAAGATCCATGCCCTTGCCGCGGCACAGCGTTACGAAGTCGATGCCGCCGGCAACCGCCAGCTCAACGAGGCCGAGAACCTGTTGTCCAGCGAGGCACGCGCCGGCCGCCTGCGCGGCAAGCTGCTCGACCACATGGAAGGCATCATCCGCGAAAGCGTCAAGCCGATGGAGAAGATCGACGGCATCAAGATCCTGCATGTCGATGGCATCAATGGCGGGCAGGGCGGCAACCGCAACGTCACCGACGAGGTCATCGACTCCGCGCTGCGCTATCGCGTGCAGGCGCCGATGATCGACAATCTGATGAAGGAGATCGGCATCGAGGGCGGCTCGCTCGGCCGCATGACCGACGTGCTGCGCGACGCCAAGGATATTTCCAGCCTGACCCGCGACAAGAAGGGCAAGGGCAAGGCCGCCAAGGACGACGATGACGACCGCGATCATTGACGGGAACGTCTGCGCTGCCCCTCACCTGCCTGCCGGCATCCTCTCCCCGTATAGTGACGGGGAGAGGGGCGCCGTCATCGACGGTTTCGCCAGCAGCCAGCGTTGCAAGGTGGGCGCCGAGGTAGCGGCCAGCCTCTTTCGCCCCGTCACTATACGGGGAGAAATGTCCGGCAGGACAATGAGGGTCGGCGCTGACATCAACAGGGAGGGCACACCCAAGCTCGGCCTCCATCGTTCCACTCTCGGCCAGCAAGCATGACCAAGGTCTATGTCTCTTCGGTCATTCCCGCACCGGCGGCGGAGGTCTGGAAGATCGTGCGCAATTTCAACGGTCTGGCAGGCTGGGCGCCGTTCGTCGCCGAAAGCCGCATCGAACAGAATGCGCAGGCCGACCAGATCGGCTGCATCAGGAATTTCACGCTCAAGGACGGCGGTCGCATCCGTGAAAGGCTGCTGGCGCTGTCGGATTACGACCTGTCCTGCAGCTATGCGATTCTGGAAAGCCCGATGGCGGTGGAGAACTATGTCGCCACGCTATCGTTGACGCCGGTCACCGACGGCAATCTGACGCTCGCCGAATGGCAGGCGGAGTTCGACTGCGCCGACGATCGCGAGGCGGCACTCATGCAACAGATCGGCAATGGCGTGTTCCAGACCGCGTTCACCGCGTTAAAGCACCGGTTCGGGCGCTGACGCCGGCCGATGGTCAGGGTTTGCCAGAGCACGATCATCGATGCACCGATCGACGAGGTCTGGGCGATCCTGCGCGATTTCAACGGCCATGATCGCTGGCACCCGGCGATCGCCTTCAGCGAGATCGAAGGCAGCGAGCCGGTCGATGCCGTCGGCTCGGTGCGCCATTTCAGGCTGAACGACGGCGGCGAATTGCGCGAGCAATTGCTGGCGCTGTCCGACAAGGACCGGCGGCTGAGTTACTGCCTGCTCGAAGCGCCGCTGCCGCTGATGGGCTATGTCGCCTCGCTGCGGCTGAAGCCGGTGACCGACGGCGACGCCACCTTCTGGGAATGGCGCTCCGAGTTCAACCCGCCGGCGCATCGCCGCGACGAGCTGGTAAAGCTGGTCACCGAAGGCATTTATCAGGCCGGCTTCGCCGCCGTGCGCGCTCTTCTGCGGCGGCGCAACGCCGGCGCGCCGGTGGAGGCGCGATCATCGCCAGCGATCGTCGCGCCGACCTCATCCGCAAGCGTGCCGCTCGTTGCTTCAAGGGCTGCCGCCGAAACGACCCACGCGATCGTCGTCGAACGCTACGGCGGACCGGAGGAGTTGCAGCTCAGGGACATCGCCTTGCCTCCGCCCGCGCCGGGCGAGGTGCGGATCCGTCACACGGTGATTGGTGTCAATTTCATCGACGTCTACTGTCGCACCGGTTTCTTCGACCTGCTGCGGCCACCCGGCGTGCCGGGCATGGAAGCCGCCGGCATCATCGAGGCGGTTGGTCCGGCGGTATCGGGTTTCTCAATCGGCGACCGCGTCGCCTATGCCTGTCCGCCGGTCGGCGCTTACAGCGAGCGGCGCAACATGGCGCCCGAACTGCTGGTTCGTCTTTCCGACGATATTTCGGACGAGACCGCCGCCGCCGGCCTGCTCAAGGGCGTCAGCGCGAGCTTCCTTCTGCACGATGTTCATGCCGTGAAGCCGGGCGAAATCGTGCTCATCCATGCGGCGGCCGGCGGCGTCGGTCAGTTGCTGGTGCAGTGGGCGCGTCATCTCGGCGCGACGGTGATCGCTACGGTGTCGAGCGACGACAAGGCCCGCATTGTCGAGCGTCTCGGCGCGCACCATGTGATCGTCTATTCCCGCGAGAACTTCGCCGATGCCGTCATGCGGTTGACGGCGGGCAGGGGTGCCGATGTCGCCTATGACGCGGTCGGCAACGACACCTTCGCCGGCTCCCTCGCCGCCCTTGCGGTGCGCGGCCATCTCGTCAGCTTCGGCCAGGCCTCGGGGCCGGTCGGCAATTGGGATATCGGCCGCTTCGCGTCGAAGTCGCTGACCATTTCGCGGCCCAACTATGCCCATTTTACCGATACGCCGGAGAAACTCGCCCCGCATGTCGTCAGGTTCTTCCAGGCGCTCCGCCAGGGCGTGGTCAGGGTCGACGCGCCGACCCGCTACGACCTTGCCAACGCCGCCGACGCTCATCGCGATCTGGAGGCGCGCCGCACCACCGGGGCGCTGGTCCTCGTGCCGGGACCGTAGCCTGGATCAGCCGGTTGCTCTGGCGTAGACATCGAGAATGTCGGTCACGCCGGCGATCAGGAGCTCCCTGGCTTTTGGCGCCACGGATCCGCTCGCCACCCTGCCGTCGAGGCGGCCGAGATACTGGCTGATCAGCGGGGAGGGAATGTCGCGCTCGCCCAGCGCCTGCATCAGCGCGTTCACGGCCTGCCGCGCCGTCGGCACCGGCCAATAATAGCGGATGCGGTCGCTGTAGGAGAAATGGCGTTCGATGCGCTGTTCGGCCTCCGAGCCGTGATAGTAATTCTTCCAGTGGCCCGGCGCCGCCAGCATGGCGCGCTCCATCGCCGCCGGCAGGCTTTCCCGGGATGGATCGGGTGCAAGAATGTCGGCGATATGGCTCAAACCATAAAGCGCTTCGCGCAACGCGAAGGTCAGCCAGGGCCCGACTTTCAGGATGGCGAAGCCATCGTCGACTAAGGCGCTCAGCGCCGCGATAGGCTGGTAGTCGGTCGAATGCGCCTCGAATACGAATTGCGGCAGGTCCCGCGGCGTGCCGGCCAGCGCCTGGGCGCGTTCGGGCCGGTAGGTGATGACCTCGGCATTGCCGAATTCGACGCCGGGCTGGACGACGACGCCAATCGCCCGCGAGAAGGCATGGTCGAGGCCACGCTGGTGGAAGGCCTGCTGGTGGATGCGCACCGTCTCGCCAGCCGCTTCCGGTGTCGTCACAGCCAGATGGTCCATCGCTTCCAGGGCACCGCCCGGCACCGGCACTTCCGTGCCGATCACATAGACAGGCTTGGCGCCGGCTGTTCGTTCAACCGCGGCCTCCGCCACCTCGGCCAGTTCGGCGGCGCGCGCGGCGATCGTCGCGTCGGGTGGTGCGGCACCTTCGCCGGCACAGCCCATGCTGGCGTCCAGGTGGATCTTGGTGAAGCCGGCCTGGGCATAGGCGTCCACCATGCGCGCTGCCTTTTCCATCGCCTCGGGCGCCGGCAGGTGCTTCCAGGGATTGGGGCCGAGATGGTCGCCACCGAGCACAAGCCTGTCCAGGGGAAACCCGGCCTTGCCGGCGATCGTCTCGACGAAGCGGCGGAAATCGCCCGGCGTCATGCCGGTATAGCCGCCTTCGTGGTTGACCTGGTTGCAGGTGGCCTCGATCAGCACATCGGCGCCGCGCGCCTTGCCGTGGCGCAGCGCCGCTTCGATGACCAACGGATGGGCCGAGCAGATCGAGGCAATGCCGGCGCGCTCGCCGGCCGCACGACGCTTTGCTATGGCGGCCAGCCTGTCGGTCGCCTGGCTCATGCCGGTGCTCCGGTCCTGGCGGTCGCGACGAACGCCTCGACAGTGGCCAGCGAGGCGATGCCTTCCATCGGGCCCTTCTTCGTCACCGCCAGCGCGCCGCAGCCATTGGCGATCTCGAGCGCCCTCCAAGGCGCTTCTCCACGCAGCCAGAAGGAGACGAAGGCCGCCGCAAAACAGTCTCCGGCGCCAGTCGGGTCGATTTCCTCGACGACGAAGCCGGGTGAAGCGATGCGCCCCGACCGGTCGTAGTGAACGGCGCCCTGCGCGCCCTTCTTGACGACCACGGCGGAGATGCCGCGGTCCAGCATTTCGCTAGCCGCGCTCTCCTCGTCGGTTGCCTCGGTGAAGGTGAAAAGTTCCGGCCCGCTCGGCAGGAAGACATCGGTCTTGGACAGCACGAAATGCAAGGCGTCGCGCATGCCCGGCAGATCGAGCATCTCCTTGCGAATGTTGGGGTCGAAGGAGACCGTGCCGCCGCGCGTCTTGACGGCTTCGATCCCGTCGCGGACAACCTCGATCACCTCGGGCGAGAACAGCGATGTTCCCATGACGTGAAAATGGTCGGCGCCAGAGAGCAGCGCGCGCGCTTCCGCACCGATCTCGATCAGTCCGGCGGCACTCTGTTTGATGTTGTAGACGAAGTGCCGGCTGCCATCGGTCTCATAGGTGACGAAGGCGGTTCCGGTCGCGGCACCCCGATGGACGGTGATGGCCGAGATGTCGGCGCCGTCGGCGCGCAAGCGCTCTATGTTCAAATGGCCGAAATCGTCGTCGCCCACTGCCGCGATCAGCCCCGCCGGCTGACCGAGCCGCGCCGCCTGGTCGATGAAGATGGCGGGAGCGCCTGACGGAAACGGGCCGACCAGCGGGCCGGCGGCGCGAAAACTCTGGCCGATCCGCTCGGCCATGATCTCGACCAGGATCTCGCCGGCGCAAACCAGTTTCTTCATGTCCTCACCATCTGCCGGACTCTGGTTGCCGTACGCTCCCCCCATGTCCGTGCGAGTTCAAAACCTAAGTTGTTGTTTTCAGAGCGTCAATAAATAATTTGACGTGCGCAATACTTTTGCGTTGTACTGGAAACGTGGAAATTTGACTGAATAAGTTCGGTCAAGCAATGCTGCCTCATCGCGACGGTCGCAAGGCTGATTCTGGCCGGAGCGCGAAGGGCGGCTTTGAGGTAAAGGGCTAAATATAGATGGCGGAGAAGACCCACCGGACGATGGATGATTTCGCCAGGGCGTCCGGCGTGTCGCGGCCGACCCTGTCGAAGTATTTCGACGATCCGGCCAGCGTGAAGCCGGCGACACGGGCGCGCATCGAGGCCGCACTTCGTTCCTCGGACTATCAGCCGAATGTTTTTGCACGCAATCTCAACCGCAAGCGCACCCGCAATGTCGGCATCGTCGTGCCGACGATCACCGATCCGTTCTACGCCGAGATGGTCAGCCGCATCGAACTGCGCTGCCGCGACGAAGGGTTTTGGCCGATCGTCATTTCCTCGCACGGTTCGCCGAAGCTGGAGGCGGAATCGGTCAGGACGCTGATGTCGCTGAAGGTTGCCGGCGCCATCGTCGCTCCTTTGGGACGGGTCTCCGAACCTGGCGTCTTCGAGCGGATGAGCGAGGACATCCCGATCGTCTATTTCGACACTTACATCGAAGGCGACACGCCGTTCGTCGGCAATGACAACCACCAGAGCACCTCGACGATCGTCGATTATCTCTGCCGGTCCGGCGAACCGCCGGTCTATGTCGACATTCCGCATGTCAACCACAATTCGGGCGAACGTCTGCAGAGCTATGTCGACACGATGCACGCCGCAGGCCTGGAGCCCACCGTTCTCAAGGCGGCGGGCGACTACAGCTGGGACTTCGAGCGCATCGGTCACGAATGGATGGACAGGACGCTCGAGAAAGGCGGCCTGCCGGCCCGCACGCTGCTCTGCGCCAATGACCGTCTCGCCTTCGGCGTCATGTCGGCCGCCTTTTCGCGCGGGCTGAAGATCGGCCGCCGCGCCGATTGCGATTTTCGCGTCGCCGCCCACGATGATCATCCGCTGAGCCGCTACACCTGTCCCGCGCTGACCACCATGGCGCAGGACTTTGCCGCCATGGCCGGCCGCAGCGTCGAGATCCTGCTGGCGTTGCTGGACGAGGCCGATCCGCCCGGCCACGACATGGCGCGCAACGTCAAGCTCGGCGCGACGCTGGTGATGCGTCAGTCGGCCTGAGCCCGCGTCTGGGCGTGGAGCCAGGCCGCCGCCTCGCTCACCGCTTGCCGCGCGGCCAGGATGTGGCGGCCCATGGAGACGAAGCCATGGATCTGGCCCGGCCAGTGCCGCAACACCAGCGGCACTCCGTCGGCGCGCAGGCGCTCGGCATGGGCCGTGCCTTCGTCGGCAAGGATGTCGTGGCCGGCAATCGCGACGAAGGCCGACGGTGCGCCGGCAAGGCTGGAGGCCAGAAGCGGCGAAACACGCCAGTCCGCGATGTCGTCAGGCGTTCGCACATAGCGGTCGCGGAACCAGGCCATGGTGGCGGCGGTGAGCCCGAAGCCGTCGCCGAAACGCCGGTAGCTGTCCGCCGTCTGGCGGGCATCGGTGTTGGGATAGATCAGAATCTGGGCGGCAAGCGGCGGCGCCAGTCCGTCGCGGGCAAGCAGCGCCAGAACGGCGGCAAGGTTGCCGCCGGCACTGTCGCCGGCGACGGCAATGCGGATTGGATCGATGCCGAGGTCTCCGGCATTCCCAGCCATGAAGCGCAGCGCTGCCGCGCAGTCCTCGAGCCCGGCGGGAAACTTGTGCTCCGGCGCCAGCCGGTAGTCGGGACAGATGACGACCGCGTTGCCGAGATTGGCCAGCCAGCGGCAGATCTCGTCATGCGAATCGAGATTGCCGATGACCCAGCCGCCGCCATGCAGATAGAGCAGGGCGCGCGCCCCCATCCGCGCCGCGCCGATACCGCGATGGATGCGGATCGTCACCGGGCCGTTCGGCCCGTCGATCTGCCGTTGCTCGGTTGCCGCGACCGGCTCGCGGTCGCCCTGCTGGGTTGGGAACGAAGCGATATAAGCTGCCCGCGCCGCCGCCACGCTGCCATTCTCGAACGGCTCGCCGCCGGCGGCCCGGCCGATTTCGAGGGCACGCTGTGCATCCGGATCAAGTGTCATCGTGATCTCCATTGGAGGTCAGGCGAGCAGGTCGCGCGCCTCGTCTTCGCCGAGCAGGGCCGGCTGGACGACGTCACCGGCAATGGCGACCGAGCTTTTCGTCTCGCCCGACCGCAGGATCGCTTCCATGATCTCCAGCACATGCAGCGCCAGATTGCCGGACGCGCGCGGCGCTGCTCCCGTCTGCAGCGAACGTGCGAGATCGGCGACGCCGAGCATGCGGTAATTGGCGCGGTCGGGCGCTGCGTAAGGCCAGTTGCGGGCGCCGTAGAGTTCGCCTTCGCTGGCGAAATCCTTCCACTCCGCGCCGCGTTCGGACAGCGAGACGGTGCCGCCGAACGTGTCCGGGTCGGGCAGGCGCAGCGAGCCTTCCGTGCCGTGCAGTTCGATCGGATGGTTGGAATGCCTGAAGACGTCCCACGATGCGCCGAAGGTGACGGTGGCGCCGGAGCGGAATTCGAGCAGCGACAGCACATTGGTCGGGGTGCCCACCTTGAACGTCGTGTTCTTGAACGGCCCTTCGGCCGATATCAAACGTTCCTCCTGGCCCTTCGTCGCCATCGCCATAACGCGCGCTACCGGACCGAGCAGGTTGACCAGCATGGTCAGGTAGTAGGGCCCCATGTCGAACACCGGGCCGCCGCCAGGCTGGTAGTAGAATTGCGGATTGGGATGCCAGTGCTCCATGCCGCGCCCCATCATGAAGGCGGTGCCGGTGACAGGGCGGCCAATGGCGCCCTCGTTCATCAGCCGGCGCGCACGGCGCCCGGCAGCACCCAGGAAGGTGTCCGGGGCCGAGCCGAGCAGCAGGCCGCGTTTGGCCGCCTCCGCCACCAGGCGGCGGCCGTCGCTGGCCGACGTCGCCAGCGGCTTTTCGGTGAAGACGTGTTTCCCTGCCGAGAGCGCCGAAAACGAAATATCGAAATGCGCCGCCGGAATGGTCAGGTTGAGGATCAGGTCGATCTCGGGGTCGGCCAGCAGCGCATCGACACCGAGCGCCCGGATGCCATATTCCTTGGCCCGCAACGCCGCCATGTCGGCCGAAATATCGGCGCAGGCGCGCAGCTCGATACCCCCGAAGAGGGCGGCATTGCGCAAATAGGTCATCGATATGTTGCCGCATCCGATGACACCGATTCCGAGTTTGGCCTGTGAGCTTGCCTGCATTTTAGATCGGTCCTCCCTGTGCCTCATGCTCTGCCGGATCCGCTGCGCCGGCAACGCGTCGTGCCGAGAAAGCGCTATACAACGTTTTAAATATTGACGCGCGTAAAATTTTTATAGAACATGCGGAAATGCTGGCGCGATATCGGGAGGCTGCCGGCGCTTGGGAGGAGAAGATGACAGGCAAAAATCGGCCAGGCGCCGACCCGAATCTCGTGCGTCAGACGCGCATTGAATCCCGGCCACGCGGCCGTGGATCGCGACGGCTTCAGGCATAGATCACCTTGGCCACGGTCCTATCGAGCTGGCTGCGTATCGGGCCGGACAGGCCATCGTCGGTGATCACCACATCGACACCCGACAGCGAAAAAGCCTTGGAGGTTCCGCTGACGCCCCATTTGCTCGAATCCGCAAGCAGAACCACGCGCCGGGCCATGCGCACGAGGTTTCGCTTCGTTCGCGCCATGTCTTCATTCACGTCGACCACATCCAGTGAGGAGTCGATCGCATGCGCTCCGACAAAGACCTGATGCGCCACCAAGCCGCCGAGAGCCGTGTCGGCATCGGTGATCAGCGTGCTCACCGTGTCTGGATAGACCCGGCCACCGATCATGTGAACGTCGAGCCCGGGCCGATGCATCAGATGCTGCACGATATTCATCGCCGTGGCCGCGACCACGACATTGCTGAGCGGCGGTAACTGCATGGCAACCTGCATCAATGTCGAGCCGCCGTCGAAGATGACCGACTGGTTGTCCTCGAACAGTTCCACCGCCGCCCGGGCGATGCGTTTCTTTGCCTCGATGTTGGTTTGCATGCGCCGCGCGAACGCGGCCGTGGTCGAATCCGTGGTCCGGGTCACCGCACCGCCACGGGTCTTGGTCAGCAGTCCCTTGCGGTCCAGTATCTCGAGGTCGGAGCGCACCGTGACTTCCGACACGCCGAAATCGTCGGACAGGTCCTTGATGCGAACCTGTCCGCTGCGTTGCACCTCGCCCAGGATCGCTTGGCGTCTCTGCTCTGACAACATTGCCCCGTCCTTGCCTCCACGCGCCAGGCGATCGCCATGGCCTCGGTTCGTCACACCCAAAATACGCAAATTCGAAAGCTTTCGAAAGATTGATTTTGTGATTTCTTTCGCAAACACTGCGTTTGGGATTTTGAAATCAACCGATTGGAGAATTTTGCAGTCATGAGTCTCGGAACCAAGGTGCGCCTTGCGCGCCTCTTCTCACATCCATCGGGGAACCTTTTTGGCGGCGCGGTCGACCACTTCGTCGGCTATGGCGACGTGCGCAAAGGCGGCCTTGCCGACCTGCCGGGCGCGCTCGCTCGCGTCATGGAAGGTAAGCCCGACTACGTCAGCATCCAGCCCGGCACCGCGCGCCATCTGTGGCCGCAATACGCAGGCAAGGCTTCCCTGGTCATCCAAGCCGGCTGCTTCACCCCGGACGATCGCATCAGCGAACTGATTGCGACGCCCGAGGACGCGGTGCGGGCTGGCGCCGACGCGCTGGCCGTTGCCATTCCGGTGCGCGGCGCGACCGAGGGCAAGTACATTCGCTGGCTGACAGATTCGGTGAACGCGGCGGCCCGTTATGGCATGCCTGTTGTGGCGCATATCTACCCTCGCGATTTCACCGACGGGGCAAAGATCGTCTTCACCCCCGACGAGATCGCCTATGCGGCGCGCATCGGCTACGAGTCCGGCGTCGACGTGATCAAGATCGGTTACACGGGCGATTTCGAGTCGTTTCGAGAGACCGTCCGGACCTGCCCGGTGCCGGTTGTCATCGCCGGCGGCCCGAAGACCGATACGCTGCTCGGCGCCCTTCAGCAGACGGCGGACGCCATCCGTGCCGGCGCGCGCGGTGCCGTGGTGGGCCGCAATCTCTGGGGGCATGGCGATCCGCAGAAGGCGGCCATTGCCTTCCGGAGCGTCATCCATGACGGCCTTTCGGCGCAGGACGCCCTGGCGAAGGCGGGCGCCTGAACCATGCCCACCGTCCCTGCAATCCTCGGCTTCGGAGCGATCTCGATCGACGACATCGTCTATGTCGATCAGCCGTTGTCGGCGGGCAAGGGGAAGGTTCTGCAAAGTGCCCGGGCTTTCGGAGGAAATGTCGCGACGGCCCTTGCCGCCGTCGCGCGGCTCGGCGGAAGCGCCGGATTCATCGGATGGCTTGGCAGTGCCGTGGACGACGCCGTGCTGTGCGATCTCGTTGCGAGCGGCGTTGAAACCGCGTTCGCGCCGCGCCACGCCGATGCGCGCCCGGTGCGCTCACGGATCACGGTCGGTTCGGATGGGGACCGGTTCATCGCCTATGACGACGAAGCGATGCTGGGCACCGCACCGAACTTTCCGGACGAGGTCCTCAGCCGCGCGACAGTCCTGATCGTCGATAGTTATGCGATCGGGTCGCTGGATGTCGTGGCGCGGGCTCAGGGTCTCGGCCTTGCGATCCTCGGCGACGTCGAATGGAACGGCGGTCCAGCCACCGAGAGGCTGATCGCGCTCTGCGACCATCTCATTCTTCCCCTCGGCTTTGCGCGGACCGCCACGGGCCGCCGATCGCCGGCCGAGATACTCGATGCATTGTGGTTGCCGTCGCGGTCCGCCGTGGTTCTGACGGATGGCGGCAGGGGCGTCTACTATCGCGGACGCGACGAAGCCGGGCTGTGGCACCTGCCTCCGCACCGGGTTGAAGTCGTCGACTCGACCGGCGCCGGCGACTGCTTTCATGGCGCCTACGCCCTTGCATTGACGCGCGTCGCCGACACCGCGGGCCGGGTCGCATTCGCGGCCGCTGCTGCGGCTCTTTCGATAACGGGGCGGGGCGGGCGCGAAGCGCTTCCGACCGACGACCAGGTCAAGGAACTCCTGGCATCGACGAACGCGCCGTCGGCAGTCGAACTGAAGCATGCGCGGCTCGATACCGCAACAGAGCCCGAACTATCCGAGGAAATATCTCGCAGGTGAACACAAGCCGAGGATAATCATAAAAATCAGTGGCTTGGACTTGTGGAGGGAGGAAGATGGCAGAAGTCGTTCTTGAGAATATCTGCAAGACCTACGGGAACAATTTTCACGCGATCGACCAGCTGAATCTGTCGGTCGAGGACGGCGAGTTCCTGATACTCGTCGGGCCGTCCGGTTGCGGCAAATCCACCGCGTTGCGGATGATCGCGGGATTGGAGGACGTCACCAGCGGCAGCCTTCGGATCGGCGGTATCGACGTCGTCGACATGCCGCCCAAGGACCGCGACATCGCGATGGTCTTCCAGAGCTACGCGCTCTACCCGCATATGACGGTGTTCGAAAACTTCGCCTTTTCGATGCGGCTGGCCGGCAAGCCAAAGGCCGAGCGCAAGAAGCGCGTCGACGAGATCGCCAAAACCCTTCAGCTGACGTCTCTGCTGGACAGCAAACCCGCGAACCTTTCGGGCGGACAGCGTCAACGGGTTGCGATGGGCCGCGCCATGGTGCGCGAGCCGGCCGCCTTTCTCATGGACGAACCCCTTTCCAATCTGGACGCGAAACTGCGCGTGCAAATGCGCGCCGAAATCACCAGCCTGCAAAAGCAGCTCGGCGTAACGACCATATACGTGACCCACGACCAGACCGAAGCGATGACGATGGGGGACAGGGTCGCGGTGTTGAAAGGCGGCGTGCTGCAGCAGGTTGACACCCCCAAGAGACTCTATGAATCGCCGGTGAACGCTTTCGTTGCCGGCTTCATTGGGTCTCCTTCGATGAACCTTTTCGAGGCGAGCCTGAGGGGCGACGAACTGACGTCCGGCGCCTTGGCCATCCGTTTGCAGGATACGGCCTTCGTCCGCAGGCCGGGCTTGAGGTCCTATGCGGGACGCAAGGTCGTGTTCGGGATCCGACCCGAGGATCTCTATGACAGCAACCTCGAATCGGGCCGCAAGTATCAGACGATACCGGCAAAGGTGACCTCGATCGAGGAACTCGGATCCGAACACATCGTCCATCTCAACATCGATGCGGTCCGGGTGGACTCCGGCGACCCGGACGCGGTGCAGGATTTCGGCCTGGCGTCGAACGCGGTGGCGAGATTCGAACCGGCCAGCACGGTCCGCGCCGGCGCGGAAATCCGCTTGGCCCTGGATGACGCCAAGCTCCATTTCTTCGATCCCGAGACGCATCTGGCGATCTGAAGACCCGCGGCAAGGCCCGCAGGCGAGGGTGAGGCGCCTGCGTAAGAAGACTTCTGAATAACCAGACGGTCGTCCGCATTGTGCGGTCGATCCCCAAAGAAGGAGGAGAAAATGACGTTTCGTATTAAACCCGCAATGCTGAAAATAGCCGCGGCCGCATGGTTGCTCGGCGCAACCGGCGCCCTGGCGGACACGACGCTGGAATTCACCCAATGGTGGGAGCCCGAATTGCCGGCTGGCTCGCTCAGGTCAATCATGGATGAGTTCGAGGCCGCGAACCCCGGCATAAAGGTGACGCTGGTCAGCGGCCCCTACGCGACCACGCGAGACCAGATCTCGGTTGGTGCTGCGACCGGAACGCTCAGCGACGTTGTCGGTCTCGACGGTGCCTGGGTGAACAATCTGAATGCGCAGAACGCGCTCGCCGACATGAATCCGATGATGGATGCGAGCAAGTTCGACAAAGGCCAGGTCGCCGATATCATCAAGGTGGACGGCAAGGCGGTGATGTTTCCGGTCGCCTCCTTCGTCTATCCGGTCTTCGTCAATCTGGATCTCGCCGCCAAGGCCGGCGTGACCAAGCTGCCGTCGACCCGCGCGGAATTTCTCGACGCCGCCAAGAAGATGACCGACGCCAACAAGAACCAGTATGGCTGGGTGCTGCCGCTGTCGCTGCAGTCTCCCGGCGGAGTCCAGAACGATCTGATGTCGTGGGTCTGGGCTTCGGGCCAGTCGATGATGGCGGACGGCAAGCCCGCCCTCGAGGGCAAGCCGGTGGTCGATATGCTGTCCTTCGTCAAATCGCTCAATGACGCCGGCACCATCTCGCCCGGCATCGCCACCAAGACCGAGCAGGAAAAGGTCGAGGAATTCGTCAACGACCGCGTCGGGATGATGATCGACTCGCTCGCGCATGTGAACCTCATCCGCAAGCGCAATCCGAAGCTGAACTTCGACCTGATCCCGGTCCCGGTCGTGGAAAACTATACCGGCAAGCGCGGCCTTCCCTATGCGTCCTGGGGCATCGGCATCTCCGCCGCCTCGAAACATCAGGAGGAGGCCTGGAAACTCGTCCAGTATCTGATGAGCGAAAAGGTGAACGCCAAGCTGGTCTCGCTTGCAAACGCCTTCCCGGGCAACGTCAACGCCAAACCCGACTTCGTGACGTCCGACAAGGCTTTCGGCAAGGCCTTCGAGATCTTCAAGACCGGCTATCTCGCCAACGAGTTCACGGGCCTGCCGGTGGCCGAAGACCTGATGACCCAGTTCGACGTGCAAGCCCAGAAGATGCTTGCCGGCGAGCAGACACCGGAAGAGGCGGCCGCTGCCGCGCAAAAGGGCTGGATGGCGAAATTCTGATCGGCCTGTTCCCCTTTGCTATCTTCGACCGGGTGGCCCGGCTTCGGGCAGGCCACCCGGCAACAACGGATCGGCAATTTGAGATGGACCTGTTTTTGAAGCTTACCTTCTCTTGAAGGCGTATCCCAAGGTTGGCACATGACCCGGCAAAAGCGCTCCCACCACAAGCTGAAACGAGCGGTCGCACCCTACCTCTATCTGTCGCCCTCGCTGCTCATCATCGGCCTTCTGATGCTGTTGCCGATGGTGACGGTGATTGCCTATTCGTTCCAGAACAGCGCCGTGCTGCGTCGTGACCCATCCTTTGCCGGACTGAAGCACTACCAGGCGATCTTCGACGACCCGGTGTTCTGGGCGTCGCTTTGGCATACGCTTTACTTCACATGCATGAGCGTCATTTTCCACATGACCATCGGCATGGTCTTCGCCCTCATGCTGAACAGCGACCGCATCAATCCGACGCTGCGCAACATTCTGCGCGTGCTCTATATCTTGCCCTGGCTGTTTACCGCGGTGATCATCGCCGTGATCTGGCGCCTGCTGCTCGAGCCGAATGGCGTGGTGAACAGCATTCTCATGCAGATCGGCATCATCGGTTCCAAGGTCGAGTGGTTTTCCTCGCCGCAGACCGCGCTGCACGCCGTCACCTTCGCCAACATCTGGGCGGGCTATCCGCTGTTCATGGTCAGCCTGCTCGCAGGCCTGCAAGGCATTCCCAAGGATTTCTACGAGGCCGCCGATATCGACGGGGCGAAGGCCTACCAGAAGCTGATCTTCATCACCATCCCGCAGCTGATGCCGATCATCATCAGCATCTCGCTGCTCGATTTCATCTGGACCATGCAGGTCTTCCCGTTGATCTGGATAACCACGGGCGGCGGTCCGATCTACGCGACCGAGGTCCTCAGCACCTACACCTACAAGCTGGCGTTCTCGAGCTACAACCTGTCTCAGGCGTCGGCGAGCGCCGTGGTCATCCTGCTGATCTCGCTTGGCCTGACGCTGTTCTATATCCGTTATCAGAAGGCTCGGTAGTCACCATGAGGAAACGAAACTCTGGCAAAGACAAGCTGATCACCGTCGCGCTGCATGTCGCTCTTGCGGCAGGGCTGTTCTTCGCGGCCTTCCCGATCTACTGGATGCTCAGCAGCTCGTTCAAGTCGAACACCGAAATCTTTGCCCTGCCGCCAACCATCCTGCCGAAGGCTTTCACGCTGGAAGCGTATGCCGCCATCCTTGGCGACCCGGTAAAGCTGCGCTTCTTCTTCAACAGCTACTTCGTGGCGGGAGCGGTGACCGTGCTGACGGTGCTGATCGCCTTGCTGGCGGCCTATGGGTTCAGCCGCTTCAACTTCCGCGGCAAGGGCAGCCTGAATACAATCATCATCAGCACGCAGACGATCCCGCCGATCACACTTTTGATCCCCTTCTTCGGGCTTGTCGTCTCGTACGGTATCTTCGACACCTATGTCGCGCTGATCCTGACTTACCTGGTGTTTACGTTACCCTATGCGATCCTTTTGATGACGGGATATCTGAACACCTTGCCCCGCGATCTCGATGAAGCAGTGGCTGTCGACGGCGGTAGCAGTTGGACCGCACTCTGGCGGGTGATCGTCCCGATTTCACTGCCTGGTATCGTGGCGACGTCGGTCTACACCTTTCTGTTGTGCTGGAACGAATTTCTCTTTGCCCTGACGCTGACCAAGTCGACGTCCATGCGCACCGTCCCGATCGGCATCCAGCTGTTGATGGGGCAGCACGCCTTCGAATGGAACCAGATGATGGCGATGAGCGTGCTCGGCTCGCTACCGCTCTTGCTCATCTACCTTGTTGCCCAGAGGTACTTCCTCGCCGGCATGACCGCGGGCTCGGTCAAGTAGGATGTTCATCCCCAGGAGAACTGACCCGCGTATTGCAATCGATGATTGGACCTTGTCTGCTGGCAGGCGATATCGCCGCGGCCTCGTCCGTCATCACCGTTCCGCTACTCGTGTTGTTCTTCTAGCGCCACATCATCGCGGGGCGGCATCAAGAGTAAGCGGTATCAAGGAATGAAAGGATGAACGTGAAAGACCTCAAAGTCGGCTGCCAGACCTTCACCTGGGAAATGCTGGGAGACCGGTTTACCAGCGGTCCCGACGATCTGTTGAAGGCGATCGCCGATGGCGGCTATGCAGGCATCGAGATCACCGACACCATGATCGGCCGCTATGCCGGCAAGCCGGCCGAGTTCGCCGCTGCCCTGAAGTCGTCCGGGCTGACGCTCGTCTCCTTCGCCTTCGGCTCACGCAGCGGCTTCACGCTGAAGGATCAGATCGGCACCGATCTCGAAACCGCCAAACGCTGGATCGACTTCGTCGCCGCCTTTCCTGGCGCGCTAGTGTCGATGGGCTCGGCGACCCTCGTCTCCGACGGGCCGCGCGACGGCAAATTCGCTATTGCCGCCGAGGTGTACAACAAGGCCGGCGAGCTCGGCCGCAAGGCTGGCGTCCAGGTGGCGGTGCATCCGAGTTCGCACCACAACACGCTGCTCTTCGACCGCGCCGACTACGACGCGATTTTTGCCTTGCTCGACCCCGACCTGGTCGGCTGGGTGCCGGACACCGGTCACATCCTGCGCGGCCACAAGGACATGGCCGACACGCTCACCACCTACCGTGACCGCATCCGCTACATCCACCTCAAGGACGTCGACGCCAGTGGCATCTGGGCGATGCTGGGCGAAGGCGTCTGCGACACACCTCAAGTCATCGAAATCGCCGGTACGGCGCCGCACTTCAACGGCTGGCTGGTGCTGGAAGAAGAATCCGACACCGCCGCCGCCGATCCGGCCGCGGCGGTCAAGACCAACCGCCAGACAATGCGCGGCTACGGGGCCTGAGCGATGATCAAGAAACAGGACAGACGCCTCAGGGTCGGCGTGCTCGGCTGCGGCCCGATCGCGCAGTTCGCGCATCTGGAATCCTGCGTCAAGGCCGGCAATGCCGACCTCTACGCTATCTGCGACGCGGCGCCCGATCTGCTCGCCCGCATGGGCGCCACCTACGAACCGCAGAAGATGTATCCCGACTATGACGCCATGCTCGCCGATCCGGAGCTGGAAGCGGTGATCGTCGCCACGTCGGATGCCTATCACGTGCCGATGTCGATCAAGGCGCTCGATGCCGGCAAGCATGTTCTCTGCGAAAAACCGATCGGCACCTCGGTGGAGGAAGGCGAGGCGCTGGCGGCGGCGGTCAGGCGCTCCGGCAAGGTGCTGCAGGTCGGCCACATGAAGCGCTTCGACCCGGCACTGGAGGCCGCGCGCGACTTCGTCCGCGACGAGATGGGCGAGGTGCTGGCGCTGAAGGCCTGGTATTGCGATTCCACCCACCGCTACACCAACACCGATGCCGTGCAGCCGCTGCCCGTCACCAGCAAGCTGGCGAAAAAGCCGGCGGGAAATCCCAAGGCCGATCTCAGGCAATATTTCATGCTGGCGCACGGATCGCATCTCGTCGACACCGCGCGCTTTCTGTGCGGCGACATCGTCGCCGTGCGTGCCCGCCTCAATGAGCGCTTCGGCGCCTATTGCTGGTTTGTCGAGACCGAATTCGCCAGCGGCGCGCTCGGCCATCTCGATCTGACCGTCGCCGTGCGCATGGACTGGCACGAGGGCTTCCAGCTCTATGGCGAGAATGGCTCGGTGATCGCCAAGACCTTCAACCCCTGGTACTTCCGCGCCAGCGAGGTCGACATCTTCCATGAGAAGGACGCGACCTCGCGAAAGCCGCTCGGCGCCGACGGCCATTTCTTCCGCCGCCAGCTCGAAGGCCTTGCCGACACCGTGCTCACCAGCGCGCCGATGCGCGGCGCCAATGTCGAGGACGGCATCGCCTCTATCCGCGCCATGGTGGCCATTGCCCGCTCTGTTGTATCAGGCGAACGGGTTGAACTCGCCTCGGTTTCGGGTGCCGTCTGATGCGCCTCGGCATCTTCGCCAAGACTTTTCCGGGCACCGACCCGGCTGCCGTCTTGGCCGCGGTCAAGCAGGCCGGATATGAGACGACGCAGTTCAATCTCGCTTGCGCCGGCTTGCCGTCGATGCCGGATGCAGTGCCGTCGGACGCCGTCGCTGCCATCCGTGTCGCTGCGCGATCGTCTGCCGTTTCGTTGGCGGCGCTCTCGGGCACCTACAACATGGCGCATCCCGACAAGGCGGTACGCGTTGATGGACTCAAGCGCCTGGCCGTGGTCATCGCCGCCGCCGCCGCCCTCGGCATTCCGCTGGTCACGCTCTGCACCGGCTCGCGCAATATCGCCGACCACTGGGCCTATCATCCCGACAACGCCGCGCCGGCGGCTTGGACCGACATGGCCGCCGAGATGGAGAAGGCGTTGGCGTTGGCCGAACGCGCCGGCGTCGATCTCGGCATCGAGCCCGAACAGGCCAACATCGTCACGTCGGCAAGCGATGCAACCCGGCTGATCGCCGAGATGGGCTCGAAGCATCTGAAGATCGTGCTCGATCCGGCGAACCTGTTCGAGCACGCGACACCCGACGGGGCCCGCGCCATCGTCGCCGCCGCGATCGACCAGGCCGCCGGCCACATCGCCATGGCGCACGCCAAGGACCGGCACGGTGACGGCCGCTTTGCCACCGCGGGGCAAGGCGTTGTCGACTTCCCGGATTTCGTCGCGCGGCTGAAGGGCGTGGGTTTCGATGGCGCGCTCGTCACGCACGGCTTGTCCGCCGACGAGGCTGCCGGCGTCGCCGCCTTCCTGCGAGGGTTGCTCTGATGGGCGCGGCGCCGACGATCATGCTGCGCGACGATGCAGCGCTCCGTGTCTTCGATACGGGGCAGGGCCTTCCCATCGTCTTCCAGCACGGTCTCGGCGGCGATGCCGCCCAGGTGGCTTTGAACTTTCCCGACAGCCCTTCGCGCCGGCGGCTGACCGTCGAATGCCGCGCGCAAGGCGGCGCCAGTGCCGGCAGCAAGCGTCCGTTCTCGATCGCGATGTTCGCCGATGATGTAATGAACGCGGCCGACGCAGCCGGAATGGAGCGTTTCGTCGCCGGCGGCATCTCGATGGGAGCGGCGATTGCGTTGCACCTGGCGGCCCGGCATCCCGATCGCGTCTCTGGCCTCGTACTGGTGCGCCCCGCCTGGGCCTTCGACGCGGCCCCGCAAAACATGCGCCCTTACGTCGAAGTGGCGCAACTCATCAACCGGCTTCCGGTGGACGAGGCACGCGCGGCCTTCACTTCCTCCGCGACTGCTGCCCACTTTCGCGGCGAGGCGCCGGACAATCTCGCCTCGCTGCTCGGCTTCTTCGCGCGCGAAAACGCGACCGTTTTTGCCGAGGTGATGCAGGCGATCGCCAATGATGGACCCGGCGTGACGCGAGCCGAAGCTGCCGGCCTTGCGATGCCCACGCTCGTCATCGGCAGCGGCATCGATCTCGTCCATCCCCTGGCGACCGCCCGCGAACTCGCTGAGACCATCCCCAAGGCGATCTTCACCGAGGTGACACCGAAGGCCACTGACAAGGATCGCCACTTCGCCGAAATCCGTGCCGCCATCGGCGGTTTTTTCGACAGAAATTTCAACAACCAGGACCAGTCATGATCTCGAAACCTTTGTCAGGCCCGGCCGCCATCGCCGCATTGCCGCGCGACCGTCTGATCGCCGAATTCTCCTCGTGGTCGGCCAATCTCGCCAATTTCGAGAGCGACCTCAAACGCATCGAACCCTATGTCGATCTGCACCACATCGACGTCGCGGACGGCCATTTCGCGCCGTCCTTCCTGTTTTTCCCCGATCTCGTCGCCCGCATTGCCAAGCTGACGGCCAAGCCCATCCATGTCCATCTGATGGTCGATGGGGCAATCGTCGAAGAACAGACGCGTCAGTTCATCGAGGCCGGCGCCGACATGATCAGCGTCCATGCCGAGAACGGCGAGGCGGGCCTGCGCGCGGTGCGGCTGGCGCGCGAACTCGGCGCCGAGGCCGGCGTCGTGCTGAGGCTGGAGACCCCGGTCGAGGCGGTGACGCCTTTCGTATCCGAGGTCGCTTTCGTAACGCTTCTCGGCACCGCGATCGGCGTCAAGGGCCAGGGCCTGTCGGAGAAGGCCTGTGACAGGCTGGGTGAGGCCCGCGCCATCCTGCGAAAGGCCGGCCGCGAGGCGGCGGTGGTGCTCGCCGCCGACGGCGGCATCCGCCACGAAACCGTGCCGTTGCTGCGCGTCGCCGGCGCCGAGACGGTGGTTCTGGGTTCGCTCGCTTTCGGCGACAAGGATCTCGCCGGCCGCATCGGCTGGCTGCATGGTTTGAAGGTCGCGGCATGAACATCGAAGCCGCCCTCGCGATCGATCTTGGCGGCACGGAGCTTCGTGCCGCTTTGGTCGACCGTGACGGCAAGATCCTGGCCTTCGCGGCGGTGCCGACGCAGGCGCAGGCCGGCCCCGACGTGGTGATCGGCCAGATCGAGGCGCTGGCCGCGACCATCCATGCCGAGGCGCCGGCACTGTCGATCCTAGGCGTCGGCGTCGGCGCGCCGGGTCCGCTCGATCCGCTCGCCGGCATCGCGGTCGGACCGCCGACGCTGGCCGGCTGGCAGGACGTGCCGCTGGCCGACATACTCGAGCGCCGGCTCGGCCTGCCGGTACGGCTGGAGAACGACGCCAATGCGGCAGCGCTCGGCGAATGGCGTTTCGGCGCCGGCCACGGCGCTCGCTCGCTGGTCTTCGTCACCGTCTCGACCGGGATCGGCGGCGGTGTCGTTGCCGACGGCCGCATCCTGCACGGCCGCCGCGGCCTTGCCGCCGAGATCGGCCACATGACCATTACCAACGAAGGCGAGCGCTGCGTGTGCGGCGTCGTCGGCTGCTTCGAGGCCATTGCCTCGGGTACAGCGCTCGGCCGCCGCGCCAACGCGGCGACGTCGCCCCTGGACGGCTCGACGCTGCGCCGCCTCTCGGCAAACGCCGAGGTGACCGGCCGCCACGTGGTCGAGGCGGCACGGCTGCAGGACGACCTCGCTGTGGCGCTGCTCGAGGAGGAAGCTCGCTGGCTGGGCGTCGGCTTCACCAACCTGTTGCATCTCTATTCGCCCGATGTGCTGGTCGTCGGCGGCGGCATCGCCAATGGCCTCGACCTGATGGCGCCCGTCATCGAGGCGACCATCCGCCAGCGCGCCATGCGCGCCTATCGCGACGTGCCGGTCGTCCAGGCCCAGCTCGGCCGCCATGCCGGGCTGGTCGGCGCGGCGAGCCTCGTCCTGTTCGACGATGGCGGCACGTTGACGGCCCGCATGCCTGCCGGCCCAAGCACATATCGGGAGAGGAGGAGGGACTTCAATGGCTGAGGTCAAGCTGCCCGGCCCTGTCTCGCCGCAAGTCGATCCGTCGCGCTGCTATCTTTTCGCTGCCGATGGCAAGGCCCTGGCGCCGCTGGGCAAAGCCGCCTGGCAGCGATGACACATGACAATGGCCGCAAGCGGTGTGCTTGCGGCCATGCTCCTTGGCATGAAACCGTGGATCACTCGGCGGGAACGATGTCCGCCGGCAGGCTGTCGTCGGCCGTGCCAGCCAGTGCCCGGGCCAGCTTGGCTTCGTCGAGCTCGCCTTCCCAGCGCGCCACGACCAGCGTGGCCACCGCATTGCCGACGAAGTTGGTCAGCGCCCGGCATTCCGACATGAAGCGGTCGACGCCGAGGATCAGCGCCATGCCGGCGACCGGCACGGAGGGAACCACCGAAAGCGTGGCGGCAAGGGTAATGAAGCCGGCCCCGGTGATGCCGGCGGCACCCTTCGAGGATAGCATCGCCACCAGCAGCAGCAGGATCTGATCCGATATCGACAGATGGATGTTCGTCGCCTGGGCGATGAACAGCGCCGCCAGCGTCATGTAGATGTTGGTGCCGTCGAGATTGAAGGAATAGCCGGTCGGGATGACCAGCCCGACCACCGAGCGCTTGGCGCCGGCCTTTTCCATCTTCTCCATCAGCGAGGGCAGGGCGGCTTCCGAGGACGATGTTCCGAGCACCAGCAGCAGCTCTTCCTTGATGTAGCGGATGAGCGACAGGATCGAGAAGCCGTTGTAGCGGCAGACCGCACCCAGCACGACGAAGACGAACAGGAACGAGGTCGCGTAGAAAGTGCCGACCAGCATGGCGAGATTGATGACCGAGCCGATGCCGTATTTGCCGATGGTGAAGGCCATGGCGCCGAACGCGCCGATCGGGGCTGCCTTCATCAGCACGCTGACCAGCTTGAACATCGGCGCCATCAGTGCCTGCAGGAAGTTGAGCACCGGCGCACCCCGGTCGCCGACCAGCGCCAGCGCGATGCCGAACAGCACCGAGAAGAACAGCACCTGCAGGATGTCGCCATCGGCGAAGGCGCCGACGATCGTGCCGGGGATGATGTTCATCAGGAAGCCGGTGACAGACTGGTCATGTGCCTTGGCGGCGTAGGTGTTGACGGTCGACGCGTCGAGCGTCGCCGGGTCGATGTTGAAGCCGGCGCCCGGCTGCACGACATTGGCCACGACAAGGCCGATGATCAGCGCCAGCGTCGAGAAGGTGAGGAAGTAAAGCATCGCCTTGCCGGCGACGCGGCCGACCTTCTGCAGGTCGCTCATGCCGGCGATGCCGGTTGCGACCGTCAGGAAGATGACCGGCGCGATGATCATCTTGACCAGCTTGATGAAGGCGTCGCCGAGCGGCTTCATGCTCTCCCCGATCGACGGATAGTAGTGGCCAAGCAGGATGCCGACGGTGATCGCCACCAGCACCTGGACGTAAAGCTGGGCATAGAGGGGCTTGCGCTGCGCGGCGGGCGCGGCGGATTGGTCTGCGATATGCATCGAACTCTCCCTGGCCGGAAGGGACGGACATGCGCCGTCCTGCGTGACTTCTCCCATCGCGGCGCTCCGGTTGCCCGCCGCTGGAAGAACTTTTGCAAGCGCCGTGCCAAATCGGAGGAAGGCCGGAATCCCCGGGTTTCGGCCGTTCCTGCCCCCGCTTTCGACGGAGACGTGTGCGGATTTCCGCACACGTCTTGTTTGCCCTGGCGGAATTTCGCATTAGACTGGGGGCCAAAGCCGTGCAGGGAAGGGAGAGGGCCGACGCCGCGACAGCGCATCGATAGCGAAACCCCTGGGTTTGCCGGCCGCGACCTGTTGCGCGAAGCGGTAGCGCGCCTGCGTGATGGCCGTTGGCTGCTTGCGGCAATCGCGCTCGCGGTGCTGGCCGGCGCGGTTGCCATTGCCGGCCGCATCGCCGCGGGCCAGGCGGCCGGCGAGCTGCGCGATGGGGCACTGGCCGCCTTGCCCCTGGCGGCGGGAACCTTGACCGGCGAAATCGAAAAGCAGCGTCTCGTGCCGCTGGTGCTGGCGCGCGACGATGCGGTGCGCGATGCGCTGCGCCGCGCCGGGAAGGTCGAGGAAACGGCTCTCGACGCCAAGCTGAAGGCGATAGCCGGCGATGCATTGGCCTCGGCCATCTATGTCATCGACACTGCGGGCATCGCGATATCGGCCAGCAATGCCGGCCAGCCGGACAGCTTTGTCGGCATCGACTATAATTTTCGCCACTATTTCACCGATGCGATGGCCAAGGGCGCTGCCAGTCAGTACGGCCTCGGCACGATCAGCGGCAAGCCGGGACTCTACCTCGCCGGCCGTGTCGACGATGCCGGCAAACCGCTTGGCGTCGCGGTCCTGAAGGTCGAGCTCGGCGGTGTCGAAGCCAATTGGCGCGCAAGCGGCTTTCGCGTTTTCGTCACCGACGAACGCGGCATCGTTCTGGCCACCAGCCAGCCCGACTGGCGGTTCCATGCGCTGGCGCCGCTCTCCGCCGCGGATGCAGCCGCCGCGCATGCCCAGCTTCAGTTGGACGCAGCCTTCGAACCGCTGCCGATACGGCGTGGCGCCGGTGATGGCCTGGCGACAATCGAGGAGGCTGGAAAATCGCGCCGGTTCGTCGAGGTGGTGCAGGACTTGCCTGGTGCCGTCCCCGGCTGGCGCCTATGGTTGCTGACGCCCGCCGATGCCGCCCTGACCGCCGCCGCCAACACGGCGCGCCTGACGACGCTGCTCGGGCTGTTGTTGACGGGCTTGCTTGCCTATGTGCTCACCCGGCGCCGCCGCACAAGCCGGCTGCGGCAGGAGGCGCTGGCCCGCATGAACATCGAGCTGGAGAGCCGGGTCAGCACAAGGACGGCCGAATTGACGCGATCGAATACGGCGCTTGCCGGCGAAATCGCCGAGCGCGAAAACGCCGAGGCCAAGGTCCGCCGGCTCCGCGACGATCTCGCCCAGGCCAACAGGCTCTCCATCCTCGGCCAGATCGCCGCCGGCGTCGCGCATGAAATCAACCAGCCGGTCGCCGCCATCCGTACCTATGCCGAGAATGCCGGCCGCTTTCTCGACGCCGGCAAGACCGAACCGGCGAGCGGCAATCTGACGTCGATCGTCTCGATGACCGAACGCATCGGCGCCATCACCAGCACCTTGCGCAGTTTCGCCCGCCGGCCCGGCGTCGCGGCATCGCCACTGCCGGTGCGTGAGGCGATCGAAGGTGCGCTGTCGCTCCTGTCCGGCCGCATCCGCGATTCCGGCGTCACCATCGTCAAGCCGCGCGGCACCGCCTCGCCATTGGTGATGGCGAGCCGCATCCGGCTGGAGCAGATCCTCGTCAACCTGTTGCAGAACGCGCTGGACGCCATGAAGGACCGGCCCGATCCCCGCATCGAGATCGACCTCGCCGAACGTGACGACCGGGTGCTGATTTCGGTGCGCGACAATGGTCCCGGCCTCGGGCCGGAAGCCGCCGGAAATCTGTTCATGCCGTTCCAGACCACCAAGGAGAAGGGGCTTGGCCTCGGCCTGGTGATCTCGCAGGAGATCGCCCAGGAATTGGGAGGCACGCTGCGGCTCGACCCCGACACCGCCGCCGGCGCATCCTTCACAATCGACTTGAGGCGGATCGAATGACCGAGGGATCAGGGCTGGTCGCGCTCGTCGACGACGATGCGGACCTGCTGCATGCCACCACGCAACTGCTCGAACTTGCCGGTTTCACGGTCATTGCACTGAAGGCCGCCGAAGCGGCGCTCGGCGTTGTCGACGAGAGTTTCGAAGGCGTGGTGGTCAGCGATATCCGCATGCCCGGCATGAACGGTCTGCAGCTCTTCGACCGCGTCAAGGCAGTTGACGCCGACTTGCCGGTGATCCTGGTTACCGGGCATGGCGATGTCGATCTTGCGGTCGCCGCGCTCAAGGATGGCGTCTACGATTTCATCCCGAAACCCTATGCGGCGGAGCGCTTGGTCGAGGCGCTGAAACGGGCATCGGAGAAGCGGCGGCTGGTGATGGAAAACCGGCGGCTGCGCGAAGCCGCGGCACTTGCCGCCGACGGTATGCCGTTGATCGGCGAGGCGCCCGCCATCCGCCGATTGCGCGAGACCTTGCGCCAGATCGCCGACATGGATGTCGACGTGCTGGTGGAAGGCGAGACGGGAACCGGCAAGGAAGTGGTGGCCGACCTCCTGCACAGATGGGGCAGGCGCCGTGCAAAGCCGTTCGTGGCGCTGAACTGCGGCGCCCTGCCGGAGACCGTCATCGAGAGCGAACTGTTCGGTCACGAGGCCGGCGCGTTCACCGGCGCGCAGCGGCGACGCATCGGCCGCGTCGAGCACTCCAGCGGCGGCACGCTGTTTCTCGACGAGATCGAATCCATGCCACCGGCCCTGCAGGTCAAGCTCTTGCGGGTGCTGGAAACGCGCAGCCTCACCCCCCTCGGCTCGAACGAGACACGGCGCCTCGATCTCAGGGTCGTCGCGGCGACCAAGGTCGATCTCGGCCGGCCGGATCAACGCGGCGATTTCCGCGAGGACCTCTATTTCCGCCTCAACGTGGTGACGCTGCGCATCCCGCCCCTGCGCGAGCGGCGCGGCGATATCCCGATGCTGTTCGGCCATTTCCTCGGCAAGGCCGCGGAACGCTTCGGCCGGCCTGTCGGCAAGGTGAATGCCGCCGTGAGCGATTATCTCCAGTCGCACGACTGGCCGGGCAATGTGCGTGAACTCGCGCATTTCGCCGATCGCGTCGCGCTCGGCCTTGGGCCCGATGACGAGGCCGGCGCGAGCCCCGCGCGGCCGGGGCCTGCCGCCGCGCTGCCCGAAAGGGTTGGGCAGTACGAGGCGCAGCTCATCCGCGACGCGCTACGCGACCATGGCGGCGACGTGCGCGGCGCCATCGACGCGCTCGGCGTGCCGCGCAAGACGTTCTACGACAAGCTCAAGCGCTATGGCATCGCCGCATCCCACTTCCGCCCCTCTTGATGCTTCCAACCGTGCAATCCGGAAAAACCATGAACACCACGCTCGAGACGACCGCCAATCCCATACCGGAAGACCTCGCCTTTCTCGGCGAGCGCCTGACGGCGTTCAACGACAGCGATGTCGGGGCTTCCCAGAGGAAGGCGCTGGCGGTGTTCGTCCGCGACGAGGATGGCGCGATCGTCGCCGGGATCTCCGGCTATACCGCCTGGGGCTGGCTCTATGTGCAATGGCTGTGGGTCGATGAAAGGCTGCGCGGCCGGCACATGGCTGGCCAGATGCTCGAGGCGGCCGAACAGGAAGCCGTGGCGCGCGGCTGCCACGGCGCGTTGATCGACACCTTCAACCCGAACGCCGACAAGGTCTACCAACGGCAAGGCTACCAGCCTTTCGGCACGCTTGCCGATTTCCCCGTCGGCCGCAGCCGCATCTTCCTGCAGAAGAAGCTGTCGCCCGCCTAGCCGGCGAGCTTACCGCCGCGCATGGGCTGCGGCGCCCCGGTGGTGCTTGGGAAACTGATCGGCAGACCGCGCAGGACGCGGACCGCGAGAAAAGCAAAACACTCCGCCTCCACTGCGTCGCCACTCCAGCCGAGGCTTTCGGCCAGCACCACCTCGACGCCGGCGCGGCTGGCCAGCATCGCCATCATCGTCGGGTTGTGGCGGCCGCCGCCACTGACCACCAGCTTCCTCGGCCGGCTGGGCAGGAGGTCGAGCGCCTTGCCTACGGCGCCGGCCGTGAAGGCGGTGAGCAGGGCCGCGCCATCCTCGGCATCGAGGCCGTCGGCCATGGCGGCGCCGAAATCGAAACGGTCGAGCGATTTCGGATAGGGCTTGCTCAGATAGGGATGCTGCAACAGCTTGGCGAGCCGGGCTTCGTCCACCTTGCCCGCGCCGCCCAGCGCGCCGTCGCGGTCCATTTCGCCGAGCCCTTTCGACTTGATGAAATCGTTGAGCGGCGCGTTGGCGGGGCCGGTGTCGAAGGCGATGACATTGTCGGCGCCGTCCCACCAGGTGATGTTGGCGACGCCGCCGAGATTGAGCACGGCCACCTCGCCACTGGCGCCGGCGCTGCGCATCAGCGCGGTGTGATAGGCCGCGGCCAGTGGCGCGCCTTGCCCGCCGGCGCGCATGTCGGCCGAGCGGAAATCATAGGCAACCTTGGTGCCCAATATCTCATGCATCAGTTCACCATCGCCGAGCTGCCGGGTCTGGCCGAGCCGCCCGACCTGCGGCGCCCGATGCAGCACGGTCTGGCCGTGGAAGCCGACGACGCCAATCTCGGCCATCGTCATGCCGTGGCCCTCGACCAGTTCCTTGACCGCCGCCGACTGGGCGCGCGTCAGCGCCTCTTCGGCCTTGCGGAAGATCGCCGGTTCTGGCCCGGTGAAATTCCAGGCCCTGGCCGCCGTCAGCGTCTCTTCCAGCAAGGAGCGGATCGATTGGGGATAGGGCATCAGCCGGTAGGTACCGAAATCGTCGATCCGCTCGCCGTCGGTCTTGATCAGCGCCACGTCGATATTGCCGTCAAGTACGGTGCCGGTCATCAGGCCGACGGCCCAGATTGGTTCCATGGTCCTAGTCCCTGTTGATGAGATCGCCGACCGCCTGCCGCAGCGAAACGATGCCGCTGTCGAAATGACGTGTCGGATGAATGCGGTTGGTGAGCAAGGTCCATGCCTTGCCTCTGTCGAAGTCGATCCACAGCCCGGTGCCGGTAAAGCCGGTATGGCCGATCGTTCCCGGACCGCACAGCGCACCGCCGGACCACCCTTCATAAGGGCATTCCCAGCCATGGGTGCGGGTGGCCGACAAGGGCGTACGCATCAACGCGATCGAACGCTCAGATGCGCCGGTGCCGTCCAGCAGCGCTTGCGCGAAATCGAGCACCGAAGCGGCCGTGCCGAACAGGCCGGCATGACCCGCACCTTGCAGGGCCGAGCAATTGTCGTCGTGCACCTCGCCCGACAGCACGCGATGGCGCCAGGTGCAGTCCTCGGTCGCGGCGGTGGCATCGGGTTCAGCGAACCAGGCAAAACCCGGCCCGGGCTCCATGTCGCGGATGCTCTTGCCCGACAGCCGCTCCAGCGCGAAGCCGAGCAGTATGAAGTTGATGTCGGAATAGACGGGATCACGGGCGCGCCATTCGCGCTGCAGGATGAAGGCGCGCAGCAGTTCGGGATCGCGTCCATAGGTGTAGATCGGCTCGACGGCAGGGAAGGGCGTCTGGTGGCCGAGGCACTGGCGGAAGGTCACCTTCCGCTCCCAGGCGTTCGCGTCATACTGGCGAAGGTCGGGAAGCAGGGTGATCAGCGGCGCGTCGAGATCGATGGTGCCGTCCTGCGCCAGCGCCAGGATGCGTGGCGTGGTGAAGATCACCTTGGTCAGGGACGCCAGGTCGAACCAGGTGTTTTCCCGCATCGGCCTGACCTTGGGCACGAGCTGTGCCGAGCCAATTGCGCGGACGATGCGTTCGCCACTTTTGTCGACAATGCCGAGCACACCGCCGGGGATACGCTTGGCCGAGACGGCCGTTGCCAAGGGCGCGAATGCGCGATCGAAGATCTGGGCGAGGTCGGTCAATGCCGGCCTCCTTCGGAGAGGTGGCGTCCTACGGCGCCCCCCTCTGTCCTGCCGGACATCTCCCCCTCAAGGGGGGAGATTGGCAGTTCGTGCGCGGCGCCAGCCCTCAGACGTTGAAGATTGGCGAAGGCCAATGTGACATCCGATCTCCCCCCTAGAGGGGGAGATGCCCGGCAGGGCAGAGGGGGGCGCTGTCCCGCTAACATGTCTAGGTCTCCACCCTCGCCATATGATCCCCGCCGAACCGCTCCCATCTCGCCGGCGCCGGCTCAAATCCCTGCGGCCTGACCAGAGAAGGCACCTGACGCGTGTCGATCTCGAAATGCTCGTGCCGCCGATCGATGGCCGGAACGGCTGATATCAGCTTCTTCGTATAGGAATGCCTCGGCTGCGATAGCACGGACTGCGCGTCGCCGATCTCGACGATCTGGCCGGCATAAATGACGGCGATGCGGTGCGCGATCCGTTCGACCACCGCCATGTCGTGCGAGATGAACAGATAAGCCAGCCCAAACTCGCGCTGCAGGTCGACCAGAAGCTCCAGAACCTTCGCCTGCACCGAGACATCGAGCGCCGAAACCGCTTCATCGAGAACGACCACGGACGGGTTGAGCATCAGTGCGCGGGCAATACATAGCCTTTGCCGCTGGCCGCCGGAGAATTCGTGCGGGTAGCGCTCGAGGCTGTTCTTGGGGAGGCCGACGCGTTCGAGCAGGCGCGCCATCCTAGCCCGTGTTTGGGCATCCACCCGCCCACCGGTGGCGATGACCGGCTCGGCGAGGATGCTCTCGATGGTGAGCCTCGGGTTGAGCGACGCGTAGGGGTTCTGGAACACCATCTGCACGGGCTTGGCACTGCGCTCCGCCGACGCCATTCGGCTGGCGACGGAGAAACTGCCACGCGTCGATCGCACCAACCCCAGCACCGCCTTGGCGGTGGTGGATTTGCCGGAGCCGCTCTCGCCGACGATGGCCAGCGTCTCGCCTTGCATGAGGTCGAAGTCGACGCCGTCGACGGCATGCACCGCGCCGGTCGCGCGACTGAAGAAACTGCTCTTGAGCGGAAACCGCACCACGAGCCCATCGACCTTCAAGGCCGGTTGCGTGTTCGCGCCCTTGTCGCGCAGTCCGTCCGCGCGCGCGGCCCGACCGCTGGCGAAATGCGGTACGTCCTGCAGCAGATGCTGCGTGTAGGGATGCTGGGGGCTGTCGAGGATCTGGTTCAGTTCGCCCTGTTCGACAGCCTGGCCGTTCTGCATCACCATCACCTTGTCGGCGATGCCGGCAACCAGGCCGATATCGTGGGTGATGAAAATCATCGACATGCCGCTTTCGCGCTTCAGCTCGGCCAGCAGCGCCATGATCTGTGCCTGCACCGTCACGTCGAGCGCCGTCGTCGGCTCGTCGGCGATCAGCAGGCGCGGATTGCAGGCGAGCGCAATGGCAATCATCACCCTTTGCAGCATGCCGCCGGACAGCTGGTTGGGCGTGTATTTCAGTCGTCGCGCGGCATCGGGAATGCGCACGCGGTCGAGCGCGTCCCTGGCTGCCGCCGTGGCTTGCCGGCCCGTCAGCCCGCGATGCAGCCGGAACGATTCCTCGATCTGCGTGCCGACGGTCAGCACCGGGTTGAGCGACGTCATCGGTTCCTGGAAGATCATGCCGATTTCGGCGCCGCGAATGCCGGTCAGTTGTGGCTCGGTTGCGGTCGCCAACTCGAAGATGGTCCCATCGGCCCGCTTGAGCTTCATCGAGCCGCCGGTGATGCGGCCGCCGCCGAAGTCGACGAGCCGGTTGATCGACAGCGCGGTGACGGATTTGCCCGAGCCGCTCTCGCCGACAATGGCCAGCGTCTCGCCGTCGGCGACATCGAAACTGACGCCGCGCACCACTTCGTTGGCCTGGGGATTGCGGCCGAAGCCGACGCGCAGGTCTAAAACCGAGAGGAGCGGGGTCATGCCAACGCCCTTCGCATCTTCGGGTCGAGAATGTCGCGCAAGGCGTCGCCCAGCAGGTTGAAGCCCAGAATGCTGATCATGATCGCCAGGCCCGGGAAGATCATCAGCCAGGGCGCTGTCTCCATCAAATTGCGACTGTCGCTCAGCATCAGGCCGAGCGAGGCGGCGGGCGGCTGCGTGCCGAGGCCAAGGAAACTCAAGCCGGCTTCCGTCAGCAGCGCCCAGGCGAGCGCCAGCGTCACCTGCACGGTCAAGGGCGCCACAAGGTTGAGCAGCAGATGCCGCGTCACGATGTAGGACGAGCTGCTGCCGAAGGTACGCGCCGCATCGACGAACTCGCGTGTCTTGAGCGACAGCGCGGGGCCGCGAACCACCCGCGTGAAGATCGGCGTGTAGACGATGCCGATGGCCACCACGCTGGTCCAAGTGCCCGGCCCGGCAACGGTAACGATGAGCAGCGCCAGGAGGATCGCCGGGAAGGCCAGCAGCACATCCATGACCCGCATCACCACGCCGTCCCAGCGGCGGCCGAGCCAGGCGGCGGCAAGCCCCAGCACCGTGCCGGCAAGGGTGGCGAAGGCAACCGAGAAGAAGGCGACCGTGAAGGACTGGCCGATGCCCGCCATCAGCCGGCTGGCGACGTCGCGGCCGAACAGGTCCGTGCCCATCCAGTAGCCGGCGCTCGGCGCGTGCAGACGGTCGATGCGGTATTGCGTGATCGGATTGTGTGGCGTCAACCCGAGCAGGCCAAGGATGGCGAGCAGCAGATAGACGCAGACGATGCCGCCGCCGATGCGGCCGCTGCCATGCCGGAAGACGGCGCGCAGGATGCGCATCACTGTTCCCCAAGCCGGATGCGCGGATCGAGCGCGACATAGGCGAGGTCGACCAGGAGATTGACGATCATGAAGTTGAAGGCGATGAACAGCACGCTTCCCTGCACCAGCGCGTAGTCGCGCTGCAGGATGGCGTCGAGCACCATGCGCCCGAGGCCGGGCAGGGCGTAGATCTGCTCGACGATGACCGCGCCTCCCAGCAGATAGCCGAACTCGATGCCGCTCAGTGTCACGACCGGGATCAGCGCGTTGGGCAAGGCATGCCGCCAGATGACGCTGCGCGCCGAGGCGCCCTTGCTGCGCGCGGTTCGCACATAATCGTCGCTCAGCACGTCGAGCATGGCGGAACGGGCTATGCGGGTGACGGACGCCGCGAAGGCGAAGCCGAGCGTGATGGCGGGCAGGATCAACTGGCTGAGATTGCGCAACGGATCCTGCCAGAGCGGCGCGAATTCGCCCATCGCCGGCAGTACGCCGAAGCCTGCCGAAAGCGTGTAGATGATCAGCAGTCCAAGCACGAAGCTCGGCGTCGACTGGCCGATCATGGCGACGATACGCACGCCGAGATCGGACGGCTTCTCATTGTGCGTGGCGGCGTAGATGCCTGCCGGCATGCCGACCAGGAGCGCGATGATCATGGAGAGCACAGCTAGCTCCAGCGTCAGCGGAAAGCGCTCGAGGATGACGTCGAGAACCGGCCTGCCATAGGTGACGGAGATGCCGAAATTACCGTGCAGGATGCCGCCGATCCAGCGCCAGTACTGGACGAACCAGGGCTGGTCGATGCCGAAATAGGCGGCAAGCGAATCCCGCTGTGCCGGCGTCAGCAGGCCGGCTTCGGTGCCCAGCATCGCCGTGATCGAATCGCCGGGCACCATCCTGATCGCGACGAAGACCAGGATGGACACGCCAAGCAGGACGAGAGGAAACGTCGCCAGCCGTCGCAAGAGATAGTCCACGCGAAGAAGTCCTCTCGTCCAATGCCTCCGGCGGCTACTGCTGGATGGTAACCTTGCTCAGGCTGAACAGCGTGCCGGTCGGCGTCGGCACGAATCCGGCGATGTTCTTCTGCTGCGCCGTGTAGCTGTAGGACGTGTAGAGCCAGATCCAGGGCGACATCTCGGCGAGATGCTTCTCGAACGCGGCGAAGATCGCCTTGCGTTTGGCCGGGTCGGTCTCGGCGCGGCCCTGCTGCATCTGGCTGTCGAGCGTGTCGTCGATGTAGTTCGACACCTTTTGCAGATTGCCAGCCTTGGTCCAGTAGCGGTTGTACATGGTGTAGGGGTCGGCACGGCCGCCATTGAGCGCGATCGCCATGTCGAAATCGCCCTTCAGCCAGGCGTCGACATAGACGTTGAGCTCCATCATCTTGATGTCGAGCTTGACGCCGATTTCAGCGAGCTGCGACTGGATGACCTGGGCTTCCGCCGCCGCCGTCGGCGGCTCGCCGGTGGCCCCGATCACGGTCGCCGAAAAGCCGTCGGCAAAGCCGGCCTCGGCCATCAGCTTCTTGGCCTTCTCGACATCGCGCTTGTAGCAGAACAACTGGCTCGGATCGGTGGCGAGCGCCGGGATGGTCAGCGGCCCGGTGACTTTGCCTTCGCCGAGCGAAGCGGTGTCCAGCACCTCCTGCCGGTCGATGGCGCATGAGATCGCCTGGCGCACCTTGAGCTCCGTCATCGGCTTGCGCGACGGATTGAGCTGCAGAACGTGATAGGCCAGCACCGGCACGCGGTTGAGCTGCAGGGTGGGTTCTTTCGGCACCAGCGTGGCGACGAGCGGATCATTGAGCAGGGCAAAATCGATTTGCTTGGTACGCATGGCGGCGAGGATCGCCGCTTCGTCCGGCAGTACGCTGATCTCGATGCCGTCGACGCCGGTAGCACCCCCGGCCCAGTCCTTGTTGGCGCTCAGGACTTCCTTGGCGTTGGGGTCCCATTTGTCGAGCTTGAACGGGCCGGAACCGACCGCCTTGGTGCCGATCGAACCGGCCTTGATCTCGGCCGCCGGAACAATGGCCGCGTTGACGTCGCTCATCGCCGTCAGGATCGGCACGTCGGGTTGCGAGAGGTGGAACACGACGGTCGCCGCATCCGGCGTGTCGATGCTCGCGATAGACAGGAAGTTGGCGCGGGCGGCGGCACCCGTCTTCTCGTCGAGGATGCGCTCGAACGAGGCCTTGACGTCGGCGGGGGTCACGGCCGTTCCGTCCTGGAACTTCGCCTTCGGATCGAGCTTGAAGGTCAGCTCCTTGCCGTCCTTGGAGAACGCCCAGGAGGTGGCGATGGCGGGGATGATCTGCAGGCTGGCATCGACCCGCACCAGCGGTTCATAGATCAGCTCCAAAAGCCGCAGCGACGAGAACGCCGTCTGCTTGTGCGGATCAAGCCCGGTGGCGTCCTGCGACCAGGCCATGTGCAGCGTCGCCGCCTGCGTCGAAACCGTCGCGATGCCCAGCATCGCGGCAAGGGTAATGCCCGAAAGCAGCCTTCTTGTAAGATGAACCATTCTCGTCTCCCATTATTGAACTCGATGCCTTGCAGTTTCCGTCGGCCGCTTCCAAGGCACACATGCTTTGGAGTATCGGCCCAGTCTATGCGGCTTGACGCCGTCTTGTCCCATGCGGCTTCTTGCCGTCATGTCTAAAGCGGCTTCAGCCGTTTTGTCCGGGCTCAGGCCGCTTCGTCGCTGATCGCCTTTCGCAGGAACCCTCCGGCCTTGAACAGCGCGGCCCGCGCCACTTCGACGTCGAGGCCGGTAATCGTCACCAAGATCGCCAGCTTGACGTCATTGCCGGTCCGGTCGAGCGCCTGTCGCGCCTGCGGCGCGGTGCAGCCGGTCGTCTGCATGACGATCCTGATCGCCCGGGCGACCAGTTTCCGGTTCGACGGGTTCAGGTCGACCATCAGATTCTGGTAGCTCTTGCCGATGCGGATCATCGAGGCCGTGGTCAGCATGTTGAGCACCAGCTTCTGCGCGGTGCCCGATTTCAGACGCGTCGAGCCGGTGAGAACCTCCGGGCCGACGACAGGCGAGATGGCGATGTCGGCGATGCCGGTAATGGTCGATGCCGGATTGCAGGACAGCGCGACCGTCGCCGCGCCCAACTGCTTGGCATAGGTCAGGCCGCCGATCACATAGGGCGTGCGCCCGCTGACCGCGATGCCGACCACCACGTCATCGGGTGTGAGCCCGATGTCCTGCAAGGCCTTGGCGCCCATCTTCGGATCATCCTCGGCGCCTTCCGTCGAGCGCACCAGCGCGTCGGATCCACCGGCGATCAGGCCGACGACCATGCCTTCGGGTACGCCGAAGGTCGGCGGGCATTCCGAAGCGTCGAGCACGCCAAGCCGGCCGCTGGTGCCGGCGCCGATGTAGATCAGGCGCGCGCCTTTCTGGAAGGCGAGCACGATGCGATCCACCGCGGCGGCGATTTCCGGCATGACCTTATCGACGGCCGCCGGGACAAGCCTGTCCTCGTCATTGATCCTGCGCAGGACGTCGATGGTCGGCAACAGGTCGATGTCGACGGTCCTTGGGTTCCGGCCTTCGGAAACCAGCCGGTCCAGCTCAGACATCAACCCTTGCTCGGTCATTCCAGCCTTTCAAAATCATGCTGCACGGCGCCGGGCATCGCTCGACGGGCGGAGCGGGTCCGGATCCTGGGTCCGCCATCGCAGTTTTCTTTGTTAACTTTTTAGAATTCAATATTCACATCGTCAATCGAAGTTTGGAATATTTTATTCCTATCTTGTCGACCTAGCCTCCGCCAACCGACCTCTTGGCAAGAATGATCGCGCCGGACACGGCGTCGCCGTCGGCGGGCTTCAGGCGTCGGCGCACGTCAGGGGAAAGCCAGGGTTCGAGTGGGCTGGCGAGGCCACCGAGCAAGGTCACGTGCGGCGCGCCTTTTTCGAACAGCACCCGCACCAGTGTGTCGATCTGTTCGGCGGCGCTTTGCACGATGCGGCGTCCGACAGGGTCGCCCTGGTCGGCATGGCGCATCACCATGGGTGCAAGCGCGGCATAGTCCGTCGCGCTGGCGCGGTCCATCCAGGTGACGGCCTCCATCGGGTCGCCGGCGAAGCGCTGCATGACCTCCGCCAGCAGCGCGGTCCGTTCGTGCCGGCCGTCATGGGCGCGCAATGCCAATTGCACGGCTTTCAGTCCGAGGTCGGCGCCGCTGCCCTCGTCGGAGATCGGAAATCCATAGCCGCCGGCGCGCAGGTCGCGGCCCTCGACAAAGCCAAGGCCGATCGAGCCTGTCCCGGCAATGACGATGGCGCCGTCCTTGCCGGAGTGCGCGCCAAGGCAGGCGCCGACGCCGTCGCTGACGAAATCGATGCTGGCAAAGGGATGCGCGATTGCCCGCAGCGCCTCCAGCGCGCCCTTGCGGCCGATACCGGCAAGGCCGATGCCGGCATGGATCCGGGCGGTCTCGGCTGGCGCGAAACCTGCTTCCTCGACCGCCGCGCCGAAGGCTTTCGCGATCGAGGCCCAGGCTGCCTCGATACCGAGCCGCGTCGTCGCCGGGCCGGACAGGCCCTGTCCCAGCACCACGCCTTGCGCGTCCTCGAGGCGGGCGCGGCAACCGGTGCCGCCACCATCGACGCCGAGGAAATAATGCGCCTCGGTATTCATGCGCCCAGCCGCTCGATGTCGGCACCGCAAAGGCGCAGCTTGCGGTCCAGTTGCTCATAGCCGCGGTCGAGGTGATAGACGCGGTTGATTGTTGTCTCGCCTTCACTGACCAGCGCCGCCAGCACCAGCGACACCGAAGCGCGCAGGTCGGTGGCCATCACCTGCGCGCCATGGAGCTTCGCGCCGCCGCGCACCAGCGCCATGGTGCCTTGCAGCTTGATGTTGGCGCCGAGCCGCATCAGTTCGGGCACATGCATGAAGCGGTTCTCGAAGATGGTCTCGCGCAGCAGCGACGCACCCTCCGCGCAGCACATCAGCGCCATGAACTGCGCCTGCAGATCGGTCGGAAAACCGGGATAGGGTTCGGTCGTCAGGTCGGCGGCCTTGAGCGGCCGGTCGCGCGACACGATCAGGCCGCGATCGCCCGGCCAGACGCTGACCCCCGTCGCTTCCAGCAATTGCACCACCGAGGCCATGTGTTCGAGCCGGGCATGGGTGAGTTCGAGCTGACCGCCGGTGATCGCCGCGGCGATCGCATAGGTGCCGGCCTCGATGCGGTCCGGGATGATGTCGTGCCTGGCCGGGCGCCAGCTGGTTTCGCCCGCGATCAGGATGCGGTGCGTGCCGGCGCCATCGATGCGCGCACCCATGGCGTTGAGGCAAGCCGCGAGATCGGCCACTTCGGGTTCGCGCGCGGCGTTGAGGATTTCGGTTTCGCCCTTGGCCGTGGTCGCCGCCATCATGGCGGTTTCCGTCGCTCCGACCGATGGCGAGGGGAGCACGATGCGGGTGCCGGTCAATCCGTTCGGCGCCGAGGCAACGATCAGGCCGTTCTCGATGGCGATCCTGGCGCCGAGTGCGGCGAGTGCGGCGACATGCATGTCGACCGGCCGCGCGCCGATCGCGCAGCCGCCCGGCAGCGAAACCCGCGCATGGCCGAACCGCGCCAGCAACGGCGCCAGGACGAGCACCGTCGCCCGCATCTTCCGCACCGTGTCGTAGGACGTCTCCTTGGAGACGGCGGCACTGGTGTCGATGGTCGCGGCATGGGCGGACCGCGTCACGTCGGCGCCGTGAAGCCGTACCACGCCGAGCATGTTTTCGACGTCGGTTACGTCAGGCAGGTTGGTCAGTTCGAGCGGATAGGGGCTGAGCAGCGAAGCCGCGATCTGCGGCAAGGCGGCATTCTTGGCGCCCGATATGGTGACCGCGCCTTGCAGTCTCTGTCCGCCGACGATCCGCAATCTGTCCATGGCTGAAACCTTGACGATGAGGGCCACACTGGCGACCTGCTCCGAATCCCGCACTTTGATCCGGGTCGAGTTGAGAATTAATTCTGCATTCTTGGCTGTCAATCGAAATTGGAATAATTTATTCCTCGTCTTGCAAGTCTGAACAGCGAGGAATTCCCGTGTCCGTCCTAAGCAGGATCAATGCGAAGCTCGACGGCATGGCGCCCGGCGATCGCGAGATCGGCCGGTACATCGTCGACAATCCCGACCAGATGCTGCGCCTGTCGACGGCGGCGCTCGCGGCCGAGATCGGCCGCAGCCAGTCGAGTGTCGTCAAGTTCAGCCAGAAGCTCGGCTATGCCAGCTACCAGGAGCTCAAGCTCGCCGTCAGCGAGGCCAAGGCGCAGGACTGGCAGGTGCCGGCCGGTGTCATCCATGGTTCGATCGAGGTCGGCGACAACTTTCCGGTCATCCTGAAGAAGCTGATCGGCAGCAAGCTGCTGTCGATGCAGCAGACCGTCGCCGCCAACAGCGAGCGCATCATCTCCCGGACGCTGGAACTGCTGGATGGCGCGCGCCGCATCCATCTGGTCGGCGTCGGCGCCTCCTCGCTGGTGGCGCGGGACTTCTCCTACAAGCTGATGAAGCTCGGTCGCAATGTGCTGCACGACAGCGACAGTCACATCCAGATGGCCAACGCCTCGACGTTGGGGCCCGACGATGTGCTGTTCGCGCTCTCCTATTCCGGCGCCAGCATCGAAACCCTACGCATCGCCGAGCTTGCAGCCAAGCGCGGAACAATGGTGATCGCCGTCACCGGCCTGCACGACAATCCGCTGAGCCGCGTCGCCGACATCCGCCTCTACACCATCGCCGATGAGGAACGTGCGCGCTCCTCGTCCATCACCGCGCGCGACGCGCAGCTCACACTAACCGACCTGTTGTTCATCCTGTTGGTGCAGAGGCAGCCCGACGCCAACGACTATGTCCACAACAGCGAGGCGGCGGTCTCGGTGCTGAAGGCCGGATGATCGCCGTAAACACTCAGACGCTTTCGAGATAGGTCTCGATCTCGAAGTCGCTGACGTTGAGGGCAAAGGTGTTCAACTCCTGGCGTTTGCAGGCGACAAAAGAGTCGCGCAGGATCGCCGGGAAGATCTCCGCCACATGCGTTCCACCTTCGAAAGTGGCGATCGCGGAGGCCCAGTCCGGCGGTAGCTTGGCTGGCGCCGCGCCTTGGCCATCGCTCCCGGTAGGCTCGCCCGGCGACATCTGTCTTTCGATGCCGATCAGGGCTGCTCCCAATATGGCGGCAAGCACCAGATAGGGATTGGCATCCGCCCCCGACACGCGATGCTCGATGCGGCGCGCCCCGGTCGGGCCGCCGGGAATGCGGATCGCGACCATGCGGTTCTCGTAACCCCAGGCGACCGCGGTCGGTGCATAGGAGCGCGGGCGAAGGCGGCGATACGAATTGAAGTGCGGTGCGAAGACCAGCGTGCTCTCGGCCATCGCCGCCAGCAGCCCGCCGACCGCGTTGCGCATGGTTTCGGAGCCCTGATCGGTGCCGTCGTCGAACACGTTGCGACCGTCGGCGTCGACCAGGCTGAAATGGACGTGAAAGCCGTTGCCGGCCCGGTCGCCATAGGGCTTGGCCATGAAGCAGGCGGCAAAGCCATGCTTGCGGGCAATGCCCTTCACCGCGCGTTTGAACAACACCGCATCGTCGGCGGCCCGCAGGGCGTCGGCGACATGGTTGAGGTTGATCTCGAACTGGCCGACGCCGTTTTCGGCAATCGCCGTGTCGACGGGAATGCCTTGCGCCCGGCAGGCCTCGTAGACGTCGTGGATGAAGGCCTCGAAATCGTCGATCTCGTCGATCGACAATGCCGCGTCGGAATCGAGACGCCGCCCGGTGACCGGCGAGACAGGTCCGACCGGCCGCTGCGACTGCGGATCAACCAGATAGAATTCAAGTTCTGTCGCCGCGACCGGGGTCAGGCCGAGCGCCTTGTAACGGTCGAGGATACGGGCCAGCGCGCGCCGGGGATCGCCGAGATAGGGCGCTCCGCTCTCGTCGGCTAGCCAGAGCGGGACAAGCGCGGTCGGATGCGCGGTCCAGTCCACCGGCAGGATGCCGCGTCCCGTCCATTGGCAAAGGCCGTCGGCATCGCCGGTCGAGAAAACCAGCGTGTTGCCTTCGATATCCTCGCCCCAGATGTCGAGCCCGATCAGCGAGTAGGGCATGCGCAGCTTGCCTTCGAGCGCCTTGCGGGCCTGCTCTACCGGGATGCGTTTTCCCCGCATGACGCCGTTGAGGTCGCACACCGCCGCCCTCAGGCTCTGGATGTCGTTTCTGCTTTCAAGCCAGCTCAGAACGTCCGCAATTGCATCGCTCAATTTCCGTTACCTCTGGTTCCCTGCGGTGCCGCGCCTAAGGCGGCCACCCTATTTCACGACAAGACGGCTGATGAGTCCATGAAGGCATCTCCGACATCAGTCGGAAGAATTTCCTTCATTTTTTCAGATCATTAGCCGGGATGTCGGGAGGCATTTCAGGAACCAATTGCGCGATTTGCGATCGCAACATAGCGGCAAGGCAAGGGAAAGCCAAGTGGCATCTGGTGACGGGTCCAGGAGACACCGGTCTAGCTCCTCGCTTCCGGAAACCTGGCCTGCCGCAGGATATGCGCGGCGCCCTCGTCGATGTCGCGAACGATGGCCGCGCGCGCCCGCGCGCCGTCCTGTGCCTCGATCGCCGCGACGACTTCCTCGTGATAGTCGATGTCCAGAATGGAGGAGAGGTCGTCCTCGAACCCCATGGCGAGGTTTCGGAGAAACGGGCCGACCTGCATCCACACCGTCTCGATCAGGAAGACCATCTGCTCGTTGCCGCAATGACGATAGATCGAGAATTTGAAATCGTGGTTCTTCCTGAGATAGTCGCCGATGTCGCCCTTGCGGGCGGCCAGGGTCAATTCCGCGCAATGGCGTCGGATCGCCCGCAGATTGTTGCCGTTGATCAGTTTCGTCGCAAGCTCGGTCGCCGGGCCTTCGAGGATCGTGCGCACGGCGGTCAACTGCGAAAACCGCTCGGCCGAGATCACCGGCACCTCGACGCTGCCGCTCGGCATCGGGCTCAGCGCCCGCAAGGCCTGCAACCGCATGAAGGCACTGCGCACCGGCATGTCGCTGGTGCCCAGTTCCCTGGCAAGCTTGCGCGAGGTCAGCTTCTGGCCGGGCAGGAATTGGCCTGACATCAAGGCCCGCACGAGCTCCAGATAGACCTTCTCGTGCAAGGGCACGGTGTCGACGGCGGTCAAACCGAAATGTGTTCTGTCGGCCATTGGCGGGTTGCTTCATGCGTTCTGAAATTGACCTGACGACACGCGCCGCGGACAAACCTTGAGCCGGGCACGGCGGGAACACCCAAGCCGCCGATTGATCATACATGATAGACGCTTCGGTCGTTGCGCGGCAAGCCAACTGCCCGAACCGGCGCGGTGCGGTGGGTTGCCTTCCTTTCCGGGCTATCGATCCCCGGCCTGCCGGCTCTTTTCCGCCGCCAGATGCGTCAGCAAATTCTTGGTGATCCGGCCGACGTCGTTCATGGCATCGCCCGCCGGCAAGGCGCCGCACCAGGCGACCGAACTCGCGCAGAAGATCAGGCCGCCCGAAGACAGATGGCGCAGCGTCATCTCCGCGCAGCGGCGGCCGTCGCGCTCGCTTTCACCTCCCTCGTACCAACGGGTGGCATCATGGACGAAGCTGTCCGGGAAGCCGGTCGCGCGGGCAATGACCATGGTGTCGGGGGACGTGCCCAGATGCGGATCGGTGGCATCGACTTCGTAGCCGGCGGCGCCGCCAAGGACGATGCCCTCGTCGCCGAAGGTCTCGCTGGTGACGCCGTCGAACAACCACGCGGCCGAGGGTTGATGGCTTTCCGGCGTGCGTGTGAAGGGTCGCGCGCCGTCAAAACCCATCAGCGAGATCGCGACGCCGGTCAGCGAGAATTCACCGCGCCCACTGGCGCGCAGATAGCCGCCCGGCTGGTTGGTGATCGACAGTGACTGTTCGGCGATGGGGCCGTCCCAGGTCCGGCCCGCCTCGAGCGGCGAGCGGCGCAGTTCCATCAGATCGTCCTTGAATGCGACCTTGCCGGCAAAGCCATTGCCGCCGAGATAGGCGATGCTGTCGCCCGCCGCCGCGAACTGGCGCAGCGCATGCTCCATCTCGACCGACATATATTCGGGATGGCTGCCGGTGATGACAGCCTGATAATCCTGCAGGCCGGCAAGGCCCCGCTCATGCAGATCGCGGTCGGTGATGAGATCGAAGGCAATGCCGTTGCTGTGGCAGAAGCGCAGAAAGTGCAGGTCGACCGGCAGATTGTGCGGGCAGCCGCACAGCGGATAATTGTAGTCGTCGCGCAGCGTCGCCTTCGGCTTCCTGATGGAACAGATAGACACGCCGCTGAGATCGCTGTGGTAGTCGTAGAGCGACTTCAGATTGTTGTCGATCGCGAAGCGATGGCCGCGATCCTCGCACATCCATTCGTAGAGATGCGCCGGCAGGAATTCATCCGCATAGGCGAGATAGGTGGCCGTCGGCACCAGGAACAACAGTGGCGCCCGGCGCACCGACGAAGTGATGAAGAAGACGACGCGCTCCGATCCGGCATCGTGACCGACCTCGAAAGCGTAGACCCCGGACGGCGTCTCGGCGGGAACCTGTAACTGGTAGGAGGCGGGCCACTGCAACGCGCCCATGTCGTCGTCGTGGCAATGCACGGCGTCGTAATGCGACGGCACCAGGCGGGGATCGAAACTCGACCCGTCCCAGCGCCGCGAGGTCATGCAGAAAGCGGGCTGGTTGACCGTTTCCAGCAAGAGGCCGCGATCGGCGCCTGTCGAAGCGAGCGGGCCGCTCGGCAGCAGAGTAGGAAACGCCCAGGCGATGCGACCGGCCGCGGTTCGCAGCGCGATTGCCGAGAACTTGGCGTTGAGCGACCTGAGGTCGTTTGCCGCGCTGGTCCCGAAGACCATGTCTCCGGACAGGGGCCGCCAGGGGAGGTCGAATTGACGATGCAGGCGAAACGGCGACAGGAGATCGTCCGATTCGATGCGCAGCACGGTCACGCCGTCGTTTGCCGAAATCTCGACCTTGAGCCAGGTCTTTGCCGGCAAGGCCACGTGGGTTTCGAGCGGCTTGCCGTCGTGGCCTGACGTCAGCCGCCCGTCCTGCAAGCCCAGGCGCAGGTTTCCGCTCTCGAACAGCACGCGGGCGCCATCGTTGCGCGTCAAATACACTTCGAAGGCGACGCCTTCGATCTCGGTGGCCTTGGCCAGTTCCGCCGCCGCGATCTTCAGGAAGGATCCGTGATCGAAATCGCGGTGGGACACGGCATTTCCCGTCGGCTCGACGCGCCAGCCCATCGGCTCGGCCGCGGGAGTATCGAGCCGCACGACGTGCACGTCGCGTAGCTGCCGCGACGACGAGACATGAAGGGCGACCGGTGTTCCGGCCGCTGTATGCCAGGGAACGGTGTAGCCTGAGACGGCCATGGCGCCGTGATCGACGGGGCGTTTCATCGCCGCGAAAGTCCGCGCCGCAATCCCGGCTGACGCAATCTCATGGCTGGCAAACTGGACAACTCTTTCAATTTTTGGGTTCTGGAAGGGAGATATACCCCTCCAGCTTTGATTGATGTCGAACTCCGCGGAGATCTCGCCCTGGCCATTGAGACGATCGGCAAAGGCGGGTTCCGCCCGGCCATCGCCAGGCATCCGTCGTGGCGCCTGATCCGCGACGACAGTATCGCGATCACCCGGGACCGGACAATCGCGTTCTCGCAGGTCGGCCTCTTCATCACAAAACTTGACCTTCACACACTTGCACGTGCGGCCGCTCTCTGGCTTTTTGGGGTACCCATCCGAACGGACTGATTCGCGTCATGCCGCTCGATTGCAATGTCCTACGGGCAGTCTGCTTGTGGGTCGTGAAGCGCACGCAATTGGCGAAGGAGAAGCAGGCATGGCCGAGTTCAAGAAGCCGGAAATCTCCGAGATGAGACCCAAGATCACCGTTATCGGCGTCGGCGGCGGCGGCGGCAACGCGATCAACAACATGATCGTGGAACAGCTTCAGGGAACCGAGTTCATTGCCGCCAACACCGATGCCCAGGCGCTGACCATGTCGAAGGCGACGCGGCTGATCCAGCTTGGCGCGCACGTCACGGAAGGCCTCGGCGCCGGCTCGTTGCCCGAGATTGGGCGTGCCGCGGCCGAGGAATCGCTCGACGAGATCATGGATCATCTGGCCGGCACCCATATGAGTTTCGTCACCGCCGGCATGGGCGGCGGCACCGGAACGGGTGCGGCTCCGATCATCGCCCAGGCGGCGCGCAAGGCCGGCATCCTGACGGTCGGCGTCGTCACCAAGCCGTTTACCTTCGAGGGCAGGCGCCGCATGCAGATGGCCGAAGAGGGCATCGAGCGGCTGCGCGAGGCCGCCGACACGGTGATCGTGATCCCCAACCAGAACCTGTTCCGCATCGCCGATGCCAAGACCACCTTCGCCGACGCTTTCGTGATCGCCGACCGGGTGCTTTATTCCGGCGTCAGCTGCATCACCGACCTCATCGTCAAGGAAGGCCTGATCAACCTCGACTTCGCCGACGTCAAATCGGTGATGCGCGGCATGGGCCGCGCCATGATGGGAACCGGCGAGGCGTCCGGCGACGGACGGGCGATGAAGGCGGCGGAAGCCGCGATCGCCAACCCGCTGCTCGACGAAATGTCCATGAAGGGCGCCAAGGGCGTCCTGGTGTCGATATCGGGCGGCAGGGACATGACCCTGTTCGAGGTCGACGAGGCGGCCACCCGCATTCGCGAGGAAGTCTACGAGGACGCCGACATCATCGTCGGTGCCATCTTCGACAAGAGCATGGAAGGCCGGTTCAGGGTCTCAGTGGTGGCGACGGGGCTCGATCGTTCGCTGGCCGAGGGGGAGGTCCATGCCGATATGGCGCGTGACCATCCAGGCCACGCGCCGACACGAATCCTCCAATAGAATTTATTGGCGGGTCTCGCCAATATCGCCTTTTTGCGTGCGCAGCGGGCTGGTAGAGACAATCGGCACGCAGCGCCTGTATTGATCTCCAGTCCGCCGCTGCTACAAGAATCCGTCACAGACGGCCATCTATACTGGCAACTGGCATTCGTTCTGGCGACCAGAGGCGCGGCTTGGAATTTGACTTGAAAACGATCGAGGCGCTTGCCCCTGACCAGGCATCGCTGAGCGCCGCTTCCAAGCTGACCAAACGATCGAACTGGCCACGCCTCGAAAAGAACGAAGCGCTGGCCCTTATGTGGGGCGAGTGTCAGGGATCCGGTTCCAATCCCTATCGTGTGGTCGTCGACACCGGCGATCATGGCTATAAATGCACGTGCCCGTCGCGGAAATTCCCCTGCAAGCACAGCCTGGCCTTGATGTGGATCGCCGCCACGGTGCCGACCAGTTTTACCCCCGCCGATTCGACGCCGGAGTGGGTGAATGATTGGCTCGGCCGCCGCAGGAAGACCACGCCGCCGAGCACGCAACAGGCCTCGGGTGCCGGCGGCAAGAGCATCGGTGAAGCCGCGCGGACCGACGAGAGCACCGAGGTGGAAGACACGGCGGCCGTGGAACGCCGCGAAGCGGCACAGCGCAAGCGGGCCGAGGAGACACGATCTTCGGTCTCGGCGGCGCTGGACGAGATGGACCAGTGGATATCGGATCAGTTACGGCTTGGTCTTGCCGGATTTGTCGACAACAGCGGCGACCGTTGCCGCCGGATTGCCGCGCGGCTGGTCGACATGAAGGCGACGGCCCTTGCCGGCCGTCTCGATGAGATTCCGTCGCGGTTGATGTCGCTTCGCAGCGAAGAACGGCCCGATGCGGCGATCCGCGAACTTGGCAAGCTGGTGCTGCTGGCCAAGGCCTGGCGTGCCGCGCCCGACGATCCCGAAATGAAGCGGTTGGTGTCGACTTCCGAAACGCGCGAGCAGGTTCTGGCCAGCCCCCACGCGGTCCAGGTCGAAAGTGCATGGGAGGTTCTCGGCGAGAAGATCGAGACCCGCCGCGACGGTCTCGTCAGCCATTCGACCTGGCTGCTCGATATCAGGAGTGCCGCTCCGCAATTCGCGCTTCTGCTCGATTATTTCCCGGCTTCGGCCGGCCGCCGGTCCAACGCCTTCACACCAGGCGACCGCTTCGACGCGCGGCTGATCTTCTATCCGTCACGCCAGCCGCTGCGTGCCCTGGTGATGGACCGCAAGGGTAAGGTTTCGTCGGGCGAGTGGCCTGCTGTTGCGTCGAGCGAAACGGATCCGCTCGCCACGCATCTTTTCTGTCAGGACGCGGCGCCGTGGCTCACCGATTGTCCTGTCATGCTGCCGCCAGGCGCGATCCTGCTCGACGACCGGGGCGCGCCCTGGTGGCAGGCGGCTGGCGACCCGAACGGCATCGCTCTGCCGATCAACGAGGCTGTCAGTCCAACCCTTCTCGGTATCGATCTCGCGGCAACGGTCGCGCTTTGGAATGGCAGCCGGCTCGACCTCCTGGCGGCGCGGAGCAGTTTCGGGAGGCTCGACCTGTCGTGAACGAGCTTGAGCAGATCGGCCTGGCGGCGATGCGTGACTGCTGGATCACCGGCGGAACGAGCTTCGACCTGGCCCCGGTGGCGTGGCAACAAATCGCCGGCGGTTCGGACCCCGACGAGAAGGAGCGCCGGCTGCTGGTGATCGCCGCGCAGGCGCTTGAAATCGCCTTGCGGCCCGCCGCGCCATCGACGCTGAAACGCCGCCCCCCGTTACCAGCACTCGCTTTGCCGATGTTGCCCGCCCAGCTGCGGCCGCTTGTCAGAGCCGCACTCAAACAGGCGGCCGACACAAGGGGCAAGGTACGGGTGGTGGCGCTTGTCGCCAGCCATGGCCTGGTGCTGCATCCGATGGACTGGATGCCGGCCGCCTCCGATCAGGACAGTCCTGATGTTTATGCCCCCTGGGTCGACTGGCAGGCGGGCGTCGAAGGGCAAAGCCATATCAGCCAAGACAGGCTGACGGCGCAAAACTGGCATGATTTCTACCCCGCGGCGCGGCGTACGGCACTGGCCGAGATGCGCCGCCGCGAACCGGCTTCGGCCCGGCTGCTGATCGAGACCAAGGGATCCGGCGAGCCTGCGGAGATCAGGCTTGCCCTTATCCAACTCATGCATTTCGGGCTGGGGCCGGATGACGTGCCGTTTCTGAAGGGCCTCTCCGCCGATCGCTCAGGCAAGGTGCGCGAACTCGCCGGCCGGCTGTTGGCAAGGTTGGGTCAGCACGGCCTTCCAGGTGAGGGCGGAGGCGAAGATCCGGTCACCGAACTTGCGGCCTTCATCAGCGCGGGCAAATCCGGGTTCATCCGCCGTCGCACGACCTACACGCCGGTGAAACCAAAATCCCCGGCGCAGGACCAGCGCCGCGCCGAATTGTTCGGCACCTGCAATCTCGTTGATCTCGCCACACGCTTTGGCGTTGGCGAAACCGAATTCATCGCCGGTTGGCAGTTCGGCGCCGACAACAATGCCGATATCTTTTTCGCGCGAATGGTGGCCGCCTCGGGCAGCGATGGCGCGGTGGCGCAGATGGCCGACACGCTTGTCGCGGAAGGCGGCAAGCCGGCGCTTTTCGTGCTCCAGTTGATGCCGCGCCTGGATACCGGAAGAAAACAGGCCCTCATCCGGCTGATCTTGAAAGACGCGGCATATCTCGCCTCGCTCAGCCTGCTTGAAGCCGCCGAGGCGGGCTGGGTGGAGTGGGGCGACCTTGGGCAGGTCCTGCAGGCGCTGCGTCCGGCCGTTGGCGGAAGCGATGACGCCGCCAGGCGGACCGCCGACAACGTCCTCGAAATGCTTGGCTTTCTTGCCACGTCAGCCACGGCAAAGCGGCTGATCGACGAGATGGTAACAGCCGGCATGCCGCCGGCAGCCCCTTCGCTCGGCTTGCTGCGCCTCAACGCGGCGCTGGCCGAATATCAGTCCGAATCTCGAAAATGATCAAATCCGGAGAACAGCAAATGAACGCAGTCATCCGTCTTCCGGTCGAGCAGGCCTATGCCGGCGAGTTGCAGGCGCTGGCGCGTAACGACGATCGGCAAAAGCCCGCCGGCTGGAGCCTGTCGCCAAAGGCGGTGCTGACCTATCTCCTCGGCGGAAAAGCCGACGACGGCACGCCGATTACGCCGAAATATGTCGGCCGTCGCCGATTGATGGAAACCGCGGTGGCGACGCTCGCAACCGACCGCGCCCTGCTGCTGCTTGGTGTTCCCGGTACCGCCAAATCCTGGGTGTCGGAGCATCTCGCCGCCGCCATCATGGGCGACTCGACGCTGATCGTGCAGTGCACCGCCGGCACCGACGAAAACCAGATCCGCTATGGCTGGAACTACGCACAGCTTCTCGCCAAGGGCCCGAGCGAGGAGGCGCTGGTGCCGACACCGCTTTATCGCGCCATGCAAGGCGGCAAGCTCTGCCGCCTCGAGGAACTGACGCGCATGGGTTCGGACGTGCAGGATACGCTGATCACCGTGCTGTCCGAAAAGATGATGCCGATCCCCGAGCTCAACACCTCGATCTACGCGCAACGCGGCTTCAACATCATCGCCACCGCCAACAACCGCGACAAGGGCGTCAACGAATTGTCCTCGGCACTGAAGCGCCGCTTCAACGTCGTCGTGCTGCCCTTGCCCGAAGACATGGCGGAGGAGGTGGCGATCGTCTCCAAGCGAGTCGGCGAGATGGCCGGCGGTCTCGACCTGCCGGTACCGAAGAATGTCGGCGACGAGATCGCTCGCGTGCTGACCATTTTCCGCGAGCTTCGCTCGGGCGCGACATCGGACGGCAAGGTGACGTTGAAGACGCCATCCGGGTCGCTGTCCACGGCCGAGGCGATCGCGACCATGGTCGGCGGGCTCAGCCAGGCGGCATGGTTCGATGGCGGCAAGCTCGGCGCCGAAGGCCTGGCCGCCAGCCTCGTCGGCGCGATCGTGAAAGATCCGGTGCAGGACAAGCTCGTGCTGGAGGAATATCTGGAGACGGTGCTGAAGAAGCGGCCCGACTATGCCGGTTATTACGCGGCCTTGAACGCAGCGATCTGACGCCATGGCGCAGGGCGAGGTTTCCTATTTCGGCATACGCCATCACGGGCCCGGCTCCGCCGACAGTCTGGTGCAGGCATTGCAGGACTTGAAACCGGTCGCCGTGCTGATCGAGGGGCCCGCGGATGCTTCCGCGCTGCTGCCGTTGCTCGCCCGCCCCGAAATGCAGCCGCCGGTGGCGCTGCTGTGCTATCCCGAAGACGATCCGGCTTCGACAAGCTTCTGGCCGTTCGCCGAGTTCTCGCCGGAATACCAGGCGGCCCTGTGGGCCGTTGGCAACAACGCGGCATTGCGCTTCATCGACCTGCCGTCATCAGCCCGGGTAGCACCGCTTGAAGATGCGCAAGACGCTGCTGCCGACGAAACGGGAGCCGAGGTCGAGACTGAAACGGCGCCGCATCTGCGTGACCCGATCGGCGCGCTGGCACAAGCCGCCGGCTACGAGGATGGCGAAAGCTGGTGGGCAGACATCATCGAGCAGAACCCGGAGCCGGGGCCGATCTTCGCGGCCATAGCCGATGCGATGACGACACTGCGCGAAGGCGAAGGTCCGCTTGCCGAATTCGAGGCCAAACGCGAAGCGCATATGCGGCTTGAGATCGCCGCCGCGCGCGAGGAATTCGACGGGCCGATCGCTGTCGTCTGCGGCGCCTTCCATGTGCCGGCACTGCAGGCGACACGTCCGCAAAAAGAGGATCAGGCCCTCCTGAAAGGGCTAGCCCGGCGCAAGAGCACGATGACCTGGGCGCCTTGGACCGGACCGCGTCTGGCGCTTGGCTTCGGCTATGGCGCCGGCGTCGTCGCCCCCGGCTGGTGCAAGCATCTGTGGCGCACCCGCGGCCGACATGACGCGGCGACCTTGTGGCTGGCCATGATCGCCGCGGTGCTGAGGGCTAAGGGGCATATGGTCTCTACCGCCTCGCTGATCGAAGCCGAAAGGCTGGCCCGCGCGCTGGCTGTAATCCGCGAACGGCCAAAGCCCGGCTTCGAGGAATTGCGCGACGCCGCGATCGCCGCCTTGTTCAACGGCGAAGCCATCCTGTGGGCGCTGGTCGAGGCCGAACTGCTGTTGGGTGCGGATGTCGGCGAAATTCCGCCCGATACCCCGTTGGCGCCGCTGATCGAGGATCTGCAGCGCAACCAGAAGGCGGCGCGGCTGAAGCCCGAGGCGCTGGAGCGCGAATTGTCGGTCGACCTGCGCAGTGAAAGCGGGCTGTTTCGGTCGACCTTGCTGCACCGGCTGAATGTGCTTGGCGTGCATTGGGGCAAGCTGACCGACGCAGGCCGCAGCCGCGGCACCTTCCGCGAGCGCTGGACCCTGTCATGGGAGCCGGAATATGCCGTTCGCCTGGTCGAGAACCTGGTCCATGGCCCGACCATCGAAAAAGCTGCCAACGGCCGGCTGATCCAGATGATTTCCGCGGCGTCATCCCTCGACGCCTTGGCGGCACTCGTTCAAGGCGCCATCACGGCGAACCTGTCGGAAGCCTCGACCGTCGGTCTCGCGACGCTGGAGGAACGCGCGGCGCACAGCAGCGAATGCCTCGAAATCCTGGCATCGGTTCCGCCGCTCGCTGACATCATCCGCTATGGCGAAGCCCGCAAGACCGAAACCGCCCGCCTGTCCGGTCTCCTGGCGCGACTGATTGTCGAAGGCGGGATCGCACTCCCTTATGCCGCCCGTGATCTCGATGCGCAGGCTTCCTCCGCATTGGTCGGCGTCATGCGCAAGGCCGACGAGGCAATCAAGCTGGTCGAACCGGAACAGGACGTTCTGGATGCCTGGCGCAATGGGCTGGCGGCCGTGCTCGATGGATCGCGCTCGACGGCGCTGGTGGCGGGATGTGCCGCGCATCTGCTCTACGAGGCCGGCCATCTATCGGCTGAAGCAGCGGCGGGCCTGATCGCGCGGCGCCTGTCGCCGGGCACGGCGGTCACCGAGGCCGCGGGGTTCTTCGAGGGCTTCTTCAGCACTGCCGGCCAGCGGCTCATTTACGACGAAGGTTTGCGCGGTGCGGTGGACGCCTGGCTCAAATCGCTCGACGAGGAGGCATTCGTCGCGCATTTGCCGCTGTTGCGCCGGGTCTTTTCGCACCTCGACTCGATGGAGCGGCGGCGGCTGATCGAAGCGGTGCTCGGCCGCGCCAGACGCCTGCCGGCCGGGCTGACACCAACACCTGATGGCGGCGAGGCGTGGCGCCGGCATCTCGATCGGCTCGCGCCGTTGCTCAGGGGCGAGAATGACCATGGATGACGGGATCGACATGAGCGAATCCGGCCAGGCGGGCGACGAGCGCGAGCGCCGCTGGCGCCTGGCGATCGGCGCCGATGATCCGTCATCGGCAGCGCTTTCCGAGACCGACAAGCGGCTTTCGGCTGCACTCGATGCGCTCTATGGCGACGGCGCCGGCGATGCTGGTGCCGATCCGCGCAAGCGGCGCGGCGGGCTGGGGCGATCGGCGCCGAAAGTCGCGCAATGGATGGGCGATATCAGGTCGTTCTTTCCGGCGCAGGTGGTGCAGATCGTCCAGAAGGATGCCTTCGAACGGCTCAATTTGAAGCAGATGCTGATGGAGCCGGAATTCCTCAAGGCGATCGAGGCGGATGTCAATCTGGTCGCCGATCTGATCTCGCTGCGTTCGGTCATGCCGGCCAAGACCAAGGACGTCGCCCGCACGATCATCGCCGACATCGTCGCCAAGCTGATGCAACGGCTGGAGCAGAAGACCGCCGAGGCGATACGGGGTGCGCTCGACCGCTCGCGCCGCACCAACCGCCCGCGCCAGCGCGACATAGATTGGCCGCGCACCATTTCGGCCAACCTTCGCCACTATCAGCCCGAGCACAAGACCATCGTGCCGGAAAGATTGATCGGCTTCATGCGCCAGCAGCGTCGGCTGGTCGATCTGGACGAGGTCGTGCTGTGCGTCGACCAGTCCGGGTCGATGGCCAGTTCGGTGATCTATGCCTCGATATTCGCCGCCGTGATGGCCTCCTTGCCGGTGGTGCGGACCAAGCTGGTCTGCTTCGACACGGCGATCGTCGACCTGACCGAGGAACTCAGCGACCCTGTCGAGGTGCTGTTCGGCGTGCAGCTTGGTGGCGGCACCGACATCAACCAGGCGGTCGCCTATTGCGCCGACCGCATCGAACGGCCGACCAAGTCGCATATGGTGCTGATCACCGACCTCTATGAAGGCGGCAATGGCCAGGAATTGCTGCAGCGGCTGGCGGCACTCGTTCGCTCGGGCGTCAATGTGGTCGTGCTTCTGGCGCTGACCGATCAGGGCAGGCCGGGTTATGACCCCAAAATGGCCGGGTCGGTTGCGGCACTCGGCATTCCCGTCTTTGCCTGCACGCCGGATCTGTTTCCCGACATGATGGCCGCGGCACTGCGTCGCGAGGATATCGGCGCCTGGGCTGCCGGGGCCGATATTAAGCTGGTCCGCGCCGAGGCCGATGATACCATGGCTGACGCCTGAGGCGCGACTATCTTCGCCGCCGGAAGCCCGCTTGGCATCGCCAGAGCGGCAACCAAAAGCAGCGTTGAAACGCCCGCAGTGCTGACAGGCACGGCGCAAGGGCCGCTTCGCATCACCACGCGCTGACATCGCCAAAGGGCCGGCCGACGCCCGCCCTGGCCATCATGTCGTGAATTGCGCGCAGCGGTCGCTTGACTCTGATCGAGCCATGTGAAAAATTTTGCAGCAACTGATAAAAATATCACCGGGACGGAAACGTGGTTGGTTTTGGAAACGGCCTCTTGCGCGACGATGACGCCAGCATGGCGGCGCGCGCCGCATGGCTTCACTACGCCGGCGGCCTGACCCAGTCAGAGGTTGCCAAGCGGCTGGGGCTGACCAGCCTCAAAGCCCACCGCCTCATCACCAAGGCCAACCAGGAAGGGCTGGTGAAGGTCTATATCGACGGTGAAGTGTCGGAATGCGTCGAGCTCGAGGACGATTTGTCCCGCCGCTACGGCCTCGATTATTGCGAGGTGGTTCCGGATTTTGATTCCGAGGACCTGCCGCTCAAGGCGCTCGGCATTGCCGGCGCGCAGTTCCTCAAGCGCGAGATCGAGCGCGGCGAGCAGGCGCTGATCGGCGTCGGCCACGGCCGCACGCTCGCGGCCTGCGTCGAATATCTGCCGCGCACCACCACCGACCGGATCCGTTTCGTTTCGCTGCTCGGCGGCCTGACGCGGAAATTCTCGGCCAATCCGCATGACGTCATCCATCGTCTCGCCGAACGCACCGGCGCCGAAGCCTATGTGATGCCGGTGCCGATGTTCGCCAACACGGCGGAGGACCGCATCGTGTTGCTTGGCCAGAAGGGCATCAGCGAGGTCTTCGATCTCGCGCGGTCCGCCGACCTGTTGTTCGCCGGCATCGGGACCGCCGAACGCGAGGCGTCGCTGGTCGCCACCGGCATGATCGAGAAGGGCGAGATGGAGGAGATCCGCCGCAATGGCGGTGTCGGCGAATTGCTTGGCCATTTCTTCGACGAAGCCGGCAAGGCAGTGGCGACGACCGTTTCCAACCGGGCACTGGCGCTGGCGCGCGAGGATATCGCCAGCCGCCGGATCGTCGCCGTCGCCGGCGGCAGGATCAAGGTTCGTGCCATCAAGTCGGTGCTGGAGGGGCGCTATCTCAAGGGCCTGATAACGGACGAGCGGACGGCGCGATCGCTCGTGGAAGAGACGCCGGTCGGGTAGCCGGCAACAGTTCAGTTGAAACTACCCTGTGGAGGAGAAGACGAAATGCATGAGAAAGAGAAAGACCTCATAGACGCCTTCCTGCGCGGACAAGTCGACCGTCGCGGACTGATCAAGGGCCTGGGTGCGATGGGCCTCGCCGCCGGCACCGCCGGCACGCTGCTCAATCTGGGCCAGACCCGCGCGCTTGCCGCGGACTTTGACTGGCAGGCGCACAAGGGCAAGACCATCAAGCTCCTGCTCAACAAGCATCCCTATGCCGACGCCATGATCGCAGACCTCGAGAACTTCAAGAAGCTGACCGGCATGAACGTCGTCTATGACGTCTTCCCCGAAGACGTCTATTTCGACAAGGTGACGGCGGCACTGTCGGCGAGCTCGCCCGAATACGACGCCTTCATGACCGGCGCCTACATGACCTGGACCTACGGCCCAGCCGGCTGGATCACCGACCTCAACGAATGGATCAAGGATCCGGCCAAGACCAACCCGAACTATGCCTGGGACGACTTCCTGCCCGGCGTCAAGAATTCCTGCGCCTGGAATGGCAAGCCGGGCGGCGCGTTGGGTTCGGATGATGCCAAGCAGTGGTGCATTCCGTGGGGGTTCGAGCAGAACAACATCACCTACAACAAGGCCATGTTCGACAAGGCGGGCGTCAAGATCCCCGGCAACATGGACGAGATGGTGGCCGCGGCCGCCAAGCTCACCAAGGATGTCGGTGGTGGCGTCTATGGTATCGGCGTGCGCGGTTCGCGCTCCTGGGCGACCATCCATCCCGGCTTCCTGTCGGCCTACGCCAATTTCGATCAGAAGGACCTGAACGTCTCGGCCGATGGCAAATTGTCGGCCGCGATGAACACCGCCCAGTCCAAGGCTTTCCACAAGCAATGGGTTCAGATGATCCAGGAGAGCGGCCCCAAGGACTGGTCGACCTATACCTGGTATCAGGTCGGCGCCGATCTCGGCGCCGGCGCCTCGGCCATGATCTTCGACGCCGACATCCTCGGTTACTTCATGAATGGCGGCGACAACAAGATGGCCGGCAAGCTCGCTTTTGCTAGCTTCAAGGCCAACCCGGCAGCCAAGGCGGCGACACCGAACATCTGGATCTGGTCGCTGGCGATGTCCAACTTCTCGAAGGACAAGGACGCCACCTGGTACTTCATGCAATGGGCCTCCGGGCCGGAGCATGGGCTGTTCGGCGCTACCAAGATGGACTTCGTCAATCCGGTCCGCCAATCGGTGTGGAAGGACGAGATGTTCCGTGAGAAGCTGAACAAGAGCTATCCCGGCTATGTCGAGATGTTCGACGCCTCGGCGCCGGGCGCCTCGATCAAGTTCACCGCGCAGCCGCTGTTCTTCGACCTCACCACCGAATGGGCGGCGACGCTGCAGAAGATGGTGGCCAAGGAAGTGCCGGTCGACGAGGGCCTCGACAAGCTCGCCGAAAGCATCAACGGCCAGCTCAAGGAAGCCGGTCTCGGTTAAGTCGCAATGAGGGCCGGCCTGCTTGACGGGTCGGCCCTCGTCAAACCTTTTCATGTTTGCGATGCGGTGCCGAAAGGTGACCGCCATTTCGCCCGACCGGCCGCCTTGCTCCCTTGGGCGGCCGGCAGGGCGAAGCGACAGCAACAACGGAGCAGCTCGATGACCGCGGTGGTATCGCAAAGGCTCAAGCCATCCGGCTTCAGGATCAGCAAGCGGGTGCTGCCCTATGTGCTCAGCCTGCCGGCTCTGCTGGTCTGCATCGGCATCCTCATCCCGTTCCTGACCTCGGTGGTCTATTCGTTCCAACGCTACCGGCTGAGCCAGCCCTGGGCGCGGCAGTTCAACTGGGGCGACAACTACATCTCCTTCTTCACCGATCCGAAGTTCTGGAACACGTTGAAGGTCTCGCTGCTCTATGCCGGCACCACGGTCGTGCTGGAACTGCTTTTGGGTCTTGCTATCGCGCTGCTGCTGCAGAAGCGCTCGACGCTCAACAACTTCATCTCGATCATGCTCCTGATGCCGCTGATGACGGCGCCCGCACTGGCGGCGCTGATGTGGAAGCTGATGACCAATCCCGGCTTCGGCGTGCTGAGCTATCTCGCCAGCCTCATCGGGCTGCAGGACTTCCGCTGGGCCTCGTCGCCGTCGACGGCGTTGTTCACCGTGGTGCTGGTCGACATCTGGGTCTACACGCCCTTCATCATGATCCTGCTGCTTGCCGGCCTGCGAAGCCTGCCGACCCAGCCTTTCGAGGCGGCGGCCCTCGACGGCGTGCCGAGGAGCTTCGTCTTCTTCCGCATCACGCTGCCGATGCTGACGCCTTACATCCTGACGGCGACTTTGTTCCGCCTGCTCGATTCCATCCAGCAGTTCGACATCATCTACGCGATGACCCAGGGCGGGCCGGGCGACACGCTGACGGTCTTCCAGGTCGAGGCCTATCTCAACTTCTTCCAGTCGACCAATGTCGGCCGCTCGGCGGCGCTGATGATCATCCTGTGGGCGATCACCTATTTCCTGTCCAACATCTTCATCAAGAACTGGCTCCGGCTGCGCGAACGCGCCCGTGGCCAGGCATAGGAGGCGGCCATGGAACACACCTCCTTGCTCGAACGCATCCTGCGCGGCGCGGCGCTGACGCTGGTGGTGATTTTCTTCATGTTCCCGATCGTCTGGATCTTCATGATGTCGTTCCAGACCAACGAGACCATCCTGCGCATCCCGCCGCAGCTCATCTTCGAGCCGACGCTTGCCAACTACACGGCGCTTATCACCGGCAAGCTGATGACCGCCGCCGGCACGCTCGACATCGCCTTCATGCGCAATCTCTGGAACTCCGTGTTCCTGTCCGTGACCTCGGTCGCGGTGTCGCTGCTGCTCGGCGTGCCGGCCGCCTACGCCTTCGCGCGTCACAAGTTCCGTGGCTCGGAGGACATCGCCTTCACGCTGCTGTCGTTCAAGTTCGCGCCGGCGCTCTTGGTGCTGTTGCCGCTCACCCTCTATTTCCAGAAGCTTGGCCTCGCCAACACCTATATCGGGCTGATCTGGGTCTACCAGCTGATCTGCCTGCCGCTGATCCTGTGGATCGTGCGCGGCTATTTCGAGGACATTCCGGCCGACATCGAATATGCCTATCGCATCGGGGGCCATTCCTGGTTCGCCACCTTCCGCAAGATCGCGCTGCCGCTCGCCGGTCCCGGCATCGCGGCGGCCGGCCTGCTCGCCTTCATTTTCGCCTGGAACAATTTCGTCTTCGCGCTGGTGCTGGCTTCGGCCGACAAGCAGCCGGTGACTGTCGGTGCGCTCGCCTTCATCACCTCGTCAGGCATCCAGTACGGCCAGATCTCGGCGGCCATCGTGCTCTCGATCACGCCGACGCTGGCGCTCGCCCTCTACGCACAGCGCTATCTGGTCGAAGGCCTGTCGCTCGGCGCGGTGAAAGGATAGACATGGCCAGCCTCGAACTCAGAAATATCGTCAAGCGCTACAAGAGCCAGACCGTCCTCGACAATCTGTCGCTGACCGTCGCCGACGGCGAGACGCTGGTGCTGTTCGGGCCTTCCGGCGCCGGCAAGACGGTGCTGCTGCGCCTCGTCGCCGGCGTCATCGACCCCGAGGAAGGCAAAATATTCATCGGCGGCGAGGACATGACCGATGTCGACGCGGAATTCCGTGGCGTCGGCATGGCGTTCCAGAATTTCGCGCTGTTTCCGCATATGAGCGCGTTCGACAACATCGCCACGCCGCTGGAGGCCAAGCGTTCCTCGCAAGGCGCGATCAAGGCCGGCGTCGAGAGCGTCGCCAAGCTGTTGAAGATCGGCCATGTGCTCTCCCACAAGCCGCGCGCGCTCTCCAACGGCCAGAAGCAACGCACGGCCCTTGCCCGTGCCCTTGTCGGTTCGCCGCCGCTTTTGCTGCTCGATGATCCCTTGCGCAATGTCGATGCCAAGCTACGTTTCGAGATGCGGCTCGAACTGCCGCGGCTGCTCGCCGATCGCGGGGCCACCGTCGTCTACGTCACCCAGGACTACAAGGAAGCCATGGCGCTCGGCGACCGCATCGCGGTCATGTCGCAAGGCGTCATCCGGCAGCTCGGCACGCCCGAGCAGATCTATCGCGAGCCGGCCAACATCGAGATCGCGCGGCTGTTCGGCGACCCGACCATCAACCTGCTCGACGTCAAGCCCGCGCGGGATGCCAGGGGGGTCTATGTCGGCCTGTCCAATGTCCAGGTCCATCTCACCGATGCTCCCGAGACCGCCATCGGCCGCGACTGCATCATCGGGCTGCGGCCCGAGGCACTGCATTTCGTTGGCGACAACGAGCCCGGCGCCATTCCGGTGACAGTCGAGGCCGAGACGCCGCTCAACGAGAAGATCGTCACCTTGGTGCGCACCGTGCGCGGCCGTGAAATCCTGGTCTCGCGTCCGGCCGGAACGCCGGGCCGCAGCGAGGGCAAGGCCCATATCGCCGTCGACGGCAAGAGCGCCTTGCTGTTCGATCACGCCAGTGGCGAGCGCATCGGCGCCAAGAACATCGTCAATCTGCGCAGCGGAGAAGCGGCATGAGCGCCAGCGCACTCACCATTTCAGGCGTCGACAAATTCTATGGTCCGATCGACAGGGGCGTTCACGCCGTCAAGAGCCTGACTATGGAGATCGGCAAGGGCGAGATCGTGGCACTGCTCGGCTCGTCCGGCTGCGGCAAGACCTCGACCTTGCGCATGATCGCCGGCTTCGAGGAGGTCTCGCGCGGCGCGATCGCGGTCGCCGGTCGCCAGGTCCACACCTTGCCGCCGGTCAAACGCAATGTGGCGATGGCCTTCGAGGGCTACTCTCTCTATCCGCCGCTGACGGTGCGCGAGAACATGGCCTTTGCCCTCAAGGCCGCAAGGTTGCCCAGGAGCGAGGTCGACGCCAAGGTCGCCAGCATCGCCAAGCTGCTGGAGATCGAGGACATATTGGAGCGCTATCCCAGCTCTATTTCCGGCGGCCAGCAGCAGCGTGCCAGTCTTGGGCGGGCGTTGATCCGGGAAGCCGACCTGCATCTGCTCGACGAGCCGATGGGGCAACTCGAGCCGCAGCTTCGCGCCGTGCTGCGCGGCCGTATCAAGCACTTCATCAAGGAGCGCGGCCTGACCGCGATCCTGGTCACCCACGACCAGACCGAGGCCAATGCGCTCGCCGACCGCATCGCGGTGATGGAGGGCGGCGTGCTGCAGCAGTTCGACACGCCGGACCGGATCAAGGAGCGTCCGGCGAACCTGTTCACCGGCACCTTCGTCGGCGAGCCGCCGATGAACGTCTTCGAGGCCTTTGTCGGGACCGGCGCCGGCCGCATCAACCTGCGGCTGCCCGACGGGCTGTCGCTCGACTATGACAAGGACGCCTTCAGCGCTCCGGTGCGCGACCAGTTGCTCAGCCGCGAACGGGTGGTCATCGGCATCAGGCCCTACGCGGTTCGGCGCTCGAAGGAAGGTGTCCCGGCCACGGTCTCGGCCAACCAGTGGCTCGGCGACCAGACCCACATCGCAGCCGATTTCGCCGGCGGCTCGCTGGTCCTGGTCGAGCATGACCGCACCCGGCTCGACCTCGGCGCGCCCATCAATGTCAGCATCGATCCGAAAAACCTGCACGTCTTCGACCAGGCGAGCGGCAAGGCCATCTCGCACGGCATGGAGCTCGCGTGATGCGCGACATATTCATCGGCATCGACGCCGGCACCTCCGTCATCAAGTCCATCGCCTTCGACACGAAGGGCCGCCAGATCGCGGCGGCGGCGACGCCGAACCATTATGAGACGCTGCCGGGCGGCGGCGCCGAACAGGATCTGGCGCGCACCTGGGCCGATGCCGCCACGACCCTGCGCCAGCTCGCCGACAAGGTGCCCGATCTCGCCAGCCGGACCGTCGCCATTGCGGTCACCGGGCAGGGCGACGGCACTTGGCTGATCGACGGCAAGGGCGAGCCGGTGGCGAAGGGCTGGCTCTGGCTCGACGCGCGCGCCGCCGGCGTCGTCGAGGAAATCCGCGCGCGGCCCGATGACCGGCTCCGTTTCGAAAAGACCGGCAGCGGGCTCGCCGCCTGCCAGCAGGGCTCGCAGTTCGTCTTCATGAAGCGCACCATGCCTGAAATGCTCGGCAAGGCGGCCACCGCCTTTCACTGCAAGGACTGGCTCTATTTCAAGCTGACCGGCGAGCGCGCCACCGATCCGTCCGAAGGGACTTTCACCTTCGGCGACTTCCGCACCCGCGATTATAGCGACGATGTGCTCGACGTCCTCGGCGTCGCCGATCTCAGGCACCTGCTGCCGCCGATCGTCGACGGCACCAGGCACAGCACCGGACTGTCGCCGGCCGCCGCGGCCGTCACCGGCATGCTCGCCGGGACACCTGTCGTGCTCGGTTATGTCGACGTCGTCTGCACCGCGCTCGGCGCCGGCCTTCTCGACCGCGAGCGCAAGCCTGGCTGCTCGATCATCGGTTCCACCGGCATGCATATGCGGCTGGCCGAGACGCCCGACGATGTGCAGCTCAACGAGGCGGCGACCGGCTACACCATGGCGATGCCGGCGCCCGGCGTGTTCGCACAGATGCAGTCCAACATGGCGGCGACGCTCAACATCGACTGGGTGCTCGGGCTTGCCTCGGGCATTCTCGCCTCGCAAGGCATAACCCGCAGCAATGGCGAGATGATCGCGCTGGTCGACGCCTGGATCGCGGCCTCGCGGCCGGCTTCGCTGCTCTACCAGCCTTACGTGTCGGAAGCCGGCGAGCGGGGACCGTTCGTCGATGCCAATGCCAGGGCCGGTTTCGTCGGCATTTCCTCGCGGCACGGCTACGCCGATCTGGTGCGCGCCGTTTTCGAAGGCTTGGCCTTCGCGGCGCGCGACTGCTACGCCGCCATGGGGCCGCTGCCACGCGAAATCCGCCTGACCGGCGGCGCCGCCAGAAGCCCGGCGCTCCGCAAGATACTGGGCGCGGCCATCGGCGCCGACACGCGCACCAGCGCGCGTGAGGAGGCCGGTGCGGCCGGTGCGGCAATGATCGCCGCGGTCTGCGTCGGCCAATACGCCTCCATGGACGAATGCGTCGGCGAATGGGTGACGCCGTTGCTCGGCGAGGCCGAGCCGAGCGACCCGGCCCTCGCAGCGATCTACGACAGGATGACTCCGTCCTACATGCTGGCGCACCAGGCCCTGCGGCCGGTCTGGCGTGCCATGGCCACATCGCAGGAAAATTGAGAAGTCGAGTATGCGTAAAAAGATAGCGATCATTGGCGACAACTTCATGCTGCCGGAGGTGTTTCGCGCCAAAATCGAGAAGGTCGCCAGCGGCGACCTCGATATCAGGACATTGCAGACGGCTTGGCCCGACGAGCCCATGGAGTTCGGCAATCCGGCACTCGGCCTCGACAAGGTCAAGGAGTACTTCGGCCATCCCGACGAGGTCGTCGATTTCATCGGCGATGCCGAAGTCCTCGTCACCCAGCTCGCGCCCTTGTCGGAAAGCATGATGCGGCGCCTGCCTGATCTCAAGTTGGTGGCGGTGTCGCGCGGCGGGCCGATCAACATCGACATGGAAGCGGCCAGGGCGCAGGACATCACCGTGGTCAACGTGCCTGGCCGCAATGCCACCGCCGTGGCTGAGTTCACCATCGGCGCCATCCTGGCCGAAACGCGGCTGATCCGTGTCGGCCACGAAGCCCTGCGCAAGGGGGAATGGCGCGGCGATCTCTACCGTGCCGACCGCACCGGTCGCGAACTCGGCGAAATGACGGTCGGCGTCGTCGGCTACGGCAATATCGGCACGAAAGTGGTGCGCCTGCTGCGCGCCTTCGGCTGCCATGTTCTGGTCAGCGATCCCTATGTGCAGTTGAGCGCCGAGGACCGCAACGCCGGCGTCGAACTGGTTGCGCTCGACGATCTCCTGTCGCGCTCCGACGTGGTGACGCTGCATTCGCGGGTGACGCAGGAGACACGCGGCCTGATCGGCAAGGACACAATCGGGCGGATGAAGCCTGGCGTGATCTTCGTCAACACCGCGCGCGGTCCGCTGGTCGACTATGACGCGCTCTACGAGGCGCTTGTTTCGGGGCAGATCGCCAGCGCCATGCTGGAAACCTTCGCGGTCGAGCCGGTGCCATCGGACTGGCCATTGCTGCAGCTGCCCAACGTGACGCTGACGCCGCATATCGCCGGCGCTTCGGTGCGCACGGTGACCTATGCCGCCGAGCAGGCCGCCGAGGAGGTGCGCCGCTACCTGGCCGGCCTGCCTCCGGTCAATCCGTGCTGAGAGCGACGGCGATGGAGCGCAAACCCGGCATGGACACGAGATGAGCGGCGGCCCTGACATCGTCGACCTTTTCGTCATCGGCGGCGGCGTCAACGGCGCCGGCATCGCGCGCGATGCCGCCGGCCGCGGGCTTTCGGTCATCCTGTGCGAAAAGGACGATCTCGCCCAAGGCACCAGTTCGAGATCAGGCAAGCTCGTCCATGGTGGCCTGCGCTATCTCGAATATTACGAATTCCGCCTGGTGCGCGAGGCGCTGATCGAGCGCGAGGTCCTGCTGGAATCGGCGCCGCACATCATCTGGCCGATGCGCTTCGTGCTGCCGCACAGCCCGGACGACCGGCCGGCATGGCTGGTGCGGCTCGGCCTGTTCCTCTACGACCATCTCGGCGGCCGCAAGCGGCTGCCCGCCACCCGCACGCTTGACCTGCGCACCGCGCCCGAGGGCGCGCCGATCAGGGACAGTTTCAAGCGCGGCTTCGAATATTCCGACTGCTGGGTCGACGATGCCCGCCTCGTCGTCATCAACGCGCTCGACGCGGCCGAACGGGGAGCGAAGGTCTTCACCCGCACCGCCTGCACCGCCGCCCGCCGCGAGGGCGGCCTCTGGGTCATCGAAATGCGCGACGTCAGGACCGGTATCAAGACCAGTGTGCGGGCGCGCGCGCTGATCAATGCCGCCGGTCCCTGGGTCAACGACATCGTCAACCGCGTTGCCGGCCAGAACTCGAGGCGCAATGTCCGCCTGGTCAAGGGCAGCCATATCGTCGTGCCCAAGTTCTGGGAGGGCCGGCAGGCCTATCTCGTCCAGAACAGCGACAAGCGCGTCATCTTCATCAATCCCTACCAGAACGATCTCGCGCTGATCGGAACCACCGACATTCCCTACGAAGGCCGGCCCGAGGACGTGACCGCGGATGAGAGCGAGATCGATTACCTCATCAGAGTGGTCAACCGCTATTTCAAGCGCGGCCTTGCGCGCAACGACGTGGTCTATTCCTTCTCCGGCGTCAGGCCGCTCTATGACGACAACGCCGACAATCCGAGTGCGGTGACCCGCGACTATATTTTCGAGCTCGACGCGCCGGAGGCGCAGGCGCCGCTGCTCTCCGTCTTCGGCGGCAAGATCACCACCTTCCGCAAACTGGCCGAGCATGCGCTGGACAGGATCGCACCGTTCTTTCCGAAGATGGGCAAGCCCTGGACAGCGAAGGCGCATTTGCCCGGCGGCGACATCGCCAATGCCGACTTCGAGCAGTTTCTCGGCGACCTCGCAAATGAGTATCCATGGATGCCGGCATCGCTGCTCAAGCATTACGGCCGGCTCTACGGCACCAGAACGCCGTCCGTAGTTGGCGGCGCCCGTTCGCTCGCCGCCCTGGGCCGGTGCTTCGGCAAGGATTTCTTTGAGCGCGAGGCGAACTACCTCTTCGAACAGGAATGGGCGCAAGACGCGGCCGATATTCTCGAACGGCGCACCAAGCACGGCCTGCATCTGTCCGCCGAGGAGAAGTCGGCCTTCGAGCATTGGTGCGCGAGCCGGCAGGCGAGGGCAGGCTGATGGCGCTCATGGCCCCTGTTCGGCGACGGCGTTGAAGGGATAGCGACCTTGGCCTTCACGCTCTCCCTCAACACCAATCCGCTGGTCAACCGCTTCGCGGAGCCGGACGATCTGATCGAGACCATTGCCTACGGCATCGGTATCAGGGACATACAGCTCACGCATGAATTCGTCAATCCAGGCTGGCCGGCGGCGACGATCGTCAAATTCGTCCGCCTGTTCCGCAACGCCTTGAACCGCACCGGCGTGCGCGTCACCTCAGGCATGACCGGCCCCTACGGCCGGCTCAACCATTTCGGCCATCCCGATGCTGACGTGCGCCGCTACTATGTCGACTGGTTCAAGACCTTCGCCGATATCTCGGCCGAGCTTGGCGCCGGCGGCATGGGCACGCAGTTCGCCATCTTCACGCATCGCGACTTCGACGATCCCGACCGTCGCGCGCGCCTGTTCGACATCGCGCTGGACTGCTGGCGCGAGGTCGCCGAACACGCCCGGGCGGCAGGCCTGACCTACCTGTTCTGGGAGCCGATGTCGGTCGGCCGCGAGTTCGGCCACACCATCGAAAACTGCCGGATGCTGCAGGATGCGATCGATGCGGCCGGCATGGCCATTCCGCTTGAGATGATGGTCGACATCGACCATGGCGACGTGACCTCCTCCAACCCAGCCGACATCGATCCCTATGCCTGGGCCGAAGCCTTCCCCCTGAAGTCGCCGATCATCCACATCAAGCAATCCTCGATGAACAAGGGCGGCCACTGGCCGTTCACCGCAGCCCACAACAAGGACGGCCGCATCACGCCTGAAAAGCTGCTGGAAACGGTGCGGCGCGGCGGCGGCACCGACAACGAAATCTGCCTCGAACTGTCGTTCCGCGAGCGCGAGCCGGTCGACCATCAGGTGGTCGCCATGATCCGCGAGTCGGTCGACTATTGGGCGCCCTTCATCGAGACCGGCAGGGCTGACCTGCTGCCGAACGCTGGATAGAAATGGACAGGAGCCGGTAGAGCTCCTGCCCGTAAAATGCAGATGGATCGAACTTAGCCAAATTTCGGGTCGAGGCTGCCCGACTTGTAGCGCTTGGCCATTTCCGAGACCGGCAGCGGCTTGATCTTAGGCGCATTGCCGGCGGTGCCGAACTGTTCGAAGCGCTCCTTGCAGAGCTTCCTCATCGCCGCCATCGCCGGTGTCAGGTATTTGCGCGGGTCGAACTCGCTCGGGTTCTCGGTCAGCACCTTGCGGATCGCGCCGGTCAGCGCCATGCGGTTATCGGTGTCGATGTTGATCTTGCGCACGCCATGCTTGATGCCGCGCTGGATCTCTTCCACCGGCACGCCCCAGGTCGGCTTCATCTGGCCGCCATATTTGTTGATGATCTCCTGCAGGTCCTCCGGCACGGAGGACGATCCGTGCATGACCAGATGCATGTTCGGCAGGCGGCGGTGGATCTCCTCGATGACGTTCATCGCCAGCACCGCGCCGTCGGGCTTGCGCGAGAATTTATAGGCGCCGTGGCTGGTGCCCATGGCCACCGCCAGCGCATCGACATGGGTGTCGCGCACGAACTGTTCGGCCTGCACCGGATCGGTCAAGAGCTGGTCGTGGCTGATCGCGCCTTCGACGCCGTGGCCGTCTTCCTGCTCGCCGCCGCCGCTCTCCAGCGAACCCAGAACGCCGATCTCGCCTTCCACGGAGACGCCGCCCCAATGCGCCATGTCGACGACGCGCTTGGTGATGCCGGAATTATAGGCATAGTCGGCCGGCGACTTGCCGTCTTCCTTGAGCGAACCGTCCATCATCACCGAGGTGAAGCCGTATTGGATGGCTGTGACGCAGGTGGCTTCGTTGTTGCCATGGTCGAGATGCATGCAGACCGGGATGTCCGGGTGGATTTCCACCAGCGCGTCGATCAGCTTGGCCAGCACCACGTCATTGGCATAGGCGCGCGCGCCGCGGCTTGCCTGCAGGATGACCGGCGACTTGGTCTCCTCCGCGGCCTCCATGATGGCGAGGCCTTGTTCCATGTTGTTCATGTTGAAGGCCGGCACGCCATAGCCGTATTCGGCGGCGTGATCGAGCAATTGTCTCAGTGTGATGCGAGCCAACGATTAGTCTCCCGTATCTGGTTTCAAACCTGTGGTTGCGGGCTGTCCGCGCATCGTTCAGCCCACCGATGCTTCTGGCCGGAATTCCGCGCAACCGCAACCGTGACAGACCGTCCCGGCCGCAATTCTTGTTACAGCGGCGCGATAAAAGCCGGCGAAATATCCCATGGAAATATCTCATTATAACAAAAATTGTGATACATGCGCGACGATGTCTGTTATATCTGGGCTCGATCAAGCAGCCGGAGTTCTGCGTTGGCGAGTCGGCGACAATGAAGAGCGACAACAGACGGCAAGGCATCATGGATTTCCTGGTGGATGCCGGCGCGGCGAGCGTCGACGACCTCGCTTCGCGTTTTGGCGTCTCCAGGATGACCGTGCATCGCGACCTGGACGAGCTCGAGGAGAGCGGCTTCCTGCGCAAGGTGCGCGGCGGCGCCTCGATCCAGCCGAGCAGCCTGTTTGAAAGCGATTTTCGCTACCGGCAGAAGCAGGCGATCGGGGAAAAGCAGCGCCTTGCGGCGGCCGCCGTGGCCGTGATCGAACCCGGCCAGACGGTCATCATCGACGACGGCTCGACGGCGGGCGGCATCGCGCGGCATCTCGCCGATCTCAGGCCGCTGACGGTGATCACCAACAACTTCGCCGTCATCCAGGATCTGGCCGGTGCCGGAGGCATCAACCTGATCGCGCTCGGCGGCCAGTACTCGAAGAAATTCCATGGCTTCTTCGGCCTGCTCGCAGAGGCGTCGCTGCGGTCGCTGCGCGCCGACGTCGCCTTCCTGTCCTCATCCGCCATCCATGGCGCCTCCGCCTTCCATCAAGATCAGGAAGTGGTGCAGGCCAAGCGGCTGATGATGGCCGCGGCGACCCGCAAATACCTGCTGGTCGATCACGGCAAGTTTGGCCGCAGCGCACTGCATTTCCTGACCGATCTCAGCGCATTCGACGCCGTCTTCACCGGGCGCGAGCCAGAGCCCGGGATGCGCGCGACGCTGGATGCGGCGGGGGTTTCGCTGACGGTCGTCGCCGACAAGGATTGAGGGTCAAGGAGAGTACGCGTGGTTTACTGGGTCGGTACAAGCTGGAAGATGAACAAGACGCTGGCCGAGGCGCTTGATTTTGCCGGGGCACTGGCCGGCTTCGTGCCGGGTTTCGACGATCGCATCCAGCCTTTCGTCATCCCGCCCTTCACGGCGGTGCGCGAGGTCAAGCGGGCGCTGTCGGCAACGCGCATCAAGGTCGGCGCGCAGAACATGCATTGGGTCGATGCCGGCGCCTGGACCGGCGAGATCTCGCCGGTAATGCTGAACGATTGCGGCCTCGACCTGGTCGAACTCGGCCACAGCGAGCGGCGCGAACATTTCGGCGAGACCGACCGTACGGTCGGGCTGAAGACGGCGGCGGCGGTCAGGCATGGACTGATACCGCTGATCTGTGTCGGCGAAACGCTGGCCGAGCGCGAAAGCGGCAAGGCCGATGCGGTGCTGACCGCTCAGGTCGAGGGTGCATTGCAATTCCTCGACGACGAGGCGAGGGGAGCAGAGATCCTGTTCGCCTACGAGCCGGTCTGGGCGATCGGCGACAAGGGCGTCCCGGCCAGTTCCGACTATGCCGACAGGCAGCAAGCGCTGATCAAGCAGGTCGCCGCCGGCCTGCTGCCGTCCGTTCCGCCGGTGCTCTATGGCGGCAGCGTCAATCCCGGCAATGCCGCCGAGCTGATCGGCCAGCCCAACATTGACGGCCTGTTCATCGGCCGTTCCGCCTGGCAGGCCGAGGGCTATATCGACATCCTGCGCCGCGCCTCGGCCGCGATCTGAACCAATCGAAAAACGCATTCAGTCAGAAAGGACATCACCATGAAAATAGCCATCGGAGCCGACAGCGCCGGCAAGCCGCTGCTCGACGTCATCGCCGCGCATCTGGCGACCAAGCCCGGCCTCACCGTCAGCGACCTCAGCCAGGCCGGCTTCTATGCCGACCTGTCGCAGAAACTCGCCCGGACGATCGTCGAAGGCGAGAACGACCGTGGCATCCTGTTCTGCGGCACCGGCATCGGCGTCTCGATCTCGGCCAACAAGGTGCCGGGCATCCGCGCCGCGCTTACCCACGACACCTACTCGGCCGAGCGCGCGGCGAAATCCAACAATGCCCAGATCATCACCATGGGCGCGCGCGTCATCGGGCCGGAACTGGCCAAGGCCATTGTCGATAGGTGGCTGGCCTCGGAGTTCGACGAGAAGGGGCCGTCGGCCGGCAACGTCCAGGCGATCAACAAGCTCGACGCGGCGAAGGCCTAAGCCAGGCTCCGCGTCATCGCGCCGATGACGGTGACGGCTGAGGCCGCGCCCGGGTCCATGTGCCCGAGCGACCGTTCGCCGAGCCGCGACGAGCGGCCCTTGGCGGCGATCATGTCCTTGGTCGATTCAGCACCGCGCTTGGCAGCGGCAAGGGCTGCCTGCAGACTGTCGGCAAGGCTCTTTCCCCCTGCATTGCTGGCGCCAGCCGCTTCCGCCGCCGGTTGCCAGGCATCGACCATGGTCTTTTCGCCGATCTCGGCCTTGCCGCGATCCTTGATGCCTTGCGCCATGGCCTGCAGCAGGGCGATGAATTCGGCATCCGCCAGCGTCGCCTTGCCCTTGACTGCGGCGGCTGCACGCATGAAGGCCGTGGCATAGAGCGGGCCGCAGGACGCGCCGACGGCATTGAGGAACGATTTCGCCGCCGTGTTGAGGAGCGCGGTCGGCTCGGTCGCCGCAAGGTCGAGCGATGCCAGCGCATCGCGCACGGCGTTGAACCCGAGCGCCATGGCAATACCGTGGTCGGCGTCGCCGATGACGCCGTCGAGCTGGCAAAGCCGGTCCCTGTCGGCCTCGATCGCCACCGCGATCGCGTCGAACATTCTTTTCAGGTCGGAGGCACCGATGGTCATGGGGCGCTCCTCAGCCGGCACGGAACATGGCGCAGTCGCAGGGGTGGTCGAGCATCGCCTGCAATTCTTCGTCGAGATGGAAAAGCGTCACCGAGGCACCGGCCATTTCCAGGGACGTGCAGTAATTGCCGACCCAGGTGGCATGGATGGAAACGCCGATTGCGTCCAATCTCTGCTTGACCCGTCGGTTCATGATGTAGAGTTCCATCAGCGGCGTCGAGCCCAGTGAATTGACCAGCACCGCGACCTTGTCGCCGCGCTTCGGCGCCATCTCGGCGAAAATCTTGTCGAGCATCTCGTCGGTAATTTCGTCGGCGGTCCCGAGCTTGCCGCGCGCGATGCCGGGTTCGCCATGGATGCCCATGCCGATCTCCATCTCGTCCGCGCCGATCTCGAAATTCGGCCGCCGCGTCTGCGGCAGCGAGCAGGGCGACAGCGCCACGCCCATGGTGAAGGTGTGGTCGTTGGCCTTGCGCGCGATGCGCTCGACCTCGTCCAGGGACAGCATCCGGTCGCAGGCGGCTCCGGCAGCCTTGAAGATAAAGAAATTGCCGGCGACACCACGGCGCTTGTGCCGCTGGTCGCGCGGCGCCGAGGCGACGTCGTCGGTGGTGAGCACCGTGCGCACATCGATGTCGTCCATGCCGGCCATCTCGGCCGCCATGTCGAAATTCATCACGTCACCGGCATAGTTGCCGTACATGAACAAGACGCCAGTGCCGCCGCTGACCGCCTTGGCGCATTCCAGGATCGGATCCGGTGGCGGCGAGGCAAAGACGTTGCCGATTGCCGCCGCGTCCGCCAGCCCCTTGCCGACAAAGCCGAGAAAGGTCGGCTCGTGGCCGGAACCGCCGCCGATCACCAGCCCGACCTTGCCGGGCCGTGGCCCGTCGCGGGCGATGATCGAGCGCGGGCTGCCGTCCACGCTTGCGAGATGGCGAGGATGCGCGGCCAGGATCCCTTCGAGCATTTCGTCGACGGCACGGTTGCCGTCATTGATGATCTTCTTGGTCTGCACCGGCATCCTCCCGAACTCGGTATTTTCGCAAATACTACCGGGTGTTATCGCGATTTCCACCCGGCCGGGAAGATTTCATGCCGCGATCTTTTCCCGCGCCGCGAGAATCTGCACGCAGGCGTTGGCCGCTTCCTTGCCCTTGACCGAGAAGTGCTCGAAGAAGAAGCGGTGATGCTCGGCGCTGTCGTGAAAATTGTGCGGCGTGAGCACCGCCGAAAGCACCGGCACCCCGGTCGAAAGTTGCACGTTCATCATGCCGTCTATGACGGCGCTGGCGACGAAGTCGTGCCGGTAGATGCCGCCATTGACGACGAACGCAGTGCCGAGGATCGCGGCGTAGCGGCCGGTGCCGGCGAGCGTCTTGGCATGCAGCGGGATTTCATAGGCGCCGGGCACGTCGAAGATGTCGACGGCAAAGCGCCCGCTGCCCATCTCGGCCAGTTCGGCCTCGAACGCCTTCACGCACTGGTCGACAATGTCGGCGTGCCAGCGCGCCCTGATGACGGCGATGCGGATTGTTTCATAGTCTTTGTGGGAATGCTGATTCATGGGTCCATCCTTCCGTTTCGAACCAGAATCAGGACGCACGATACGAAATCCGACCCGCCGGGGCGGTTCGTTTTCCGTTTCGTTCTCTTCCATCCGGACTTTAACCGTCGGCTCCGGAATCACACCGGATCTGCTGACCCTTCCAACTGCTGGAAGGCGCTCGCGGGCTTGGGTCCCGCGCATGACCCCGAAAACCGGAAACGGTTTTCGGAAAAGCCTCATGCGCAACTGGGAGTCCTTACCGCCGGTGGGGACTTTCACCCCGCCCTGAGAACATTAACGGCTTTGTATGGAAGGGCAGGGGTGCCGCTGTCAACGCGCCAAGGGCTGGTGGCCAATCACGTTCTGTCGACTGGAGCAATGCGATGAGACGCTGGCTCTACCGGCTGCGCCACGCTGCGGCCGAGGCGGCAATCAGCATGAGCACCGCCGCGACCATCGCGCAGGCGGCAAAGCCGAAGCCGGAATAGAGCGGCCCGAAGCCGGTGGTGCCGACAAACACCGCGAGGTAGGTCACCGCGCTGTTCAGGCCCATTATCGTGCCCCGCCGTGACGGATCGAGCGCCGACAGGCGCATCACCAGCACGTTCAGCCCGAAATGATTGGCGAGCCCCCAGGCCGCGACCATGGCGAGCGTCAGGCCATAGCTGTCGCTGGTTGCGGCGATCGCCACGTAGACCATGGCGACGAGCAGATAGGCGAAAGGCATGACACGCCTTGCGCCAAGGCGATCGATGATGCCGTCGAAGAGCGCCGCCGTGCCGAAGCCCGCCCCGTATGCGAGCGCGGCCAGGCCGTTGGCGCTGACCGGCTGCCCCAGTCCGCTGTGAAGGTGATCGCCAAGATAGCCATAGACACCGTAGAAGGCGGTCATGAAGGCGCCGCAGGCAATCAGAAGCGGCACAATGCCGGGAATGTTCAGCGCCGCGAGCGGGGCGGGCGCCGGTCCGGCCTTCCTGACATCCGGCAGCGACGATGCGGTGAGGCCGCCGAGCGCCAGCGCGGCCAGCACGGCGACAGCGGCGAAGACGGCACGCCAGTGAACGAGATCGGCAAGCACCGCCGACAGGGAAACGCCGGCCACCATGCTGAGCGTCCATCCGGTCAGCACCACGCCGATCGTGCCGCTTTCGCGGCCGGGCGGAGCGATGGCCGCGGCACTGGCGTAGATTGCCGGCATGGCGACGCCGGCGGCAATGCCGGCGACAAGCTGTGCCGCAACCAGCGCTGTCACGGTAGGCGCGGCGGCGCTGGCGACCAAGGCCAATGCCAGCAGCAGCAGGGCCGCCTGCAGCATCCGGCGCGCGCCGACCCGGTCGATATGGCGTGCCAGGAACACGGCGCTCGCCGACGTGCCGAGGCCGAAGGCAGCCGCTGCCATCATCACCATGGGAACGCTGGTCGAGAACGATACGGACACCGCCGGAGCGATCGGGCCCAGCACCAGCGAATTCGAGCCGATCACGGCGATGCATCCGGTCAGCAGATAGGCGAGGGCCGGGATGGGCGGTCTGGTGTCCGCGCCCAAGGCTGCGGCTTGATCGTTGTTCGACATATCATCATAATGGCCGCATTAAATTCCGTGACAATCGGGAATATCGATATGGATGAAGAAACAGATGGCATTCCGCGGAACAGGCCGGCGGCCCGGGATGTCGACGCGACCGACCGAAAAATATTAGGCGTTCTGGTCGACGACGCGACGGTCACCTATGCCGAGCTTGGCGATCGCGTCGGCCTGTCGCCGCCGGCAGCGCATGAGCGGGTCAAGCGGCTCCGGCGCAGCGGCGCCATCCGCAACACGGCCGCCATCATCGATCCCAACGCGGTGCGGAAGCCGCTGCTCACCTTCGTCCACATCGACACCAGTGGCTGGGGCAAGACCCCGGAACTGATGGCGATCTCGGAATATCCCGAGGTCGAGGAGATCCATACCGTCGCCGGCGATACCTGCGTATTGCTCAAGGTGCGTACCGAGGACACCAAGGCACTCGAAGGCCTGCTGTTGCGTCTCTACGAGACACCCGGAGTCACTTCGACGCGCAGCTACGTGGTTCTGGCGACTTACCTCGAACGGCCGGTGCAGCCCGGCATCACGGCGCAGTGGCCGACGCCGAAACACCTGGGCAAGCCGCTGTATTAGCTCCCCAGCCGGATGGTCTCGAAATAGGCGTCGGTGCCGACCTGGCCGCCCTTCAGCGCGATCTCAAGGCCGTCTATCGCGCCGCCGCCATGGGCGACGCAGAGCGGCGACCCCGGTGACTGCGGCAACGGCATGCGCACGGTCAGCGCGTCGATGGCCAATTGTCCGAGCGCGTGGCTGGAGGTGTCGCCGCCGGCAATCACGGCGCGCTTGAGTTTCTGCTCGGCGATCAGCCTGCGCAGGATGGTTCCCAGCGCCCGTCCGAGTGTGTTCCGGGCGCCCTCGATCCGGTCGATCTCAGCACCGCGATCGGCCTGTGGACCAAGCGCGGAGTAGAGGATGACGCTGCGGCCCTTGGCCAGGCTCGCCAACCCGGCCGCGACCGCCTGCTCGGTCGCTTCGCCGGCGCCTTCGCAGACCAGTCGCATCGCATCCATCTCGACGCCGTCGAACCCGTGAGCAAGCGCGTGGCGGATCTGTTTTTCCGTGGTAGGGGAGACGCTACCCGACACCACGGCGAGCCGATCCACGGGGCCGGGCGGTGCGAATGCGGCATGCCCCGATACGATGCCCTTGGCCGCCCATTCGGCCAGCAAGGCATATTCGGCGCCCGAGGATCCGACGACGAAACCATGGCCCTTCCCGTGGATACGCCAGAGTTGTTCGCCGACGCGTTTCTGCGTCTGGTGGCTGTCGACGTCGAACAGGACGATATCCTTGTCTTGCAGGACTTGGTCGACCGTCTGCGCGAGATCGTCCGCCTGCAACGTTGCCAGGTCGACTAGGCCGGAACTAAGGCTGGTCTGGCGCGAAAGGTGGACGAGCAAGTCGGCCTCGTCCATCGGCGTCACCGGATGCCTGCTCATCACCGGATGCCGGTCGATGCGGAAATATGCGCCGCGGAACGCCGCGAAGAGGTTGCCGAAGGCAGTGTAGCGCTTGAGCTGTGGCGCGCCGACCACCATCGGCACGCTTGCCGCCTCGAAAATGCGCCTGCCGATCTCGGTGGCGCGGCCGATGCTGCCGACCGCCGGGCTGGAATCGAAGGTCGAACAGATCTTGTAATGGCAGACCGCCGCCCCGAGGCCTTTCAGCCATTCGAAGGCCGGCGTCAGGTTTTCCTCCATCCATTGCGGCGTTTCGCTTCGGCTGATGCCCGCCAGGCCAACCGCGCGGCAATGCGAAAATCGCGCCAGCAGGGACTGGTCGGGCTGGCGCATGAACAGCACGGTCGGCACGCCGCCGAGTTCGAGCGCCTCCATGACGTCGGTCGACCCGGTGAGGTCGTCGCCGTAATAACTGAGGAGCAGGTTTTGCACGGCCATGCTCATGCCGCCCTGCCGTCGCCGAATTTCTCGATCGATCGGGCCAGTTCGACGTGATCGCGGGCATAGTCCGTCAGCGCGATGCCCTCGACCGCCGCCTGCCAGGCCTGCAGCACGGCCCGTACGCCGGCGCCGGGCCCGTCCGGATGGCTGACGATGCCGCCGCCGCAGAGGTAGAGGAGATCGAGCGTGCGGCCAGTGCGCCGATAGGTTTCGGGCGCCTGGCCGCCCCACTGGCCGGAGCAGGCCACGGGCAGCGCGCAATCGTCTGATGAGAACAGCGGCGTCGTCACCGCCTTGAAGGAGCGGATGAAAGAATCGTCCGGCTCCCAATATTTCGAGCCGATGCCGTTGATCTGGAACTGGTCGACGCCGAGCAGCCGCCAGAATTGCTGCCAGACGCTGAAATCCATGCCGAGGCCGGGATGGCGTGTGAGGATATCCCAGCCATTGCGGTGGGCATGCAGCACCAGCCCGGAACGCTTTCTCAGATATGCCATGCCGCCGAAGCCGATGGAATTGATGTTGACGACGGCGCAATTGCCGCCGGCTTCGAGCACGAGATCGTGGTTGCGCATCATCTCGTCGGGATCGGCATGCGAGATGCCGAAGGCGTACATCACCTTCTTGCCGGTCTTCTGCTCTTGGTCGAGGATCAGCGGCATAATCGCCTTCACCCGCTCGCCCAGCGGCGAATAGGCCGGGCTCATCAACTTCTCGTCGTCCTTGATGAAATCGACGCCGGCCTCGATCAGTTCGCCCACCATTTCGGCCGTCTCATGCGGCCTGAGCCCCAGCGCCGGCTTGACGATGGTGCCGATGATCGGTCGGCCCTCGACCCCGGTCAGCCTGCGGCTGCCGGTCAAGCCGAACTGCGGGCCCGGATGGGCGCCCCGGTATTGTTCCGGCAGCTTCATGTCGATGACGCGGATGCCGGACAGGCCCCTGATCGAATAGGTGCCGCCGATGGCGATGGTCATCAGCGCCGACAGGTCGGTGCCGATCGCGTCGAATGGGAAGCCGATGTCAACATCGGCGCGCCGGAATGGCCCGCTGCCGGACCCGGGCAGCGATGGTTGCTCAGCATCGGGCAGATGTCGGATCGCCAGCACGCGCGCCGCCACGCGCGCCTTCAACTCCTCGGTCTCGCCCGGCAGCGCGACGAAGGTGCCGGTCGACTGGTCGCTGGCGATCTTGGCCGCCAGCGCCTCGATGCTGCCAGGGGTTTCGATGCGATAGGTAAGTGTGATCATGGTCGACCGGCCGCTCGAAAAGGGTTCGAAAAAAGTTTTGTCGCGCAGGAAATCTGGTATAATGAGTACATAAGTATTGCAAGAAATATCCGAGTCTTGGCAAGAGCGGGCGGGCTAGGGCAATTCCAGGAAAACCGTGCAACGGGGTTTTCTGTCCGGAATTGCGTAAAAGCTGGAGCGTCCCCGCTCCAGGTGCGGGCATTCCTGTAATCCTGCCGGGAATGCTAAACAAGAACCGAGCCAGGGAGTGATTCGTCACGATGAACCGTTCGGAGCCGATCGTCCGGCGCAAACTTTCCGACGAAGTCTTTGCAAGGCTGAAGCGGCTGATCACCAGCGGCGAACTGCAGCCCGGCGACGACATGCCGTCCGAGCGCGAGTTGATGGAGCGCTTCGAGGTCGGCCGGCCGGCGATCCGTGAAGCCATGCAGGCGCTGAGCAATATGGGGCTGGTCGCCATCTCGCATGGCGAGCGCGCCAAGGTGCTGCAACTGACCGCCAAGTCGATCATCAAGCAGGTCGACGGCGCGGCCAAGATCATCCTGTCCTCGTCCAGGGACACGCTGGAGCACTTGAAGACCGCGCGCATCTTCTTCGAGCGCGGCATGGTCAGGGAAGCCGCGGAAAAAGCCACATCGCAGGATGTGCAACTGCTGAAGGCAACCGTGGCCGAGCAGCGCGCCGCGCGCGGCGATTCCGAAGCTTTCATCTCCGCCGATATGAAGTTCCACACCCAGATCGCGTCCATTTCAGGCAATCCGATCTATGTCGCCGTCAGCGAAGCCACGCTGGGCTGGCTGAAGGAATACCACACCGAAATGCTGATCTGGACCGGCAAGGAAAAATACACGCTAACGGAGCATGAAGAGATCATCGACCGCATAGAGCACAGGGATGCCGACGGTGCCGAGAAGGCGATGATCAAACACCTCGAACGCTCGCGTGCTCTCTATGTGATGAATTCCGAGAAGTGACGCTCTAGCCGACACGCATAATGGCGTAGGGCGACATCACGAGATGGTCCTGGCCAAGCGTCGAAACATCGATCGGGACATTATTCGCCGTCAGGTTCGCCAGCCAGACGATGGTTTCCCTGGAGGCAGCGCGGCCGGCCAGCGCCAGAACTCGCGTCTCGTCACTGGTCGTAGCGGTAACATGCGTCAGTCCAGCCAACTCACAAAGCCCTTCGATGGCCCGGAGGATCGGCCGCGGTGTTCCTTGCGCGACGGGTTCGCCTGATCCGGCAACCACGCCGAACGGTCCGGCGAAGCTGGACAGTGTCAGCATCTCCAGTCCCGCAGGCACGACGCGCGCGGCATAGCCGATCGTCCACGCGGCGGCGAACTGGCCGTTGTGGCGCGGATCGCTGTTGGCCATCGCGACGCGCTGGCCCCGCGGATTGTCCTTGGTCGCCCCACCATAGGGGTTCTGGCGCATGGCAATCGTCGATGGCCCGATGCGATACGGCTTTGTCCCGAAGATCGCCCGGGTGGACCGGGTGATGAAGGGAAGCGTCTCCAGCGACTGCATGACGCTGAGATCGTCGGCGGCATGCACGATCGGACAGGTGCAGTGGGTGATGAAATCGAGCTGGTCGGCGGGAACGCGCTTGCGGTTGAGCTCGGTGAAATAGCTGAACATGCCGCCGCCGAGACGGAGGCCGGGAAAGGCGCGGCGGGCGGCCGCGTAGACGTCCTCGAGCTGCGGACATGCCGGCCAGGGGCTGCCCGGCGGCGTCGACTGGCGGTCGACCGCGGGCGATACCGCGATGGCGTCCACCCGCAGGCCTACCTGGCGCAGCATATTGGCGACGTCGGAAAGTTCGGCGTCGAGGTCGCCGGTGCAGGCGGCCACGCATTCGAGCGTCGTCGAAGCGGGATAGGCGGCGGCGAGTCGGGCATGGGCGCGCAGCGCGTCGAGACCGTGGCCGCGCGTCGGATCGAAATGGAAAATCAGCTGCCGGGGACCGAGCCTTCCCAGCAGCGGTAAATCGGCAAGTGCCGCCTCCACATCCTCGGGATAGATGACGACGCCGATGTCAGGCAGCTTCGCGCCGGCTTGCCCAAGCTCGACGCGGACCGGCTCGGCCGGCACGGCCGAGGCGGGCAGATTGGCGTCGCCTGCGATGCTCAGGCTGATGGTCTGACGAAGGGATTGCCTGGCCGGCAGCACATAGGGCCATGGCAGCGCCAGCGGCCGCACATAGGTCTTGTAGGAGGCATCAGACCAGTTGCGCTGGTCTTCCATCTCGAATGTGTCGCCTTCCATCCGGCATTGCGCGACAACGCCGGGCCGCACCTGATGCGTGATGGCGCGCAAATCCTTGAACGGCTGCCACGGGTCGATCAGATCGGGCAGTTCCGTCTCTTCCACGCTGCCGTCGGTGTGCTCCACCGTCACCGCGCTGCCGGCGAGGCCGGCGATCGGATGCAGGATGCAGAAGCCGCATCGGTTGGTCTCGAAATCGCTCTCCGGCAATGCGGTCACATCGAAGCTGAGATTGCCGTCGGCGGACCCCTCGATCGTCGTGCGGAAGCCGAGCCGGCTGCCGCCCGGACCCGCACAGCTTGCCGCATAGCTGACGCGGAAGCCGCCATCGCGCTGGTCGATTGTGAGATCCGTCAGGACAGGCTCAGAGGTGCCCCAGTCACGGTCGCGCACCACATAGGCGATGGCGCGCAGCACTTCGGAGCCGCCATGGCGGATGGTGCGCAGGTTGCCGTTGACCAGCTCCGCGCTGAGCGCGCCGGCCTGCAGCAGGATAGGCGCCGCTTCGGCCGTCCCGGTGCCGTAGAGATGGAAAGCGTCGGCCGTCATTTCAGCAGGTCGTCGATCTGCATCGGCGCGCGGCTTTCGGCGCCGGCATAGGCTGCTTCGACGAGGGCGAACGTCCTCAGATTGTCGGCTCCCGAGGTTGCCGGCTCCTTGCCGGATACGAGGCTGTCGACCCAGTGCTTCTGGATCGCCAGCACGCTTTCCTGGATGTTGTGCCATGGCCGCGAGGCCCAGGGCAGCAGCCGCGGCGAGACGTCCTTGACCGTGGTGCCGTTCTTGCCGGTGACGGTAAGCTGGTAGCCCTGCGCCAGCCGGATCGTGCCGTCGCTGCCGTCGAGTTCGACCAGTGTTTCCGGGAACGGCTCGGTAGCAAGCCTGGTGGCATAGCTGCAATCGACCACGGACGTCGCGCCGCCGGCGTGGTCCATGAGCATCGTCGCGACATCCTCGCCGGCGATCTTGGGATTGATGCGTGTGGTCCGCGCGGTCAGGCTCGTCACGTCGCCGAGCAGGAAACGGGCGATGTCGAGGATGTGGATGCCGAGATCCTCAATGATGAAGCGTTTGCCCGTCGCCAGATAAGGCTGGCCGGAAAACACGTCATAGCCGGAGCGGAAGGAAATCCGCCCGAAGAACGGCGTGCCGATCTCGCCGCTGTCGAGCACGGCGCGCACCGCCTGGATCGGCGACTGCCAGCGAAAATTCTCATGCACCATCAGCGGCACGCCGGCGTCCGTGCAGGCCTTCACCATCGCCTTGGCATCAGCGAGCGTCGGCGCGAAGGGTTTCTGGCAGATGACAGGGACGCGGTTCTCGGCCGCCATCTCGACCAGCGGCCGATGGCTGCCCACGGTGGTGGCGATGTCTACGAAGTCGAGCTTTTCGGCCGCGAACATCGCCGCCGCGTCCGCATAGCGCCGCGCTACGCCGAACTGATCGCCGACGATGCGCAGCCGTTCCGGATCGCGGTCGCAGATGGCGACGATCGAGGCGCCCTCGATGTCGCGCCAGGCATGCATCTGGTTGACGGCGAAGAAGCCGCAGCCGATCAGCGCTCCCCTTAAACCCGCCATGCTCAGCCCGCCTTCGCCATCTGCATCAGGGTGACGCGCTGCTGCAACCGGCGCTGCGCCTGGTCGACGACGACGGCGACGATGATGACGAGGCCCTTGATCACCATCTGCCAGAAGGAACTTACCCCCATCATCACCAGCCCGTCCGACAGGATGCCGATGACGAAGGCGCCGACGATGGTGCCGCCGATCGTGCCGCGGCCGCCAGACATGGAGGTGCCGCCGAGCACCGCCGCCGCGATCGCGTTCAGTTCGAAGCTCTCGCCCGTCGCCGGGTGCGAAGCCATCAGCTCCGACGAGATGATCAGGCCGACGATCGCGGCGCAGAAGCCGGAAAACATGTAGACGAACATCTTGACCATGTTGACGCGCACGCCCGAGATCCGGGCTGCGCGCTCATTGCCGCCGACGGCGAAGATGTGGCGACCGAGCGGGGTGTAGCGGGCGAGGTAGGCGGCCCCCAGCGCCGCCACGACCAGGATCCAGATCGACACCGGCAGGCCGAGGAGCCGGCCAGCGCCGAGGAAGCCGAAGCCGGTGGTGCCCAATTCCGGCTTGCCGACCAGGTTGGGAAAGGTGCGGCCGTCGGAGGACAGCAGCGCGAAACCGCGCGCCACATAGAGCACGCCCAGCGTGGCGATGAAGGGCGCGACGTTGAGCCTGGTGATCAGCAGGCCGTTGACGGCGCCGATCGTTATGCCGACCAGAAGCGTGATCAGGATGATCTCGAAGACGTTGAAATAGACGGTGTAGCCGATCTGCAGGTCGATGCCGTTCAGCACGAGATAGCCGGCCACCATGCCGCACAGGCCGACGATCGAGCCGACCGAAAGGTCGATGCCGCCGGTGATGATGACGAAGGTCATGCCCATGGCGAGGAAGGCGTTGAGCGCGACGTGCTTGGCCATTAGGATCAGGTTCGCCGCCGACAGGAAGTTCGGCGCGGCGATCGAGAAGAACACCAGCACCGCGATCAGCGCGATGAAGGTCCGAAGCTTCATCAGCGTCAGCAACGCGGAGCCGCTGGAGGCGGAAGGAGCGGCCGCCTTGGCCGGAATGTCAGTCATCAGCGTTGCTCTCCATGTGCGGGGGCAAGTTGTGCGGTGGGTCCGTGGCCCAGCGCCGATGCCGCGACGATCGCTGCTTCCGTCGCCTCGGCGCGGTCGAACATGCCGGTCAGTCTGCCATTGCTCATCACCGCGATGCGGTCGGACAGCGCCATCACCTCGTCGAGATCGGAGGTGGCGAACAGGATGCCGAGACCATCGCGCGACAGCTTGCGCATGGTGCGGAAGACGTCGGCCTTGGCGCCGACATCGATGCCGCGGCTGGGTTCGTCCATCAAAAGCACCTTCGGTCCGGTGAGCAGCGCCTTGCCAATCACCACCTTCTGCTGGTTGCCGCCCGACAGCGACGAGACTTCCTGCGCCGGATCGGCGACCTTGATCGCCAGTTCCCGCACCATCTGCACAACGGCCTGCCGCTCGGCGCCGCCCCGGATATGGAACAGGCGTACGAAGCGCGACAGGCTCGCCAGCGTCAGATTGCTGGCGACCGAGAGGATCGACACCAGCCCCTCGCGCTGACGGTCCTCCGGTATCAATGCCAGCCCGCGCTGGATGCGGCGCGTCGTGTCGCGCTCCTTCACTTGCTTGCCGGCGATGAAGATCTTGCCGCTGGCATGGCCGTGACGGCCCATGATGCAGTCGAACAACTCGCTGCGCCCGGCGCCCATCAACCCATATATGCCAAGGATCTCGCCGGCGCGCAGCGCCAGCGAGACATGGTCGACCGCCAGCCCGCCAGTCACGCGCGGCAGGCAGATCTCCTCGGCGCGGAAGATTTCCGCGCCGGGCTGATGGCCGTCGGCTTTGGCGAAATCCTTGGCGTCCGAGCCGATCATCTGCCGCACGATCCACTGCGTATCGACGTTCCTCATCTCCTCCTGGCCGGTGATACGGCCGTCGCGCAGCACGGTAACGGTGTCGCCGATGCGGATCAGTTCTTCCAGGCGGTGCGAGATGTAGACGATGGCGACGCCGCGCGCCTTGAGGTCGGCGATCACCTTGAACAGGATTTCGACTTCAGCCGCGCTCAGCGCCGAGGTCGGCTCGTCCATGATCAGGATCTTGGCGTCGAGCGAAACCGCCTTGGCGATCTCGACCAGCTGCTGCTGGCCGATGCGCAAATCCTCGACCAGCATGTCGGGCCGGATGCCGGCCTCGAGCCGGTCGAGGAATTCGCCCGCCCGCTTTTCCTGCGCCTTGCGGTCGATCTTGCCCAGCCGGTTGGTGATCTCGCGGGTGGCGAAGATATTCTCGGCGACGGTCATGTTGCCGAACAGGTTCAGCTCCTGGAACACCATGCCGATGCCGCGCGCCACCGCATCTCCCGACGAGGAGAAGGAAACCTCTTCGCCTTCGAGCAGGATGCGGCCGGCGGTCGGCTGCTCGACGCCGGCGATGATCTTCATCAGCGTCGACTTGCCGGCGCCGTTTTCACCGACCAGCACGTTGACGGCACCCTTGCGCACCTCGAAGTTCGCCTGCTTGACCGCGACAGTGCCGGCATAGACCTTCGAGACGTCCTCCAGCTTCAGGATGACGTCGTGAGCGGGGCTCATGGCCTCGGCCCGATCTCGGCCTCCGCCGGCGTCACAAGGGGCAGGTCCTGGCCGCCTTCGATCGTATAGGCGCCGAGCACCTTGGCGGTCCGGCCCTCAAGTGCCTCGCGCGGCAGTTTGGACAGCACGGTCTTGTCGGCATAGGCGTTGAAGGCCTTCCCGAACTGGGCGAAGTCGATCTGGTTGGTGAAGTCGTTGAACTGGACGAAATCGAGGCTGTCCCGCAACGCCGTGCCGCGCATGGCCGGCCCGATCTGGACGCGCGCATCGGCCTTGCCGTCGCCGTCCACGTCGATATCCATCGTGCCCGCCCGCGACTGCGTGTTGGCAGCGATGATCTTGCCCTCGACTCGGACCGCGAAGGTCCATGGCGAATTCGTCTGCTTCCTGGGATTGCCGTATTTGGCGCCGGCCGCCGCCGGATCGGTTTTCGCCAGCGCCTGGACTTCGGCCAACGGTCCGGCCTTCTGGACGAGATAGGGGATGACCTTCGAGGCCCAGATGTCCTCGACCATCTTGTCTGGGTTGAAGGCAGGCGCACTATTTTCGCTCCGCGCCATTGGCGTCGGCAGGATCTTGCAGCCGCTCAGGCCAAGGCCAGCGAGCGCGGCGAGAGTTAGCCAGGTCAATGTCTTCGGCATGGCGATCAAAAGCACCCGGAACGTGAATGGAGGCGAGGGGCGAACCTGGGTCCGCCCCTCGCAATTATAGCGCGCCGGCTCAGTTCTTCAGCGCGAAGGTTTCGAGCTTGGCGGCATTGTCGCCGTTGATGAGCACGCAGTCCATCAACTGCTTTTCCTTCTCGGGCGACTTCTTGTTCTTGATGAAGTCGCTGGCCTGTTCGACCGCCATCTGCGCCTGGGCGTAGGCCGGCTGCAGCACGGTCGCCTTGATGCCGCCGGAGGTGATGGAATCGCGCACGTCGTTCGAACCGTCGAAGCCGACGACGATGACATCCTTGCGGTTCGCGGCCGCGAGGGCCGCATAGGCGCCCATCGCCATCGTGTCGTTGCCGGAGATGACGCCCTTGATGTCGGGATTGGCCTGGAGGATCGATTCCATCTTGGAATAGGCCTCGGTCTGGCTCCAGTTGGCCGACTGCTGCGCGACCATCTTCAGGTCCGGATAGTCGTCGATGACATCATGATAGCCCTTGGAGCGGATGCCGGCATTGGTGTCGGATTCCTTGCCGACCAGCTCGACGAAATTGCCCTTCTCGCCCATTAGCTTGACGAACTCCTGCGCGCCGAGCTGCGCGCCCTGGTAATTGTTAGAGACGATCTGCGCCACGGCGACGCCGGTGGCGTTGATCTCGCGGTCGATCAGGAAGGAGGGAATGCCGGCGTCCTTGGCCTTCTGCACAGCGGCGACGGTCGCGTCGGCACCGGCATTGTCGAGGATGATCGCCTTGGCGCCGCGGCCGATCGCGGTGTCGATCAGTTGGGACTGCTTGTTGGCGTCGTCGTCATGCACCAGCACCAGCGCCTCGTAGCCGAGTTCCTTGGCCTTGGCTTCGGCGCCGACGGCTTCCGCCTTGAAGAACGGATTGTCGTGCGATGGGGTGATGATGGCGATGAGGTCGGCCGCGTAGGCGGGCATCGCCGTGCCGATTGCCAGCACACCTGCGAAGGCGGCAAGCGTCATTCTGCGTGTCAGTTTCATGAAGTCCTCCCTTTGAAAAATCTGTGCCTCGGTCGTCGAGGCGACTGCACTGAATTCGTCAGGCCGCGGAGAATGCGGACCACTTCGGCTCAAGCCGTCGATCGGCTTCTTCAGAGCCGATCCGCGCTCCCGTTCCCCGCCATCCTCCACTCGTCCCGGCTCGAACTCCCAGCGAAGCGTGCCCGATCCGAGCCAGCAACAATTTAGCCAACTGGTATGATGAGTCAACCACAAATTCAGGTGATATGTACCTGATGACTCGTTCAGGTAATCCGCTGGATGCTGGCCGCGATCTCTTCCGGCTCGAAGACGCGCTTCCAGTCGTCGCGCATCAGCACCGGCTTGCCGAACTCGATCGCCTTGTTGCATGCATCGGAGAACACGCCCTGGGTCTCACCGAAGATGACGGCGCCGAGCACGTTCATGTGGCCAAGCAGGAAATCGAGCGCCGCCTGCTGGTCGACGCCGCGCGCCACGACCTCGTCGACCGCTTCCTTCATGACGACCAGCAGCGAGGCGCACACGGTTTCCGAAAGGCCTGGCTCGAGCAGCGCCATCTGTTCGACGGAAACGCGGTGCGAGCGCATCACCGGCGCCCAGATGATCTTGGCGATGGCCTCGCCCTTGGAATAGTCGGCTTCCGGTCCCTGCATCAGCGCGCTGACCATGTGCTGCTTTGCCTTGACGCCGCCGAAATAGTCCTTCTTGGCCGCCATGTCGGTCTCGTCGTTGAAGATCGGCGGATGGCAGGGATGGGTGACGAAGTAGGTCAGGTCGGGACGATCAGGCAAATGGCCGGCGAAGGGTGCTGCGGCATCGAGCACGATCACCATCGTGCCCGGCGCAAGCTTGCTCTCGATGCCGGCCGCGACCTTGCCGATATGAGTGTCCGGCACGGCCAGGATCACCACGTCGGCGCCTTTCAGCGCCTCGTCGGCGCTGACCGTATCGAAGCCCAGTCCGGTCTTCAGCCGCTCACGCCCAGCCTCGCTGACCTCGACATGGCGGATCGTGTAGGGCGAGCCGCGGAAATTGGTCGAAAGGCGGTATCCCATTTTGCCGCCGGCACCGAACAGCGCGATCGTCGTCATCTAGCCCTTGCTCCCTGGTCTTGAACGATGGCTTAGCCGATCGTTGCCTTATATACTGGTATGATCACTCTACCACGTTTTGGCAAGAGGAAATCATCATCCGTCTGTCATTCCGGGCGGACCGCCTCGGGCGTCCGGATCGGATTTCACCGCGTCGCCGTCGCCGCCCGTGCTGTAGAAGGCGGTCCGTCGCGACGGCACTTTCCAGCCCGGCATCGCCAGATCGAGGAGAGCAACGATATCCTGGACGATGTCCTGCGCGCCCGACGGCAGACCGCCGGTCTGTATGTGTGGTGATGATGGGGACGTGCAGGCTGGCGAACAGGTGGCGACGGCGCTTGTCGATCCGCTGAAGATCAACGTGCCTTATTAGCCTGCCCGCGATTGGAGTGCCTGCGTCATGGTCCCCGGCCGCCAAAACACGCCCATGGATGCCATTATTCGCGGCGGCCCGCGGTGCTCACCGCACTTTGTCAGCGTGCTGGAGATCGCCAGGCGGCACGGCCCGGACCGTGAACGTTTGGTTCTGAACGCGCGCCTTCGCGCAACCGATTATCCCCGCTCGGGGAACATCGCCCTCAGCCCTTCGCGCGAGGCCTTGGCGATGCCGCGCTCGGTGATCAGTCCGGTCACCAGTCGTGCCGGCGTCACGTCGAAGGCGGGGTTCCTTGCCGGCGTCGCTTCGGGCGACACACGCACCTGGGCGATCTCGCCCTTGGCGGTTTTGCCCCAGACCAGCGACACCTCGTCGCCCGAGCGCTCCTCGATCGGGATTTCAGCGAGGCCGTCGCCCACTGTCCAGTCGATGGTGGGAGAGGGCAGCGCGACGTAGAACGGCACGTCATTGTCGGCGGCGGCGAGCGCCTTCAGATAGGTGCCGATCTTGTTGCAGACATCGCCATCGGCAGTCGTGCGGTCGGTGCCGACGATGACCATGTCGATCGCGCCGCGCTGCATCAGATGGCCGCCGGCATTGTCGACGATCAGCGTGTGCGGCACGCCGTGGCCGGCCATCTCCCAGGCGGTCAGTTGGGCACCCTGGTTGCGTGGGCGTGTTTCATCGACATAGACATGGACTGGAATGCCGGCCTCGACGGCGAGATAGATGGGCGAAGTGGCTGTGCCGTAGTCGACGGTCGCCAGCCAGCCGGCATTGCAGTGGGTGAGGATATTGACCGTCTCGCCCGGCTGTTTGCGCGCCGCGATCGCCTTGATGATTTCAAGGCCGTTCTTGCCAATGGCGCGGTTCAGCCCAACGTCCTCGTCGGCGATTTCACCGGCGCGCCGGTAGGCGGCCGCGGCGCGTTGTTCCGACGGTAACGGCCGCAGGAAACGCCGCATCTCGTCCAGCGCCCAGCGCAGGTTGATCGCCGTCGGTCGTGTCTCGTGCAGTGTTTCCCAGACGGCATCGAGCGCTTCGTCGGATGCGTCATCCGTCATCTGCATGGCGACGCCATAGGCCGCGGTGACTCCGATCAGCGGTGCGCCGCGCACCCACATGTCCCGGATCGCGGTGGCGACGCCGGCGACCGTGCCGAGCTTCTCGATGCGGAATTCATGCGGCAGCCAGCGCTGGTCGATGATCTCCACCGAGCGGCCGTCGCCGCTGAGCCAGATGGTCCGATAGTGGCGGTCGCCGACGTTCAAATGCTGTTCTCCTGTTCGATCAGCGCGGCCAGGTTGTTGACCTCGTCAATGCTGTGAATCTGGTGCCGGTTGACGGCGATGTGGCGGCCGAATTTCAGCGCCTTCGCCTCACAACTGGCGCGTAGGTCTTCATCGGCAATGGTCTCGAAGTCGGCATTGTGGGCGAGGCCGAGGATGCGTCTGTGCACCTCGATGCCGGCAAAACCGAGCAAATCGGTCCAGATCTGGTGCAGCACATGGTCGAGCGCCTGCTCGGCGGCGAGTATGTCGCCCTGATCCTCGAACAGGCTCTTCTGGTAGAGCATGCCGGTGCGCTCGGTGCGCCACAGATGCGAGAACTCGGCGCGAAACACCGCCCAGGTCTCGACGACGACATCGAGCAGATAGGCGCGCATGGCATCGCGCTTGCCTTTCTGCTCATGTCCGCGTTGCGAGAAGAAGGACATCCAGAAATTGGCGAGCAGCATGCCGACATCGAAGGCCATCGGACCGTAGAAGGCGAACTCCGGATCGATCATCCGCGTTTCCTGGTCGGTGACCATGATCGAGCCGGAATGCAGGTCGCCATGTAGAAGCGTCTCGGCATTGGCGGCAAAGATATGCTTCAGCCGCTGTGCCTCGACCTTGAGGTCGCGGTCGGCCCGCAACTCGGCAACCAACGCGTCGAGCTGCGGGCTGGTGTGGCGGTTCATCTTGGCGTCGAAATAGGGGTCTGAGAATACGAGATTCTCGGTGATGTCGCAGAGTTCGACATTGTCCGCGAACAGCGCCAGGTCGGCCTTGCGCTCTTTGGTCGCCATCGACAGGTCGGAACCGCGGAACAGGGTGCGGGCCATGAACAGGCCGATATCCCGGGCAATGTTCGGCAACTGCCGGCCTTCGATCAGCGCCCGCCGCAGGATGATGTGCGGCGACAGATATTCCATGATGATCAGCGCCTGGGTCTCGTCGAAGTAATAGATCGCCGGCACCGAGCCCGGCGCACGCGCCTCTTGCCGGGTCAACGCGTGATACTCGAAGAAGGAGCGCTTCAGGGGCAGCGGCCAGCTGTCGCCGACGAGGCGGACATAGGGCAGGGCCTGCTTGACGATGGCGCCGCCACTGGCGCCTTCGACGATGAACACCAGGTTCAGATTGCCGTCCCCGACTTCGCGGACTTTCCAGGCGCTCGCGTCCCCGCCGATCTTCGCGCACAGCGCTTCGTTCGTGCCGAGACGTGTTGCGAGCGTCTCCACCGACAATGCTTCGAACGGCAATTTCCCAGTCATCCTCGTCCCTCCCGCCTGTGTGCTCCGATCATAAGGGAGCCTTGGCGGCGGGGCCAAGCTAGGAAGCTGTCTGGCAATTGTCAATCGTGTTGACAATTGCCGATATTGACCATAGCGTCGTCGTCAGGGAGGAACGCATGGTCGGCAATGCCGTGTTCCGCGTAGAGGGACTGAGGAAATCCTTTGGCCGCAACGAGGTGCTTGGCGGCATCGCGCTGGACCTTCATGCCGGTGAAGTGACCGTGCTGATGGGCGCCAACGGCGCCGGCAAATCCACCCTCGTCAAGATCGTCAGCGGCGTCTACGAGCGTGGCGGCGGCACCATGACGCTCGCCGGCCAGGACTTCGCACCGAACACGCCGGCGGAAGCGATCCGCGCCGGCGTCGTCACCGTGCACCAGAACATCAATGACGGTGTTGTCGCCGACCTCGATGTCGCCACCAATCTCACGCTCGACAGGCTGAGCGGCAAAGGCGTGCCGACCCTGTTCAACCCCGTCCGCGTGCGCCGCGAAGCCAAGGCGGTCGCCGATCGCATGGGGTTGGCCATCGATCTCAAGGCACGCGTCAGCGATCTGTCGCTGGCCGACCGCCAGATGGTGGCGATTGCCCGAGCGCTGGCGCACCAGCCGAAAGTGCTGATCCTCGATGAGCCGACCTCATCGCTCTCCAGTGCCGAAGCCGACAGGCTGTTCGCGCTAGTCGACCGGTTGCGCGAGCAAGGCGTGGCGATCCTCTATATCTCGCACCGCATGTCGGATATCAGGCGGCTCGCCGACCGCATCGTCTCGATGCGCGATGGTGTCGTCTCGGGCGCCTTCGACACCAAGCCGCTCGACTATGAAGGCGCGGTCAACGCCATGCTCGGCCGCAAGATCCATCTCGACCAGATCGTCGCCAGGAGTTCGGCCAGGGCGGTCCTGACCATCGAGGGGCTGCGCATCGCGCAGGGTGCCCGGCCGATCTCGCTGACGCTTGGCGATGGCGAGGTCGTCGCCATCACCGGCCTCGTTGGCGTCGGCAAGACCGCTCTTGCCGAAACGTTGTTCGGTGTGCGCCGGCCGCTCGCCGGCACCATGACGATGAACGGCAAGCCTTACGCGCCGCGCTCGGCGGGCGACGCGATCGCCGCCGGCGTGTTCCTCGTCGCCAAGGATCGCGCCAGCAGCGGCATCGTCGGTGGCTTCAACATCGAGCGCAATGTCAGCCTGCCCTTCCTCAGGCGGATGTCCAGTCTGAGTGTCCTCAAGCGCCGCCTCGAACGCGCCACCGCGCGCCGGCAGATCGAGCAACTGGCCATAGTCTGCCGCTCGGAGAAGGACGAGATGTCAGCATTGTCCGGCGGCAACCAGCAGAAGGTGATGGTCGCCCGCTGGATGGCGCAGAATGCCGCGCTGTTCATCCTCGACGAGCCGTTCCAGGGCGTCGACATTTCGGCAAGGCGCGACATCGCCGCCAAGCTGAGGGCAAGCGCCAATGGCCGCGCCACGCTCTTGTTCGTCACCGAACTCGACGAAGCGCTGGAGACGGCCGATCGCATCCTGGTGATGTCGGAGCACACGATCGTCGGCGAACACCGCAATGCCGATGTCGACCTCGACCGCCTTTTGGCCGAGGTCGCCGGCGGACCGCTGCACAGCGCTGCCTGAGGGTGGCGGTGAATGGAATTGGAATGGAGAGACCATGGGTTGGAGTTGGGTAAAAACGGCAGCGGCGCTGGGGTGCGCCGAATGACGCTGCGCGACTATGCCATCCGCTATGGGTTCATCGTGCTGCTGTTCGGATTGGTCGCCTATTTCGCGATCGCCGCCGACGGGTTCGTCTCGCCGCAAAGTGCCGTCTTCATCTTCCAGTCGGTCGCCATCACCGGCGTGCTGGCGCTCGGCGTTACCGCCACGCTGGTTGTCGGCGGCTTCGACCTGTCGATCGGCTCGGTCGCGACCTCGGCCATGATGGCGGCGGCCTATGTCATGGTGGTGCTGGAGCAAAACGCCGTCGTGGCGGTCATTGTCTGCCTGCTGATCGGCGCCCTTGTCGGCCTGATCAATGGCTGGCTGATCGTCTACATGCGCGTGCCGGACCTCCTGGCGACGCTCGGCATGATGTTCCTGCTGGTCGGCCTGCAGCGCATCCCGACCGAGGGCCGCTCGATCGCCACGGGCATGACCATGCCCGACGGCTCGGTCGCCAACGGCAAATTCTCCGATGCCTTCCTGGCGCTCGGCCGCCACCGCTTCGACTTCTTCATCCCGAACCTCATTCCGGTGTCGGTCGTCGTGCTTCTGGTGCTGGCGGTGTTGATCTGGTTCTTCCTCGAATACACCCGCTTCGGTCGTATGATGTATGCGGTCGGCTCCAATGAGCGCGCCGCCGAACTCGCCGGCGCGCCTGTCAAGGCATACAAGATCTGGGCCTACGTTATTTCAGGAGTTTTTGCCTCGATCGGGGGCATTTTGCTCGCCGCCCGGCTTGGACGCGGCGACATCGCCTCGGGTAATAATCTGCTGCTCGATGCGGTTGCCGCGGCGCTGATCGGCTACGCGGTGCTCGGCGCCGCCAAGCCGAACGCCTTCGGCACCGCCGTCGGCGCGCTGTTCGTCGGCATCTTGCTGCAAGGCCTGACGATGATGAACGCGCCTTACTACACGCAGGATTTCGTCAAGGGCGTGGTTCTGGTCGTCGCCCTTGTCTTCACCTTTGCCCTTTCGGGCAGGGGCAGGGGCTAGCATTCGGCCGGACAGGATTTTGGGTTCAACAAAAGTGGAGGAAAACAAGGTGAACATCACAAGAAGAGTTCTGGGGAAAGTGGCGCTCGGGCTGGCCGGCGCAACCATGCTGATGCAGGGGGCATTTGCCGCGGACAAGCCGGCGCCGTTCGACAAGCCCGGCGTCAAGATCGCGCTGGTGCGTTATCTCTCGACCGGCGACTTCTTCCAGGCCTATCTCTCGGGCGTCGAGGCGCAGTCGAAGGCGCTTGGCATCGACCTTCGCGTGCTCGACAGCCGCCAGGACGCCGCGCTTCAGTCCGACATGGTTGATCAGGCCATCGCGCTCGGCGTGCAGGGCATCATCATCCAGCACGGCCTGACGGAATCGATGAAGGACGCCGCCCAGCGTGCCGTCGACGCCGGCATCAAGGTGGTGGCTTTCGACGTCAATGTCGAAAACCCCAAGATCCCGCAAGTCGAACAGTCGGACAAGGACCTGGCGCGGCTGGCGCTCGAGCAGGCGGTCAAGGACAATGGCGAAAGCTGGAATGCCGGCTATGTCTATGTCGCAGGCATTGCGCCGCTCGACCGCCGTAACGAAACCTGGGTCGACGTGAAGAAGAAATATGCCGGCATCAAGGAGGCCGCCATGTTCGGCACGCTCGACAACCCGATCGCCAACTCCGTCGCCAACCAGGCGCGCTCGGTGCTGTCGGCGCACCCCGACATCAACGTGATGTTCGCCCCCTATGACGAATTCGCCAAGGGCGTGAAGATCGCCGTCGACGAAGCGGGCCTGAACAAGAAGATCAAGATCTATTCGGCCGACATTTCGACGTCCGACATCGCTGCGATGCGTGAGCCCGACAGTGCCTGGGCCGCGACCGCGGCGACCAACCCGGCCGTCGTCGGCCAGGTCTCGGTGCGCGCGCTGGCGCAACTGCTCGCCGGCGAAGATCCCGGCCACAACGTCATCGTGCCGCCGACGCTGATCACGCAGAAGGAGCTGATCGACAAGGACATCAAGAACATGGAAGACCTGTCGGCCAAGCTGCCACAGTTCGCCCATGCCGACGTCGCCATGCCCGCCTGGATGCCGAACCCGAACGCGAAGTAAGGCTCGCCAGTACAGGACGGAAAAGGGCGGCCCGTGAGCCGCCCTTTTTGTTGCCTGTCGGGAGATGCCTAGCGCAGCGCCGCGGCGATGTTGCCGCCGTCGACTGTCGTCACGTCGGCGGTGGTGCGATCGGCCAGTGCGTGATGCAGGAAGGCCTGCGCCACATCCTGCGCCGTCACTTCTTGGCCGAGCAGATTGCCGGACATGTATTCCTTCTCGGACACGCCGCGCGCGCCCGAGCGGCTGGCGATCATGGCGTCGGTCAAAAGGCCGGAGCGGATGCGGTCGGCATTGACGGCATTAGAACGGATGCCATGGGCGCCGTAGTCGAGCGCGTATTGCCTGGACAGGAACAGCGTCGCCGCTTTCGGCACGCCATAAGCGCCGAATTTCGGGCCCGGATTGACCGCCTGCTTGGAGGTGTTGAACAACAGCGCGCCGCCGGTGCCCTGTTCCAGCATGATGCGCACGGCGTTCTGCGCCGCCGACTGGTGGGCGAAGAAATTGAGCTCGAAGCTCTTGCGCAGCAGCGCATCGTCAAGCTCGCCGATGCGGCCTTCCCAGGCGGCGCCCGCATTGGACACCAATATGTCGACGCCGCCGAAGACGGCGACCGCCTTGTCGAAGGCGGCACGCATCTGGGCCGGGTCGGTGATGTCGGCGCCAACACCGATCGAATTGTTGCCGGCTTTTTTGGCGGCATTGGCGGCCTTCTCGGCGTCGAGATCGACGACGACGGCATGAGCGCCATTGTCGGCGAACAGTTTTGCGGTCGCCGCACCGATGGCACCGGCGCCGCCGGTGATCAGCACCACCTGTCCGGTCAGTGGCTTCGGCTTGTTGGAGGCGAGCTTGGCCTGTTCCAGCGACCAGTATTCGAGCGGGAACAGGTCCGCCTTGGACAACGGGTGGAAACGCCCGACCGCCTCGGCGCCGCGCACGGCCTCGATCCACATTTCGCCGACGTCCGATGCGATCCTGGCATCCTTCAGCGTGCGGCCATGACCGAACATGCCGAGCCCCGGCACCAGCGTCAGTCGCGGCATGGGATCGAGCATGATGCGCTTGACGTCGTCGAGCGCGTCATTGGTCTCGAAATAGGCGCGGTAATCGCTGGCGAAGGCGTCGACATGGCTCTTGATGACGGCCTTGTAGTCGCCGGCCTTGTCGGCATCGGGCGCCGGCACGGCCATCGGTCCGGTCTTGATGCGGATCGACAGATCAGGCGTCGACACGCCACGCCCGGCATAGTCGGCAATGTCAGCCGAATTGATGAAGTCGACGATCGCGTCGGAGGTGCGGAAGTCGCTGATCATGCGGTCGAAGCGGCCTTCGCCGCGTGGCGCCGCGACCGCGCCGCGCAGCATGGGCGCGATGGAAGCCGGCGTCGCCAGCCTTGCCGGCAATGCTGCCTTTGCCACCTTGGGCTTGGCATGCTTGGCCACATAGTCTTCGGCGACGTTCACATAGTGGATCATCCGGTCGTAGGCCTGCCTGGCATCGTCGCCGAAGGTGAAGATGCCGTGCTTGTCGAGGATCAGGCCTTCTACCGTTGGGTCGGCGTCGAAGACATCGGCCGCCGCCTTGGCGAGATCGAAGCCCGGCATGATGTAGGGCACGTAGCCCATTTTTGCTCCGAACACCTTTGCCACCAGCGGCTTGCTGTCTTCCTGGTCGACAATGGCCAGGATGGCGGTCGAGTGGGTGTGATCGACGAACTTGTGCGGCAGGAAGGCATGCAGCAGCGTCTCGACCGAGGGGTTGGGCGAGGCGGGGTCGATCAGGTTTGCCCGCTGCAGCGCGACCATGTCCTCGTCGGAAAGCCTGTCCAGCTTGCGCGCCTTGAGCAGCGCGCCCATCTTGACGGCGGGCAGGCCCTGCGGCTCGATGACGGCCATGTCCCAGCCGCTGCCCTTGACGCACAGCACGTCCCACTCGTCGCCGACGAGGTCGGTCGCCTTGATCTTGCAGGAGGTGTTGCCGCCGCCATGCAGGACCAGCTGTGGCACGCCGCCTAGAAGCCGCGTCGTGTAGACACGCAAGGCGAGATCGCGGCCGACGCCCTTCTTCGCATAGTCGGCAACGAGTTTTTCGGCCGCGTCGTCGTTCCACAGGTTCTTCATGTTCGCTTCGTCCAGTTGCTGTCTTTAGGTGGTGAAACAGGAATGCCGCGACGCCTTGATGACAATGCGTCGGCAAAGGGTTTATTTTCAGGATGCCTTTTCTGCTGACGTTCCGGCATGATCGAGCAGCCGCTGCGCCGTATGCGCGCCGACAACCAGATGCGTGCAGAGGCCGCCGGCGATGGCCGCGAGCAGCGGCTCGAACTTGCTGTCCTCCTGCACGACCATGAGCCGTTTCCCGATGACGCGCAGCGAAGCAAGCCCCGCCGAGATGACCCGCCGGTTGTAGCTGCAGTCGAGCAACTCGCCACCGGCATCGATGATCTGCCCGGCGATGACACCGGCCGCACCTTCCTTGCGCAGTGCCGCCATCTCGGCTGCCGTCAGCGCGCCACACTTCACCAGATGGCTGTCGGCATCGACCGCGCCGATGGAGTAGAGCGCAAGATCGCAGTCGCTGATCCCAGCAAGCTGGTCGCGGATCACCGGCTCGGCGCGCAGGCCTTGCGCCAGTGCCTCGGTCGACAGCACCAGGGGTGCGTAGAAGTTGAGGCCCTTGGCGTTGAGCCGGCGCGCGATTTCCATCGTGCACTGGTCGGGCCGGTAGGAGTAGGGCGCGCCGAGATTGCCGCAGAGCTGCACCACGGTGACGTCCTGCAGGTCGGCATAGGACATGATGTCGGCGATGGTGTAGACGGTGCGGCCCCAGGCAACGCCGATGCGGTCGCCTTTCCTGACGAGTTCCAGGAACACGCTTGCCGCCAGCACCGCGATATCGGTCGACGGGTCGGCGAGATAGGCGTTTTCAGGCGCGATCCAGACGGCGTCGAGCTTCAGGGCGTCTTCCAGCCTGCGCGCCATGACGTCGTCGGTGAAGAGCTGCGTCGAGGTCGAGATGTTGACGATGCCAGTCTCGCGCGCCTTGCGCAGATACATGGCGACGGAGGCGCGCGAAATGTTGAGCTGATTGGCCACTTCGTCCTGCCGAAGCCCATGGGCATAGTAAAGCCAGGCCGCCTTGTGAATGAGCTGTTCTGCCGGTCGGATCGCCATGCCACCTCCTTGGCTGACAATAGTCACGGCTCTCGACAAAAGTCAAATTTGGATCGACAGGAAGCGATCTTCTGCCGCCGCGGCTCGATGGAGATCACCATTCCAGCAAGTCGCCGCAGCATAGCATTTTCAGCCATCCAGGGGGATAGCGTGACGACGAACCTGGGGTTAGAAAGCTCGAAAAGACTTTGGGGAGGATGGGATGGCCAATCCCTACGAACAGGATCTCGACAGGAACGCCGCCAACCACCAGCCGTTGACGCCGCTCACCTATCTGGAGCGCGCGGCTAAAACCTATCCCGACCATATTGCCATCATTCACGGCAGGCAGCGCATCAGCTACCGCGCCTTCTGGCGCCGCTCCCTGAAGCTCGCCTCGGCGCTGCACAGGCACGGCATCGGCAAGGGCGATACGGTGACGGTCATGCTGTCGAACACGCCGCCGATGCTGGAGGCGCATTTCGGCGTGCCAATGACCAAGGCCGTGCTGCATTCGCTCAACACGCGCCTCGATGCCGCGGTCATCGCCTTCCAGCTCGACCACGCCGAGACCAAGGTGCTGATCGTCGACCGCGAGTTTTCCGGGGTCGTGCGAGAAGCGCTCGGTCTGGCCAAGGTCAAGCCGCTGGTCATCGACTACGACGATCCCGATTACGCCGCTGATGCGCCCTACCCGAAAGGCGAGCGGGTCGGCACGGTGGACTACGAGGCCTTTGTCGCCAATGGCGACGAGGAGTTCGCCTGGTCGATGCCCGACGACGAATGGGATGCCATCTCGCTCAACTACACGTCGGGCACGACAGGCAATCCCAAGGGCGTCGTCTATCACCACCGTGGTGCTGCCCTGATGGCCTACACCAACACCATCCATGCCGGCATGGCGAAGCACGCCGTCTATCTCTGGACCTTGCCGATGTTCCACTGCAATGGCTGGTGTTTTCCCTGGACGCTGGCCGTCCAGGCCGGCACGCATGTCTGCCTGCGCTGGGTGCGGCCGAAGCCGATCTACGACGCCATTGCCGACCATGGCGTCACGCATCTGTGCGGGGCGCCGGTCGTCATGTCGGTGCTGATCAACGCCAGGGATGAGGACAAGCGCGCGTTTGCGCAGACGGTCACCTTCAACACGGCTGCCGCGCCGCCGCCCGAAGCCGTGCTGTCGGGCATGGCCGATGCCGGCTTCGCCGTCACCCATCTCTACGGGTTGACCGAGACCTACGGTCCGGCTGTCGTCAACGAATGGCATAATGGCTGGGACGCACTCGACAAAGGGGCGAGGGCGGGCAAGAAGGCACGGCAGGGCGTGCGCTATGCCGCGCTCGAAGGCCTGACGGTGATGGATCCCGAAACCATGGCCGAAACGCCCGCCGACGGCGAAACCATCGGCGAGGTCATGTTCCGCGGCAACATCGTCATGAAGGGTTACCTGAAGAACCGCAAGGCAACGGACGAGGCTTTCGCCGGCGGCTGGTTCCACTCGGGCGATCTCGGCGTCATGCATCCCGACGGCTACATCCAGCTCAAGGACCGCTCGAAGGACATCATCATCTCCGGTGGCGAGAACATTTCCTCGATCGAGGTCGAGGACGCGCTCTACAAGCATCCCGCCGTCGCCTCCTGCGGCGTCGTCGCACGCCATGACGACAAGTGGGGCGAGGTGCCTGTCGCCTATGTCGAGCTGAAGCCGGGCAAGGAGGCGAGCGAGGCCGAGATGATAGAGCACTGCCGGATGTTGCTCGCCCGCTTCAAGGTGCCAAAGGCGGTGATCTTCGCCGAAATACCGAAGACCTCGACCGGCAAGATCCAGAAATTCCGGCTGCGGGAAATGGCCAAGCTCGCCTGAGCCCTCCGTGGGCCTTTTCGAGAGAATTATTTTCAGAGGCCCGCATCCTGGGGGCGTCTTGTGACGTCTATGGGATGTCACCATTTGTCACCTATCGTACGCGTACGTCGAATCCGTGTTGACAGAGTGCCCCTTTCGATTTACGAGTGATGAAAATCGAAATTCGTCACTCGTTATTTGACAGAGAGCTATGTCCGAAGCCGCCAACATCGTCGCCGACGTCGCCCGCCAGGAAAATGTGACGCGCATTCTCGATTGCGCCGAGCGCCTGTTCAGGCACTATGGCTACGGCAAGACCAATGTCGCCGACATTGCCCGCGAACTCGGCATGTCGCCGGCCAACATCTATCGTTTCTTTGCCTCCAAGGTCGAAATCCACCAGGCCGTCTGTGGCCGGATGCTCGGCGCCAGCTACAAGATGGCCTACGAGATCATGCACCTGCCGATCAGCGCCGAGGAGCGGCTGCGGCGTTACGTGCATGCGCAGTACAAGATGACGATGGAGGTCATGCTCGACGACCAGAAGGTCCACGAGATGGTCATCGTCGCCCTCGAGCGCGACTGGGGCGTCATCGACAAGCATGTCGACAGCATCCACGATCTCTTCGCCGAGGTAATCCGCGAGGGCATCGAGGCCGGCGAGTTCAGGAAACAGGACCCGGTGACCGCATCGCGCTGTTTCGGTGCCGCCACCGTCATCCTGTGCCATCCGCAGATGGTGGCGCAGTGCCTCGCCAAGACCAATCGGGCGCTGCCCGACGAGCTCATCGATTACGCCATCAGAGCCTTGAAATAGCCGCCGCCAGCCGGTGCCGGTGTCGACAGTCCGCCTCCAGTCGGGAGTATCAAGATGTTTTTGCCCAGTTCCATCCTTCGCAAGCTGCCAGCCGCCGGCCTGATCATCGCATCGCTTGGGCTTGCCGGCTGCTCGCAGGAAAAGGCGGAGGTGAAGGACATCATCCGCCCGGTCAAGGTCGTCGAGATCGCGAAGGCGCATGACACCCGCACGCTGTCCTATTCCGGATCGGTGCGCGCCCGCACCGAGAGCACACTGGGGTTCCGGGTCAACGGCAAGATCACCGAGCGTCTCGTCGACATCGGCCAGCACGTGGCGCCTGGCGATGTGCTCGCCCGCATCGATCCCTCAGACTATGACCTGTCGGTCAAGAGCGCGCAGGCCGCGCTGGATGCCTCAGAACGTCAGGTCGAGACCGTCGAACTCGCCCGCAAGCGCGCCGAGCAGCTTTTCGCCAAGAACTTCGCGCCGAAATCGCAGCTCGAACAGGCGACGCTGACCTTTGACCAGGCCGTCGCCACGCGCGACTCCGCCCGCTCGACGCTTGCCCAGGCCAGAAACCAGGTCGGCTATACCGACCTCAAGGCCGACAGGGACGGCATCGTCACGGCGGTCAACGCCGATGTCGGCCAGGTGGTTGGCTCGGGCACGCCGGTGATCACCGTCGCGGTCGATGGCGAAAAGGAAGTGCTGATCGCGGTTCCGGAAATGGAGATCGCGCAGTTCAAACCGGGCAAGGACGTCAAGGCGGGCTTCTGGTCCGATGCCGCTCTGGCGCTCGACGGCAAGGTCCGCGAGGTCGCCGGCAGCGCCGATCCGCAGTCGCGCACTTTTGCCGTCCGCGTCAGCCTGCCCAACGACCCGCGCGTGCTGCTCGGCATGACCGCCAATATCGAGGCGTCGGCAGCCAACGAAAAGCAGCTCGTCTCTATCCCGCTGAGCGCGCTCGCCGAGAAAGACAGCCAGTCGATCGTCTGGACGGTCGATCGCGGCGCCGACACGGTTCATGCCCGTCCAGTCAAGGTCGCCGAGTTCGCCGCCGACGGCGTGCGCGTGGCGGAGGGATTGAAACCGGGCGATATCGTGGTCGCCGCCGGTACGCAGTTCATGACCGAGGACCTGAAGGTGAAACTCGCCGGCGGCGTCACACAGCAGTCCGCCTCGGCCGAAGGCGAGGACGCCAGCAAGCTGCGCTGACGACAGACAGATCGGCCGCGCGTTCCCGCGGCCGCAGGTTTCCGGGCGGCGTGCCCGAAGGTCGAGACGTCAAGGCCGATGTACCCCCGCATCGATCCTCGCGTCCCACCGCGATGAGTGTCTCTCCGCTCGAAGAGCGACGCCGCCCGGAAACCAGTATCGAACGCAGATGATTTCGTTTCGCGCGCCGCGCTTCTTCGAAGCACCTTCCTCGAAGCACAAGGGCGCCGGCAACCAAGCAAAGTGGACCAGCACCGATGACGACCTCCACTGAAGAAAAGCGGCCCTTCAATCTCTCTCGTTGGGCAATTGGCCATCCCTCCATTGCGCGCTTCCTGTTCGGGCTGATCATCATCGCCGGCGCGCTCGGCCTGATGCGCATGGGCCAGAAGGAGGATCCCGATTTCACCTTCCGCGTCATGGTCGTGCAGGCGATCTGGCCGGGCTCCTCGATCCAGGAGATGGAAGACCAGGTCGTCAACAAGATCGAGCGCAAATTGCAGGAGACGCCGCATCTCGACTTCGTGCGCTCCTTCACCCGCGCCGGCAGCGCCATCATCACCGTCCAGATCAAGGGCGACACCAACGCCGCTGAAGTGACGGATGCCTTCTATCAGGTGCGCAAGAAGGTCGGCGACATCCAGGGCGACCTGCCACAGGGCCTGCTCGGCCCCTATTTCAACGACGAGTTCGGCGACACCTTCATCACGCTGCATTCGATCAGCGGCGACGGCTTCTCCTATCCGGAGCTGAAGAAGTTCGCCATCCAGGCGCGCGACATGCTGTTGACGACATCAGGCGTCGAAAGGGCCGTCATCATCGGCGACCAGCCGGAAAAACTCTATATCGACGTCTCGTCCAAGGCGCTGGCCGAACGCGGCCTGACGCTGACCGACCTGCAGAACGCGATCAAGGGCCAGAACAACGTCGATCCAGCCGGCTCCGTCGATACCGGCGTCAATTCGGTGCGCATCTCCGTCGAAGGCGACGTCGCCAAGGCCGCCGACATCAGGGAATTGCGCCTGCGCGCCGGCGGCCAGGTGACCCGGCTGGGCGACATCGCCACCGTCACTTCGGGGCTGGAAGATCCCTTCCAGCGCAAATACCGCTTCAATGGCCACGACAGCGTGCAGCTTGGCGTCGTCATGGCCAAGGGTTTTAAAGTCACCGATGTCGGCAAGGATGTCGAGGCGACCTACAAGCACTTCGAGGAAGCGCTGCCCTATGGCGTTTCGGTCGACCAGATTTCCGACCAGCCGGGCGTCGTCACGGACGCGGTCGCCGAATTCATGCATGCGCTCGGCGAGGCGCTGCTGATCGTGCTCGTCGTCTCGTTCCTGTCGATCGGCTGGCGCTCGGGCCTGGTGATCGCCATCGCCATACCGCTGGTGCTCGCCGCCACATTCGCCATCATGTATGAAATCGGCATCGACCTGCAGCGCATTTCGCTGGGCGCGCTGATCATCGCGCTCGGCTTGCTCGTCGACGACGCCATGATCGTCGTCGAGATGATGGAGCGGAAGCTCGAGGAGGGGTTGGTCAAGATCGAGGCGGCGAGCTTCGCCTATTCCTCGACCGCCTTCCCGATGCTGACCGGCACGCTGATCACCACCGCCGGCTTCATCCCGGTCGGCTTCGCCGCCTCGACGGCTGGCGAATATGTGCGCACCCTGTTCTATGTCGTCGGCATCGCGCTGATCGTGTCGTGGTTCGTGGCGGTCTATTTCACGCCGTGGCTGGGGCATATGATCCTCAAGCAGCGCAAGCATGCCGGCACCCACCACGACGCCTTCGACACGCGTTTCTATCGCCGGCTTCGCTCGACCGTCGGCTGGGCGGTGCGTCACCGCATCATCGTGCTGGTGATGACGCTGGTGACTTTCGGCACCAGCCTGTGGGCCTTCCAGTTCATTCCGCAGAACTTCTTCCCGCAATCGTCGCGGCCCGAAATCCTCGTCGACCTCTGGCTGCCGGAAGGCACCTCGATCAAGGAAGTCGAGACGCAGGCCAAGGCCCTGGAAGCCAAGATGATGGACGACAAGGACAAGCGTTTCATCGCCACCTATATCGGCGAGGGCGCCCCGCGCTTCTTCCTGCCGCTCGACCAGCAACTGCGCAACCCGAATTTCGCCCAGATGCTTGTCATGGCCAATGACGAGCCGGCCCGCGAGCGGCTGATCGTCAAGCTGCGCACGGTTCTGGCGCAGGATTTCCCGTCGATCCGTGCCAAGGTCGACCGCCTGTTCCTCGGACCGCCGACCGGCTGGCCCGTGCAGATGCGCGTCATGGGTCCGGATCGTCAGGAGGTGCGCCGCATCGCCGACCAGGTGAAGGCGAAGTTCCGCGAGGATCCGCTGCTTGGCGCCGTCCATGACGACTGGCTGGAGCCGGTGCCGGCGATGAAGCTGGTCATCGATCAGGATCGCGCCCGTGCGCTCGGCGTCACCTCGCAGCGCATCCGCCAGATGCTGCAGGCCGCGATGTCCGGCGCGCCGCTCGACGATTTCCGTGACGGCGAGGAGACGGTGTCCATCGTCGCCCGCGAGCCGGATGCCAGCCGCAGCCTGCTGTCCTCGGTCGACTCGGTCTATATCCCGACCGATTTCGGCGGCTTCGTTCCGCTGTCGCAGGTCGCCAAGGTCATGCCTGTGCTGGAGCAAGGCATAGAGTGGCGCCGCGACCGCCTGCCGACCATCTCGGTGCGCGCCACATTGCCCGACGGCGTGCAGTCCAACGACGTCGTCACCAAGATGTACAAGGACATGCAGGGTCTGCGCGACGGCCTGGCGCCCGGTTACAAGATCGAGATTCAGGGCGGGGCCGAGGATTCGGCTGAAAGCCAGGCTTCGATTGCCGCCAAGGCGCCGATCATGCTGGCCGTCATCGTCGTGCTGCTGATGATCCAGCTGCAGAACTTCGGCAAGGCGATGCTGGTGCTGGCGACGGGCCCGCTCGGCATCATCGGTGCTGCCGCCGCTCTGCTGATCAGCGGCGCGCCATTCGGCTTCGTCGCCATCCTCGGCGTTATCGCGCTGCTCGGCATCATCATGCGCAACTCGATCATCCTGGTCGACCAGATCGACCAGGACATCGCCAGGGGCATGGACCGTTTCGAAGCGATCATCGGCTCGGCGGTGCGCCGCTTCAGGCCGATCGTACTGACGGCGATGACGGCGGTGCTGGCACTGATCCCGATCTCGCGCGCCGTGTTCTGGGGGCCGCTCGCCTATGCCATGATGGGCGGCATTCTGGTCGCGACCGTGCTCACCATCCTGGTGCTGCCGGCGGGCTATGCGCTCTTCTTCGGCCGCGAGCCGAAGAAGGTGAAGACCGACGAGCAGGCCCCTGAGCCAGGAGAGATCGAAGGCATCGAGCGGCCGCAATTGGCTTTGGCGGCGGAATAAGAAAAAAACCGGCCGGTCGATTTGCGACCGGCCGGTTTTCCTTGATGCAGTGGCTTGGGCCGCGGTCAGATCATCAGATGACGAATACCCAATTGGCGATGAGCATGACCGCCACGCCGGCGACCAGCGTCAGATAGGGCAGCATGCCCGCCTTCTTGACCGAGAGGTCGGCTCCCGCCATGCCGAGGTCGGCCAGCATGTGGTCCGGGAATTTGCCCTTGTCCTGGATGTAGTGGCGGAAGCAGAACACCGGGATGATCAGCGCCGCGGTGATCAGGCCGGCCCACAGGGCCATCGGGTTCCACACCTTGGCGCCTGCGCCCATGAAGATGGCGTTGACATAGGCGAAGATCGCCCCGATCCCCAAGAGCCAGCTAGGCGCCTTCCACGGCCGTACGATATGGCCGTTGTCGATGCGGTGGATCCAGCCGGCATTGAGGTTGAGGAAGTTGAAGATGATGTAGCCGCAGTTCGACACGGCGAGGATGAAGAAGAAGCTCGTCGCGTCGGCCGAGGCGATCGCCAGAACCGCCAGGTTGAAGCAGAGGTCAGTCCACATGGCCCGCGTCGGCGCGCCGTGTTCGTTGACGTGGCTGAGATAGCGCGGCAGCCAGCCGTCGACCGAGCCCTGGTAGAGCGTGCGCGAGGAGCCGGCCATCGCCGTCATGATGCACAGCACCAGCGCCAGGATCATCAGCATGACAAGCAGGCTGTGGATAATCTTGCCGCCGCCGACCATGCCGGCCAGCGCGTCGGCCACGCCTGAGCCGTCGACGATCGGCGTTGCCAGCATGCCGTTCAGGCCCAGCACGCCCTGGAAGGTGAAGGGCACCAGGATGAACAAAAGCATGCAGAGCAGGCCGGAATAGAAGATGGCCTTGAACGTATCGGTGCCGGGGTTCTTGAACTCCGACGTGTAGCAGACGGCCGTCTCAAACCCATAGGTCGACCAGGCGGCGATGAACATGCCGCCGAGCGCCAATGTCCAGCCGGCGATGTTCCAGGAGCCGGGCTCGGGTGCGTAGGCAGCCGCCAGCGGCACCAGCGGCGAGAAGTTCGCCCAGTCGATCTGACCGGTGAAGATCGGCACGACGCCGACGATCAGCATCGGGATGATGACCAGCAGGCCGATATATTTCTGCACGCTGGCGGTGCCCAGGATGCCGCGATGCTGGATCGAGAAAATGATCAGCATCAGCACCGCGCCGATGAAAAAAGTGGCGTTGAGCGTGAACGAGACCGGGCCCAGCGTGTGGCTCCACAGCGTCCAGTTACGGATGGCCGGCGTCGCGGCGGCGGTCACCGCGGTGATGGCGTCTGCGGGAACCGTTCCGGCATGCGCGGCGATGTAGGCCACCACCTCGGGCGAGGTGTCGGTGAAGATCGGCACCGGCGCCAGCGCGTTGAGGATATAGGCGGCGGCGATCGAGCAGCCGAGCGACAGCACCGGCGACCAGGCGAACCAGTTGCACCACACCGACAGCGGCGCGATGAACTTGGAGTAGCGCAGCCACGCCGTGGCGCCGTAGATCGAGGCGCCGCCGGACTTGTTCGGAAACAGGCCGGCGATTTCGGCATAGGTAAAGGACTGCAGGAAGCCCATGATCATGGACACCGTCCAGATCAGGAAGGCCAGCTTTCCCGTCGTGCCGGCAATGCCGCCGATCGAGAACAGGACCAGCGCCGGAACGCCGCTCGCCACCCAGAAGGCGCCGCGCCAGTCGATATGCCTGAGCAGCTTGCTTTCGGCAGGCTGGTCCAGGACCGTACTTATCGTGCTCATGTCGATGAGTTCCCCTTTTTCGATGTTCCCCGCCAGCGATGCCTCGGCTACGCGAAGCTTGCTCCCCGGCTAATGACCGTTCCGGCCGCAGTGTTTCCACTCAGTCGTATTTTTTTCTTAAGAGTGAAGATTGATCCGGCGCGCCGTCACGTCAAGCGATTTGTGAAACCGTGCACATCACGCTTGCGCGCGCGGATGACAAAGCGTCCGATTGGGTGACCGGCGGGCGCTTTGCGAACCCAAAAGGGCAGGTCAGGAGCGTGGTTTGGTCTTTTGCGGATCGTAGTGGGCAAAGGTGACGACCCGCGCCGGCAGCCGCTTGGCATGGCCGTCGAGCTTGCCGATCTCGACCTCCGTGCCGATGGCGGCATGGGTGACGTCGAGCCGCGCCAGCGCGATGTTCTTGTTCAGCACCGGCGAACGCATGCCCGAGGTGACGACGCCGATCTGGGCCCGGCCGACATGGACGCAGTCGCCATGGCCGACGGCGACATTGGCGTCGATGTCGAGGCCGACCAGCTTGGTCTGCGCATGGTCCTTGCGCCGGATCAGCGCCTCGCGGCCGATGAAATCGTCGGTCTTGCTCTTCAGCGGCACGGTAAAGCCGATGCCGGCCTCGAACGGATCGGTCTGGTCGGAAAATTCATAGCCGGCGAAGATCAGCCCGGCCTCGATGCGCACCATGTCTAGCGCCTGCAGACCCATCGGCTTCAGCCCATGCGGCTGGCCGGCTTCCCAGATGGCGTCGAACACCTTTTCGGCGTCGCGCGGATGGCACCAGACCTCGTAGCCGAGTTCGCCGGTATAGCCGGTGCGCGAGACGACGATGGGAATGCCATTGCCGCCACCGATCCTGGCGACGGCGAAGCGGAACCATTCGAGTTCCTCGATCGAGGGCTGCAGCGGCGAGGTCCAGATCACCTGTTTCAGGATGTCGCGGCTCTTTGGCCCTTGCACGGCGATGTTGTGCATCTGGTCCGTGGACGAGCGCACCAGCACGTTGAGGCCGAGCTTTGTCGCCGTCTCGCGCAGCCATTCGCCGGACAGGTCGTCGCCGCCGACCCAGCGGAAATTGTCCTTGCCGAGCCTGAGCAGCGTGCCGTCGTCGATCATGCCGCCATGCTCGTAGCACATGGCGGAGTAGACGACCTGGCCGACGCCGAGTTTCTTGACGTCGCGCGTCAGCGTGTATTGCAGCAGCGCTTCGGCATCCGGGCCCGTGACCTCGAATTTGCGCAGCGGCGACAGGTCCATGATTACCGCGTCCTGCCGGCAGGCCCAGTATTCGGCGATGGCCCCTTCTTTGGCGAAGGAATTGGCCAGCCAATAGCCCCTGTACTCGACGAAGTCGCGCGTGTGCTTGGCAAAGCTCTGGTGAAAGGCTGTCTCGCGGGTCATTTTCGGTTCCGAATCGGGCGTCATGCGTCTGGCGATCGCTCGCGAGAATTTGTGCTGGCCGGAATAGGTCCGCACGTGGATGTCGGTCAGGTCCCAGCCATTGGCCGGTGTCGTGTCGTCGGGACAGGCTGAGGAAACGCAGACGATGTCGGTCAGCGCCCTGAGAAGGACATAGTCGCCGGCGCGCGACCATGGCTCGTCCGACACCATGACGCCATGGGCGTCAATCGCCGTGTTGAAGAAGAAGTTGATCGCCATCCAGCCGGCGCGGGGATTGACGCCCTTGCCGGTGAGCGCGCGGTTGAAATTCTCCGAGCAGTTGGTGTGGCCGGGATAGCCGATGTCGTCGTAATACTTCGCCGCACAGGCGAGCGCGAAGGCGTCGTGCCGGCCGCACATGTCCTGCACCACCTCGACCAGCGGCTCCATGTCCTGGTCGTAATATTTCGAATGCAGGCCGGGCATCGGATAGCTCGCGCCCATCAGCGTGCGCGTCGTCGTGACGTCGAGCGGATGGTCGAGGCCCTTGTCGAGCTTGCGCGCCGAGAAGCATTGGAAGTCGGTGCACTGGCGGCCGTCGACATCGATGATCTGCAGATAGTCGCCGGCCTTGACGAAATAGGATTCGGCGGTTGCCGAATGCACCCTGAGATCGAGCACCGGATCGGCGAGCGGATCGGCAAGCTGCCCTCTCGTCTTCAGCCGGATGGTGGCGCGGCGCACGATCACGGTCAGCGTCGTCGCCGTGTTGTGGCCGTCGACCAGCATAGGCCCGCCAGGCGCCGCGATCAGCAGCGCGCCGTCGCGCTGGACCGAAAAGCTCTGCTCGGTGCCGGCCGGCGTGGCGCCGCCGAACACGCGCACCGCTCTGGGCTGATCGAGTTGTACCTGCCGGCGCTCAAGGCCGCGGCGCAGCGATGCGATGCTGTCATCGCCCTCTGCGAGCAACGCCTTGATGCCGGCGGCATTGCTGTTGGATTTCTCGCCGAGAATGCCGGGGTCGGTGACGCCCGACTTATCCCAGGCCAGCAACTCGCAGGCCTGACCACCCTCGACGTTGCGCACCGTGACCGTATCGCCCGCCTCGACCTCGATCAGCACCGCGCCATTGCCCTGGATCGTGTAGCGTTCCATCCCCGCCGGCAGCGCGATCTGGCCGGGCCTCAGGATGAGACTTGGCCTTGGCGGTCCGGCAGTGACAGCGGGGTAGGGCGACTGGCTCATCTCAGCTTGCGGTTCGAGAAACTAGTTTGCCTGTGTGTAAAATTATTTTCGCTGAGAGAATAGCAGGGTGGTCGCTTTTGGCAAGGCGGTGGTGAGGTGCGTTGGCACTATCATTCAGGTAGGCGCTTGCCGATCAGCCTGGTTTCGGAACGTCAGCGCTGCCCCTCATCCGCCCTTCGGGCACCTTCTCCCCGTAAACGGGGCGAAGGACACTGCCACCTTCGATTTCGCCAATCGCCAACGTTGCAGATCGGAGTGCCGCCCTTGCGGACATCCCCTTCTCCCCGTCACTATACGGGGAGAAGATGCCGGCAGGCAGATGAGGGGCAGCACTGAGTTTTGCCGGTTGGCCGCTAAACGTCCTCGGAATGCCCGATCTCGACGCCATACTCCGCGGCCGAGTCCAGAATGGTGTGCCACAGGCTCTCGGCAAAGGTCGCGAACACCAGCAGATTGAACACCGCCTGTCCGTCGCGATCCGCGCCGCGCCACAGTGTGACGCTGGTGTGGTCCATCGACGTGGCTGCCGCCGCGCCTACGCCAAAAACATCGGGGTGCAGGTCGATCGACGACAGCTTGGCCAGCATGGTCCGCGCCTTGGCGCCGGAGATGCTGATCAACACCCGCGCATGCGACTGGTCGGAAAGCGAGGCCGAGCCGGTAAAGCCGGGCTCAAGGGCCTCGATCGAATGCTTGCCGCCTGTCGACAGGGCAAGGAACTGATCCGGCCCCGACCAGATCAACGTGGCATCCGCCGCGCCGAGCGCGTTCGGCGTTTCCGGAGCAGCAACGCCAAAGCGAGCCTTGGCCGCCTCGGCCATCTCAGCCGCCTTGCCACGCCGCGCCATTACCTGGACGAGGTCGAGATTGCGGATCTCGGTCAGCGACACGCCGGCATCGCCGCTCGCACCATGAGGCCCGGCAACGAGTGCGCGATCAAGCGGGCTGCGGGTCTCCCAGGAAAACTCAGCCACGCTGGCGCCCTCCATCCGGATCGTAGAAGACGGGATTGCAAATCTCGACGTCATAGTCTTCGCCGCGCAACGGATCGTGCGCATGCACGATCTCGCCGATACGCTCACGGCCGCGCTCGACAAGGGCAAGCCCGATCCAGTGGTCTGATGTCGGCGAGAAGCAGACCGAGGTGACATAGCCCTGGTCGTTATCAGGCCCGGGCGTCTGCCCCTTCGGAATGATGTGCGCGCCGGAGCGTAGCCGTCGCGCCTTGTCGGTCGGCTTGATGCCAACGACCACCTGCCGGTCCGCTGCAATCAGCGCCTCGCGTCCGGCCATGACGCGGCCAATGAAATCCTTTTTGGTCGACATCATCTTGCCGAGGCCAAGATCGGCCGCGGTTGTCGTGCCGGAGAGCTCCGGTCCGGCGACATGGCCCTTTTCGATGCGCATGACGCCGAGCGCCTCGGTGCCGTAAGGCGTCACACCGAACGGATGGCCCGCAATCATCAGATTGCGGGCCATCGCCTCGCCGTAGCGTGCCGGCACCGAAATCTCGAACGCCATTTCGCCGGAGAAGGAGATGCGGAACAGCCGCGCCTTGACGCCGCCGCGCAACGCGACTTCGCGCGCGCCCATGAAAGGGAAACCTTCGTTGGAGAGGTCTTCCGAAGGATCGACGATCTCTTTCAACAGATCGCGGGTCTTGGGTCCGGCAATGGAGAACTGCGCCCACTGGTCGGAGACCGAAGTAAGCTGGACATCGAGTTCCGGAAACAGCACCTGCCGGCAGAACTCGAGATGCTGCATCACCAGCCCGGCCTTGGCCGTCGTGGTGGTCAGGAAATAGTGGTCCTCGGCCAGCCGCGACGTCGTGCCGTCATCATAGACGATGCCGTCCTCGCGCAGCATCAGCCCATAGCGCGCCTTGCCGACGGCAAGATTGGAGAAGGTGTTGATGTAGACGCGGTCGAGGAAGGCGCCGGCGTCCGCGCCATGCACGTCGATCTTGCCCAGCGTCGAGACATCGCAGAAGCCGACGCCGCCGCGCACCGCCTTGACCTCGCGGGTCACCGATTCCAGCCAGTCCTTCTCGCCGGCGCGCGGATACCACTGTGCCCGTTTCCATAAACCGGTGTCGACGAAGATCGCACCCTGCTCGGCGGCCCAGTGATGCGACGGCGTCAGCCGTGTCGCGTGAAAAGTCTCGTCGCGGTGATGGCCGGCGAAGGCGCCGATGGCCACCGGCACGTAAGGCGGCCGGTAGATCGTGGTGCCCGTCTCGGGAATGGATCTGCCCGTGACCGCCGCCATGATGGCGAGGCCGGCGACATTCGAGGTCTTGCCCTGGTCGGTCGCCATGCCAAGCGTGGTGTAGCGCTTCAGGTGCTCGACCGATTCAAAACCCTCACGCTGCGCCAACTCGATGTCGGATGCGGTGACGTCATGCTGCTGGTCGACAAAGGCCTTGCCCTTGCCGGCGACATGCCACAGCGGCGTCAGCGAAAAGGCCTCGTCATCGGCCACCGGCGTGGAGCCTGAACCATTGCCATGTCCGGCATCGCGTGCCGCCGTCACGCCCGCCGCAAAACCTTCGCGCAGGCAGGCGCCAAGTCCGAAGGCACCGTTTGCGGCGCCCGCTGCGACCATGCCGGGCGGTGCGCCGTCAGGCACGAAGGCGGCGATGTCGTCGCGCCATATCGGCCGGCCGCGATGGTAGGAGGTGAGCCCGACGGTCGGGTTCCATCCGCCGGAAACGGCAAGCCCGTCGGCTTCAACTTCGGCGCGCGCGCCGCCTGTGAGCGAGACCGAAATCTTGCGCACGCCGGTTTTGCCGCCATCGATGCCGCTGACGGAGCCATGCAGAACGGGAAAGCCGCCCTTGCTTGCAAGCGAGCGATGCGCCGGCGAAATCTCCGCGCGCGCGTCGATCACGGCCGCCACTTGCAAGCCGGCACCGAGTGCGGTCTCCACCGTGCGCCAGCCATCCTCGTTGTTGGTGAAGAGCGCGATGCGCTTCGCCGGCGTCGCGGCATAGCGCCCGATATAGCTGCGCATGGCGGACGCCATCATCACGCCCGGCGCGTCGTTGCCGGCAAAGACGATCGGCCGTTCGAGCGCGCCTGCGGCGACGACGCAGCGCTTGGCCACGATCCGCCACAGACGCTGCCGCACCTGATGCTCGGGCGGCGAGGGCACGTGGTCGTTGACGCGCTCGATGGCGCCATAGGTGCCGCCGTCATAGACGCCGAACAGCGTCGTGCGCGTCATTATGCGCACGTCGGGCAGGGATCCAAGTTCAGCCAGCGTCCGTGAAAGCCATTCGGCCGCCGGCATGCCGTCGATCGTGCCGCCATCGGCAAGCAGGCGGCCGCCGGGGGTAAAATCCTCCTCGCACAGGATGACGCGCGCACCCGTGCGGCCTGCGGCCAATGCGGCCGCGAGGCCGGTCGGGCCCGAGCCGGCGATCAGCACATCGCAATGCGCCCACGCCTTGTCGTAATGGTCGGGATCGGCGATGCCCGCCGCGCGGCCAAGGCCGGCGGCGCGTCGGATTGCCGGCTCGTAGATCGCTTCCCAGAACTTCGCCGGCCACATGAAGGTCTTGTAGTAGAAGCCGGCGACGAAGATCGGCGCGAACAGCTGGTTGACCGACATGACGTCGAAATTGAGCGACGGCCAGCGGTTCTGGCTGGCGGCCTCAAGACCTTCATAGAGTTCGGCCGTCGTCGCCTTGGTGTTCGGCTCGCGCCGCGCGCCGCTGCGCAGTTCGACCAAGGCGTTGGGCTCTTCCGACCCCGCCGTCAGGATGCCGCGCGGCCGGTGATACTTGAACGAGCGGCCGACCAGCTTGACGCCGTTGGCAACCAGTGCCGAGGCAAGCGTGTCGCCTTTGAAGCCGGAGTAGCTCTTGCCGTCGAAACTGAAATTCAGCGGCGCCGAACGGTCGACGAGACCGCCGGAAGAGAGGCGATGAGAGGTCATGGTGTCCGGCCTCTCATTTCATGGCGAAGGGCGGCGACGTTAGCAAAATTGCTCATTTCGCCACCTGCCTCGCGCCAGCGCCGGCAGCAGCCTCTACCCCGGAAATCTCGTGCGTCAGCGTGTTGCGGGTGACCTTCAGCCAGGCCCGGCAGCCGCCGCCGTGATACCAGTTCTCGTCCATCACGCCGGCGATATTGTCGCGCAGATAGACATAGTCATAGACGGCGTCCTCGCCGGCGTCGGCGGCCGGCCGCACCGGCTTGGCGTCGCCGAGATAGGTGAATTCGCCGAGTTCGCGTTCGCCGCAGAAGGGACAGGTAATGCGCATGGTTCCAGCCGCCTTCAGTGCAGGTTCGGTTGGGCGCCCTGGCCCTTTTCGTCGATCACCGCACCGGTCCGGAACCGGTCGAGGCGGAAGCGCGCGGCCTCCTTGTGCGGTTCATCGCGCGCGATCAGATGGGCGAAGACAAGGCCCGAGCCGGGTGTCGCCTTGAAGCCACCATAGCACCAGCCGGCATTGAGATAGAGCCCATTGACCGGTGTCTTGTCGATGATCGGCGAGCCGTCCATCGACATGTCCATGATGCCGCCCCACTGGCGCAACAGCCGCACGCGGCCGATCATCGGGATGATCGCCATGCCGCCCTCGCAGACATCCTCCATCACAGGCAGATTGCCGCGCTGGGCGTAGGAATTGTAGCCGTCGATGTCGCCGCCGAAGACGAGGCCGCCCTTGTCGGACTGGCTGACATAGAAATGTCCGGCGCCAAACGTCATGACGCCGGGAATGAGCGGCTTGATCGCCTCGGAGACGAAGGCCTGCAGCACATGGCTTTCGATCGGCAGGCGCAAGCCCGCCATATCAGCGACGCGCGAGGAAGAGCCGGCAACCGCCATGCCGACCTTGCCGGCGCCGATCCTGCCGCGCGAGGTCTCGACGCCGGTCACCTTGCCGTTCGCGTCCCTGACAAAGCCGGTGACTTCGCAATTCTGGATGATGTCGACGCCAAGTTCACTGGCAGCGTGGGCGTAGCCCCAGGCCACCGCATCGTGGCGCGCCGTGCCGCCGCGCCGTTGCAGCAGCCCGCCTTGCACCGGGAAGCGCGCATGGTCGAAGTTCAGGAACGGCAGCATCTTCTTCAGCGCCGGCTGGTCGAGCAGTTCGGCATCGATGCCGTTGATGCGCATGGTGTTGCCGCGCCGCGCATAGGCATCGCGCTGTGCGTCGGAATGATAGAGATTGAGAACGCCGCGCTGGCTGACCATCGCGTTGTAGTTGAGGTCCTGCTCCATCCGCTCCCACAGCTTCATCGACAATTCGTAGAAGCCGGTGTTGCCGGGCAGGCCGTAATTGGAGCGGATGATGGTCGTGTTGCGGCCGGCATTGCCGGAGCCGATCCAGCCCTTTTCCAGCACCGCGACATTCTTGATGCCGAACTCGCTGGCCAGGAACCAGGCGGTGGCGAGCCCATGGCCGCCGCCGCCGATGATCACCACGTCGTAGCGGTCCTTCGGCGCAGCGTCGCGCCAGGTGCGTTGCCAGTTTTTGTGGCCGGAAAGAGCGGCGCGCGCGAGCGAGAAGATCGAGTATTTCATACGTTCATTCCGAGGTCGCTCGCACCGCCAGGACGATCAAATGTCCAGCGTGTGGTCGCGCTCCCATTGCGTGAAGTGCGAAGCATAGGAATTCCATTCCTGGTGCTTCAGCTTTAGATATGCCGACGAGAATTCCTCACCCAGCGCCGCCTTGAGTGATTTGTCCTTGTCGAACTCGCGCAAGGCGTCGAGCAGGTTGAGCGGCAGTTTCGGCGCGCCCTTCACCGTGTGGCCGTGCTGGTACATGTCGATGTCGTAGCGCTTGCCCGGATCGGCCTTCGAACGGATGCCGTCGAGGCCGGCGGCGATGATGACCGCCTGCAGGAGATAGGGGTTGACCGCGCCATCCGGCAGGCGCAATTCGAAACGTCCAGGGCCGGGCACGCGCACCATGTGGGTGCGGTTGTTGCCGGTCCAGGTCACCGTGTTCGGCGCCCAGGTCGCACCCGAAATGGTGCGCGGCGCGTTGATGCGCTTATAGGAATTGACCGTCGGGTTGGTGATCGCGGCGAGTGCGGAGGCGTGCTTCATGATGCCGCCGAGGAAGTTCTTGCCCTTGGCCGACAGGCCAAGCTCCATTGAATTGTCGGCGAAGACATTGGTCTTGCCTGATTTGTCCCAGACCGAGATGTGGGCATGGCAGCCATTGCCGGTCAGACCCTGGAAGGGCTTGGGCATGAAGGTGGCGCGCAGGCCATGCTTTTCCGCGATCGACTTGACCATGAACTTGAAGAAGGAATGCTTGTCGGCGGTCGGCAGCGCGTCGTCGAAAGCCCAGTTCATCTCGAACTGGCCGTTGGCGTCCTCGTGGTCGTTCTGGTAGGCGCCCCAGCCGAGCGCCAGCATGTGGTCGCAGATCTCGGCGATGACATCGTAGCGGCGCATGATGGCTTGCTGGTCGTAGCAAGGCTTCGATGCCGTGTCGTATTCGTCGGAGATCGCCTTGCCGTCCGGCGAGATCAGGAAGAACTCGGCTTCGACGCCGGTCTTGACATGCATGCCGTCGGCGGCAGCCTCGGCGATCAGCCGCTTCAGCGTGTTGCGTGGCGCCTGGTCGACCTCCTTGTCGTCCATGATGCAGTTGGCCGCGACCCAGGCGACTTCCGGTTTCCACGGCAATTGGATGACCGAGTCCGGATCCGGCACCGCCAGCATGTCGGGATGCGCCGGCGTCAGATCGAGCCAGGTGGCGAAACCGGCAAAGCCCGCACCATCCTTCTGCATATCGGCGATCGCCTGCGCCGGTACCAGCTTGGCACGCTGGCCACTGAACAGGTCAGTGTAGGAAATCATGAAATATTTGACGCCGTTCTTTTTGGCGAAAGCGGCGAGATCGTTCCCCATTATAGTTCCTCGCTTATGGTATTTCGGGTGTGTTTTAGAAGCCGTTCTTCCCCGGTATCCAGTTGGTGCCGGCCAGCGGCACACCGGCCATGGCGGCCGCCTCGATCGTCAATGCGACGAGGTCCTCGGGTTCGAGATTGTGCAGGCTGTTCTTGCCGCAGGCGCGGGCGATGGTCTGCGCCTCCAGCGTCATTACCTTGAGATAGTTCGCCAGCCGGCGCCCGGCGGCCACGGGGTCGACACGCTTCATCAGTTCCGGGTCCTGCGTGGTGATGCCGGCAGGGTCCTTGCCCTCATGCCAGTCGTCATAGGCGCCTGACGTGGTGCCGAGTTCGTTATACTCCGCCTCCCAGCGGGGATCATTGTCGCCGAGCGCGACGAGCGCTGCGGTGCCGATCGACACCGCGTCGACGCCGAGCGCCAGCGCCTTGGCGACATCGGCCCCGTTGCGGATGCCGCCGGAGACGATCAGCTGCACCTTGCGGTGCATGCCGAGATCCTGCAGCGCCTGCACCGCCGGCCTGATACAGGCGAGCGTCGGCTGGCCGACATTTTCGATGAACACTTCCTGCGTCGCCGCCGTGCCGCCCTGCATGCCGTCGACCACGACGACGTCGGCGCCGGCCTTCACCGCGAGCGCTGTGTCATAGTAGGGGCGGGCGCCGCCGACCTTGACGTAGATCGGTTTTTCCCAGTCGGTGATTTCGCGCAGTTCGAGGATCTTGATCTCGAGATCGTCCGGGCCGGTCCAGTCGGGGTGGCGCGAGGCTGAGCGCTGGTCGATGCCTTTCGGCAGCGTGCGCATCTCGGCGACGCGGTCGGAAATCTTCTGGCCAAGCAGCATGCCGCCGCCGCCTGGTTTGGCGCCCTGGCCGACGACCACCTCGATCGCGTCGGCGCGGCGCAGGTCGCGCAGGTTCATGCCGTAGCGCGACGGCAGGTACTGATAGACGAGCTGTTTGGAATGGCCGCGCTCTTCCTCGGTCATGCCGCCGTCGCCGGTGGTGGTCGAGGTGCCGGAGAGCGTCGCACCGCGCCCGAGCGCTTCCTTGGCCGGGCCGGACAGCGAGCCGAAGCTCATGCCGGCGATGGTGATCGGGATCTTCAGCTCGATCGGCTTCTTGGCGTGACGCGAACCCAGCACCACCGAGGTGTCGCAGCGCTCGCGGTAGCCTTCCAGCGGATAGCGGGAGATCGAGGCGCCGAGGAACAGGAGGTCATCAAAATGCGGCAGCTTGCGCTTGGCGCCGGCACCTCTGATATCGTAGATGCCGGTCGCCGCGGCGCGGCGGATTTCGGAAAGCGTGTAGTCGTCGAAAGTCGCGGATTTGCGCGGTGTCGTCGGCGGGTTGCGGTACGTCATCTTGCCTCAATACGCGTCGGCGTTGTCGATATTGAAATTGTAGAGCGTGCGCGCCGAGCCGTAGCGCTTGAACTCCGACGGCTTGACCCCAATCACGCCGGCGCGGTCGAGCAGGCCTTGCAGCAAGTCGATGTGCTCAGGCCGCATCTCCTTGGCGATGCAGTCGGCGCCCAGACTATCGACCTTGCCGCGCACGAAAAGCCGTGCCTCGTAGATGGAATCGCCCAGCGCATCACCGGCATCGCCCAAAACCACGAGATTGCCGGACTGCGCCATGAAGGCCGACATGTGGCCGATATTGCCGTGCACGACGATGTCGATGCCCTTCATCGAGATGCCGCAGCGCGAGGAGGCATTGCCTTCGATGACCAGCAGCCCGCCCTTGCCGGTGGCGCCGGCATACTGGCTGGCGTCGCCTTTGACGGTTATCGAACCCGCCATCATGTTCTCGCCGACGCCGGGGCCGGCAGAGCCGTGCACGGTGATGGCGCTGCCCGAATTCATGCCGCCGCAATAATAGCCGACGCTGCCGCGCACATCGATGCTGACGGGCTGGTCGACACCGACGGCGACCGAGTGGTTGCCTTTCGGGTTGAGCACTTCCCATGCCGTCTCATTCGAGCCGGCGGTCAGCTTATGGAGCGCCTGGTTGAGTTCGCGCAACGACTGGACGTCGAGGTCGAAGACGCGCGCATGGCTTTCGCGCGTTGCCTTGGAGGTTGCCGGCATGAACTCAATGCTCCCAGAAATAAACGGTTGCGGGCTCCGGTTCCCAGACCCTCGCATTGTCGATGCCGGGCAGTTTGGTCAGCGCGCGATATTCCGAGCCGAAGGCGACATATTGGTCGGTTTCGGCCATCACGGCGGGCTTGCAGGCGATCGGATCGCGCACCACGCCAAAACCATTCTTGGTGCCGACGACGAAGGTGAAGAAGCCGTCGAGGTCGGAGAGCGTGCCTTCCAGTGCCTCGCCGAGATTCTTGCCATGCGCCATTTGCGAGGAAAGGTAGGCGGCCGCCACCTCGGTATCGTTCTCGGTCTCGAATTTCATGCCTTCGCGGACCAGCTCGCGACGGACATTGTTGTGGTTGGACAGCGACCCATTGTGCACCAGGCACTGGTCGGCGCCGGTCGAGAAGGGGTGCGCGCCCATCGTCGTCACCGCCGATTCCGTCGCCATGCGGGTGTGGCCGATGCCATGCGTGCCGGTCATCTTGCGGACATCGAAGCGATCGACGACGGCCTCCGGCAGGCCGACTTCCTTGTAGATTTCAACCGCTTCGCCGGCGCCCATGATGCGGACATCGGGCCTGAGCGACTGGAGGGCTTCACGCGCCGCGTCGACCTTGTCGGGCGTGGTCCTGACCACCGCATGTGTCGATTTCACCGCAATGCTCACCGGCGCTCCGAGAGCCTTGGCGAGTTCGGCGTCCAGCCCGCGAAAATCGCGGTCAGGCTTCGGCGACTGGATGGTGATCTTGGCCTCGTTGCCCGATGTCGCGCCATAGATGGCGATGCCGGCGCTGTCAGGGCCGCGATCGCTGAGCGATACCAGCATCTCCGACAGCATCGCGCCGAGCTTCGGCTCCAGCGCCTTGTCCTTCAGGAAAAGTCCAACGATTCCGCACATGTCAGCCTCCCGACGTTTGTGACTAGAGATGATGTACCGAATGAAATCCTTGAATTCAATGGGATGAAAAAAATTTTCCTCTGGTTACGTATGCGGCTCAATGCCACTCTGCGTAACATCGCCCTCGCGCTGGGCATTATGAGCCCATTTGGCGGCGCGGATTCGGGCGATCTTATAGGCGTCGAGGATCGACAGCGCATAGATCAGGAAGCCGCCGGCGTGACGGCCGACGAAGTTGGCATCCGGCGGCGAAATCTTGGCGGTCACCCAGGCCAGGATGACCATGAAGAAAAGGAACTGCAGTCCGCGCACCGGTACGCCAAGAATGACATGCCCGCTTGCCGGCAGCACGATTGCGGCGCCCAGGACGAGATAAGGGCTCACTGGCGCCGGCGAAGTGTTTGAAGTGCTCATGCGGCCTGCCGTTCGCTTCGGTTGATGGCGTCGCGCAGCTTCGAGAGAGATACGAGCAGCCGTTCGATCAGCGTCGCATCGATACGCGTGTCACCGAACGCGGCCTGCCGGAAGACCCCGTAGCGTGCCCGCTCGGCCTCGGCCAGCAACCACACGATGCGCACTCCGTTTGGCGTGATCAGCAGCTCCTTGGCGCGGCCATCCGCAAAGGGTTCGAGATGACCGGCGATGATGCCTTGCGGAAAACGCGTGCCTCTGCGGTCCGTCCGCAGCACGGCTTCGGCCGGAAATCCCGGAGCTTTCGGCAGCGTATGGTCCAGATGGTCGAAATTCGAGAATGTCGTCGGCGAGCCCGGCCGCATCATCATGTCGAAAACGGCCGGCACCGCGACCTTTTCGGTAATGGACACCGACAGCCAGCGCGCCGGCAGCTTTCGTGTCGCCAGCGTGTCGACGATGGTGCGCAACTGGACATGATGGCCGTTCCACGATCCTTCCCAGGTGATGACGCCGGCCGTGCCCTCCGAGACATTGGCCGCGTCCGCGACGATGGTGCGAATGCTGGCCTCGTCGGCGGCGAGCGCGGCCGAGGCCCTGTCGCGGCTGCGGCGTGCCAGCCACGCAAAGTGAAGGACGAGAGCCAGGACAATTGCCCCGGCAAGCAGTGCTGATGTCACCTCGGACATTTTATCGTGCAAGGCCCGTCCAGATCCTGGGCGGGCCTACTCCCATCAATAGCCCTGCGGTTTCGGCCACGGCATGGTGAACTGGTCGCCACGCCGCACGAATTTGTAGCGGTAGAAGTGGAACCACAGCGAGATCAGGAAATAGAAGGCGACCATGGCGATCAACTGCGAGCCGAAGCCGAGGAAGATGGCGAAGAAGGTCACCACGCACAGGCAGAACAGCACGATTGCCGGCAGCGGATGGAAGGGGTGCGTGTAGCCGCGGCGGATCGACCCCAGCGGCCACTTCTTGCGGAACATCATGATGTTGATGCTCATGAAAGTGTACTGCAGGACGCCCGACAGGATCGAGAAGGTGATCGCCTGGTTGAGATCGGCGATGAAGGCGAAGGCCAGCGCGATCGGCAGCAGGAACAGGATCGAGCGGTAGGGCGTGCGGTATTTCGGATGCACCGCCGAGAACCAGCTCGGCAGATAGCGGTCGCGGCCGAGCGAGAACCAGGCGCGCGCCGCGTCGTTGATGCAACCGTTTGCCGAGGCAAGCGCGGCGAGCAGCGTCGCTATGAACAGAAGGTTCTCGAGCAGCGGGCTTCCGGTCAGCTTGCCGGCATCCCACAGCGGATAATAGGTGATGCCGAGATATTCCCATGGCATCAGCGAGGCGCAGACATACCAGGTCATGGCGGCGGCGATCAGAAGCGTGATCATGCCGGCCATCGTGCCGTAGGGCAGCGAGCGTGCGGGCGAGCGCACCTCTTCGGCCGCCTGCGTGGTGCCTTCGATGCCGAGATAATACCAGATGCCGAACTGGAAGGCGGCAATGACGCCGATCCAGCCATAGGGCAGCGCGTTGCCTGGAGTGACCAGTTCGTTGAGCTTCAGCACCGCGCCTTGCGTCCAGGGGCTGACCGAGAAGAACAGGACGACGATCGAGACATAGGCGATTGCCGTGATGACGAAATTGACGTTGAGCGTCATCAACACGCCGCGATAGTTGAGCCAGGCCAGCACCACGATGGTGGCGGCGATGAAGGAATTGTGGGTTAGCCCTTCGACGCCGGCCTTGGCGACGATCGTGTCGCCGAGCAGGATGGCGTCGGACACTTCCAGCATCGTGTAGGCAAAGACCAGGAACAGCGCGACGTTGAACGCCATCAGCGGGCCCACGATGTGCTTGGCCTGGGCGTACTGGCCGCCGGCGGCGGCGACCGTCGACGTCACCTCGGAATCGATCATGGCCACCGAGGTGTAGAGCAGTCCGACGACCCAGCACACGATCAGGGCCGCCAGCGCGCCGCCCTTGTCGGCCGAGAAATTCCAACCGGTGAACTCGCCGACCAGAACGATGCCGACACCGAGCGCCCAGACATGGGCCGGGCCGAGCACCCGAAGCAGCGATACCCGGTCGCCGTGAATTGTGGTGGTGATGTTGTTTTCAAGCGCGACCGTCATCGATCTATCCCCACTCAGATCCGGTGTTTTTCGGAAGCGGCTTCAAGCTCGCCTTCACGCGACGAGGTCAGAACGTCCTCGGAGTAGTTTGTATCGATCTTGAACCAGTCGTAGAGCATCCACAGCGCGAGCACGATCGAGATGCCCCAGCATGCGTAAGAGAGTGCCACCCACATGATCGTGTCCCCAAATTCTTCGTCGCCAAACTCTATTTGTCGTCGAACTTCTCGTTGATGACATCGCGATATTCGCGGTCGGATGCCCGGAACAGGAACACGAAATAACCGATCAGGACGGCCGCCATGATGATCAGTGTCGGCCAGTCGATGATGTAGTGGAACCGGTTCTGGATGATGTCGTGCGCGGTCTCCGGCGTATAGCCGAGCTTTTCCCAGATCGAGGCCATGGTCGGATTCTGCCCGAGCGCTTCCCAGGTCTTGGCATCGAGTGCATCGATGGATTTTGCGGCCCCGGCAAGACCAAGCTTCAGCGGTAGCCACAGCGCCACGAAGATGGCGACCACGACAACGGCGATGTCGAAGACTTGCGCGGCCTTGCTCTGCTCCGGCGGCGTGTAGCGGGACATTGTTTCTCCCCTCAGGACTTGCGGTTGCGGGACGCGTCGGCGTTCTTGATGTCGAGCCCGTAGATGAACTCCTTGTCTTCCTTGTAGTGTTTGACCATCGCCAGGATGGCCGCCGTGTTGAAGATGAGCACCGCGGCGGCGGCCAGGGCTACGACGGCCTTGATGCCGCCCTGGGGAATGTATGGCCAAGTCATGAGGAGGACGAAGAGGATCGTCGCCCACAGGCAGACGATCAGAAGCGTGGATCCGCGCAAATCGGAGCGGTACAGCGCTTCGATGCGCTGCTGCAGGTCTGACATCGGTTTTCCCCTTCTTTGCCGACGCCCGGTTCCGAATCCACCGCCCGCCGCCCTCTTTCAAGAGAGTGAAATTTTTTTCATAAATTCCGCTCGAATCCCTGACTTGTCAAGACGAATTTACGTAGAGTTAACCGCTCGCTTCGAGTGAACAATTTTGCCTGACAATGAAATTATTTGCTTCAAGGGGATTGCAGGCTTCCCGCGTTTGCGGTCAATATTCCATCCAAAGCTCCGGCCTCGGGCAAAGGAGCAGGGAACAGCATGATTTTCGAACGGAGGACGAGCGGATGACGGCATCCTGGAGATTTTCAACCCTGGCGGATCGCCATCGCGCTCTGGGGTCGAAACTCGAAGACTGGAGCGGAATGGGCACCGCCTGGACCTATGACAAGGATGCCGATGAGGAATATGTCGCCATCCGCACCAAGGCCGGGCTTATGGATGTTTCCGGCCTGAAGAAGGTTCACATCACAGGGCCGCACGCCTCGCACCTGATCGACCTCGCCACCACGCGCGACGTGGAGAAAATCTATCCCGGCAAGTCGGCTTACGCCTGCATGCTGAACGAAGCGGGAAAATTCACCGACGATTGTATCCTCTACCGGATGGGGCCGAATTCCTGGATGGTGGTGCACGGCTCGGGCACCGGCCATGAGGAATTGCAGCGAGCGGCCATGGGCCGGGACGTATCGCTGCGCTTCGACGACAATCTGCACGATTTGTCGCTGCAGGGGCCGACGGCGGTCGACTATCTGGCCAAGCACGTGCCGGGCATTCGCGACCTCAACTACTTCCATCACATGCAGACGCAGCTCTTCGGCTTCCCCGTCATGATCTCGCGCACCGGCTATACCGGCGAGCGCGGCTACGAAATCTTCTGCCGTGGCCAGGATGCCGGCACGATCTGGGACAGGATCCTCGAAGAGGGCAAGGGGGCCGGCATCATTCCATGCCGCTTCACCACGCTCGACATGCTGCGCGTCGAGAGCTACCTGCTGTTCTACCCCTACGACAATTCGCAGAAATACCCGTTCGACAATGAAGGCCCCGGCGACACGCTGTGGGAACTCGGCCTCGACTTCACCGTCAGCCCCGGCAAGACCGGTTTTCGCGGTGCCGAGGAGCACTATCGCCTGAAAGGCAAGGAGCGCTTCAAGATCTACGGCGTCCTGCTCGACGGCAAGGAGCCAGCCGATGAAGGCGCGCCGGTCTATCGCGACGGTAAAAAGGTCGGCGTGGTGACCTGCGCCATGTATTCGCCGCTGGTCAAAAAATCGATGGGCATCGCCCGGCTCGACGTCGACTGCGCGGTCAAGGACACCAAGCTCGAAATCCGCAACAAGAGCGGATCGATCAAGGCGACGGCGCAGCCCTTGCCGTTCGACGATCCCAAGAAGACCAAGCGCACGGCGAAAGGCTGAGGCATAATCGACAGCGAGGGTTTCGAGGCACAAAGACAGAATGGCAGCCAAGACCATCATCAGCCGGCCCATTTACGGGACCCTGTCTCCGCAGGCGGGCAAGCATCATCTTTTCGTGGCGGATGCCGAAGGCGCGCTCGCGATAAAAGACATGGCCGCCAGGGCTCCGGCCGGATTCTTCGACGGAGCCGAAATCGTCTTCATTGCCGGTCCAGACGGCAAATACGTTGCCGCTCTCGAAGCCTTGGAGCCGGCGCAGCTGCACATCGCGCCGTCCTTCGCCAGCCTGCTGCCGCGTCTGAAGCAGACCTTGACCAACGCGCATATGGGTCTGCGCCTCTATCTCGCCGGCACCGAAGGGCTGATCGGCCAGGCCATGCAGGTGGCGCTCGAAGCCGGCATCGACCACACCTCCATGCAGACCGAGCATCGCGGCTCGCTGGCGCGGCGCATGCAGTGCGTGCACTGCAAGGGCATTACCGAAAACGTGACGACGCAGCCGGCGACCTGCTCGCATTGCGGCCTGCTGCTTTTGGTGCGCGATCACTATTCCCGGCGCCTTGCCGCGTTCCAGGGCGTCTGCATCAATGCCGAAGACCGCAGTGAAATTCCTCCGATGGAGGAGATCTTCCGATGAGCACCGGCACCACCAAGCTCGATGTCGTGGTCAGCGACGTTGTCCCGGTCAATAACCTGGTCACCCGCTTCCATTTCCGCCGGCGTGATGGCGGGTTGTTGCCGACCTTTTCCGGCGGCGCCCATGTCGTGGTCGAGATGCGCGATGGCGAGCGCACAAGGCTCAATCCCTATTCGCTGATGGGCTCGCCGCTCGACACGCGCGAATACACCATCTCGGTGCGCCGCGACGATGTCGGCCGTGGCGGCTCGCTGTTCATGCACCGGTCCGTCAAGCCGGGCCTGGAGATGGTGATCAGCTATCCGGTCAACCTGTTCTCGCTTGATCTCAGGGCGAAAAAACACCTGATGCTGGCCGGCGGCATCGGCATCACGCCGTTCATGGCGCAGACCGCGCAACTGGCTGGCGAAGGCGGCAATTTCGAACTGCACTACACCTGCCGCACCGCCTCGCTTGGTACCTATGCCGACGTGCTCGGGGAACGCTACGGCCGTCGGGTCCGGCTCTATCACGATGACCTTGAGGAGCGTATCGATCTCGACCGGCTGTTGTCCTCGCAACCACTCGGCACGCATCTCTATGTCTGCGGCCCCGCCGGCATGATCAACTGGGTGCGCGACCGCGCCGCCGCGCTCGGCTGGCCGCCGGAGACCGTGCACTACGAGCATTTCGCGGCGCCCCAGCCCGGCCTGCCATTCGACGTGACGCTCGCCGTCAGCGGCAAGACCATCCGCGTCGGCTCGCAGCAGAGCCTGCTCGAAGCCATCGAGGCGGCCGGCGTCGATCCACCCTATCTCTGCCGCGGCGGCGTCTGCGGCCAGTGCGAGACCAACGTCATCTCGTGCGACGGCAAGTTCATCCACAACGACCATTGGCTGAGCGAGGAAGAGCACCGTTCCGGCAGGAAGATCATGCCGTGCGTGTCGCGCTTCGAAGGCCGGTCGCTGGTGCTGGAACGGTAGAGCATTTTGCAGCCAAGTGGATACTTGGCGTCGCAGAAATGCGGCTAAAACAAAGAGATAGAGCGGGCATCCCGCTCTAGGAGGAAATCATGGGCATCACCTTTCGCAAGGAAACGTTCCGCGACGACTTCACCTTCAGGAACAGCCCTGAGCACATCAGACGGTTTCCGTTCCCGTTCCACGAAGACAGCTACATGTATGCCGTCAATATCGAGCCGCATGTCGTCGGCCCGAAGGGCTCGGTGCTGGAGAACCTCATCGACGTCGACGAACACTATGTTGCCGAGATGCAGGACCGCGCGATGGTGCTGGCAGAGGATCCGCTGCGCTGCCAGTCGCTGCCGCACATGACGCTCGCCGGCTGGGATCTGCTGGAACTTTTGATGGAGCAGCAGGCGCTGGGTTACCCCGAGCATTTCACGCTGACGCGCGACGGCGATCGCTGGCGCTGGATCAACCGGCCGCTCGGCATCGATGACACCTTCACCTTCGGCGACACCTCGACGTTGCCTTACGGGCCGATGGAATACATCACCCGCCAGAGCCAGGGCGATTTCTGCATCCTCGACCAGCGCGACGGCAATCTGTGGATGGATGCCGGCATGGTCACCACCCAGGCCGACTGGTCGCTCGATTTCGACATCGGCATGAATTTCTTCGAGTGGCACGCGCCGGTGCCGCTGGCGCATGAGAAGGGGATTTTCGTCAGGGCGCTAAAATTCCTCACCAATATCCAGCAGGGCAAGCCGGCCAGGCGCCTGAACTGGACGATGACCATCAATCCGCGCCTCGATACCAGCCCCGAAAACTACCACAAATGGGGTCCGGACCGGGCAACGGTGACGCCCGAGAACGTCGGCGACAAGGTGCACCTGCGGGTCGAGTTGCAGAGCTTCTGGCGGCTGCCGCGCTCCAACGGCATCGTCTTCCCGATCCGCTGCTACCTGATCAAAATGGACGAACTGGTGACGCAGCCGAAATGGGCGCGGCGCCTGCATCGCGTCATCCGCGACCTGCCGGAGGAACTCGCCACCTACAAGGGCTTGACCCGCTATCGTTCGACGCTGGTCGAGTGGCTGTCGAAGCTGGATGATGGGAGCGCGACATCACCGGGGTTTGGGCCGGATTGACCTCCAAAGACTTGGGTTCCTCGCCCCCGCCAGAGGCGGGGGAGAGGTGTCCGCGAAGCGGACGGAGAGGGGGCCTTCGTAGGGCGCTCCCCTCTCCGTCTCGGCTTCGCCGAGCCACCTCTCCCCACTACAGGGGCGAGGAACCAAGTGCCTAACCAGCGCTGTTCTGCGGATAGCAGATAATCGAAAGGTACCGCATCGGCAGCCGCGTCAGTTCTTCCGGCCCGTGCGGCGCGTCGGCGTCGAAGAACAGGCTGTCGCCGGGCTTCATCGGATAGAGGTTGCTGCCATGCCGGTAAACGACCTCGCCCTCGAGCATGTAGAGGAACTCCATGCCTTCGTGCTGGAAGGTCGGGAACACGTCGGAATCCTCGGTCAGCGTGATCAGATAGGGCTCGACCACGACGCCGCTGGTGTTGGAACCGATATGACCGAGCAGATTGTACTGGTGGCCGGCGCGCGTGCCGCGGCGTTCGACGTCAAGGCCTTGGCCGGCCTTGACGAAGACAGCGCTGCGTTCTTCTTCGAAACGGCGGAAGAAGGCGGTGACGGGAACGCCGAGCGCCCGCGACAGCGCCTGCAGCGTGGTCAGCGATGGTGAGGTGATGCCGTTCTCGATTTTGGACAGCATGCCCAGCGAAATGTCGGTGGCGACAGCGAGATCGGCGACGGTGATGCCGAGCTTCTTGCGGAAGGCCCGCACCTCGCGGCCAATCGCCACCTCGAGCACTTTTTCGCGGGTATCGCGGATGGCGTGCGGGTTCTGCGTCAGCGGCGCCCGGATGGTCTTGCCGTCCGCCGAGACCTTTGGCTGCGGCTTTGGTTTGGCGCCGGCAAGCCCGGCCTTGGTACTGTCTTTCGCCATGTCGCCCCCCGGACTTCGCGGATTTATTTCACTCTAGGTGAACATGTCAGGTGGCGATACAACAGCGCAACCGCAACGGCAAGCCGTCTTGTGGCGCATGCGCCGGTCCTTTGAGTGCGGCCGTGGCCGGTTATTCGCCAGGAATCGATTGTGCGCAAACGCCGTTTCCGCAGATCGCTGTTGACAGCACGGAAGGGCCAATTACTGTCCTGTCAGTGAAATTTGTTTCGCTGGGGAAATCAAAAAAGAGGAGGCCCTGGAATGAAAACTCGTGTTGCCGTCATTGGAGCCGGGCCGTCCGGTCTGGCTCAGCTCAGGGCCTTCAAGTCGGCTGCCGACAAGGGCGCCGAGATTCCCGAGATCGTCTGCTTCGAAAAGCAGTCCGACTGGGGCGGCCTGTGGAACTACACCTGGCGCACCGGGCTCGACGAACATGGCGATCCCGTGCACGGCTCGATGTACCGCTACCTCTGGTCGAACGGGCCGAAGGAATGCCTGGAATTCGCCGACTACACATTCGAGGAGCATTTCGGCCGGCCGATCGGCTCCTACCCGCCACGCGCCGTGCTGTGGGACTACATCAAGGGCCGCGTCGAGAAGTCGGGCCTGCGCAAATGGGTGCGCTTCAACAGCCCGGTGCGCATGGTCACTTTCTCGGACGAGACGAAGAAATTCACCGTCACCGCGCATGACCGGACCAACGACGTGACGTACTCCGAAGAGTTCGACAATGTCGTTGTTGCCTCCGGGCACTTCTCCGTGCCCAACGTGCCTTATTTCGAGGGCTTCTCGACCTTCAACGGCCGCATCCTGCACAGCCACGATTTCCGCGACGCGATGGAGTTCAAGGGCAAGGACATCCTGATCATCGGGCGTTCCTATTCGGCCGAGGACATCGGTTCGCAATGCTACAAATACGGCGCCAAATCGATCACCTCCAGCTATCGCTCCAAGCCGATGGGTTTCAAATGGCCGGAGAATTGGAAAGAGGTGCCGCTGCTGCAGAAGGTCGTCGGCAAGACGGCGCATTTCAAGGACGGCACGACCAAGGATGTCGATGCCATCATCCTGTGCACCGGCTATCTCCATTCCTTCCCCTTCCTGACCGATGACCTCAAGCTCAAGACAGCCAATCGCATGTGGCCGCTCGACCTCTACGAGGGCGTGGTCTGGGAGAAGAACCCGAAGCTGTCCTATATCGGCATGCAGGACCAGTTCTACACCTTCAACATGTTCGACGCGCAGGCCTGGTTCGCCCGCGACGTCATCATGGGCCGCATCAAGCTGCCCTCGGCCGAGGCGATGGCGGCGCATGGCGCCAAATGGCGCGCCCGCGAGGAGACGCTTGAGGACGCCGAGCAGATGATCTGGTTCCAGGGCGACTACACCAAGGAATTGATGGACCAGACCGACTATCCCGGCTTCGACGTCGAGGCGGTCAACCAGACCTTCATGGAATGGGAGCATCACAAGGCGGAGAACATCATGGGCTTCCGCGACCACGCCTACCGCTCGCTGATGACCGGGACCATGGCGCCGCTGCACCATACGCCGTGGCTGCAGGCGCTGGACGATTCGATGGAGAGCTATCTCGAGGTGAAAGGCGTCGCGGCCGAGTAGTGGCCCAGGAGGCGGGCTTTGGCGTCAGTCTGGCACCACGACCCAGCCGTGGCGGCGCTTGTCGTAGACTGACTTTGTCGGCGCCGGGAAGGACGGATCGGCGAAACAGCCGACGGCCACGGCGACCGCCTCCGGTTTTCGTGACGGATACCAGAACACAGTCGACCCGCACGCTCCGCAGAAATGGAAGCTGATCGGGAAGCCGCTGTCGGAATCGCGTTGGAATGTCTTCGATGGGCCCCGGATATCGGTCGCGGCGGCGTCGAAGAAGGCCGCGATGCCAAACGGACTGCCGGTCCGCCGCTGACAGTCGAGGCAATGGCAAAGCGACACCATGGTCGGCTCTTGCGGGCAATGTATCTGCAATTGTCCGCAGGTGCAGCTGGCTACCCTGCTGGTCATTCTCTTCTCTCCTTTTTGGTGGTATCGGCGGTTGAGTTTTACCCCAGTCTCGCCCGTGCCTTCGCCGTCCACGCATTGAACAGCCTGTCGGCGACGATGCCGATGAAGGCGATGGCGAGGCCGGCGACAATGCCGCGGCCGGAATCGGCCTTCGACAGCGCGATGAACACTTCCTGGCCGAGGTCGCGGGTGCCGACCATGGCGCAGATGATGATCATCGCCAGCGCCATCAGGATCGTCTGGTTGACGCCGAGCATGATTTCGGGAAGCGCCAGCGGCAATTGCAGACGGAAAAAAGTCTGGCGCGGCGTGCAGCCGGAAACCTTCGCCGCCTCGATCAGTGCCGGCGGCACCTGCCTGATGCCATGATTGGTGTAGCGGATCGCCGGCACCACGGCGAAGGCTATCGTTGCGATCATTGCGGTGACATCGCCGACACGAAACAGCATCACCACCGGAATGATGAAGCAGAACGACGGCAACACCTGCAGCGTGTCGATGACGGGCGTGACGATCTTTTCGAAGCGGTCGCTTCGCGCCGCCGCAAGCCCGATCGGAATGCCGATCAGGCAGGCTATGAAGGCCGAGATGCCGCAGAGATAGACCGTCGCCATGGTCTTTTCCCAAAGGCCTGTGATGGCGCAGAAGGCGGTGAGTGCCGCGACAAGTGCGGCCAGCCGCAAGCCTGAGAGCTGGTAGCCGGCAAGGCCGAGCAGGAACACCGCGCCCAGCCACGGAAATCCTTCGCAGAAGGCGCGCACCGGATTGAGCACGTTGAGGATAAGCGCCACCCGAAACGCTTCGATGATGTCGAAGAAGTTGATCGTCACCCAGTTCACCGCCGCTTTCCACAATGGCGCGGTGGTGAAGGTGATCGCCTTCGGCACGGCCGCGAAAGCCGGCACGAACAGGCCGAGCAGCGTGGTGACGGCAAGAATCGCAATGGCCAGCGTCAGATTGGGGTAGCGCCGCCAGAAACGCGGGCTGGCGGACGACCGGTGGACATTACCTGTTGCCTGTTTGTGGGCGATGGCCTGGCTCAGCCGGTCGAGCGCGATGGCGAGCGCGACGATGGCCAGCCCGGCTTCCATCGCCTCGCCGACCTTCAGCGCGCGCAGAGCGAGCAGCACGTCGTAGCCGAGCCCGCCGGCGCCGATCATCGAGGCGATGATCACCATATTCAGCGCCAGCATGATCACCTGGTTGACGCCAACCATCAGCGTCGGCCGTGCCGAGGGCAACAGCACCCGCCACAATTTCTGCCGCGCGGTGCAGCCGGCCATGTCGCTGAACTCGCCGATCTCCAAGGGCACCCGCGTGAGGCCGAGCATGGTTGCCCGCACCATCGGCGGCGTGGCGAAGATGGCGGTGGCGATCATCGCCGAGACCGGGCTGTTGCCGAACAGGAGCAGCATCGGGATCAGGTAGGCAAAGGTCGGGATCGTCTGCATGAGGTCGAGGGCAGGGGAGACGATGAGCCTCTCCGCCCACGGCTTGCGCCACGCCCAGATGCCGGCGAATAGCCCGGTGAGAATGCAGAACGGCACCGCGATCGAGATCAGCGCCAGGGTCAGCATGGCGCTGGTCCACTGGCCGAACAGCGCGATGTAGAGGAAACAGCCGCCAACCAGCATGCCAAGTTTTCTGCCGCCGGCTGCATATCCTGCAATGAAGGCGGTCGCACAGACGCCAACCCAGGACAAACGCGGCAGCACGAAAGCGTCCGCGCCGTGACCGATCTTGAAATTCTTGGCCAAGAGGTTGAGCGCGAAGTCGAGCGGCACGCCGAGCATCGCGGTGACCGAGCGGGTCAGCCAGGACAGGTTCGACTTGATCCAGCCCATCAGCGCGCTGACCCAGTCGGCGACGGGCACGACGGCGCTCGCCGGATAGTCGACAGCCCAAGGGACGACGTCCTGCAGCAGGAACACCACCAGCACGGCGGCAAGCGCCAGCACCCAGATCACCAGCCACCGTTGAATCGGCGGCCTTGCCTGGCTGGTGCTTGCCGTTACAGTCATGCGCCGGCTCGCTCGATGCCGGCCAGAAGATCGATCACCGCTTGCGGCGTCACCTCGCCGATCGGCTTGGCGGTGCCGTTGACCACGGCGAACGGTTTACCGGCGGCAACGATGCTGGCCGAGAAGCTGGCGATCTTGGCCTCCGGCGCCACCGTGCCGCCATGTTCGGCGCCATCGCAAGGGCGCATCAGGCTGCGTGCCGAAATCACCTTGGCGCGGTCGACGTCACGGGTGAACTCGGCGACGTAGTCGGTCGCCGGATTGACCACCAGTTGCTCCGGCGTGCCGATCTGGATGACTTCGCCGTCCTTCATGATGGCGATGCGGTCGGCCAGCCTTATCGCCTCGTCGAAATCATGGGTGATGAAGACGATGGTCTTGTGCAGCATGGTCTGCAGCCGCATCAGCTCATCCTGCATCTCGCGGCGGATCAATGGATCGAGCGCCGAGAACGGCTCGTCGAGAAACCAGATTTCCGGCTTGGTGGCGAGACTGCGGGCGATGCCGACACGCTGCTGCTGGCCGCCCGACAATTCGCGCGGATAGAAATGCTCGCGCCCGCGCAGGCCGACGAGTTCGATGACTTCCCGGGCGCGAGCCTCGCGTGTCGAACGATCCTGTCCCTGGATGCTGAGCGGGAAGGCGATGTTGTCGAGCACGTTCAGATGCGGCAGCAGCGCAAAATTCTGGAACACCATGCCCATGCGGTGGCGCCTGAGTTCGATCAGCGCGGCATCGGAAATCTCGAGCAGGTCCTTGCCTTCGAATTCGACCTTGCCATGTGTCGGTTCGACCAGCCGCGACATGCAGCGCACCAGCGTCGACTTGCCAGACCCTGACAGGCCCATGATGATGAAGATCTCGCCCTGTCGGATTTCGAGATCGACGGCGCGCACCGCGCCGACCAGCCCCGCTCCGGCTATGTCGGCTGCGCTGGCCTTGCCGTCGCGCTCGCGGATGAAATTGGCGGCGTTCGTCCCAAACAGTTTCCAGACATTGCGGCAGGCAAGTTTTATCGGCCGGGGATCTTTCCCCGTCGCGTTCGATGCCTGTTCAATAGCTTTCGTCATTCAGTCGTCCTTCTGGAACACCAGGAATTGAGACCCGGCTGGTACCAGCCGGGTCTCCCTTTTCCAGTCGGAGCGATCACTGCGCCCAGGCTTTCCAGTCGGCTTCGTGGGCGGCGATCCAGGCAGCGGCGACATCCTCCGGCGTCTTGCCGTCGAGATCGATCTCGCCGCTCATCTTGTTCAACTCGTCGGTGTCGATCGTGTAGGCTTTGGCCACCTTGTAGGCGACCGGCCATTTGTCCTTCATGCCGTTCCAGGAATATTTCCAGATCTCGCCATGCGGCTTGCCGCAGTCGTATTTGGCGTCCGGGTTCACGCCCCATTTCGGGTCGTTGTAGCACTCGGGTGTGTATTCGGGGAATTGCACCCATTCGCCCTTGTATTTTGCAGGCGCCCAATGCGGTGAGTAGATCCACAGCATGATCGGCGCCTTGCGCTGATAGGCGGAATCGAGTTCGGCGAACATCGCCGCATCGGTGCCGGCATGGATGACGGTGAAGGGCAGTTTCAGCGCCGCGACACGTTCGTCGTCAAAACCTTCCCAGGTCACCGGGCCACCGAGATAGCGCCCTTTCGGTGCCGTCTCGGCGGTCGAGAACGATTCCGCGCAGGCGGCGTCGAGCAGGGCGTGCCAGTCCGGCAAGGTCGGGCACTTTTCCTTCATGTATTCGGGAAACCACCACTCTTCCTTGGCTTTTGGGCCGAGCTTGCCGAGCCGTTCGGTCTGGCCCGTGGCGTCGGAGGCCTTCATGGCCTCGCCGGCGGTGGTGTCCCAGAACTCCAGGCCGACATCGATGTCGCCATTGGTGAGGCCGGTGGTCAGGCTGGAGAGATAGTCGGCGGTCGGATATTCGACGGTATAGCCGAGCTTTTCCAGGATGCCGCCGAGGATCTTGGCGTTGAGGTTGACGCTGGTCCAGTCGAACAAGGCAATCTTGATCGGGTCGTTGGACTCCGGTGCCGCTGCCTGCGCTATCGGCGTCATGACACTTGCCGCGGTAAGTGCAAAAGCTCCCATTGAGAATTTCGAAATCAAACTGCGAACTGGCATTGCTTGGTTCTCCTTCAAGCTGTGACGTTTATTGGTCGTTCCCTTCTTGCGTCTTTTCTTGATTGTGTTGGAAAGGCTGGCTGTTGCGCAAGGCTGTTGTCGCCAGCGGCGCAAGGCCGGCGCGGCGATGCTCGATTTCGATGATGACGGATGCTGCCGGGGCGGCCAGTCTCATGGCCGATCGATCGCCGCGATAACAATCCGCGGATCACTTGCCAGTCCTGCGGCGCCCTGCAAGGTGCGAGCCATCAAGGTCATGATCTCGGCTGTTGGCCGGCAAGCCCCGTCTCGCCAGCGCGTTTCATAGGATGAAATTATATATACCAACGTTCATGCCGCGCAACGACTAACGCTACGTTCGCGGCGTATTTCAGGCTGCAGGCCAAGTCGGCCGACGCCGACGGGACAGGGCTCGCATGCCCTGTTACCAGCAGACGTAGCCGCCGTCGACGATCAGGTCGAGGCCGGTGACGAAGCTCGACGCCCGGCTGGCCAGGAACACCGTCGGCCCGACCATTTCCTCGGGCGCCGCCATTCGTCCCATCGGCGTGTCGCGTTTGAAGATCTTGACCTCTTCCGCAACCTCCGGCCGCTTGTTCATCGGCGTCAGCGTGTAGCCGGGGCTGACGACGTTGACGCGCAGCCCGCGATCGGCCCACTCCATGGCCAGGCTCTTCGACAAATGGATGACGGCGGCCTTCGAGGAATTGTAGTGCGCCTGCGTCAGCCCGCGATTGACGATGGTGCCCGACATCGAGGCGATGTTGATGATCGAGCCCTTGCCGCGCGCCAGCATCTTGCGCGCTTCGGCCTGGCAGGACAGGAACACGCCGGCGACATTGACTTCGTGCACCTTCCGCCATTTGTCCAGCGGCAGCGTCTCGGCCGGTTCCGATCCGGCAATGCCGGCATTGTTGACAGCGACGGTCAACGTACCGAGGTCGGCTTCGATGCGATCGATGGCCTTGGCCAGGTCGCTCTCCGACGTCACCGTGCCGGTCAGCACCAGCGCCTTGCGCCCGAGTGCGGTGATCCGGTGGGCGGTTTCGTCCAGCCCGCCCTTTGATGCATGGCCAAAACAGGCGACATCGGCGCCGGCTTCAGCCAGCCCAATCGCGATTGCCTGGCCGATGCCGCTGCCGGCACCGGTGACCAGTGCGACATCGCCGTCCAGTTTGAAGAGATCCATCGACAGCCTCCCTGATCAGGGAGGGTATGCGCTGACCCATGTTTCGATCAAGTCTTCAGCGCGCTGCGCGGGCGTACCTAGAAATATCCGTCGGACGCGGCCGTGGCCTCCTTAGGGATTTCGACGCCGTCGACCAGGATCTTGTCGACCAGTTCGTGGTGGAAACAGACCAGTCCCTTGATGCGTTCTGCTTCATGCACCGGCTCTGGATAGTACCAGACCAGGTTCTCGTGGCGCTTCTTGGCTGTCGTCACGTGATAGTAGTTGGAGATGCCCTTGTAGGGGCAGCGTGAGATGTAGCGGCTGGGCGCAAACATATCGAGCCGTGTGTCCGAAATGGGCAGATAATGGCGCACTGGATGCCCGGTCTCGAACAGGAACACGCCGCGCCGTGAATCTGCGACCTGCTCGCCATCGAGGATAACCTGTACGCGCCGCGAGGAGGGCAGGCAGTCGACGCGGCGGAACGGATCGCGGGCATGGACGAAGATCTCCTCGTCCTCCTCGAACCAGTGGCCCATCTTGCTCCACACGAACGACATGTAGCCTGAGATCGGCGGGCAACCCTTGACGGGATCGAGATAGCGCCATGCGCCATCCTCGACCAGGGTGATGCCTGTATTGAGCGAGTAGTGCGTGGCGACGCCCTTGTATGGGTCTTCCGTCGTCGTCTTCGAGGGCAGCAGGAATTCCTCGCGCACGTCCTCGATCGGAAAATAGTAGACCGGCAGATGGTCGGATTCGTACAGAACCAGTGCCCTGGTGGTGTCGGCAACGGTCATCGAACCGACCTGGACCCGCAGCCGCTTCAGCGAGGGCATGGTGAAGGCGACATAGCCGGGCTCGAAATCGTACTGCACGATAGTGTCGAGCACGGGGAAATGCGGTCCGCGACCGCGCAGATGAGGCTTGCGAATGGTAGTCTCCCGTTTCTTGTCTGTCGTGGCCGGACGAGGGCGCATGGCTAGCGCGATATGAGGCCGGGCTGATGGCCGGCGAGGGCTTCCGGGCGGCGGGCGTTGCCGGTGTCGAACCGCTGGAACGATGGCCCCCCATCGTTTGTCGCGGCCCTGTTGCCGGACAGCCTCGCCGCCCGAAACACGGAGCGGTCCAATCTGGCTTCTGCCTGTTCGAGCATGATCTCGGCAGCCTCTACCCCAGCGACACACGATCGAGCAGCAGCCCGGCGGCGATCGGCGGCAGGCCGCTGACATTCTTGCGCACCGGCACCAGAAGGTCGGGGAAGTAGCTGAAGATCACAGGCGTCTCGTCGAGCAGCAGTTTCTGGATGTCGGATGCCGCCGCGCGCTGCGCGCCGATGTCCAGCGCCTTGAGATAGCTGGCGACCATGCCGTCATAGGCAGGGCTCTTGAAATGCGCGGCGTTCCACGGGCCGTCGCCGACCAGGGGGCTCTTCAAAAAGACATTCGGCACGCTGCGGTGAGCGTAGTCGGTGATGCCGAGCGGGCTGTCCAGCCAGTCCGACTGGCCAAACACCGCCTTGCCGTAATATTTGTCCTGATCCTCGATGTTGAGCGAAATGCGGGCGCCGATCTCCTTGGCGAAATTCTGGAACAGTTGCGCATAGCCCGGAATGTCGGAATAGCGCAGCGTCGTCAGCGTGATGTCGAAGCCGCTGGCGAGGCCCGCCGCATCCATGAGTTGCTTGGCCTTGGCGATATCCTGGGTGCGCTGCGCCACCGACTTGTCGGTGGCGGGGAAGGCCGGCGCGAACGGGCTGTCATTGCCGGTGGCCGCCATGCCGCGGCACAAGCCGTCGACCAGCTTGGACCGATCGATGCTGAGCGCAAGCGCCTGGCGCACGCGCTTGTCGGTGAAAGGCGCCATGTCGCAGCGCATGTGAAGCTGGCGGTGCGCCGTCGAGGCGACGCGCAGCACCGTGATGTCGGGGCTGTTCAGCACCACCTGGCTGACGTCGAGCGGAACCGCGTCGAGAATGTCGACCTCGCCGGCCTGCAGCGCCAGGATGCGCGGTTGCACATCACCGTAGAACTTGAATTCGAGACGGTCGGGCAGCGCTTTTTCGCCCCAATAGTCGGGGTTGCGGACGAAGGTCGCACCGACCTTGGGCGTGTAGGTCTCCATCCGGAACGGCCCGGTGCCCTCGAAGGTCTTTTCGTAGTCGCCCTTGTAGCTCGCCGGCAGGATGACGGCGTTGTAATTGTCGATCGACACCGAGTAGGGAAAACTGCCGTTCGGCGCGTCGAGATGGAAGGCGACGGTGTGGTCGTCAACCTTCTGGGTTCCGCCTTTCGACAGCAGGCCCTTGAACACCGACAGCGCGTTGGAGGCGCCATTGGGATCGGCCAGCCGATCGAACGTCGCGACAACGTCCTCGGCCTTGAAGTCCTCGCCATTGTGGAATTTCACGCCCTTGCGCAGCTTGAAGGTCCACACGCTGCCGTCTTCGTTGGGCGACCAGCTTTCCGCCAGAACCGGTTTCAGGGTCAGGTCCGGCTGGGTGATGCAGAGGAATTCGGCGGTCTGGAAAACCAGCTGGTAGCTGCCGCTGTCATAGAAGGTGACGGGGTCGATGGCGCCGCCCGGCGTCGCCACGCCGGCGCGCACCGTGCCGCCCGGCTTCCCCTCGGCGAGGGCCTTTTGCGTCCCGAAACCCGCCGCTCCCAAAATGCCACCAAGCAACGGCAGCGACAGGCCAAGCACGCTGCCGTGGCGCAGGAAATCGCGCCGGTCGACCCTGCCGGCCAGCAATTCGTCGACAGCGGAATTTTCGATTGCGGTCAGGTTTTTGCGGGCGGCGTCAATCGTCATGAAATGCCTTGGCATGGCTGCATTCCTCGCTTGCCCTTGGGAGATCGGCCATTTAGGGCATTGTTGACCGCGACCGGAAAGCGATATTTTTTGATAGGGTCCATCGAAATTTTCGATGGAGGAGTGATGGCATGGATACCGAAAACCTGCGCAGCTTCCTCGAAGTCGCCGAACATGGCAGCTTCACTGTCGCCGCCAACCGGCTCAATCTCGCGCAATCCACCGTCAGTGCGCGGATAAGGGGGCTTGAGGAGCAGTTGGGGCGCCGGCTCTTTGTCCGTGACCGCGACGGCGTCACGTTGACGCCAGCCGGCCGGCAGTTCCTGCCGCATGCCTCCTCCATCACTCGCACCTGGGAGCAATCCAGGCAGGATATCGCCGTTCCCGATGGCTACGAGACGCTGTTGCGCTTCACCGCGCCAGCCTATCTGTGGGAGCGCATCACCTCGCCATGGGTCGAGTGGATGCGCACCAGAAGGCCGAACGTGGCGCTACGGCTGGAAGGAAGCTTTCCCGACCAGGCAATCGACCAGTTGGCCGAAGGCTTGCTCGACATCTGCATCCTCTATCTGCCGCGCCCACATCCCGGCATCGTCTACGAGACGCTCGCCGTCGACCAGGTGGTGCTCGTCCAGCATGCCGCCCAGACGCAGCCGTGGACCGAAAACTACATACTGATGGACTGGGGGCTCGAATTCCGCATCGAGCATGACCGGGCATTCGCCGGCATGGTCAAACCGGCTATCTCGGCGGGGCTGGTCTTCATCGGGCTCCAGCATGTCCTGTCGCAGCACGCCGCCGCCTATCTGCCGCTCAGCGCCGTCAGCGGGCATATCGAGCGCGGCGAAATGCGACGCATCGACAACACGCCGGTATTTCAACGGCCGATCTATCTCGCCTATCCCAGCAATCCCGCCTCGTCCGACACGCTCGACGTCGCGTTGACCGGGCTGCGCACGCTGGCCAGGGATTGGACCGAAGGTCAGGGGTTTTCGGAAGGCGACCGTTCCCTGGGCATCGCCAGCCAGGTGTAACCGGCCAGGCAAATGCCCCATGCGATGTCTCGCTATGCCGGTTCGGCCACCGCTGTCTTTTGCAGCCGCGCCAGTTCCGCGTAGGGAATATGGCAGCGGATCGAGTGTCCCGGCTGCGCCTCGGCCAATGGCGGCTCCTGCTGTTCGCAGATGGACCCGATCTTGCGTGGACAGCGCGTGTGGAAGACGCAGCCCGAGGGCGGGTTGGTGGCGCTGGGGATTTCGCCGTCGAGCCGAATGCGCGCCGTCTCGGTCTGGTCGAGCTTGGGCACCGCCGAGAGCAGCGCCTCGGTATAGGGATGATGCGGCCCGGAGAAAACGTCCTCCGATGGCCCGAGCTCCATGATGCGGCCGAGATAGAGCACGGCGATCTTGTCGGAGAGGTACCGCACCACGCCGAGGTCGTGCGAGATGAAGATGTAGCTGACGTCTTCCTTCGACTGCAGGTCGGCAAGCAGATTGAGGATCGCCGCCTGGACGGAGACATCGAGTGCCGAGGTCGGCTCGTCGCAGACCACGATACGCGGGTCGCCGGCGAAGGCGCGCGCAATGGCGACGCGCTGCTTCAGCCCGCCCGAGAGCTGGCGCGGTTTGACAGCCAGATGCCGGTCGGTCAGGCGTACCGAGCGGACGAGATCGTTGAGGCGCGCCTCGAGGGCGGCACCCCTGAGCCCCGCCAGCCGCTTAAGCGCCCGGCCAATGAGATGGCGGATTGAATGCGAACGGTTGAGCGCCGAATCCGGGTTCTGGAAGACGATCTGCATCGCCTTGACCTGGTCGTCGTCGCGGTTCTCCAGCTTCGGCGCCAGCGCCTTGCCCTCGAGCTCGATGGTGCCGCCGGCATCGGGCGGCACGAGCCCGAGCAGCAGCCTGGCGAAGGTGGTCTTGCCCGAGCCGGATTCGCCGACCAGGCCGAGCGTCTCGCCGGGCCTGAGATCGAGCGACACGTCCTTGACCGCGCGCAGCGGATAGCCATGGCTGGCATAGGTCTTGTTCAGCCGCGCCACACGCAGCACCGGCGCGCTCGCGGGCTTCGGTGCCGGCGCCACGTCGGCGGGCGTGGCGCGCGGCAGCGATTGCGCCTTGTCGTGATGGAAGCAGCGCGACAGCCGGGTTCCGCGCTCGTCGCTCAGCTCATAGAGCGGCGGCAGTTCGGTGCGGCAGCGGTCGTCGGCGAGCGCGCAGCGGTCGGCGAAGGCGCAACCCTTGATGACGGCGCCGATGCCAGGCAGGAAACCCGGAATGGTGTCGAGCCGGCCCTGGTCCTTGCGCTGGCCGCCGCGCGGCAGGCAGCGCAGCAGCGCGACAGTGTAAGGATGGCGCGGATCGTTGAAGACGACCTCCGTTGGTCCTTCCTCGACCAGCATGCCGGCATAGAGCACGCCGACCCGGTCGCACATGTTGGAGACGACGGCGAGGTTGTGGCTGATGAACAGGATCGAGGCTGAGAGTTCCCGCCTGAGCTGCGCGATGAGGTCGAGCACCTCGGCCTCGACTGTGGCATCCAGCCCAGTCGTCGGCTCGTCGAGGATCAGCATCGAGGGGTCGTTGGCCAGCGCCATGGCGATCGCCACGCGCTGCTGCATGCCACCCGACAGCTGGTGCGGATAGCGCTGCATGACGCTTGGCGGATCGGAGATGCGCACCCGGTTCAGCATGGCGATGGCGCGATCGGTGGCCGCCTGGCCGGTTATGCCGCCAAGCTCGAAAATCTCGGTCAGTTGCCGGCCGATGCGGATCGACGGGTTCAGCGCCTTGCCCGGATCCTGATAGACCATGGAGACGCTTTCGGCCCGTGCGCGCCGCAGTGCCTCGGCGTCGAGCTTCATGACATCCTGGCCGTCGAGCGAGATGGCGCCGCCCGATATCGAGCCGTTGCGCGGGAGGTAGCGCACCACGGTGAGCGCCACCGTCGACTTGCCGCAGCCGGATTCTCCGACCAGCCCGTAGGCCTCGCCCTGGCCGATGGTGAGGCTGAGATTGCGCAGCACCGCGCGATTGCGGCCGGCGACCCGGTAGGCAACCGACAGGTCTCTGAGTTCGAGCGCGTTTTTTGCCACGGCGGGTTCAGTCATTGAAGGCCCCATGCACACCGTCGGCGGCCAGGTTGACGCCGATCACCAGCGAGGCGATGGCCAGCGCGTCGAACAGCACCGTCCACCAGAAGCCGCCGCCGATCATGCCGTAATTGCTGGAGATCGAGAGGCCCCAGTCGGGAGACGGCGGCTGGATGCCGAAGCCCATGAAGGAGAGCGTGGCGACGGCGAAGATGGCATAGCCCAGTCGCACCGTGGTCTCGACCAGGATCGGCGGGATGACGTTGGGCAGGATCTCGACGAACATCGTATGCAGCGCGCTCTCATGCCTGAGCTGTGCGGCCGCGACATAGTCGAGTTCACGCTCGGCCAGCACCGCCGAGCGCACGGTGCGCGCGATGATCGGCGCGAAGCTCAGGCCGATGACGATGATGACGGTGGTCTTGGAGGTGCCGAGCGCGACGATGGCGAGCAGTGCCACGATCACCACGGGAATCGCCATGAAGGCTTCCAGGATGCGGCTGACGACATCGTCGACGATGCCTCGGAAATAGCCGGTGAGCAGGCCGAGCGCGGTGCCGGCGACCGTCGCCAGCAAGGTCGCCAGCGGCGCGACCGTCAGGATATCGCGCGAGCCGACGATGACGCGCGAGAACACATCGCGGCCGATCTGGTCGGTGCCGAACCAGTGTTCGCGCGAAGGCGGCGCCAGCGCGTTGATGATGTCGTCGGCGAGCGGGTCGTAGGGCGCGAAGTGTTCGCCAAACAGTGCGCAGGCAACCCAGAACAGCACGATGGCGAGACCGACAAGGAAGGTTCGCGAGCGCAGCAGGGAGAAAAAGACTTCGGCCAGCGGGCCGCGCTTGCGCGTGTCGTCCTGTGAGGTGGTCTGGACGGCGCTCATTGGTCTGACCCCAGGCGGATGCGCGGATTGAGCACGGAATAGAGGAAGTCGGCGGCCAGGGTCGCCACGGCATAGACGATGCCGATGGTGAGGATGCCGGATTCCAGCATCGGAAAATCCTTGCCGCGCGCCGCGGTGAAGATCAGCGAGCCGATGCCCTGGTAGCGGAACAGCGTCTCGATCACGACCAGCCCGCCGATGAGGTAGCCGGTCTGGGTGGCGATGACGGTGATGGTCGGCAACAGCGCATTGCGCAGCACATGGCGCCAGATCACCGTGCGCCAGGGCAGGCCCTTCAGCACGGCGGTCCGCGTATAGTCGGAATCGAGCGCCTCGATCATGCCCGAACGCGCCATGCGCGCGATATAGCCGAACAGCACCAGGAACAGCGGCAGCGATGGCAGGATCAGATAATAGAGCTGGGTGAAGAAGCCGGCATTTCTGGGCCAAGCGGCCGAGATCGGCAGCCAGCGCAGCCATACGCCGAAGATCAGGATCAGGATGATGCCGGTGACGAACTCGGGCAGCACCGTCACCGACAGGCCGCCGAGGCTGATGATGCGGTCGAGCGGACGGTTGAGGTTGAGCGCCGCAATGACGCCGCCCAGAATGCCGATCGGCACCACCAGCACGAAGGCGACGGCCGCCAGCTTCATCGAATTGCCGAGCGCATCGATGACGAACGGCGCCACAGGCGAGCGGAAGATGTAGGAGGTGCCCATGTCGCCCTGGACGAAGTTGGAGATCCAGCTCCAGTACTGGACAAGCAGCGGGCGATCGACGCCGAGTGTGTGATTGAGCGCGTCCACCGCGCGCTGGTCGGCGAACGGGCCGAGGATCGCGCGCCCGACATTGCCTGGCAGAACCTGGCCGCCCAGGAACACCATGATGCTGAGCAGGAACAGCGTGATCAGCGACAGGGACACACGCCGCGCAAAGAAGGAGAGAATGGCTAAGACTCCTTGCAAAGCCAGCTCCCCGGAGGAGCTGGCTATTAGAGGACTGGCTTTCCCTTTTCGCTTACGCCTTCGACGCCTTATCGAGGAACAGCTGCGACATTGCTGTCGGCTGCACGCCGGCCACGCCCTTCGCCGTTGCCGTCAGGTAGTCGTAGAAATAGCCGAAGATGACCGGGGTTTCCTCGAGCAGAAGCTTCTGGATCTTGCCGGCGTCGGCCTTCTGGGCTTCGAGATCGAGTGCCGCGATATAGCTGGTCGCCAGCGCGTCGTAGTCCTTGTTCTTGAAGTGCGCTGCATTCCAGGTGCCGTCGCTCTTCAGCGGCGCGGCAAGGTAGACGTTCGGCACGCCGCGGTGGCCGTAGTCGGTGATGCCCATCGCCGAATCCAGCCAGTTCGACTTGCCGAACACCGCATCGCCGTAATAGGCGCCCTGGTCGAGGATGTTCAACTCGAGCTCGATACCGATCTCCTTGACCCAGTTCTGGATGAGCTGGGCGTATTCGGGGATTTCGAGGTAGCGCTCGGTGGTCAGCGTCATCTTGAAGCCCTGGCCGACGCCGGCGGCTTCCATCAGTTGCTTGGCCTGCGCGATATCCTGCTTGCGCTGAGGCACGCTGGTATCGGTCGACGGGTAGACCGAGGCGAACGGGCTATCATTGCCCAGCGCCGAGCGTCCCTTCATCAGGCCGGCGGCAAGCTTTTCGCGGTCGAGGCAGAGCGCAATGGCGCGGCGCACGCGGGCATCCTTCGTTGGGCCTTCGTCGCAGTGCATGTGCAGTTGCTGATGCGCCGACGACTTCAGGCTGATGATGTCGACATTCGGGTCGTTGAGCAGCGCCACGCCCGCCAAAACCGGCATCTGGTTGATGATGTCGATCTGCCCGCCCTGCAGGGCCAGGATCTGTGGCTGCATGTCGGCGAAGAAGGTGAATTCGGTGCGATCCGGCAACGCCTTCTCGCCCCAATAGTCTTCGTTGCGGACGAAGGACGCGCCGACCTTGGCGGTGTATTTCTCGATCTTGAACGGCCCGGTGCCGTCGAAGCTCTTCTCGTAGTCGCCCTTGTAGGTCGCCGGGATGATGACGGCGTTGTAGTTGTCGGATGACAGCATGTAGGGGAAGTTGCCGTTCGGCGCATCGAGGTGGAACTCGACCGTATAGTCGTCCACCTTCTTCGAGGCGCCCTTCTGCAGGATGCCGTTGAACACCGAGAGCGCGTTGGACGAATTGGCCGGATCGGCAAGTCGGTCGATGCTGGCCACGACGTCATCGGCCTTCATCTCGCCGCCCGAGTGGAACTTGACGCCCTTGCGCAGCTTGAAGGTCCACACCGTGCCGGTGTCGTTCGGCTTCCAGCTTTCGGCCAGAGCCGGCTTGAGCACCAGGTCGGGGCCGTCGACGCAGAGGAATTCGGCTACCTGCTGCATGACCAGGAGGCCGCCGGCGTCGGCAATGGTGACCGGATCGATGGCGGCTGCCGGCACGCTGCTGGCGACACGGATGGTGGCGCCGGGTGCGCCCTGGGCGCGGGCCAGCGACGGCATGCCGCCAAAGCCGGCGGCCGTGGTGATGCCTCCAAGCAGCGGCAGCGACAGGCCGAGCAGGCTGCCATGGCGGATGAAGTCGCGGCGGCTGACACGGCCATCGACGAGCCCGTCGATCAAGTGATTTTCGAGCGGCGAGCGATTACGCCGGATCAGGTCGAGAATGCGGTAGTTCTTGATCATGGGTTTAACCCTTTCCCCTGTTTCTTATGGTTGATGAATGTGTTTTCAGTTGACGAAAGTCCGTGGAGTTCTCCTGTCCCGGCCATCAACGATGTCAGTCGACCGGGACTGTAGCATGCGGTTTTTCTGGGTCCATCCGATCCTTCCGGCGTGCGGGTCAGATTTTCTTGAGGCAATGCTTCCATCCGTCCGGTCCTGCCGTCGCCTTCCGCGCGCGGCGGCGGACTCTTATTCCGTCTCCTTTCCCGTCTCGTACTCCTAGTTCAGCGGCAAACGGCGATATGTCCCGGGCTTGGCCGGGTCGTGATATTTGTTGCACGGGCCGTTCTCGGCGAAGTCGCGATGGCAGGCCGCGAGATTTTTCCGCGACAATGTGACACCGAGACCCGGGCCTTCCGGGACACGCACCGTATTGTTCTCGGGCGAAAACGGCCCTTGCTCGGTGATGTCAATCGGTTGCATGCGAAACAGCGACTGGTTCGGCTCCCGGACCCAGCCGAGCGCCGCGCACAGGTGCAGGTAGGCCGCGCTGCCGATGCCGCTGTCGCCGCTGTAGCACCAGAAATCGATGCCCGCGTGCTCGCAGGCACCGACGAACCGCAGCATCCGGCCGATGCCGCCATGCACCGTCGGGTTGCCGACGAAAGCATCCGGCACCTTGAGGTCCATGGCGCGCGCAATGTCGATATTGTGGGTCGAGAACGGGATCGAACAATGGCGGCGAAGCTCGCGCATCTCCTCGATCGTCGCCACCGGATCCTCCCAGTTGCGCACGCCGAGATCTTCCAGCGGCCGCGCCAGCCGCCGGGCGGTGGCCAGCGAATAAGCCTGGTTGGAATCGATGCGGATCATCGCATCGTCGCCGAGCTTCTTGCGGATCAGCTCGACCATTCTCAGCGAGACTTTCGGGTCGTCGGTCGAGAACTTGCCTTCGAAGAACGTCGTTCCATGCGTCTCGTGCAGTTCGACGCAATAGTCGGCGACGGCTCCCGGCGTCGTCTCGCCCTTTACACCAGCCCCATTGCCGCGCAGCGAAAAGTAGTCGGTAAACGGGATGTCCTTGCGCACGGCGCCGCCAAGCAATTGGTAGAGCGGCTGGTTCCATGCCTTGCCGCGTAAGTCCCAAAGCGCCATCTCGATGGCGCCGAAGGCCATGATGCGGGCGCGGTCGTTGATCGACTGCACGCCGGTCCAGAAGGGCAGGCTGACATGCTCGGCGCCGGCGATGTCGAAGGCGTCGCGGCCGACCAGCCGTTTGGCGAGACCATCGTTGATGATGGCGGCCGCCGCCGGCGTCGGCGCTTCGCCCAGCCCGACAAGGCCGTCCTCGGTCTCGACTTCGACGATGGTCGGCGAAAAACCGTCGAGTTCGCCGAACACCCAGGCATAGGGCGCTTCGAGGCGAAGATTGATAGGCGTCGCCTTGATGCTGCGGATCTTCACCGGCTGACCTCGAAGAAAGGCTTGCCGAGCAGGTCGGGAACGACGTCGATGCCGAGGCCCGGCCCGTCGGGAATGCCCATGCGGCTGCCGGTGACCGGCGGCGCGTTCGACGCGGTGCGCACGGTCACCCATTCATGGAAGGCGATCGCATGCAGCCGCCGCTCCTCCGGCGTCGACAGCGACAGATGCGCCATGGCGGATGTGTCGATCTCGGCGCCGCCGGTGTCCTCGACCGTGATCATGAAGCCGAGATCGACGGCGACGTCACGGATCAGCCGGGTCTTGGTGACGCCGCCGAGCCGCGAAATCTTCAGCGTCAGGCCGTCGGCCGCGCCGAGGCGATGGATTTCCAGCATCGCCTCGAGCGAGGTGACGGATTCGTCGAGCACCATCGGCTTGTCGAGCATGCGGCGCACCGACATGTTCTCGTCGATCGTCCTGCAGGGCTGCTCGAACGTGTAGTCGATCGCCCGCGTGGCATCGGCGAACTGCCGCGCCTGGTAGGGTGTCCAGCCGGCATTGGCGTCGCAGAAGATGACCGTGCCTTTCGGTACCGAGGCGGCGACCGCCGTGACGCGCTCGATGTCGTCATGGACATTGCCGCCGACCTTGACCTGCAGCCGTTGGAAACCGTCCTTGATGATGCGCTTGGCAAGTGCGGCCATTTGATCGACCGTGCCATGGGTGACGACCTTGTAGAGTTCCGCCGTGTCGCTTTCCTTGCCGCCGAGCAGCGTCACCAGCGGCACGCCGGCCGCGCGCGCCGCCAGATCCCAGCAGGCCATGTCGAACGCCGATTTGATGTAGGGATGGCCCTTGAACACGGTGTCCATCAGCCGGCCGATGCTGGCCAGCCCGCACGGGTCCTGGCCGATGAGGTGCGGTGCGATCTCCGGCACGCCGGCTCTCGTGCCGGCCGGGAAGGCGGCCGAGTAGAAATTGCCGAGCGGCGCCATCTCGCCCCAGCCGGTCAACCCGCTGTCGGAGGTGATGGACACGATCACGGCGTCGAAGCAGTCGGCCACGCGCCCCTTGGACATGCGGTAGGGGCCGTCCACGAAGGGCTGCACGACGTGATAGGCTTTGATGGTTTCGATCTGCACGTGGGTATCCATTGTCCGCGATGATGGGAGGGATCAGGCGCCTTTCGACGGGCGCCGTTCAAGGCCGCGCGCATAGGCAAGAAGCTCTTCGAAATCGAGGTCGATATGCTCGCGGGCATGGCGCTGGGCGGCACGCATGTCGTCGCCCTTGAGCAGCGCCACATAGGTCTCATGGACATTTTCGGCCGGCACGGCTTCCTTGCGCGCCTGCTGGTGCAGGGCAAAGTACATCTGCAAACGGCTGGTCAGCCTTTGCCAGGTTTCCAGGAGCACCGAATTGTCGGCCCATTCATGGATCAGGCCATGCAATTGCAGGGCGGTTTCGATCTGCCTTGTGGTGTCGCGGTCGCGCGTCGCCTGTTTCACCGCCTCGTGGCGCCGGTCAAGCTCGTCCAGGAAACGCTGGTCGCGCTGCTTCCACATCCGCTCGATGGCGAACTCGTCCAGCACCTTGTTGAGTGAATAGGCATCGTCGATGTCCTTGGCGGTGACATTGATGACGAAGGTGCCGGCATAGGGGATGCTGGTCAGGATGCCTTCCTGCACCAGCTCGCGCATCGCCTCGCGCAGCGGCGCGCGGCTGACCCGCATCTGTTCGGAAATCCGGAGCTCGTTGAGCTTCTGGCCGGGTTCGAGCTGACCGGTCAGGATCGCGCGCCGCAGCAGTGCCACGATTTCGGCACGGCGCGTCGTGTCGGCAATCGGGCTGAAATCCGTCTTCACCATCCGGCCACTCCAGCGAGAACAGAAGGCAAGACAATCATATTGTCGACAATCTAACAAGAGGCCATGCTCGAATTTCTGAGCTTTGCTTGGCAGCCCGGCCGGCTGGGCTGAATCAAGCCGCGCGGCCATAAAAACCGACACGCTCCTCATCGCTGAACATCACGCCCGGCTTCTCATAGTAGGAGAACACCGCGATCATCCGTTCGCGGTCGCCTTCGACCGTGGTGACGCGATGCGCGGTGTTCTTACCGCGAAACACGTTCAGCGTACCGGGCTTCATGCGCAGGACCCTGGCTTCGGGATCGCGCCCTTCGAGCAGTCTGGCAACGCCGTCATAGTTTGCATCCTCATCCGATCTGAGATCGGTGCGGTATTCCAGGTCACCGCCGCGCTCCGCCTGTTGCAGGAGCAGCGTGGTGGTGAATTCCGAGCGGTCGAAGTGCCAGTTCAGCGCTTCGCCGGCGCGATAGGCCATCACATTGGCGCGTGCCAACGGATCCTGCATGACATGCAGTCTGGCCTTGCCCATCGTCGCGGCGAGGAAACGCACCAGCGGTTCGTATTCGTAGATCGCCATCACCGTGCTGCCGGGAATCTGGTCGGCGCAGACGGTGTGGCTGATGGTTTCCACCTTGCGCAGCGCCGGGTGGTCGGGTGCCAATTCCGGAATGCTGGGCTTGAAGTAGATGTTGTGCAAACGCTTGTGGACATGGGACCGCGTGTCCATGACCGGCTTGATTTCCCGCACCGCTTGTTCGGCGATACCGGGCCGCAGAAAGCCCTCGAGATTGAACATGCCGTCGGCTGCGAGCGCGGCGATGGACTGCTCGACGAGGCGATCCCATTCGGGGCTGCCTTCGCGATCGAGCGGATAGCGGTCGAGGTCGAGAATGTCTTCCATGTCGTATGCTCCAATCGGGAAGCTCCAAGGTTGGGCACAGAAGACGGCAAAAAATTCTTTCTCTCAACGTGGAAAATTATTAGGATCGGCCAAGAAAAACTTCTGGAGGCTGATGTGGACCGGCTGCCGCCGTTGAATGCGATCAAGGCCTTCGAGGTCGCCGCCCGCGCCGGCAGCTTCACACTGGCCGCGAGCGAGCTTGGCGTCTCCTCGGCGGCGGTCAGCCAGCAGATCCGCAATCTCGAAACCTGGTTCGGCAAGCAACTGTTCGTGCGCACCGGCAATCGCATCGCGCTGACCGACGCCGGCCACGCCATCTATCCGCAGACGGCGCGTGCGCTCGGTGACATTGCCGCCATCGGCCAGCGCATGCTCGAAGGCGGCCTGAGGACACGGCTTGTCGTCAGCGTGCCATTCTCGCTGGCCGAACTGTGGCTGGCGCCGAGGCTGGCCGTGCTCCTCGAGGCCTTCCCGCACATGGCGATCGACGTGCGTGCCGAGGATGATCCGATCGACCTCATGCGCCAGAATGTCGACCTGCGCATCAGCTATGGCGACTATCACTATCCCGGCCTGCGGATGGTCCGCCTGGTCCATGACGATGTCCTGCCGGTCTGCGCGCCGGACTTCTGGCAGCGGCACGGCAATGGCGATACGGGCCTCACCGATCTGCATGAGAGCCTGTTCATCCACACCAATTGGGCGCCGAACTATGCCTCGCACCCGAGCTGGGCCGATTGGTTCGCGGCATGCGGCGGCAACCGGTCGCCCGACCCGTCGCAGGGGCGCCGCGTCGGCCTCTCAAGCCTGGCGATAGCCTCGGCTCGGTTGGGCCTCGGCATTGCCCTTGGACAGCGGGTGATGGCCCAGGGCGATCTGGATGCGGGCCGGCTGATTGCGCTTTCTTCCGTCTCGGTGCGCCTGGGGCACCCCTATTGCGCCTTCATGCCGCCGGCAAAGGCCGATCGCGCCGACGTCGCCGCTCTGGTCGGTCTGCTCGTGAAAACGGCGCCCGCGACCTGAGAAAGGGTCGAGGGCGCCGCGCGGAAACCGGGCCTGCGGGGGAGTCAGGTAGCCGGTTTCTGTGGGAGGGGCGAAATCGGCATTCCGGGGCCGATCTTCTGCAGATTGCCTGTGATCACCTGGTCGCCTTCGGCGACGCCGCTGAGGATGGCGACCATGTCGCCGCTGGTCGGCCCAAGCGAAACCAGCCGCTGGTCGACCGTATTGCCCTTGCCGACGACGTAGAGATATTTGCCGAGCTGGCTTGATCCCAGCGCGACCTGCGGCACCATCAGCGCGTCGGGCTGTTGTTTGACGTGCAGCCGCACGCGAACATACTGGCCTGGCAAGAGCGTGAACTTGGCGTTGCCGATGGTGGCGCGTGTGGTGATCGTGCCGGTCGAGTGATCGATCGTATTGTCGATGAAGGTGAGCTCGCCCTTCTGGTGGGCTTCGGTCTCACCCGGAAGCAGGACCTCGACCTCGATTGGGCCGGCAGCACGCGCTTCCTCGATCTGCGCCAGATCCGTCTCGCTTGGATTGAAGGTGACGTAGATCGGATCAAGCTGCACCAGCGTGTTGAGCACGGTGCCGGCAACGCTGACCAGCGTTCCCACGGAGGCCTGGTTGCGGCCCAGGCGTCCGGGGAATGGCGCATGGATTTCAGCGTAGCTCAAATTGAGCTCGGCCGTGCGCACGGCGGCCTGGTTGAGCGCCAGCGACGCCTGCGCCTCGCGCAAGGTGCTGGTGCGCTGGTCGAAGCTGTCCTTGTCCAGGTAACCGCTCTTGGCAAGCTCGGTACCGCGGCCGAGATTGGAACGCGCATAGTCGAGCGTCGCCGTATCGCGCTGCACCTGGGCCTTCGCCTGATCGAGCGCGGCCTGGAAGTCGTCGGGCGAGATCTTGTAGAGCGTGTCGCCCTGCCGCACATCGGCGCCGTCTTGCGCCGTCTGTTCCTGCAGGTAGCCAGGGACGCGCGCCTGCAGCGTGATGCTGCGGATCGGCTCGGTCCGCGCGGCATAGTCGAGGTAGATCGGGATCGTCTTTTTGACGACGCTCGCCACCGGCACCGGCATGACGAACGCGGCTGGAGCGGGCGCGGCCCCGGCCGTGCCGGCATTCAGGCTGAGATTGCCCATGTCCAGCAGGTGGACGCTGGCCACCGAGATCGCACCCAGCGCGACAGCCGTTCCCAACGCGATTTTCCATTTACGCATGATGATTCTCCAATCTTATTCGGCCGCTTCCGCCAGGGGAGGGAAGGCGGGTTTGGCCGTTGGTTCAGTGTGTTGAGAGGCGGGCTCGTCGCCGCCGCGCCGTTCGCGCAGCTGTTCGATGACCGCGTAGAAGACAGGCACGAACACCAGCGACAGGATGGTCGCCGCGACCATGCCGCCAAACACGGTGGTGCCGATCGACTGACGGCTTGCGGCACCCGCGCCGGTGGCGATCATCAGCGGCACCACGCCGAGGATGAAGGCAAACGCGGTCATCAGGATCGGCCGCAGTCTCAGCCGGGCGGCCTCCATCGATGCCTCGACGATGGTGAGGCCTTCCTCGCGCCGCCGTCTTGCGAACTCGACGATCAGAATGGCGTTCTTGGCCGCCAGGCCGATCAGCATGACGAAGCCGATCTGCGAATAGACGTCGATCTGCATGCCACGCATCCAAAGTGCCGCGAACGCGCCGAACAGGGCGAGAGGCACCGCCAGCAGCACCATGAACGGCATCGCCCAGCTCTCGTACTGCGCCGCCAGGATCAGGAAGACGAAGACGATGGCGAGGGCAAAGACAACCGACGCGATCGATCCAGCCTTGAGCTCCTGGAAGGTGATGCCGGTCCATTCGAAACCGAAATCCCTGGGCAGCGCGGTCGCCGCGGCCCGCTCCATGGCGGCGACCGCCTGGCCCGACGAATAACCGGGCGCGGCGCCGCCATTGATGGTGGCCGAGGCATTGTTGTTGTAGTGCGGCACGGTTTCCGGGCCGACGAACGGCACGAGCTTGCCCAGCGTACTGAGTGGCACCATGCCGCCGGAGGCATTGCGCACATAGAGCCGTGAAATATCGGCGGCACCCGCACGAGAATCCTTGTCGGCCTGGATGGTCACCCGGAAGGTGCGGCCGAACAGGTTGAAGTCGTTCACGTAAAGCGAGCCGAGATAAATCTGCAGCGTGTTGAAGACGTCGGGCAGGTTGAGGCCGAGCAGTTTCGCCTTGGCGCGGTCGAGATTGTAGTTGAACTGCGGCGTCGAGGTCGAGAACGGCGAGAACAGCTGCTGCGGATTGATTTCCGGTTGCTTGCGCGCCTCGGCGATCACCGCTTGCGTGGCATCGTTGAGGGCCGTGCTGCCGCGGCCGGTGAGATCCTCGACGACGAATTCGAAGCCGCCTGTCGTACCGATGCCGGGGATGGACGGCGGATCGAAGGAGAGCGCGAAGGCCTCCGGGATCTGCAGCAGCTTCATGCGCACGTCGGCGACCAACTTGGAGGCGCTCTGGTCGGGACCACGCTGTTCCCACGGCTTGAGGATGGCGAACTCGACGGCCGAATTCGACTGCGCCGCGCTGGTCAGGAAGTTCAGGCCGCTGATCGAGCCGACGATGTCGACGCCGGGAGTCGCCTGCAGGATGTCGCGCGCCTTCTGTGCCACCGCATCGGTGCGCTCCAGCGAAGCGCCGTCGGGCAGCTGGATGACGACGAAGAAATAACCCTGGTCCTCGACCGGAAGGAAGGTCGAGGGCAGCTTCTGCCAGACGAAATAGGTGGCGACTAGGCCGGCCGCGAACAGGCCAAGCATGATCCAGCGCAGCCGGATGAGGATGCGCACGCCCTGGGCATAGGCATGCGACAGCCTGTCGAAGCCTGTGTTGAACCAGCGGAACAGGAAGAATTGCGTCTCCCCGCGATGGCGCAGGAAGGCCGCGCTGAGCGCGGGACTGAGCGTCAGCGAGTTGAATGCGGAGATACCGACGGAGATCGCCACCGTCAGCGCGAACTGGTTGTAAAGCTTTCCGGAGACACCGGGAATGAAGGCAACCGGCACGAACACGGCCATGAGCACGGCGGTGGTCGCAATGATCGGACCTGTCACCTCGGCCATGGCGGCTTTTGTCGCCGCCAGTGGTTTCAGCCCGGCTTCCAACTGTCGCTCGACATTCTCGACCACGACGATGGCGTCGTCGACGACCAGACCGATCGCCAGCACCATGCCGAGCAGCGAGAGCATGTTGAGCGAGAAACCCATCATCTCCATGATGACGAGCGTCGCCACCAGCGACACTGGAATGGCGATGGTCGGAATGATGGTCGTGCGCCAGCTCTGCAGGAAGATGAACACCACCGCCACGACGAGCACCAGGGCTTCGCCGAGCGTGATCAGCACGTCATGCATCGAGGCCGAGACGAAACGCGTCGTGTCGTAATGCATGGCATAGTCGACGCCCTTGGGAAAACGGGCCGACAGTTCCTGCATCTTGTCCTTGACGCGCTGCTGCAGATCGAGCGCGTTGGAGCCGGGCATCTGATAGACGGCGAGCACCACGGTCGGGTCCTTGCCGAAGAAGGCCGAGGACGAATATTGCAGGGCGCCAAGCTCGATACGGGCGACGTCGCGCAGCCGCACCAGCGAACCCGTATCCGTGTTGGCACGCACGACGATGTCGCCGAATTCCTTCGGATCGCTCAACCGGCCGACGGCGTTGACCTGCATCTCGAAGGCGGTGCCGGCGGGCGCCGGCGATTGGCCGATCTTGCCGGCCGCCACCTGGACGTTTTGTTCGGCGATGGCGTTCTGGACGTCGACTGCGGTAATGCCGAGATTGGCGAGCTTGTCCGGGTCGAGCCAGACGCGCATCGAATAGCGCCGTTCGCCGAAGATCTGCACGTCGCCGACGCCAGGCAGCCGCTTCAGCGGATCCACCACCTGCAGATAGGCCAGGTTGGAGAGCGCCACCGGGTCGACGGAATGGTCGGGCGAGGTCAGGTTGACGATCAGCACGAAGTTCGGGTTCTGCTTCTTGATCGTCACGCCGCCCTGGTTGACGATCGCCGGCAGCGAGGATGCCGCCTGCGAGACGCGGTTCTGGACGTCGACAGCGGCGGTGCTCAAGGAATAGCCGACATCGAAGGTGATGGTGATGGTCGACGAGCCGTCATTGGAACTCGTCGACGACATGTAGGTCATGCCTTGCACGCCGTTGATCTGCTGCTCCAGCGGCGTCGTCACGGTGTCTGCCACCACTTGCGCGCTGGCGCCCGGATAGTGGGCACTGACCACGACCTGCGGCGGCGTGATGTCGGGAAACTGCGACACGGGCAGCAAGAAATAACAAATCGTCCCGGCGAGCACCATGATGATGGCGATCGCAGAGGCGAAGATCGGACGATGGATGAAGAAGTTTACCACGACACGCACGCCTCTCCAGCCGCTCTTACCCGCCCGAAGGCGTTGGCGACCCTGGACAACTGGCCATGCCCGTCACGGGACATTTCCCGTGAACGCAGCAACGGCACCCCGCGACGCTGCCCATCGGCAAGCGAGCGCAACATGTTTTCGAAGGCGCGAGGGTCGACCCCATCTGCTTTCATGACCAGCCGGATCATCGGATCCCGGACGGCCTCATCTATGGTAAGATCGCGGCGCTGTGGCATTGGCCGGCTCCTTGTCTGTCGATTCGCAGCCCATGCTCACGAACCGTTTTTCATCTCTTCACCGGCCGAAGCCGCATGATTGGCAATCTTTTCGTCCATCTCGATCTGGTAGGACCAGTTCACGACCTTGTTATTGACGACGGACGCTATAGGTGTTACCAGTAAGTAACATGCTGGAAGTTACAGACCGGTAACACCCTAGTCAAGAGGTGGCCGAGGGTTTTTTGGAAACGAAAGGAGATCATGATGACAGACGGCGTCGTGGAGCGCTCTCGTCCCCGGGATCGGATTCTGGAGACGGCGCGTGACATGTTCCATAAGCACGGCATCAAGGGCGTCGGCGTCGACGCCATCACCGAGGCTGCCGGCACGAACAAGATGACGCTCTATCGTCACTTCGAGTCCAAGGACGAACTGATCGTCGAATGCCTGCGCGCCAACGCCTTGAAAGCCGGCGCGATGTGGGAAACGTTCGAGGCCGAGCATCCGGGCGACAAACTCGCCCAGCTTCATGCCTGGGTTCGCAAGGCCGCCGCCATGCTCAACACCGATGGCCGCGGCTGCGACATGGCCAATGCCGCCGCCGAACTGACCGAACCTGATCATCCGGCAAGGCGCGTGATCAAGGAGCTCAAGGAAGCCCAGCGCGAACGCCTGGTCGGGCTCTGCCGGGATGCCGGTATCGGCCAGGCCGAACTTCTCGCCGATACGCTGTCGCTGCTGTTTGAAGGCGCGCGTGTCAGCGTGCAGACCGTAGGCGCCGAAGGCCCCAGCACGCAGTTCGTGCGTATGGCGGAAGGGCTGATCGTTTCCTTCAGGGGAACTGCAGCAAACTGACACCTGCCGGACTGCCAACGATCCATGCGATTCCGTGACCGGGAAGGACCGGGTGGCGTGGCGGCGTCGCGATTGCTGCCGATCGGAACGAAAAAAGCCCGCTGCCGGGAGGAGGTGGCAGCGGGCTCGATTTCGAATGTGGCGCGGGAGGAGGTGCGCCCCATTCAGCGTCGGCATCGCATCTGGGAGGAGTAGATGGCCGACAACCAGAAACTACGAATTGCCCAATGATTCGGCAACAATGAATTGTGCATAGCTGCTGTGCAGATTCGCCGTGGCGCCGCGCGAATTCGGGAAAGTGGGCCTCACTGCACCGGCACGTTTTCCCGGAAAATCAGTCGCGGCTCGATGAATTTGCGTGTGAGATAGGGCGCCGATGAGGCGATCGAGCCGAGCAGTTGGATGACCGACTGCTCCGCGATCAACCTGGCGTTCTGGTCGATGACGACGTCGGTGAGGTCGTCGACGAGATAGCCGCGCGTCTCCCTCGTCAGGTCGTGGCAGATGAACACCGGCTTGCGGTTGGGCCTGGCTTCCCGGATCGCCTTGGCAATGCCGGAGCGCCCGGCGCCGACGCAATAGATGCCGAGCAGTTCCGGTTCGTTGCGCAACGCCTTCATGGTTTCCGCATAGCTGGCATCGGGTTCGTCATTGATCTCGACGGCGCTGCTGACGATGAGATTGGGAAATTCCTCGCCGAGCACCGAGCGGAATCCCATCTCGCGCTCTTCATGGCCGCGATAGGAGCGCGAGCCGACGACCATCGCCAGCCGCCCCTCGCGTCCGCCGAGGAAGCGTCCCATCAAAAGGGCCGCCGTCCGTCCCGCCACGCGGTTGTCGATGCCGACATAGGCCGAGCGCGGTGCGGCCGGAATATCGGATACCAGCGTCACCAGGCGGATGCCGGCCTCGACGATGTCGCGCAGGATGTTGCGTGTCCTGGGATGATCGACCGCGATGACACCGACGCCGTTGGCGCGCAGCGACAATTTTTCGACCGCTGTCTGCAGGGCATTGGGCGAGATGCCGGCAAGATTGTGGATCCGGCAGGATGCCACCAGCGGCAGGCGTGAGGCGTAGTCCTCGATATGCTTTGCCAGATCCTGCATGAAGGCGTTGCTGCCGATCGGCAGGAAGAATTCGAGGTTTGCGGGCTTCGAGGGAAGCGTCACCTGGTCGGCGACAGGCAGATAGCCGAGCTGCTTGGCGGCCTCCATGACGCGTTGCCGGTTGGCGGCACTCGCTCCGGGCCGATTGTTGAGCACCCTGTCGACCGTGGCGGTCGACAGCCCGCAGTTCCTGGCGATGTCGGAGACGGTGGCCTTCATGCCGCGACCCTATATGCCGATGCTCCCTCAGTGCCCCGGCTTGCCATCGGCGAGGGCGTCGCGGATGTCCTTTTCCGACATGCCGGTGATGATGCGTTCGACTTCCGTCACGGTCGTCGTCTTCGGATCGATGTCGTCGGCGACCACCTTGCCCCTGCGCATGACGACGATGCGGTCGACCACCTGGAAGACATGGTGGATGTTGTGCGCGATGAAGATGCAGGAGTGGCCAGAATCACGCGCGTTGCGCACGAAGCTCAGCACGCCTTGTGTTTCGGCGACGCCGAGATTGTTGGTCGGCTCGTCGAGGATGATCAGGTCGCTGTCGAAATGCATGGCGCGCGCGATCGCGACCGCCTGGCGCTCGCCGCCGGAGAGCGAGCCGATCGGCGTCGTCGGCGGGATGTTCTTGGAGATGCCGACCTGTTTGAGCAGATCGCGGGCGACCGTGTTCATCGCCTCCTGGTCCATGCGGTTGAGGAAGCGCGGCGGCTTGATCGGCTCACGTCCCAGGAACAGGTTGCGCGCGATCGACAGTTGCGTGACCAGGGCGGAGTCCTGATAAATGGTCTCGATGCCGTGGGCGATGGCATCGCTGGTGCTGCGCAAGGTGACCTTCTTGCCGCGGATGAAGATGTCGCCGCTGGTCAGCGGCACCGCGCCGGAGAGAACCTTGATCAGCGTCGATTTGCCGGCGCCATTGTCGCCCAGCAGGCCGACGATCTCACGCTCGTTGACATGGAAATTGGCGTCCACCAGCGCCTGCACGCGGCCATAGGACTTGCGGATGTTCTGCATGCGGATCAATGGCTCGGCCATGGTTCAAGTCCCCGCCTGGTGCCGGCGTTCCAGCCACGAATGCAACGCCATCATGCCAAGGATGATCGCGCCGATGAAGATGTTGTAGGCAAGCCCGGGCACGCCGATCAGCACGATGCCGTTGCGCATGACGCGCAGGATCAGGATGCCGAGCACGGTGCCGATGATGGTGCCGCGCCCGCCGGTCAGCGCCGTGCCGCCGATCACCACCATGGCGATCACCTCCAGTTCGTAGCCGGTGCCGCTGTTGGGGTTGGCGGCGGATGTGCGCAGTGAGGAAATGACGCCGGCAAGCGACGCCATGAGCGAAGACAGCACGAACAGGCCGACCTTGACGCGGTTGACATTGACGCCACGGGCGCGCGCCGCGTTGGGATTGCCGCCGGCCGCCTGGATCCAGTTGCCGGTCCGGCTTTGCGTCAGGACATAGCCGAGGGCGATCGCGGCGGCGATGAACCAGAACAGCGACATGTAGATGCGGAACGGGCCGATGAAGAAATCGCCGACCAGCGCCTCCGCCAGCCAGCTGCCCTCGGCGCTCCAAGTGCGCTGCGGAAACCCGTCGGTGATGAAAAGCGCGCTGCCGCGCACCACCAGCAGCATGCCGAGCGTCACCAGGAAGGACGGGATCTTGAGCCGCGTGACGAACCAGCCATTGACCAGGCCGATCAAGGCGGCAACCACCAGCGCGACGACGAAGCCCATCTCCAGCGAGGTGACGCCGGCATTGAACAGCGTCCACATCAGCACCGGCGAGAAACCGAACAGGGACCCGACGGAAAGGTCGAATTCGCCCGACGTCATCAACAGCGTCATCGCCAGCGCGATCAGGCCGAGCTCGACGGTGAAGGCCAGCGTGTTGGAGATGTTCTGCGGCGACAGGAAGTCGTGGTTGAAACCCCAGAAGACGGCGATCTCGGCGATGAGCAGAACGAAGGGTCCGAATTCCGGCCGCGCGATCAGGCGTTGGATGAGCGAATGATTTTCCACTGGGAACCCGCGACATGGTTGGAACGGGCCGCGACCTCCACCGCATCGGGTGGACATGCCGCGGCGCAGGAAGATAGCTGGCGCCGTGCGAATGCGCGGCGCCAGGGATCGCGGGTTATTTGCCGGACAGGATCTTGTCGTAGACCGCCGCGGTATCCTTCTCGTAGAGCGCGCCGGTGATGACGTTGAAGCCCGGAGGAATGCCGCTGGCCGCCATGTTGGCGAGCGACAGCGCGACGTAGCTGGTCGCCTGCGGGTCCTGCCACTGGCCGGCATTGACGTAGCCGTTCAGCACTTCCTGGGTGGTGTCGAGCGAGTTGCCCCAGCCGACGACCGGGATTTCGCCCGGCTTGACGCCGACCTGGTCGAACACGCGCTTGATCGAGCCGGTGACGAGGTCGCCCAGGCCGATGATGGCGTTGACCTTGCCCTTGTGGGCGGTGAGGTAGTCGACCATGCGGTTGATCACCTCGGCCTGGTCGAGCGTCGCTTCGGTCACCTCATAGGTGATGCCGAGCGGGCCGAAGACGCTCTTGATGCCTTCCTCTTCCTGCACGCCATAGGTGGCGCCGGGGATCTCGACCGGCATCCAGACGAAGTCGCCCTTCTTCACGAGGCCCTTGTCGACCAGGTACTGCGCCCAGTGCTTGCCGAAGGTGACGTTGTCGCCGCCGACATAGGCGTTGAAATTGGCCTTGGGATCGGGCGTGTTGAAGTTGATGATCGGGACGTTGGCCGCGCGCGCTTCCTTGACGATCTCGACAAGGCTGCCCGGATCGGGGCTGGTGGTGACGATGCCGTCGGCCTTGGCGGAGAGGGCGGCGCGGACCGCTTCCTGCTGCGAGGCGACGTCGCCATTGTGGAAAGAGGTGTTGACGGTGTTGCCGGTGTCCTTGGCCCATTGCTTGGCGCCGGCGAGGAAGTAGGTCCAGACCGGGTCGGCCGGCCCGCCATGTGAGATCCAGTAGAACGTCTTGGCCTGCGCGGCTGCCGGAATGACCGTCAGCGCGACCAGCAGGCCGTAGAGCACAAGTCTTAGTCTCGTCAGCATGTGATTTCCTCCCGGTTGAAGATGATCCGTCCCTTGTTCCGGCTACGGCCGGATTGCGTCTTTTGCCAGCGCCGCTCGGATGCCTAAGAGCATTCCCTTTTTCGGCGGATGGCAAGCCTCCATCTGCAGATGTAGTTGGCGCCTGACACGGCGCCATCAACGACCCCATCAGATCGCATCAGTTGGGATGATTTTTTCCAGGCAGTCGGATGATTGTCGCCGAGGCGCAGCCCGGCGGACTGTCCCGATCATGTTTGGGCGGTCACTTGGGGCGAAAGCCCCTGAAGAACCACTTAGAGCAGGCCGGCTTTGGCGAGGTCGCGCATCAAATGGCTGGCGCCGTAGGTCCAGTGCGGGCAATCGGGCGACAGCCGCACGCGGTTGACCAGCGCGCCGAATTTTTCCGACGAGATGGTGACGATGTCGCCGACCTTATGCGTGAACCCCTTGCCCTTTTCGCCGCGATCCTTCGATGGCACGAACATCGTGCCGAGATACAGCGCCAGCCCGTCCGGATACTGGTGGTGCGGCCCCATGGCCGCGGCAACCAGTTCCTCCGGCGAGCGGCTGATCTCGGCCATCGAACTCGCCCCCTCCAGCGAAAATCCGTCCTCGCCCTCGACCTTCAGGCGCACGACGGCCTGCTTCACCTCGGCGATGGAGAACGTGTCGTCGAACAGCCGGATGAAGGGGCCAAGCGAAGCCGAGGCGTTGTTGTCCTTGGCCTTGCCGAGCAGCAGCGCCGAGCGCCCTTCGACGTCGCGCAGATTGACGTCGTTGCCGATGGTGGCGCCGACGATCCTGCTGCTCGAGGCGGCGATCATGGCGATCTCCGGCTCCGGATTGTTCCAGGTCGACACCGGGTGGAGGCCGACATCGGCGCCGAAGCCGACCGAGGCCATGGGCTGGCACTTGGTGAAGATCTCGGCATCCGGGCCGATGCCCACTTCCAGATATTGCGACCAGGCGCCGCGCGAAATCAGCCTGGCCTTGATCTCCATCGCCTCGGGCGAACCGGGCTTGAGCTTGGAAAGGTCATGGCCGATCAGGCCGGCAATGTCGGCGCGTATGGCGTCGGCCTTTTCCGCCGAGCCGCGGGCCTGTTCCTCGATCACCCGTTCGAGCAGGCTGACCACGAAAGTGACGCCGGATGCCTTGATCGCCTGCAGGTCGACCGGGGACAGCAGAAAGGGTTTTGCCGGATCGCGCGTGGCTTCGAAACTGTTGGCCGCGATGTCGCTGACAGAACCGATGGGAGTGCCCTTGGCCGAGCCCACATGGCCGGCCGGATCCGCCAACTCGCAGACGTCACGGACGGTAGGCGCCGCGCTCGAGGTGATGTCGAAGACGGTGCCGTCACGCACGGTGACCACCATGGGATGGGAGACATCGCCGCTCCTGGCGCGCCCGACAAACAGGCCTTCGGAGGGCAGATGTGTCGGATTGGTCATGAGTTGGGTTCCTCGAATGGATCGAAAATTCTGGCCGGATCGGCGCGGCACTTTCACCGGATTCCACTCAAAGGTCTATCCCGTCCGGGGGCAAATTCGAGCTGCCATAACCGGTTCTTCATTGAAGCCGTTCCTTCAGAAATGTGAAATCCGCGTCGGGTTTTATTGCCGACGGCAACTGTACCTCAAATGCGAGATCGCCGTTCACAGCAGCGCAGTACTCTGAATCCGCTTGACAGTTTCACAAATATGAAAAATCCTTAGTCAATTTCAAAATCCTGGGACGGGCAGGTCGATGTCGACCCTAGTTGCAGCACATGTGCCAGAGACCCGGGCTTCATCGGGCTTCCGGTTCGCCATGTTGCTGCCCGGCGCGCTGGTCACTTTCCTGCTGATCCTGTTTGCGCTTGGCCTGGTGCTTTTCCTCGCCTTCCGCGGCAATGACGGGTCGCTGCTTGGCGCCGGCTTCAGCCTGGCCAACTTCATCACCGTGGTTTCCGATCCGCTGTACTGGACGGTCACGCTGCGCTCGCTGATCATCGCCGCGCTGGTCACGCTGGCCACGGTCGTCACCGCCTACCCCGTCGCTTACTATCTTGCCTTTCACGCCGGCCGGCGGCGCGGCCTGCTGCTGTTCCTGGTCACGCTGCCGTTCTGGACCAGCTATCTCCTGCGTGTCTTCGCCTGGAAGATCGTGCTGGCCTACAATGGGGTGTTGAATTCGGCGCTGATCGAAAGTGGCATCTGGTCCGAGCCGACACTGACCTTCCTCAACACGCCCGCCGCTGTCGTCGTCACGCTCGCGCACGCCTATGCGCCGTTCGCCATCCTGCCGATCTATGTGGCGCTGGACACGATCCCGAAATCGTTGATCGAGGCCGCTTCCGATCTGGGCGCGAGGCCGTTCACTTCCTTCCGTCGGGTCGTGTTGCCCAATTCGATGCCGGGCGTGCTGGCCGCCGCGCTTGTCGTCTTCGTGCCGACGGTCGGCGACTATGTCACGCCGGCCATGGTGGGCGGTCCGGCCAGCACCATGATCGGCTCGCTGATCCAGTCGCAGTTTGGCAAGGCCAATGACTGGCCGTTCGGCGCAGCCCTTTCGGTCTGCGTCATGCTGGTCATCCTGCTCGTGGTACTGGTCGCGCGCGGCGCGGACCGCCGGTTTGGCAGCCGCACATGAAAACAGGGCGCGCCAGCATGAAACGGGATGGCCGCTGGCTCGGCCTCTATGTGCTTGCCTATCTGATCTTCCTTTATCTGCCGGTCCTGCTAATCCCGCTGTTTTCCTTCAACGATTCCATCCAGGCCGCGTTTCCGCTGCAGGGCTTCACGCTGCAATGGTATGCCACGCTCTACGGCAATCCGGCACTGTCGGGTGCGCTCGTCAACAGTCTCGTCATCGGCGCCATCGCGGCCTCGGGCGCCACGCTGTGCGGCATCACCGTGTCCTATATGGATCTCTATGGCCGCTCTCCTTTGGCCGCCACCATCAGCGCCATCGCACGGCTTCCGATCCTCATCCCCGGCGTCATCGTCGGCATATCGTTGCTGATCCTTGTCAACCTGATCGGCCTCGGGCCATCGCGCATCGCCATCGTTCTCGGCCATATCCTGGTCGCGTTGCCGACCACCGTGGTCGTCATGCGCAGCCGTTTCGCCGCCATCCCCAGGACCGTTCGCGAGGCGGCGCTCGACCTCGGCGCCTCGGACTGGATGACCTTCCGGCGCGTCATGCTGCCGCTCAGCCTGCCGGCCGTGCTGTCGGCCTTCATGCTCGCCTTCCTGATCTCCTTCGACGAGTTCATCGTCGTCTTCTTCCTCGCCGGCACCGAGCCGACACTGCCGCTCTACATCTGGAGCCAACTGCGCTTTCCCCGCTCGCTGCCGACCGTCATGGCGCTCGGGACGGTGATCCTGGCCGTGTCCTTCATCATCGCTGGCACCGCCGAAATCCTGCGCCATCGCGGGCTTGGCGCCGTACGCCGCAATCCAGCCTGAAGCACAACAATGAGAGAGGAGAACGAAAATGACATTCCACCTGAAATCGGTGTCGGGACACAAGGTCCGCGCCGGCCTTGCGGCACTTGCGCTCGCACTGTCGTCGACCGTGGCGCTCGCCGCCGAGAAGCTGCAATACTTCACCTGGTCGGGCTATGAGTTGCCCGATTTCAACAAGAGCTTCCTTGCAGCGCACCCCGATGGCGTTGAGGCCTCGATCTTCGGCGACGACGATGATGCCTTCACCAAGGTCAAGGCCGGCTTCCGGCCCGACATCGCGCACCCCTGCTATGACAAGGTGGCGCGCTGGAACAAGGAAGGCCTGCTGCAGCCGATCGACACCAAGCGCATCAAGAACTGGGATTCGATCTTCCCGGTGTTCAAGAACCTGCCCGACCTGCAGGCCGGCGACGGCAAGGTCTGGATGGTGCCATGGGACTGGGGTAACACCTCGATCCTCTACCGCACCGACCTAGTGAAGAACCCCGAAGCGAGCTGGAACCTTCTGTGGGACAAGCAATATGCCGGCCGTATGGCGACCATCGACGCTGTGCATGACACGCCGATTGTCGCGGCTCTTCTGGCAGGCGTGAACCCCTTCGACATGACGGCCGAGCAGATGGACAAGGTCGCGGCAAAATTGCGCGAACAGCGCCCGCTGCTGTCGAGCTACACCACCGACATGACCTCGGTCGAGCAGGCCCTGGCCAGTGGCCAGTTGGTCGCCGCCATGACCTGGAACGCGTCGGCAACCTCACTCAAGAAGCAGGGCGTGCCGGTCGAGTTCATGAAGCCGAAGGAAGGCATGCTGACCTGGGCCTGCGGCTTCGTCATGCTGAAGGACGCCAAGAACGTCGATCTCGCCTATGACTTCATCAACAGCCGGCTCGACGCTGACTCCGGCAAATTCCTGATCCAGTCCTACGGCTATGGCAGCTCGCTCGGCACCGCTTTCGCCGGCGTGCCGAAGGACGAATTGGAGAAGCTGCAACTGCCGTCCGACCCCGAGGTGATGCTGAAGAGCACGATCTTCACCGGGCCGATGAAACAGAACGACGATATGGCGAAGATGTTCGAGAAGGTGAAGGCTGGCGGGTGAGCTGAGACAGAGTCGGGTTAATTGCGGAAGTCAGCGCCGCCCCTCATCGCCCTGCCGGGCACTTCTCCCCGTATAGTGACGGGAGAAGGGGCTGGCCGCAATGTCGGCTCGCTTCTTGCGGCGTTGGCGATTGGCGAAACCAGGGACACAGTGCCCCTTTCCCCGTCACTATACGGGGAGAGGATGCCGGCAGGCAGGTGAGGGGCAGCGCTGACGTCGCGGTAAGGTTCAACCCGATTTTGCAGCTGACTTTAGTCGGGCCCGAGCCGCAAATATCGCAACGAGGACTTGCACATGGACATGCTTGACGAGGCCGCCGAAAAACCGAAGGACGATGCCGACGTTCGCGTCGGCCGGCGCGTGCGGGCGCTCAGGCTCGAGCGCCGTCTGTCATTGGCCGATCTCTCGGCAAAAGCCGGCATATCGATCGGCGCGCTGAGCCAGATCGAGCGCGGCATGTCCTCGCTGCGCGTCAAGGTGATCTGGCCGCTCGCCGCCGCGCTCGACATCGAGCCATCGGCGTTGATCACCGACGGCAACGATGCGGTCAATGATCTCTATTGCGTGCGTGCCAACAGCCGCCGCGCGATTCCGGTCAAATCCGAAGGCATCGTCAAGGCGCTGCTGTCGCCGCCCGGCGCGACGCTGACCGGCATGCTGGTGACGGTGGAAGCCGGTGGCGGCACGGCGGAAGCCTACGCCCATGCCGGCCATGAATTCGGCTTCGTGCTTTCGGGCGAGGTCGAACTGGTGGTGGATTCGACAAAATACGGGCTGAAGACCGGCGACAGTTTTGCCTTCAAGAGTACGCTTTTGCACGCCTTCCGCAATCCCGGCGCGGAGCAGTGCCAGATCCTCTGGGTCAACACCACGAAGCCGTCCGAGGTTCGCGATGGCGCCTGATCCACTCGTCCGGCTGCAGGCGGTTTCCAAGGTTTTTCCAGGTGGCATCGTCGGACTCGATACCGTCGATCTCGACATTGTCAGCGGCGAATTCATCACGCTCCTCGGGCCGTCCGGCTGTGGCAAGACCACCAGCCTGCGTGTGATTGCCGGCTTCGAAAGCCCGTCGAGCGGCGAGGTCTTGCTCGACGGTCATGACATCACGGCCCTTCGGCCGTTCGAGCGGCCGGTCAACACCGTGTTTCAGGACTACGCGCTGTTTCCGCACATGAACGTCGCCGAAAATGTCGGCTTCGGCTTGTCCCTGCGAAAACTCACCAGTGCCGAGCAGGCAAAGCGCGTCGGCGAAGCCCTGGAGATGGTCGGTCTCGCCGACAAGCTTCGCGCTCGCGTCCTGGAACTGTCGGGCGGCCAGCGCCAGCGCGTCGCGCTTGCCCGCGCCATTGTCTGCGAGCCGCGCGTGCTCTTGCTCGACGAGCCGCTGTCGGCGCTCGACGCGCATCTGCGCGAACAGATGCAGGTCGAATTGAAGCGGCTGCAATCGCGGCTTGGCACCACCTTCGTCATGGTCACTCACGACCAGACCGAGGCGCTGTCGATCTCCGATCGTATCGTCGTCATGAACAACGGCCGCATCGAGCAGATCGCGCCGCCGGCGACCCTCTATGACCGGCCGGCCACGAAGTTCGTGGCGAGCTTCATCGGCACCATGAATCTCCTGCAATCACGTTTTGTCGGCCGGGATGGCCACCGCCTGCGTTTCACCGCCGGCACCTTGCCGCTGGAGGCCATTTCCGAAACCGGCCAGTGGCCCGGCGAAGGCGAGGTCCGCACCATCGGCGTGCGCCCGGAGGATTTGCTGGCGGCGGCCGAGGCTGCGCCCGGCACGGCGCCGGCGCGGGTCAACAGCATCGTCTTCCATGGCCGCACGTTGCGCCTGCATGCCGAACTGGGGCAAGGCATGCCCGTTGTCATCGACGCGCCCCGCCAGGCCGAGGGGTTTCAATTCAGCGCCGGCGACGTGGCGCACGTCAGCCTGCGCCGTGGCGCCAACTGCCCCATGCTGCCCAGCTAGCCTCATTCAACTGCGCAAGGTCGCCCGCACGGCCGTGGGGTTGGCCTGATCGACATGTGGACGAACGACCAAGGAAACTAAGTAGGAATTGACTAATGTAGGAAGACATTCCTAAACTAGTTGATGCCGGAATTGAGCACCCGACCGCGCCGAAATGTGCAAACCCTATGCCTCGCGCACGAAGTCGGGCAACTCATTCGTGTCCGATGCCGGCACTGCAACATCACCCGGCATTATCTGCCTGGCGATCTCGCGAAGCTTGTCGGTGACATTCCCTTTTGGGATGTCGAACGGCATATGCGGTGCGAGCGCTGCAAGCTTCGCGAACTTGATGCCGACATAATTTTGCCGAGTGCTGCGGAGCGCTTGAAAATTCGTGTGAGACGCCTTGTCGAAATCCGCATGGTTCGCCGTGTGATATGGCGAGACGAGGAATGAGGAACGCGGCTATCCCTTAGCCTAGAACAGAGATCCTTGCGCCGGTGCCTGCTGCGGAAACTTGATTTGTGTGGCTGGCTTCTCAACGATCACCAACGCGTTGTCTGGTGCTGTTCGCTGCAAATGCCGTGCTTCTGCCCAAGGTGCTGTAAGCCAGGCCTCGGTCTCCTCCGACGTGGTCAGGATTACTGGCATAGCCTTCTCATGGATCGGCGCGATCAGGGCGTTTGGCTTGGTTGTCATGAAGGCGAATAACTCGAAGTCGCCGGGTCCGTCCTTGACCTTTCGAATACCCTGCCAACGGGTCCAGAATCCGGCGAAGAAGAACAGCGGTCGGCTATCGTCACGGGCAAACCAGTAGTTGCGTTGGATGCCGGTTTCTGGGTCCTTGTCACTCGGTGTCGGGCTGGGTTCGGCAAAACTGGTGACCGGCACGACGCATCTATGCTCGACCCCGACAAACTGTTGCCAGTGCGAATATTGTGGATTGCGAACGTTGGTCGTGCCGTAGTCGGCCTTTCCCTTCATGCGCTCAGGTGGCGTTGGCAACCCCCAAAGCAGTCTGGCCAGCTCACGCTTCCCGTCTGCCGTGTTGCGGACGACGGGGCCGGGCTGATTGGGATAGATGTCGACGGATGGTTCAAGGTTGCCGCTGATATCGCGCAGTGCGCGCGTCCATTGGCGGACCGCCTCTTGTGTCGTGGTGATGTTGTAGAGGTTACACATGCATCCAGCATCGCGGAATTGGCGTGCCTCTGCAACCAAGGCTGCTGTCCGCGCTCCTGCAATCGCCGTCACACCACCGCGCTATATCGATCGTCCTGACACAGCTTGTCAGCTGTCATGCGGGCAAAGGTGGCGGGCCGGCGATCACCCCCCTACTTCGAGTGCGTCTGAACAGGAGGAACATCAAATGACCATCGCGGAAATTGCCAAGGATTTCACCGAACTGCTCAAGCAGGGTAACAACCAAGGTGCCGCCGAAAAGTACAATGCCGATGACATCGCCAGCTACGAGGCCATGGAGGGACCGATGGCGGTCAGCCATGGCAAGGAGGCCCTCAGGCAGAAGAGCCAATGGTGGCAAGAGAACCACGAAGTCCATGGCGGCTCCGTCGAGGGGCCTTATGTCAACGGCGACCAGTTCGCGTTGCGCTTCACGTTCGACATAACGCCGAAGGCCACCGGCCAGCGCGTCACCATGGATGAGGTTGGCCTGTACACGGTCAAGAACGGCAAGATCGCCGAAGAGCGTTTTTACTACTGAGGTCGGAAACACAGCTGGCTTTCCGGAGTCCGCGCTCTTCGCCGCGAAGGCGGAGATCAACATGGCGGCCAGCGATGCCCTGGCCGCCACCCAGGAAGCTCAAATCGTCTTCACATATTGCGCAAGCTGATCGGCTACCGTGCCCCAGCCGTCGAAGAAACCCATCTCTTCATGGTTGTCGCGGGTCGCCTCGTCGCGGTGGATGGCGGTGGCGGTGTAGCGCGTGCCCCGGCCATCCGGCTGCAGCGAAATCACAGCAGTGATGAACGGCTCGCCTGACGGCCGATAGCCCGGCAGCAGCGCATCCGTCCACACCAGCCGCTCGTTCGGCACGATTTCCAGATAGCAGCAATGGCGGTCGCTGACCTCGTTGCCGTCGCGCGACTGCATGCGTGTCCGGAACAACCCGCCTGGCCTGAGGTCGATCTCGCAGTCGGTGATCACCCATGGTTTTGGTGTGAACCATTGCCTGACATGCTCCGGCGTCGTCATGGCGCGCCACAACAGTTGGTGCGGCGCGTCGAGCACGCGCTCCAGCACGAGGTCCAGCCTGGGATCCGGCTTGAAGGGATAGCTCATGTTTCCTGCTCCTTGAGTGTCATCACATAGGCGTCGAACTGGTCGAGGCGGCGCTCCCAGAGCGTGCGCTGCTCAGCCAGCCAGCTTTCGGCGAGCTTCAATGGCTCGGGCGCAAGCTCGTAAGTCCTGACCCGGCCGGTCTTCTGCGACCGAACCAGCCCGCAGCCTTCGAGAATCTTGAGATGGTCGATGAAGGAAGGCAGGGCCATCTCGAAAGGCTGTGCCAGTTCGCTGACCGAAGCGGGGCTCCTGTTGAGTCGCTCGACCACGCGCCGCCGTGTCGGGTCGGCAAGCGCGCGAAAAATACCATCGATCGGCGGGGGGATCGGATTTGCGCTCTGGAGGCTGGTCATCGAATGGTCCTGGGTCGTCAAAAGTGGTCATTAATACTTAGGTAAATTCCTTAGTGTCTGCAAGCGGCAATTTCGGCAGATGCCGGCCAAGCTGCTGGCAAAGCGGGAAAGGCGGTTCTAGGTTGCGAGACGGATTCGACGGTCAGCAAGGGAAGCACGTCTTGACGATCACCATGTACGGCATCACCAATTGCGACACGATCAAGAAGGCGCGCGTCTGGCTGGAGAACCATGACGTTCCCTATCGTTTTCATGACTATCGGGCCGAAGGAATAGAGGCCGGCAAGCTGAATGGCTGGGTCGGCAAGGTCGGCTGGGAAAGGCTGCTCAACAAAGGCAGCATGACGTTTCGCGAGCTGCCGGAGGCGGACAAGCAAGGCCTCGACGAGAAGAAGGCGAAAGCGCTGATGCTGGCCAAGCCGACGATAATCAAGCGGCCGGTGCTGGAAGTGGGGGATCGGGTGCTGGTTGGGTTCAAGGCGGATGTTTATGAGGAGGCTGTAAAGTAAGGTTCGTTAAGCGCGGCACCCTATGCCGTCGTCATCCTAGGGCGGAGCAAGGAGCGAAGCGACGCGGCGCAGACCCTAGGATCCATGCCGTGACGCTAACGTGCTGCAGCGGTTGAGAATTCTGCCCCGTCGCGTCCTTCGATGAAAGTCACGGCATGGATCCTCGGGTCAAGCCCGAGGATGACGAAGCAGGTATTTCGCCAGCGCCACCGCGTTGTTGTGCGCCTCGTCATGCGCGCCGTAGAGCAGCGTCACCTTGCCCTCGCGAAGCAAGCCGCGCAGTTGCGCCACCGCCTCACCATTCCCGTCCAGTTCGGTCCAGTATCGCTCCTGAAACTCCGCCCAGCGTGCCGGCTCGTGTCCGAACCACTTGCGCAGCTCATCGCTCGGCGCGATGTCCTTCAACCACAACGCCAGAGCGGCATCCTCCTTGCTGACGCCGCGCGGCCAGATGCGGTCGACCAGCACCCGTTGGCCGTCGGCCTTTCCGGGTGCGTCGTAGACACGTTTGACCGCTAGGTCGAAGGCCATCACAGCTCCACGGCGCGCGTGTCAGGCCCACTCGCCCTTGCGCATCACCGGCACGCGGCTGCCATCCTTGGCGATGCCGTCGATGTCGATCTTGTCCGAGCCGATCATCCAGTCGATGTGGATGAAGCTCTTGTTGCCGCCGCGCGCCCCGATTTCGTCCTGGCTGAGCGAGGCGCCGTCGACGAAGCACTTCGAATAGCATTGGCCGAGCGCGATATGGCAGGCGGCGTTCTCGTCGAACAGCGTGTTGAAGAACAACAGGCCGCTGGCCGAGATCGGCGAGGAATGCGGCACCAGCGCCACTTCGCCGAGGCGGCGCGCGCCTTCGTCGGTGTCGAGCACTTTCTTCAGCACGTCCTCGCCCTTCGAGGCCTTGGCCTCGACGATCCGCCCGCCCTCGAAGCGCACCGAGATGTCGTCGATCAGCGTGCCCTGGTAGGACAACGGCTTGGTCGAGGAAACATGGCCCTCGACCCGCCTCGCATGCGGCGTGGTGAAGACTTCCTCGGTCGGGATGTTGGGATTGCAGGTGACGCCGTTCTTGGCGGTCGAGGCGCCGCCCATCCACTCATGGCCGTCCGCCAGCCCGACAGTCAGGTCGGTGCCGGGTCCAGTGAAATGCAGCGCATGGAAATCGTGGCCGTTCAGCCATTCAGTGCGGCCGCGCAAGGCCGCATTGTGCGCCTTCCAGTTGGCGATCGGGTCCTCGACATCCACACGCGAGGCGGCGAAGATGGCGTCGGCGAGTTTCGCCACCGCCACGTCGTCGGCGTCGCCGGGGAAAACCTGCCTGGCCCAGGCCAGATCCGGATAGGCGATGATGTTCCAGTTGATGTCGAAGCCGGTGATCTTCTCCAGCGCCGGCTGGTAGGCCATCGAATTGGCCTTGTTGGCGCGCGCCACCTTCGCCGGATCCTGCGCCGACAGCAGCGACGGATCCTCGCCGCGCACGGCGAGCCGGGCGGCATTGTTGGAAAAGGCCTTCGCCATGCCTTCATAGAGCCAGCCGGCGGCGTGGTCGAAGCCGGCGTCGGCGCCGAAACGGTAGCGTGCCAGCGTCATCTCGTCATCGTTGAAGATCGGCGTCACCAGCCCGGCGCCGGCCTTGTAGGCGTGCTCGACGATGCGCCTGGTCAGCGGCAGCGCCGCGATCGACGACGTCAGCACCAGGTCCTGTCCGGGCTGCAATTGCAGCCCGACCTTGATGGCGACTTCCGCCAGCCTGTCGAGCTTCACCGGGTCGATCGTTGCGGAAACGCCGCGCGAATGTGTGGTCATGATCCTGCCTGTCGTCGTGGGATTTATGATTGAACATAGACCGGTGCCGCGGTGCTTTCCACCGCGATCGCGTCGCTGGGCTCCGCGACCGACGATCCGAACTGCGCCATGGTCGCCGCGATCTCTTCCTTGATCCAGATTTTGAAGTCCCGGACCTTGCGGCTTTCAGGCTTGGTGGCGGAGGTCACCAGCCAGTAGCCGAGGCCGCTCTGGGCGCGGATTCCGAACGGCGCCACCAGCCGCCCATCGGCCAGCGCATCGGCCGTCAGCAATTGCCAGCCCAGCATCACGCCATGGCCGGCGATCGCCGATTCCAGGCACAGCATCGGGTCGGTGAAGCGCGCGCCTTTCTGGAAGTTGACGGGTGGAACGCCGGCAGCGGCGAACCAGCTTTCCCAGTTGATCATCGCCCGCTCGTCGGTGATGGCGCAGGTCCGCGCAAGGTCGCCGATCGACTTCAGTTTTCTTGCAATGCCCGGTGCGCAGACCGGGAAGACTTCCTGCGCCAAAATGAGCTCCGCCTTCCCGCCCGGCCATTTGCCGTCGCCAAGCCGGATGGCAATATCGATGTCGGAATGATCGAGATTGGCCAGCCGCACCGAGGCGTCGATGCGCAACAGCACGTTGGGATGCCGGTCGAAGTGCCGCGACAGCCGTGGCAGCAGCCATTTGGAGGCAAACGCAGGTGCCGCCGAAACAACCAATGTGCATTGGGTTGCCTCGTCGGCCAGTGCCACGGCCTGCGCAAGCTCGCGAAATCCGGCGCCAAGGCGGGCCGCGAAGACGGCGCCGAATTCGGTCAGGACGAGACCGCTCGTCGTCCGCTCGAACAGGGCCTGGCCGAGCTGCTTTTCGGTGCGGCTGATCTGCTGGCTGACGGCGCTGACGGAAACGTTGAGTTCGCTGGCGGCGGTCGCGAGCGAGCCGAGACGGGCGACGGTTTCCACGGCGCGAAGGCCGTTGAGATGAACGCGGTTGAGCATGGCCATTTGAGATTTTCTAAACCGACCCGGCCGAAATCTCAATTGAAAGAGATACCGAAACGGCTGACTTATGGACGGAGACAGGCCCATGGAGCCGGAAATGCTGAGGATGTTGTCGTCGCTGAAGGTCCTGTTCGCCGCCGCTTCGTCGGATGACACGCGCTGCGACGTCGACACGCTGAGCTGGCTGACCGATCCGCTTGCGCATCCCGCGCTTGACGCGATGTCGGAGCGCGAACTCGGCGATGTGCCGTTCCGCTTGACGGCGCGCCGGACCGTGCATGAGACCGTTTCGCTGAACGCCGGTTTCGGCGGGCGCTGCTGAGCGCGCGGTCCGGCACTGGCCCAACACAAGGCGGATTGTTTCACCCGTGCGCAGATTTATTGTGCACTGCAATGACATCGGCCCCATCGACAGCGCTTCGCTACGCCTTCGCCGGCATGATCGCCATGGCCGTCGCCATGGGCATCGGCCGCTTCGTCTACACGCCGATCCTGCCCGGCATGATGGAGGAACTGCATCTGTCGCCGGCCGATGCCGGCTGGATCGCCTCGGCCAACTATCTCGGATACCTCGTCGGCGCGTTGGTGGCGGCGGGCAACTGGGCGCACGGACGCGAGCGTTCGCTGATGCTGGCAGCCCTCGGTGCCAGCGCCGTGCTGGCCGCCCTGATGGGGCTGACCGATGCCATGGCCGCCTTTCTCGCCATCCGTTTTCTGGCCGGTCTGGCCAGCGCCTTCGTCATGGTGTTCATGGCCAGCATCGTTTTCAGCCATATCGCGGAGGCCGGGCGGGGCGACCTGCAGGCATGGCATTTCGGCGGCGTTGGCCTCGGCATCGCGATGTCGGCGGCGATGATGGCCGTGTTGGTCACAGAACATGCCGGCTGGGCGCAGGGCTGGCTGTGGTCGGGCGCGATTTCGGCTTGCGGCTTCGTCGCCGTGGCGCTGCTGGCGAACCAGGGTCCGCTCACCAATGGCGAAGCCGTCCACGAGCCGGCGCTGCCGAAAGACCTGTCGCTGATGAAGGCGATCGTCGCCTATGGCCTGTTCGGTTTCGGCTATGTGGTGACGGCGACCTTCCTCGTCGCCATCGTTCGCCAAGGCGGCGGCAGCCGCGTCTTCGAGGCCGAGGTGTGGATGGTTGCCGGCCTTGCCGGTTTCCCTTCGGTCTGGCTTTGGCAGAAGATATCGGCGCGGATCGGGCTCTATGCCGCCTATGCGTTGGGGTGCTTCGTCGAAGTTGTCGGCGTTACCGCGAGCGTCGCCGTCGGCGGGCGCACGGGGCCGCTGCTTGGCGGCGTGCTGCTCGGCGGCACCTTCATTGCCATCACGGCGCTTGGCCTGCAGGCCGCACGGCAGCAGGCGCCGAAGTCACCCCGGCGCATCTTTGCCTTGATGACCGCTTCCTTCGGTCTTGGCCAGATCATCGGCCCGATCGCGGCCGGGTTTCTGGCCCAGGCGTCGGGCGATTTCTTCCTCGCCTCCATCGTCGCCGCGGCCGTCCTGGTCGTCTCCGGCGCCGTCACATGGTCGGCCGCGCCAAAATCGCCATGATTTGTGGTCTTGCTCTGCGCCTTAAATCGGGCAGCCATTTTCTTTCCCCCTAATGTGTGACCTTATGCCCGCCGAACCCACCTGATTTGCGCATAGATCGAGGAATTCGCCACAGTGTTCGTATCCTTCTTCCCGCAGCCGAAGCTTTTCTTCTCTTCGGCCGCCATCTGGAGCCTTGCGGCGATCCTGTTCTGGTTTTTCGGCGGGGAGCAATTGGGGGGCCTCGTGGGCCTTCCGCCGGCAGCCGCGGATGCGGCGCCGATCATCGGCATCGCCGTGCTGGTGTCGAAACCGTTCCTCTGGTTTTACATCTATTTCGCGCTTTGCGTGGCCATCTTCTACGCATTCTGGAGCTGGTATTCGCCGCATCCTTGGCAGCGCTGGTCGATCCTGATGACGGCGGTCATCCTGTTCTTCATCTATTTCAACGTGCAGGTCAGCGTCGCCGTCAACGCCTGGTACGGCCCCTTCTTCGACTATGTGCAAGGGTTGATGTCGGGGACCGGAAAATCGACCAACGGCGAATTCTACACCGGGCTGGCCGACTTTTCGTGGCTCGCGCTGGTCGGCATGAACGTGCAGGTGGTGAATGCCTTCATCGTCAGTCACTGGATCTTCCGCTGGCGCACGGCGATGAACAACTACTTCATCGAGAACTGGAGCCGGCTGCGCCATATCGAGGGCGCCTCGCAGCGTATCCAGGAGGACACGATGCGGTTCTCGCAGATCATGGAGGATCTCGGTTCCAGTTTCGTCCAGTCGATCATGACCTTGATCGCCTTCCTGCCGGTGATGATCCAGTTGCAGGCCCATATCAGCGAACTGCCGATCATCGGCGCGATCCCGCAGCCATTGGTGGTCGCGGCACTTGCCTGGTGTCTGTTCGGCACGATCTCGGTGATGATTGCCGGCATGAAGCTTCCGGGGCTGCAGTTCCGTAACCAGCGCGTCGAAGCCGCCTACCGCAAGGAACTCGTCTATGGCGAGGATCATGCGGACAGGGCGCAACCCGCCACCACCGCCGAGCTGTTTGCCAATGTCCGGCACAACTATTTCCGGCTCTATTTCCACTACATCTATTTCAATGTCGTCCGGTACACCTACCTGCAGGCCGACAACATTTTCTCGCTGTTGATCCTGGGTCCGTCGCTGGTCGCGCACAAGATAACGTTCGGTGCGCTGAACCAGATTTCCAACGCCTTCGGCAAGGTGACGGGTTCGCTGCAATTCCTGCTTACCTCCTGGTCGACCATCGTCGAACTGCAGTCGGTCCATAAACGCTTGCGCGCCTTCGAGGCGACGCTGCTGGGCGAGCCGTTGCCGGACATCGATCAGCGCTATCTGGCAAGGCAGGGCGCAGAAGACCCGGCTTAGGAAGTCTGGGATTTATGCGAAACGGGTTGGCAGCTCAGCCGCCAACCGTCGCCTGCTTCTGGCTGCCGTCCCGCCGCGAAACATAATCGCGAAAACTGATGCACTCGACATCTGATTTGACGCAGACCTCGCCGGCAAAGCGTTCCAGTGCGTTCCAGTAGGCGCCGTCATTCATCAGTGTGAAGTGGAAGCCGAGTTCCAGCGGAATGCGCTTGCCCTGATATTGCGTGTTGAAGGCGGCGCGGAAGGCCTGGTAGGTGCGGTCGGCGAATTCGCCGGCCTTGCTTGGCCGCTCGAAGCCGCCGGAATGCCGGACATAGAGATTGTAATCCATGGCGATCACCGGCCGTGATTTCGGCCCTTCCGGAATCAGCGGCAGGGAAAAGCGGGTGATGCCGCCGATGGTCGGCGGCAGGGCAGGGCCCTTTGAAACGCCGCTGGCGTCGAACTGATAGCCGGCTGCCGGCAGCGCCTCGTAAAGCGCCTTGCTTGCCGACAGGTAGGGCGCCCGGAAACCCGCCACCGCATGCGCGAAATCGCGCCAGCCCTCGGGTTCGGGCGCAATGCCGTTGATGGCATAGGCGTTTTCTAGAATGTGCTCGAACGAGGCGAATTCCGTCAGCCAGTCGGCCTTGCTCCAGTCCTTGCCGTCGAAATGGCCGCAGGCGTGGCTGGCGATGTCGTGGCCCTCATGGGCGGCGAGACCGATCTGTTCCAGCCGCTCGGCCACGTCCTGCCTGGAGGCGGCAAAGCCGATGTTGGATTTGCCCGCGGTCTTGCCAGGTGCCGCGTATTGGCCGCGTGTCTCGGGCGACAGCAGGAAGACACAGGACAGAAAATAGGTGAAATGCGCCCCGGTGCGCTGGGCCAGCGCCCGGCTACGCTTCCACTGCGAGATGTCGCGGGCACTGTCGAACGAGATGATGACGACCTGCTTCGGCCTCGCTGGTTCTGCTGGCGCGGGCGGGTCGGCCAGGGCCGCGCCGGCGGCGGCGAGCGAGGCAAGCGAAAACGCAATAACACGGGACAGACTGGGCATCGGCAATTTTACAGGCTCCGGGTGGTCAGCAAGCCGGCTATCCCCGAAATGTGGCGCCGGTGCGATTGGGTTTTCGTGGGTTTGCCCCGGGGCAAACATCCGTTTGCCCCCGGGAATAGCCGATTTTCCGGTCGAACCCCTTCCATGCCGACAAAATTTCGCTAAAACGCGGGCTCACGAACGGCCCCGGCCCGGGGCCAAGAATGGTTTTGATCGATGTCCGACGACAGTTTTATCCGTGAAGTCAATGACGAGATGCGCCGCGAGCAGGCGCAGAAGCTGTGGGACCGTTTCGGCCCGGCCTTGCTTGTGATTGCCATCCTGGTGGTGCTCGGTACCGCCGCCTTCGTCGGCTATCGCTATTGGGACGAGACGCGCGCCAACCGCTCCGGCGATGCTTTCTCGCAGGCGTTGAAGCTTGCCAATGACGGCAAGAACGACGACGCGCTGGCCGCGCTCGATCAGCTGGAGAAGGATGGCTACGGCGCCTATCCGCTGCTCGCCCGCATGCGCGCAGCGACCGTCAAGGCCAACAAGGGCGACGTCGACGCAGCCGTCAAGGATTTCGACGACGTCGCCGCCGACACCGCCATTCCCCAGGGCCTGCGCGACATGGCGCGGCTGAGGGCAGCACTCCTGCTCGTCGACCATGGCTCCTTCGCCGACGTGTCCAGCCGTGTCGAGGCGCTGACCTCGGACACCAACACGCTGCGCCACAGCGCGCGCGAGGCGCTCGGGCTTGCGGCCTGGAAGGAAGGCAAGACGCAGGACGCGCTGAAACTGTTCGACCAGATCGCCTCCGATGACGGCGCCCCGCGCAACACGCGCGAGCGGGCGACCTTGATGTCCGAACTGATCCGCGGGTCGGGCAGTGCATCGTGACCTTCAAAGTCGCCATCATAGGCAGACCTAACGTCGGCAAATCGACTCTTTTCAATCGGCTGGTGGGAAGGAAGCTGGCGCTTGTCGACGACACGCCGGGCGTCACCCGTGACCGCCGTGTCCATGCCGCCAAGCTTTACGATCTGCATTTCGACGTCATCGACACAGCCGGCTTCGAGGATGCCGGCGCCTCGACCTTGCCGGGCCGCATGCGCGCGCAGACCGAAATCGCCATCCGCGAGGCGGATCTGATCTTCTTCACCATCGACGCCAAGTCCGGCCTGCTGCCCGATGACAGGACCTTTGCCGAGATCGTGCGCAAATCCGGCAAACCGGTCGTCCTCGTTGCCAACAAGGCCGAGGCGAAGGGCGCGCAAGGCGGCATGCTGGAGGCCTGGGAACTCGGGCTTGGCGAGCCGATCCCGGTTTCGGCCGAGCACGGCCAGGGCATGCCCGACCTGCGCGACGCCGTGATCGAAGCGCTTGGAGAGGCGCGCGCCTTCGGTGAAGACGAGGACAGCGAAGACGAAGAAGCCGCCATCAACGAAGTGCTGATCGGCGAGGACATCGCCGATCCGGATGCCGAGCCGGCCTATGACGATACCAAGCCGATGCGCATCGCCGTCGTCGGCCGTCCTAACGCCGGCAAGTCGACGCTGATCAATGCGCTGATCGGCGAGGAACGGCTGCTGACCGGACCGGAGGCGGGCATCACCCGCGATTCCATCTCCGTCGACTGGGACTGGCGCGGCCGCCGCATTAAGCTGTTCGACACGGCCGGCATGCGCCGCAAGGCCAGGATCCACGAAAAGCTGGAAGTGATGTCGGTGCAGGATGGCTTGCGCGCCATCCGTTTCGCCGAGATCGTCATCATCGTGCTCGACGCAACCATTCCCTTCGAGAAGCAGGATCTGCAGATCGCCGACCTGATCATCCGCGAGGGCAGGGCACCGGTGATCGCCTTCAACAAATGGGACCTGATCGATAACCCGCAGGAGCTGTTGGCCGAACTGCGCGAGAAGACCGAGCGGCTGCTGCCGCAGGCGCGCGGCATCCAGGCCGTGCCGGTCTCGGCCGAGACCGGACGCGGCCTCGACAAGCTGATGGATGCGGTGCTGAGGACGCACAAGGTCTGGAACAGCCGTGTTTCCACCGGCAAGCTCAACCGCTGGCTCGAGGCCATACTGGCGCATCACCCGCCGCCCGCCGTTGCCGGGCGCCGGCTGAAGGTCAAATATGTCACCCAGGCCAAGACGCGGCCGCCGGGTTTCGTGGTCCAGTGTTCGCGGCCGGACGCGATGCCGCAATCTTATGTCCGATATCTCTCCAACAGCCTTCGCGAGGCCTTCGACATGCCGGGCGTGCCGATCCGCATCGCACTGCGCACCTCGGACAATCCGTTTGCCGGCCGGGCCAAGAAGCGCGGCTGAGCCTCGGCGCTCGTGCCGATCAGGCCACGGCACGCAAGCCGGCGGTCCGCGTATTTTCCGGCAGGGCCTGCCGCGCCGCCTCCAGTAATATGTCGGCAAGGCGGGCCGCCACGGGCTCGGGTTCGGCATCCCGACGATGCAGGAACAGCGCCATCTTGGGCAACGCCGGCAGGCCGGCGATCTCGGGCTTCATCGCACTGACGCTGGCCGGCAAGCCGATGTCGGTGCGGATCGTCAGCCCCAGCCCCGCGGCGACAGCCGCCCAGATGCCACCCAGACTGGGGCTCGAGAAGGCCATGCGCCAGGGCAGCCCGGCGCGGTCGAGCGTTTCAGTCGCGACCGTGCGCAGCAGACATGGCGCTTCGAGCGCCACCAGCGGCAGTGGCTCGCCGTCGCGCAGGCTGGTCTCGATGCGCTTGGCCGGACCGATCCAGCGCATCGGAACATCGGCGACATGCTCGCTATAGGGCAGCGTCTGGCCACAGTGCCAGGCAAGCGCGATGTCGAGGCTGCCTGACATCACCCTTTCGGCGAGGTCGTGGCTGCGCGCGATCCTGGCCTCGATCTTGACCTTGGGATGGGCTCGGGCAAATCGGCCCAGCACGTCCGGCAGCACGGCCTCGCCGAAATCCTCCTGCAGACCGAGCCGCACCCAGCCTTCCAGTTCGACGTCATGGATGGCCGCCGCCGCTTCGTCGTTCAAATCGAGCAGCCGGCGCGCATAGCCGAGCATGGTCTCTCCGGCCTCCGTCAGCGCCAGGCCGCGCCCCACTTTGCGGAAGATCGGCGTCGCTGCCTGTTCTTCCAGTTTCTTCAATTGCGCGCTGACCGCCGAGGTCGACCGGCCAAGCCGGTCGGCGGCCTTGGCGAAGCTGCCCAGCTCCATGCCGGTGACGAAACTTCTGAGGACGTCGAGGTCGAATGTCACCCGTTGCATCGTAGTCCTGTTTTTCAGGATTGATCGTCAAAAACTTCCTTATTTTAAGGACGGATTTATGGCGATAGAGAGATGCCGTCAAGGCCTGAGACACCGGCCCGCAACGGGAATGAAATCATGTCCGCCATCGACTGTGCAGATCAACAGCCACCACAAATCCTGCAAGGCAGCGCTGCCAGCCCTGCCGGCAGAGTGTTCGGCCCCAACCACCGGTGGAAGGTCCTGGGCATCGGGGTTGCCGCGAATGCCGGTTTTTCGGCCACTTTCTCGGGCATACCGGCAACGGCGGTGGTGCTTCGCCAGAGCTATCACCTGGGCAATGCCGAACTCGGCCTGGCACTCGGCCTTCTTGGGCTGGGGGTTGCGCTCAGCGAATTGCCATGGGGTCTGCTCACCGATCGCTGGGGAGATCGCCGCGTGCTTCTGATCGGGCTTGGCGCGACGGCGGCCTGGCTCCTGGCCATGGCGATGCTGGTCGTGCCGACAATGTCAGGCATTCCCCATGTCATGCTGCTGGCGGCAAGCCTGCTCGTCACGGGACTGCTCGGCGGCAGTGTCAATGGTTCGAGCGGCCGCGCCATCATGGCCTGGTTCAGGGAGAATGAGCGCGGTTTCGCCATGAGCATCAGGCAGACGGCGGTACCGCTCGGCGGCGGCCTCGGCGCGCTCGTCCTGCCTTCGCTTGCCCTGGCTTTCGGTTTTGCCGCGGTATTCGGGCTTCTGGCGGCAGTATCCGCGCTCTCCGCCTTGTTTGCCTGGCGTTGGCTGCACGAACCGCCGCCGGCGGGTGAAGCCCACGCCGTCTTATCGGATGGACCGGCTCCGTTGCGCAACATCGAGGTCTGGCGCATCTCGACCGCGATCGGCCTGCTCTGCTTTCCGCAAGTGGCGGTCCTCACTTTCGCGTCGGTGTTCCTGCACGACTTCGCCGGGCTTGGCACGACGGCGATCAGCGCGAGCCTCGTCGCTGTACAGGTCGGCGCCATGGTCATGCGCGTCTGGAGCGGCCGCTTTACCGACCGCCACGGCAACCGCCGTCAGTTTCTTCGCTTGTGCAGTGCGCTCAGCGCGCTGGCCTTCGTGGTGCTCTGGTTGCTGGTTCTGGCCGTTCCCGCAATGCCTGCCAGCCAATCCTTCCTGATCGCCGTCCTGCCCTTGGTGCTTGTCGTCGCCGGCATCTCGGTCTCCGCCTGGCACGGCGTTGCCTATACCGAACTTGCCACGCTGGCCGGTGCCGGCCATGTCGGAACGGCACTCAGCCTTGCCAACAGCTTTGTCTTCGTCGGCTTCTTCCTCGTCCCGGTGGCCATTCCAGGGCTGCTGCACCTCTGGTCATGGCCCGGCGTCTGGCTGTCGGCCGCCGCCTGCGCCCTGGTTGCCTGGCCGATCTTCCTGAAGCGGGCCTGAACGCTCCCGCCGCAAAACCGCCGGACTTCGAAGCCACGACCTCCAGCCGGCTGAGAAAACCCGACCGATCCCGTTAACGTCCCATCAAGGTTAATGCATCATTTTGCTCTCCAGTGGGGTCAGTAGCGTTCCTGGAGAGAGTTCCGTGCATCGACGTGTCTTGACGCGGCTGGCCGCCGCCGCCGGTGAGAAGAAACGCGGCCTTGTGTCTCCGTTCATCATCGGCCTCGGCATCTGGATCGGCTTTCCGACCGTCGCCGCCTACCAGGACATGACAAGCCTTGTATCCGGCCTCGAAGCGCCGACCGCCCGCTGGAACTCCTATGTCGAGAAATCCGTCGCCGGCTCGGTCCACGCCGCCGAGATGCCGTTCGTCGATTCCGACGTCACCGGCTCGATCTCGGGTTCCGGCGTTCGCCTTCCCGGTATCGGCTCCGTCTCGTTCCGCGGCAAGGGCGGCAAGGTCAGCGGGTCGCCCGACGAGGATCGTGTCGTGCGCGCCGACAAGAAGGGCCGCATCGTCCAGGTCTCTCCGGTAGCGCCGCCGAAGAACTTCAATGCAGGCTCGATCTTCCAGCGGACCTCTTCGCTGATGCGGCCGAGCATGGACAGCGACCTGAAAATGGCCTTCGCCAAGCCTCAGATCAAAGGCAAGGAAATCCTGATCGCCGCCGCATTCCACGCGCGTGAAGACAAGAAGCCGGATCCCGGCGTGCCGGCCATGCTCGCCGCCCTCGTCAACAACGACCACCCCGATGTGCTGGCGACCGCCTACGCACAATCCGAGCCGGACTACGCCAAGGCTTCACCCTTTGAAGCCCTGCTTCAGGACGAGCAGCCCAACAGCGGCCGCTTCATTCCGCCGATGGCCAAGGGCGACCACGCCTGGATCCAGAATCCGCTTCCGGCCAGCGTCTTCTCCAAGCCGGAGCAGAAATGCCTGGCCAACGGCATCTATTTCGAGGCACGCGGCGAAACCGTGCGCGGTCAGGCCGCCGTCGCCCAGGTTATCCTCAACCGGGTCCGCAATCCCGCCTATCCCAATTCGATCTGCGGCGTCGTCTACCAGAACGACAGCTGGTTCAACCGCTGTCAGTTTTCATTCGCTTGCGACGGCAGAAAGAAGCGCATCGACAACCCCGTCGCCTACAAGACCGCGCAAGACATCGGCATGGCCGTCACCGCTGGCAAGATCTTCATTCCGGAGGTGGGATCGTCAACACATTACTACGCCAACTATGTCCATCCCGGCTGGGCGCGCACGATGCAGAAGATGACCAAGATCGGCCTGCATATCTTTTACCGGACCTATGGTGGCGGCTGGAGCTGAGCCGGCCGCCGGGCGCCTCTCTTTTCGGGCGGTCGCACGGTCGATCGGAGAGCCATTGCCCGGGGGGATTCGCGCAACGCATCCCTCCGATCGCCGCGGGCACGATGTCGCACCTTTCTAATCCTTTGATTTTACTATTTAAAATACACAGCGCGGAACTTCCCTCCGTGGCTTGACGGGCGCAAACCCTCTAACTATGTTGCCGGCGACTTTAGAAGCGGACGGACGGTGACGGTCTGCCCGGGCAGGGGGGTTGCGATGGCCGATAAAAAAGGGCCAGACGGAACCGGAGAAACCGGCCGCGGCAAAGAGCATGACGCCGAAATCCGCGACGACGATCTTGAGCGACGTCGGCGTGAACTTGGAGCATCGCTTGCGACAAGGCTGCCGAACCGGCTCGAGGGGAAAGACGACGCGAAACCAGTGACCGGATACGGTCAGGCGATCAAACTATCCAGCGAGTTTATCGCCGGGGTGGTCGTGGGCGCCGGCATCGGCTGGATCATCGACCGTATGGCGGGGACATCGCCGTGGGGTCTGATCGTTTTCCTGCTGCTTGGTTTTGGCGCCGGCGTGCTCAATGTCATGCGTTCGGCTGGCGTTGTGGCGGAATTCGGACAAGGCGCGAAGCCGCGCCGTGACCGGGACGACGGCAAATGACCGCCCTTCAGGCGGCATTTGGAAATAGCCGCTTCCATGCGGCAAGGTAATTTTGGCCGTACGCGGCATTGACGGGGTTTGAACGTGGCAGCTGACAAGGTCGATCCGATCCACCAGTTCCATATCAACAAGCTGATACCGATCGAGATCGGCGGCTATGACCTGTCTTTCACCAATTCCGCCCTGTTCATGGTCGCCACCGTGGTTGTCGCCGCGGCGTTCCTGTTCCTGACGACGTCGAGCCGCAGCCTGGTTCCAGGCCGGCTGCAGTCGGTCTCCGAAATGGCTTATGAATTCGTCGGCAACATGCTGCGTGACGCCGCCGGCACGCAGGGCATGAAGTTCTTCCCCTTCGTGTTCTCGCTGTTCATGTTCGTGCTGGTCGCCAATCTGCTCGGCCTGTTTCCCTATTTCTTCACGGTCACCAGCCACATCATCGTCACCTTCGGCCTCGCGGCCCTGGTGATTGGAACCGTGGTGGTCTACGGCTTCATGAAGCATGGTCTTGGTTTCCTCAAGCTGTTCGTGCCGCATGGCGTGCCGGTGTTCCTGCTGCCGCTGGTGGTGCTGATCGAGGTCATTTCCTTCGTGTCGCGCCCGGTCAGCCTCTCGGTTCGTCTGTTCGCCAACATGCTTGCCGGCCACATCACGCTCAAGGTTTTCTCCGGGTTCGTCGTCAGCCTCTCCGCGCTGGGCGCGGTCGGCGTGGCGGGTTCGATCCTGCCGTTGGCGATGGCGGTGGCGCTGACGGCGCTTGAACTGCTGGTCGCCTTCCTGCAGGCCTACGTCTTTGCCGTATTGACCTGCATGTATCTCAACGACGCCCTGCATCCCGGGCACTGAGGCAAGAGTTCCGGCCAAGAGTTTTCAACATTGGTGCCGGATGAAATCGCAACGGAATTTTCAGATCCAAAGGAGTTGAACAAATGGACGCAGAAGCAGCAAAGTACATCGGCGCCGGCATCGCTTGCCTGGGTATGGGTGGCGCGGGCATTGGCCTGGGTAACATCTTCGGCAGCTACCTCTCGGGCGCGCTGCGCAACCCTTCGGCTGCCGACGGCCAGTTCGGCCGCCTGATTTTCGGCTTCGCCGTGACCGAAGCTCTGGGCATCTTCTCGCTTCTCATCGCGCTGCTGGCCCTGTTCGGCTGAGTACTGAGAAGATTGGACAGGCCGGCCGCGCAAGCGGCGGGCCTGATATCTGGGGATAGTCCATGTTCGTGACATCTGCCTTCGCGCAAGAGTCCGCGCCATCAGCCGACACCAGCCACGCTGCGACCGGAGGCGACACGCATTCCGGCACCAGCGTGCCTGCCGAAGCGCACGGCACGTTTCCGCCATTCAATCCGGAGACGTTTCCGTCGCAGCTTCTGTGGCTGGCGATCACGTTCGGGCTGTTCTACCTCTTCCTGAAGCGGGTCGTGATGCCGCGCGTCGGGGGCATCATCGATGTCCGCAACGACCGCATCAGCCAGGATCTCGACCAGGCTGCCAAGTTGAAGGGCGAGGCAGACGCCGCCGTTGCCGCTTACGAGCAGGAACTGGCGGAAGCCAAGAAGAACGCGAACTCGATCGGCCAGCAAGCCAACGATGCGGCCAAGGCGGAAGCCGATACCGCGCGCAAGAAGATCGAGGCTGCGCTCGACGGGAAGCTTGGCGAGGCCGAGGCACGCATTGCTTCCATCAAGGCCAATGCCATGAAGGAAGTCGGCAGCATTGCCGAGGATACCGCTTCGGCGATCGTCGAGGCACTCGTTGGCGGCAAGGCCAGCAAGGCCGAGATCGCGGCCGCGGTCAAATCCGTGGCCCGGTGAGGAGCGCATCATGGACGCTACATCTCTCGCAACGCTCTGGGCCACGATTGCCCTGATCATCTTCCTGGCCATCGCCGTCTACATCAAGGTGCCCGGCATGATCGCCAAGGCGCTCGACGCCCGCGCCGCCAGGATCAGCAGTGAGCTCGACGAGGCACGCAAGCTGCGCGACGAAGCCCAGCAATTGCTTGGCCAGTACAAGAAGAAGCGCAAGGAAGCCGAGCAGGAGGCTGCCGACATTGTCGCGGCCGCCAAGCGCGAGGCCGAACTGCTGGCCGCCGAGGCCCACAAGAAGACCGAGGACTATGTCGCCCGGCGCACCGCGCTTGCCGAACAGAAGATCGGCCAGGCCGAGCGCGAAGCGATCGGCGAAGTGCGCGCCAGCGCCGTCGATATCGCTGTCGAGGCGGCACGCGCATTGCTCGCCGCCAAGGTTGACGCCAAGGCAGGAGCCGATCTGTTCAAGTCCGCGCTGCTGGATGTGAAGGCCAAGCTGAACTGAGCTGACAACATCAAGCAAATCAAAAGCCGCCCGGGAAACTTGGCGGCTTTTTTTGTGCGGTGCGTTGACGCCGCCAATCTCCCCCCTCGTGGGGGAGATGCCCGGCAGGGCAGAGGGGGGCGCGAAGGATCGCGTTCGATTCTTTATCCGTCGCACCGGCTGAGAAGTATCCGGCGAATCTGATCGCAATGAACTGACAGGTCGGCGGGACAGCGCCCCCTCTGTCCTGCCGGACATTTCCCCCACGAGGGGGAGATCGGCTGTAGTTCGGCGCCGCTTTCGCCTCACTCCAGCCCGGCCAAGCTCTCTTCCTCAACCACCTCGACACCCCCAAGCCTGAACGGCGCAAACGAGGTGCGGTGCAGCCGCGCTACCGGCCCGTGCGCCTCGATCGCCGTGCGATGCCGGGCCGTGGCGTAACCCATATGGACTTCGAAGCCGTAACGATCGTGATGATTGCCGCAGCCACACATCATGCGGTCGCGCATGACCTTGGCCACGATCGAGGCGGCGGCGATCGATTGCGAGCGCTGGTCGCCCTTGATCAGCGCGCGCCCTTCGCAGGGCAGTCCCGGCGGCACGTCGCGCCCATCGGCGAGTGCGAGCTTTGCCTGAACCGGCAGCCCGACCAGCGCGCGGCGCATCGCTTCGAGGCTCGCCTTGAGGATGTTGCTGCCATCGATACCCTCCGCGCTGATCGACGCCATCGAGACGCCGAGCGCGGAACCGAGGATGCGCAGGAACAGCGCTTCGCGCTGCAAGTGGCTAAGCCGCTTTGAATCGTCGAGTCCTTCGGGAATGTTGGCGGGGTCGAGCACCACTGCTGCCGCGACGACCGGACCCGCCAGCGGGCCACGACCGGCTTCGTCCATCCCCGCGACCGGCCATAACCCATCGGCCATCGCCTTCGTCTCGAAGGAGAAATCGGGTTTCTCGACGATTTCGAAGAGAAGCGGAGAATCAGAACGCGCGCGAGCCATGTTGCGGCGAGGTTCGCATCGGCTCCGATTCTCCGCAAGTCCCTCCGGGTCGGGTGGGGCGCCGGACCGGGAGGGCACCGTCTGCAGGCCGGGGCAGGCCGGACGGGATTATTGGCCGCAGCGGTCATGAACAGCCGCGGCGATTTTCAATTTTCAGAGCAGCATCAACTGCTCCTGGTCCTTGCCGGCGGCCACGAACTGGTCAGTCCGCAGCGTGCGCCGCTCCGCATTGAGGCCGAGCCGCTTGGCGGTGATTTCGAAGCGCCGGCCGATCTGCCAGGCATAGGGGCCGGCGCCCTTCATGCGCTTGCCCCATTCCGAATCGTAGTCCTTGCCTTCGCGCATCGAACGGATCAGCGACATGACGTGGCGATAGCGGTCGGGATAGTGGCGCAGAAGCCAGTCCTTGAAGATCGGGCTGACCTCCAGCGGCAGGCGCAGCACCACATAGCCAGCTTCACGCGCTCCGGCATGGTGTGCCGAGTCGAGGATGCGTTCCATCTCCTGGTCGGTCAGGCCCGGAATGATCGGCGCCACCATCACCGAAGCCGGAATGCCGGCATCCGAAAGCTGCCTGATCGCTTCCAGCCGCTTGGTCGGCGTCGAGGCGCGGGGTTCCATCGTCCTGGCCAGCATGCGGTCGAGCGTCGTCACCGACAGCGCCACCTTGGCGAGCCCGCGCTCGGCCATGCGCGACAGAATGTCGATGTCGCGCACCACCAGGGCCGATTTGGTGACGATGCCGACCGGATGACCGCGTGCCTCCAGCACTTCGAGGATCTCGCGCATGATCCGGTACTGCTTCTCGATCGGCTGGTAGGGATCGGTGTTGGTGCCGATGGCGATGGTGCGCGGCTGGTAGCCGTCCTTCGACAACTCCTTGTCGAGCAGGCGTGCCGCGTCCGGCTTGGCGAACAGCTTGGATTCGAAATCCAGGCCCGGCGACAGGCCCATGAACGAGTGTGTCGGCCGCGCGAAGCAATAGACGCAGCCGTGCTCGCAACCGCGATAGGGATTGATCGACCGGTCGAAGGAGATGTCCGGCGATTCGTTGCGGGTGATGATGGTGCGCGGCTTCTCCACCTGCACCTCGGTCTTGAACGGGGGCAGTTCCTCCAGCGAACTCCAGCCGTCGTCGAAGACATGTCGGCTCACGGGTTCGAACCGGCCGGACGGATTGATGCCTGCCGACCGGCCACGGTTGCGGTCCGGACGGACCCGCATGCCGCTCTGCTCGATCATCGCGTTGGCCATTTCGGCTCGTCCTGCTCCGAAGGCTGCAATGTCGGCGCGCATGATCGGTTCCATCTTCGCCCGCTCCCAGGGACTGTCCATGTTCTGTCGAATCGCTCTGCTCATGGAAATTATTCCTATTTTGTTGATGAGAACAAAGCAAGAACTTTTTATGGTGCGGCGCAAAAACTGGCGTCGGTCGGCGCTTTCCGCTATTCGGCTCATGATGCTCAGTGTTCTCATCGAAACGCATAATGACGAGGAGGGTCTCGCCCGCACGCTGGCGACGCTGATCGGCGGCGCGGTCGAGGGCGTGGTGCGCGATGTCGTCGTCTGCGACACCGGCTCCACCGACCACACGCATCGCGTGGCCGAGCATGCTGGCTGCCACTATGTGGGGAGCGGCGGCATCGCCGCCGGCATTCGCCAGGCCAAGGGTGATTGGCTGCTGTTTCTCGAACCGGGCGCGAGGCTGGTGGAGGGCTGGATCGACGCGGTTGTCGCCCATACCGCCAGGCAGACAATGGCCGCCCGGTTCTCGCGGGCGCGGGGCAGCCGTCCGCCGTTCCTGGCCCGGGTCTTTTCGGCAAACCGTGCGCTCGCCGACGGCCTAGTGATCAGCAAGCGGCAGGCGGCATCTCTGTCCAAGAATGCCGGCAGCGCCGAGGCGTTGGCGCGCGGTCTGGCGACAAAGAAGCTCGACGCCGAGATCTGGGCGGCGCCGCCGAGGCAGAGGTGATTTTTTGCGGCTGCTCTGTCCATTGTGCGTTGCACAAAAACTGACGCGCGGGTAACTTTCCGACAAGGCGGGTGAATTGGGTTTGGGTCATGCCGGAACGGAAGGCTCCGACATTGCGTCGGCGCTGCCATCATACCCTCAAGGATCCCCATGAACCTTTCGACCACTGACAAGTCCGGCACTGCCAGTCTCGAGGCCATTGCACGCAATGGCAGCCTGCTGCGCCGCATCGCCGTGCGCATCCCGACCTATCTGAAGGACCTGCGCGAAAACCCTGCCTGGCTGCCGATGTTCGTTCTGGCGCGTACTATGCCCGGGCGCCGGATGCATTGGCTGGGCGCGAAGCGCGCTCGTCCGGCCGACAATGCCGGGGACACGATGTTCAGGGGCGTTCAGCGCGAGGCGGTCGTCGGCGCGTTGCGGTCGGACGGGCTGTTCTCGGGGCTGATCCTGCCGCCTGATATCCGCGAGGAGATTGCCAGCTTCGCCCGGCGCACGCCCTGCTACGGCAATTTCGACCGCCGGCTCGAATTCGTGCCCGGCGAACATGCCGAAGCCGAAGAGCGCCTTGGCCGCTCATTGCTGAGCGGCCATTATTTCGAACGCATCCTCGACTGCCCGGCGGCACTCGCCATACAGCGCGACCCGCTGCTTCTCGACATCGCCGCGCACTATCTCGGCGGCCAGGCGAAACTGATCACGACACGCGTCTGGTGGAGTTTTCCGACCGGCGAGGCGTCCGACGCCGACAAGAACCTTGCCTCGCTCGGCAAGTATCATTTCGATCTCGATGACTGGCGGATGTTGAAATTCTTTTTCTACCTCAAGCCCGTCGACGCCGAGACCGGTCCGCATGTCTATGTCAGGGGAAGCCACAGGCGCCGCGCCATAAGGCATCAACTCACCCTTCTCGTCGGCCATCCCGCCCAGGATGTGCTGGACGTGTATGGCGAGCAGAGCCCGGTGACCCTGACCGGAGAGGCTGGCCTCGGCTTCGTCGAAGACCCCTTCGGTTTCCACATGGGCACGGTGCCGGCACGCACGCCACGGCTGATGATGGAAGTTGGCTTCGGCGTCTCCAAGCCGTCGCGCCGTCGTTTCCATGGCGAGCCGGTCATCCGCTGAAGGCAGGTCAGGCGAAGCTCATCTCGACCGGCATCCAGCGAAGGCGACGCCTGGCTTGCCGCTCAGCTCTGTTTTCCCAGTCGAAGTCGACCAGGACCGATTCTCCGGTGAACGCCCTGTGATCGTCCAGGGCGTTGACGATCAGGATGGCCCTGGCCTCGTCATTTTCCCCGGCGATCGCGGCGGCATAGACGCCGCATTCTCGGCAAATCAGATAGTCGGCGGTCTCCAGTCCGAACCGGTATTTGCGCAATCGCCTTGCGTCCTTGACCGAGATGATCAGCCTGCCGTCAGGATCGGCGAAGGCGCGCGCGCCATGCTTTGTGCAGAACGAGCATTGGCAGGCGCGGACTTCGATTTGCGATGGATCCAGCTCGGTCGAAAATCGCAGGCGTATATTGTCGCAATGGCACCCACCAGTGTGCATGGTTCCAGTTTGCACGGCCATATCTGCCTTCTCGTGAACGGTAGGGATCGCCCACGAAGATACTGTCTCCGGCATCCGGTTTGGAATGGCCGTTCGAAGGCGCCCGGCGCTGTTCTGCCTGGCGAACACGGCGTGAAGTCGGCACTTTGCCTAGGCTTTTTAAGGGGCTGATTTGCCGCGCCGCAGATGTTCGTCCAGGCGCGGCATGATCTCGACGAAGTTGCAAGGCATGTGCCGGTAGTCGAGCTGTGCCTCGATGATGCCGTCCCAGGCGTCCTTGCAGGCACCGGGCGAGCCCGGCAGCACGAAGACGAAGGTGGCGTTGACGACGCCGCCGGTCGCCCGGCTCTGGATCGTCGAGGTGCCGATTTTGTCGTAGGAGATGCGGTGGAACACTTCCGAAAAGCCGTCCATGCGCTTTTCGAAAATCGGCTCCAGCGCCTCGGGCGTCACATCGCGGCCAGTGAAGCCGGTTCCGCCGGTGGTGATCACGACGTCGATGGCCTTGTCCCGCGACCACGCCAGGACGGTGTCGCGGATCTTTTCGCGGTCGTCGGTGACGATGTCGCGGCCGGCCAGGATGTGGCCGGCCGCGGTGATGCGATCGGCCAGCGTCTGGCCGGACTTGTCCTCGGCGAGGCTGCGTGTGTCGGAAACCGTCAGCACCGCGATGCGCACCGGAATGAAGGCACGGCTCTCGTCAATCCTGGCCATCTCACTCAGCCTCCGACGCCATGCTACGCGTTGCCGCGACGAACCAATCGGGCTGGCGGCCGCGGATCTCGGCCGCCGCGCGCTTGGCGACATTGCCGGTCTCGAACAGGCCGAAGCACGTCGCGCCCGATCCGGACATTCGTGAAAAACCCGATCCAGCCTTATCAAGCCATGAAAGCGCCCTGCCTATGGTGGGCTGCATCGCAAGGGCTGGCTGCTCGAGATCGTTGCGGGTCACCTCCAGCCAGTTGCGCAGGCTGTGAAACTCGATGCTGCGCGGCAGCGGCGGCAGTGGCTCATTGTCGCGACGGGACAGTGAAGCGAAGATTTCCGCTGTCGAGACGGGCGTTCCCGGATTGACCAGCACCAGACCCAGCGCCGAAAAATCCGGCACCATCGACAGCTCCTCACCGATGCCGCGCGCCACCAGCGGCTTTGCCGCCAGGCACATCGGCACGTCGGCGCCTAGCGAAAGACCGATCCGCGCCAGCTCGGTGCTGTCGATGTCCAGGCCCCAGCTCTCCGCCAGCCCGCGCAGCACGGCCGCCGCGTCGCTCGACCCTCCGCCCACGCCGGACGCGACCGGAAGGTTCTTTTCGAGCCTGATGGTCACGGGCGGCGTGCTCCGAATGCCGGCGGCCTGCCGCAACGCATCGCGTGCCTTCAGCACCAGATTGCCGCCATCGAGCGGGACGTCCGCCGCATAGCGGCCGGACACGCTGAAATCGTCGGCTTCAGCCGGCGCGATCTCGATCCTGTCGCCAAAGCGCGTGAACACAGCCAGGCTTTCGATGAGATGGTAACCGTCGGGGCGCCTGCCGGTGACGTGCAAAGCAAGATTTATCTTGGCGGGTGCCGCCCAGGTCCGGACACGCGGACCGGATTCCACAGTCTCTATTGCGAGTGAAATGAGGGTCAGTCCTTGGCCAGCCGGTATTCGCCGGTCTTCGGATCCTTGACCAGCGTTCCCATCGCGCCGTTGGCCGCCTGTTTTTCGGTCCGCCGCACCTTGGCCGTCACGCGCTCGGCCTCGCGCAGGAAGGTGCGGTAGCCGAAATAGGCGGCGACGCCGACGACGGCGAAGAAAATGAGCTGCGGCATGTCAAAACTCCTACCACGCTGGGCCGGTAAGGGCGGCCGGTCGGGTCTTTCGGGCAACCATGCTAGACGCTTTCATGGCTTTTTCAAAGCCCGAAGCGCGCCCACAATGCGCGCTCTTCCGCCGCATCGATGACGCCGCTGGCGGCAGCCGCGGCGATATCGGGCGCTGAAAAGCCCTTGTTCGAGCCGAACAGGCCGAAGCGGCCGAGGAAACCGCGCGGCGCCGAGACCAGCCTGAGCTGGGTCTTCGGCCCGAAGCGGGTCTTCAGCACCGTGCGCATGTCGCCGAGTGCATCCACGAGGCCGAGTTCCAGGCCTCGCTTGCCGGTCCAGAACAGCCCGGTGAACAGATCCGGATCGTCCTTGAGCTTCGTGCCGCGCCGCTCCTTGACCAGATCGATGAAAGTCTCGTGCACTTCGAGCTGCAGCGCTTTCAGCCGCTCGACGTCTTCCTTCTTCTCCGGCTTGAACGGGTCGAGCACCGCCTTGTTCTGGCCGGCGGTGTGGACGCGCCGCTCGATGCCGATCTTCTTCATCAGCTCCGGAAAACCGAACGAGGCCGACACCACGCCGATCGAGCCTACGATGGACGATGGGTCGGCGAAGATCTCGTCGCCGGCGACAGCGATCATGTAGCCGCCGGAGGCCGCGACATCCTCGACGAAGACCAGCACTTTTTTATTCTTCTCGACCGCAAGGTCATGAATGCGCTTGAAGATCAGTCGCGACTGCACCGGCGAGCCGCCGGGGGAGTTGATCGAGATCGCGACCGCCGGCGCGTCGAAGGAAAACGCTTTTTCGATCAGTCCGGCGGTGGAAGCAAGCGACAGGCTCGGCCGGAACTGGCCGCCGCCGGCCATGATGGTGCCGTGCAGCCGGATGACCGGAACGGTGACGACGGTGGAGCGCCAGGACTTCGGCAGCAGACGGTTGAAAAGACGTTTCACGATGACGTGGTCTCCGGCGGTGGTTGCAGGCATGTAGGGATTTCCCGGCCAACGGCAATGTGCAGGGCCGCGAACAGCTCAATCTCCGAACAGCGAGGCGAGCCCGTTGGTGATCATTTCGCTGCGCTCGTCGGGGCCGTTGCCCGATCGCGCGTGAAGCATCAGGGGCGGACGGATGGCGAGCTTTCCCCGTGCCCCAAGTGCTGCCCGCACGACAATGCGGATTGCCGCTGCGTCCGGGCGAGGGTGCACGGCGAGCATCTCGGCTTCGCCGAAGCGGCCTGAAATCGCGTCGAGAATGGAGCCGAGCTGTTCGGGCCGGGCGATGACGGCAAGTCCGCCGCGCGGCCTGACAACCGCCGCCGCGCTGCGGATCCAGTTTTCGAACAGCCCGTCCTCCATGACATGGGCTTCCTTTCTTAGCTGCTCGGGAGTGGCGCGGTCCCGTGCGGCGTTGAAAGGCGGGTTCATGATGACGAAGTCGAAATCATTGTCGGCAAGGCCGGCGGCGGCCCGGGCCCGACCCGACACGGTGACATCGGCCACAAGCACGGCCGCGCGATCGCTGAGATGTGCATTGCCGGGATGGGCAAGCGTGGCCGCCGCGAAGGCCGCCATCTCGGGCGCGCGTTCGACCAGCACAGCCTGGGCGCCCGGACAGCGCGACAGCACCGCCAGACCGGCAGCACCGGCGCCGGCTCCGAAATCGGCGAGCCGTCCGCCAAAGGAGGATGGCACGGACGCGGCCAGCATCATCGCATCCATCCCGGCGCGATGGCCGCCATGCTTGGGCTGCACCAGCCAGAACCGGCCGCGGTGGAAGGCATCGACCGTATGGGCCGGCGCATCCGTGGCAAGGGCGGCTGGCGCGGCCGACATTATTTCCCCCGGATCTCGTTTGCGATGCCGGCATCGGTCAGGATGCGGCGCGCGGCGTCGGCCTGGTCGGCATCGACCATGACGCGCCGCGGCAGGATACCGAGCGAGCCGTCGAGCACGCTCATGTTCTGGTCGGCGACGAAGCAGCCGATGCCGGCATCGCGCATCAGCGATTCGACAAAGGAGATGATGACGGCGTCGTTGGTGCGGATGAGTTCTATCATCGCAAGAAACTCGCAGGTTGCAGCGTGCATGTAAACGTGCGGCCGCATTCCCGCATTTCCCGGCGTTGACACGCTGTCGCCGCCGCCGCGCCAATTCGCCACTTGCCGTGCCCGTGTCCGCCGCCCTAGAGTCCATGCCGGGACTAAGGGTGCCGTCGCACGCGTTATACCAAGACGGGAGTGATTGTCGTGGGTGTCGTTCTCAACATTGAAAACGGGAAGCGGGAGCCCGCCTCCATCAAGGATCTGATCGATCTGACGGCGACCGATATGGGGCGCGTCAACGAGCTGATCCTGTCCAAGGCCGGCTCCGACGTCGAGATGATTCCCGAGGTTGCCAACCACCTGATCTCGTCCGGCGGCAAGCGGCTGAGACCAATGCTGACGCTGGCCGCGGCGCAGATGTTCGGCTATGCCGGCGAAGGCCATGTCAAGCTCGCCACTTCGGTCGAGTTCATGCACACGGCCACGCTCCTGCACGACGACGTCGTCGATGAAAGCGGCATGCGGCGCGGCAAGAAGACCGCCCGCATGATCTGGGGCAACCAGGCCAGCGTGCTGGTCGGCGATTTCCTGCTCGGCCAGGCCTTCCGCATGATGGTCGATGTCGGCTCGCTCGAAGCGCTCGACATCCTGTCGAGCGCCGCTTCGATCATCGCCGAGGGCGAGGTGATGCAGCTTGCCGCCGCCAAGAACCTCGAAACCACGGAGGACGAGCACTTCGCCGTCATCAAGGCCAAGACCGCCGCGCTGTTTTCGGCCGCCGCCGAGGTTGGCCCGGTCATCGCCCAGGCGACCCGCAACGATCGCGCGGCGCTGCGCTCCTACGGCATGAATCTCGGTCTTGCCTTCCAGCTCATCGACGACGCGCTGGACTATGGCGGCACCAGCAAGGATCTCGGCAAGAATGTCGGCGACGATTTTCGCGAGGGCAAGGTGACCTTGCCGGTCATCCTCGCCTACCGGCGCGGCAGCAAGGCCGAACGCACCTTCTGGAAGCGTGCCATCGAGGACAATGTCACCGACGACGCCGGGCTGGAAAAGGCGATCGGCCTGATGACCCGCCACGGCGCCATTGCCGACACCATCGGGCGCGCCCGCCATTTCGGCGAGATCGCCCGCGACGCACTGGCGCCGCTGGAAGAGACGCCGCAGAAATCGGCGCTGATCGACGTCATCGACTTCTGCATCAGCCGGGTGAACTGAGAAGACCGGCTTCACGGGGCTCCTACCGGCTGCGCCAGTGGAGAGACGCCTGTGAATTCGCCCCTTCCGTCTCGACAAGCGGCCTTGCCGCAAATTATCTATAAATCATGGCAAAGGGCACGGACGACACCATAGCGGTGCGCATCAGCAAGGTACTGGCGGACCGCATCATCTCCGGCGCGATCGAGCCGGGGGCGAGGCTGCGGCAGGATCATGTCGCCGAGGAATTCAACACCAGCCATGTCCCCGTGCGCGAGGCGTTCCGCCGCCTCGAGGCGCAGGGCCTGGCCGTCAGTGAGCCGCGCCGTGGCGTGCGCGTCGCTGCCTTCGATCTGGGCGAGGTCAAGGAAGTCGCCGAAATGCGGGCCGCACTCGAAGTGCTGGCACTGCGCCACGCCGCGCCGCACCTGACTTCGGCCATTCTCGACCAGGCCGAGGAGGCGACCAAGGCCGGCGACAAATCCCGCGACGTCAGGTCGTGGGAGGAGGCCAATCGTGCCTTTCACCGGCTGATCCTCGCACCATGCGGCATGCCGCGCCTGCTTGCCACCATCGACGACCTCCACGCGGCAAGCGCCCGCTTCCTGTTCGCGGCATGGCGCTCGGAATGGGAGACGCGCACCGATCAGGACCACCGGGCGATCCTCACCGCCTTGCGGCAGGGAAATACCGAATCCGCCGCGGCAACACTGGGACGGCATGTCCAATGGATTGGCCGCAAGCCGATCAGGACAGCCTCCGGCGCCACGCGCGAAGCCTTCGCGATCGTGGGGTAAGCGACCTTTTCCCAAGCCCGGGCTTGCTATCGGTCCAAAAATGTGGATTCGATAATAGATCGAATGCAGAAATTATCTATAATTTTGGATCGATTGAAGGGAAGCCTATGACCAACCTCGCATTCTCGTCCGCAAGACCGTCCTTCAGCCCGCTGCGCCTCCAGCAGCGATCGCTCGGCTGGCAGGCCGGCGCCGTCGTGCTTGGCACGCTCTTCCTGGCGCTATCCTCCTACATCGAGGTGCCGATGGTGCCGGTTCCGGTGACCATGCAGACCTTCGCCGTGACGCTGATCGGCGCACTCTATGGCTGGCGGCTTGGCGCGGTGACGATCGCCGCTTGGCTGGTCGAAGGCGCTGTCGGCTTTCCTGTCCTGGCCGGGGGAGCTGCCGGCATGCAGCACTTCGTCGGCCCTACGGGCGGCTATCTCTTTGCCTTCCCGGTTGTCGGCGCGCTTGTCGGCTGGCTGGCCGAACGCGGCTGGAACGGCAACAGGGTCGTGCTCGCCTTTATTGCCATGCTGCTCGGCAATCTTGCCTGCCTGGTGCTCGGAACGGCCTGGCTTGCCGTCATGATCGGCGCCGAGAAGGCCATCACCTTCGGCTTCGTGCCGTTCATCGTCGGCGGATTGCTGAAGTCGGCGCTTGGCGCCGCGACGCTGATGGCGCTTCCGCGCGGCAAGATGAACCTGCTGAAGCCGTGACGATCAGGCTTCGCGCCCATCATCTCCTTTGCCTGCTCACCTATGTGGGCAAGGGATACAGTCCCGCTTTCACCGCCAATTATGACGGGATCGCGGAGCGCCTGAGCCGGGGCGAGGACATCCTCCTCGTTTCCGGACCGGACGACATCTGCGCCCCGTTGCTTGGCGAGCCGGATCCGCACTGCTTGCGCGACAGCGCGGCCGGGCGAGACCGGCAGGCAAGGGATGACGTGGAAGCGCTGCTGGCTCGGCCGATCCGTGACGGCGTCCGCCTCGATCTCGATGCCACGATCCTGATGCGGCTACGGCAGGCGTTTTCGGCCGGCCACGTGCGCAAGGCTTGCGTGGGCTGCGAATGGAACGGGCTGTGCGGCGCGGTGGCAAGCGGTGGTTATCGCGATACGCGGCTGCAACGGCCTGTTGACGCGCAAAACTGTCCCATTTAGCCATGGTTTGTTAATCGGGTGACCCGATTGTGAATTTCGGGTAGATTGAAGCGCGACCCCAAAAAGGCCATGCTTTGCCCGGAAAGATCGAGTCTGGGTCGATCCCGCTGATGCGGAGATGGCGCCTGGCTGAAAGGGATATGATGCAGCAAGGACGTGCGCGCTGGCTGACAAGGCTGGCAATTGTGACGGGCATGGCGATCTCGGCTTTGCCGGCCTATGCCAAGCAATCAACCGAACCGGTCAAGATCTCGTCGTTCTCGGGCGCCTACCTGGCTGCCCGGATCGCGGAAGGCGACAACGACCTCGACAGCGCCATCGCGTACTACAAGCAGGCCTTGGCTTTCAATCCGAGCGACACCGCGCTGCAGCAGAGCCTGATGCTGTCGCTGATCGCGCAAGGCCGCTTCGACGAGTCGCTGGTCTATGCCGACAAGCTCAAGGAAGTGCCCGATGTCGAGCGCTTCTCGCGCCTGGCGCTGGCGGTCGATTCCTTCCACAAGAAGGATTTCACCAAGGCGCAGTACTGGCTCAAGCTGTCGCTGGAATCCGATCTTGACCGGCTGATCTCCGGCGTCATGTCCGGCTGGGCCGAACAAGGTGCCGGCCAGGCCAGCGAAGCGATGGCTTCGATCGACAAGCTGCAGGGGCCGGACTGGTTCGGCCTGTTCAAATCCTTCCACCGCGCCCTGGTCGCCGATGCCGCCAACATGCCTGAAAAGGCGGAGGCGATCTACGCCGCGACGATGCAGGATACCGCCGCCGGCGGTGCGGCGCCTGAAACCTGGATGCGCAACGCGCAGGCCTATGCCTCATTCCTGGCCCGCAAGGGCGACAAGGCCAAGGCGATCTCGGTGCTCGACCAGGCCGAGGCGTTTTCGCCGGGCAAGCTGGAAATCGTCGCCTTGCGCGCCAGGATAAGCAAGGGCGACAAGATCGCGCCCTTCGTGTCCGGTCCGTCCGACGGTGCTTCCGAAATCCTGCTCGATCTTGCCACCGCGCTCAACCGTGGCGGCGGCGAGCCATTCGTGCGCCTCTATTTGCAATATGCCTTGGCCCTGAAGCCGGACAGCGACGCGGCCCTCGTGCAGCTCGCCGCCGTCGCCGAACAGTTGAAGGACGGCGAAGGCGCCATCGCGCTCTATCGGCGTATCCCCGACTCTTCGCCGCTGAAGGAGATTTCGGACCTGCAGCTTGGCCTCAACCTTGCCGATCTCGACCGCCATGACGAGGCGATCACGCATCTCAAGGCCTTCGTCGAAGCCCATCCCGACGACATGCGCGCCTATCTGGCGCTCGGCGGTGTCTACTCCTCGAAGGATGATTTCCGTTCCGCCGCCAATCTCTACGACAAGGCCGTCGAGGTGCTGAAGACGCCGACCGCTGCCAACTGGAACATCTTCTACCAGCGCGGCATCGCCTATGAGCGGCTGAAGGAATGGCCGAAAGCCGAGCCGAATTTCCGCAAGGCGCTGGAGTTGCAGCCAGACCAGCCGCAGGTGCTGAACTATCTCGGCTATTCCTGGGTCGACATGAACACCAACCTGAAGGAAGGCCTGGAGATGATCCAGAAGGCCGTCGATCTCAGGCCGAGCGACGGCTACATCGTCGATTCCCTGGGTTGGGCCTATTTCCGCCTCGGCCGCTTCGATGACGCGGTGCGCGAGATGGAACGCGCGGTCTCGCTGAAGCCGGAAGATCCGGTTCTGAACGACCATCTGGGCGACGCCTATTGGCGCGTCGGCCGCAAGCTGGAAGCGACTTTCCAGTGGAACCAGGCCCGCGACCTGAAGCCCGATCCCGATGTGCTGGCCACCTTGCAGCAGAAGCTGATGAAGGGCCTGCCGCCGATCGAGTCCAACACGGCGCAGGAAACCCCGAAGGTCAAGCCAGAGCCGGTTCCCGCCCCGAAGGGGTGAAAATCGCCTTTTTGAAATGCGAACGGGGCTCTTCGGAGCCCCGTTTTCGTTGGAAAGGCGCATGGCGTTCCCAGTAGACGCGGCGACGCGCTGGAGCGTCCTCAGAACATCTTTCGATAGACGACGAAGCCCGAGCGTTCGCCGACCTTGTCATAGAGCTTCATCGCCGTGTGATTGGTTTCATGCGTCAGCCAGTACACTCGGCCGGAACCGGCCGCCCGGGCGCGCTCATAGACGCCTTCGATCAGCGCCCGGCCGATGCCTTTGCCGCGCGAGGCCTCGTTGGTGAAAAGGTCCTGCAGATAGCAGTTCGGTGCGATCGCCGTCGTGCTGCGGTGGAACAGGTAGTGGACGAGGCCAAGCAACTGGCTCCCGCTTTCGGCGACCAGCGCATGGACCGGCTCGTAGGCGTCGAAGAAGCGCGACCACGTCATTGCGGTGATGTCGCTCGCCAGCGCCATCTCGCCCGAACGGCCATAGAACGCGTTGTAGCCGTCCCACAGCGGCAGCCACTGCTCGAAATCGTGGCGCGTGACGGGGCGGATGATGATCGGGTTGGACATGGCTCGACCTGCTGTGCTTGACGCGGATGCTTTGTCGAATTGGATCGCGGACCGTGGCGGCGGGCAATGGGCCAGTCGCTGGGCAACGTTTCAACATAGTCCGGCATGCTCACCGCGGCTCGCATCGGACGCGCCTTGCTTGACGCTTCGCCGCGGTGTCTCTAGGACGTGGCCGCAAGCTAGCCTGTGTCGCCGAGGCCATCGTGACGATTGAAATCCCAGCCCATATGCACCCCAGCCGCTCGTTCCAGGGGCTGATCCTGACCTTGCACAATTATTGGGCCGCCTATGGCTGCGTCATCCTGCAGCCCTATGACATGGAGGTTGGCGCCGGCACGTTTCATCCGGCAACGACGCTGCGCGCACTCGGGCCAAAGCGCTGGAACGCGGCCTACGTCCAGCCTTCGCGCCGTCCCAAGGACGGCCGCTATGGCGAGAACCCCAACCGGCTGCAGCATTACTATCAGTACCAGGTGATCCTGAAGCCCAATCCGCCAAACCTGCAGGAGCTCTATCTCGGCTCGCTGGCGGCGATCGGCGTCGACCCTCTGCTGCACGACATACGCTTCGTCGAGGACGACTGGGAAAGCCCGACGCTGGGCGCCTGGGGCCTTGGCTGGGAATGCTGGTGCGACGGCATGGAAGTGTCGCAGTTCACCTATTTCCAGCAGGTCTGCGGCATCGAATGCGCGCCGGTGGCGGGCGAACTCACTTACGGCCTGGAGCGCCTGGCCATGTATGTGCAGGGCGTCGACAATGTCTACGACCTCAACTTCAACGGCCGCGAAGGCGCCGACAAGGTCACCTATGGCGACGTGTTCCTGCAGGCCGAGCAGGAATATTCGCGCCACAATTTCGAATACGCCAACACGGCGATGCTGCTGCGGCACTTCGAGGACGCCGAAGCCGAGTGCAAGGCGTTGCTCGAGGCCGGCGCGCCGGCATCGAACGACAATCTGCCGATGCACAAAATGGTCTTTCCAGCCTACGACCAGTGCATCAAGGCGAGCCACGTCTTCAACCTGCTCGATGCGCGTGGCGTGATCTCGGTCACCGAGCGGCAGAGTTATATCCTGCGGGTGCGTAATCTGGCGAAAGCCTGCGGCGAGGCGTTCCTGAAAACGCAGGCCGGTGGATTGGCGGCGGCCTGAGTCTCAAGCGCCGTTGATCATTTCGAGGGAAGCGCTGATCGGCGGCAGGATCTGGCCGCTCGGACCAGACATCGTCCGCAGCGCCTGCCGCACGCCCGGCATGGAGAAGGCGCCGTGGGCCTGCGCGGTGAAGCAGGCGCTGAGCGCGAGGATTTGAAGAAGTCTGGATGCCGTTTTCATCGTCGTTCAGCCAATAGTTCTCTGCCTGAGCGTGGGTCGCTTCAGCGCTGCGTTAGGTTCATGGAAATCTTTGATCCAAGGACGGGCCGGATCGCCTCATCCCGACAGGAGGGTCAAAATTTCTGGAAAGGGTGACAGCGGCCAGCCGAGTTGCTATGCCCCGCGCGGACCACTCTCCCGCATGAGCTGACCCTATGCCTGACCTGCTTCTAGAACTTCGCTCCGAGGAAATCCCCGCTCGCATGCAACGCAAGGCGGCGGGCGATCTGAGAAAGATGCTGACCGACGGTCTGGTCGAGGCGGGACTGACCTATGAGGCGGCGCGTGAGTATTGGACGCCGCGGCGCCTTACCCTCGATATCCGTGGCCTCAACGCTCGCTCGAAGGACATTCACGAGGACATCAAGGGGCCGTCGACATCAGCGCCTGAACAGGCCGTCCAGGGCTTCCTGCGCAAGGCCGGGCTGTCATCGATCGCCGAAGCGCATGTCCATTCCGACCCGAAGAAGGGCGACTTCTACGTCGCCCATATTTCGAAGCCGGGCAGGGCGGCCGAAGAGATCATCGCCGGACTGGTGCCTGATATCATCCGCAATTTCCCCTGGCCGAAGTCGATGCGCTGGGGACCGGCCTCGGCCAAGCCGGGATCGCTGCGCTGGGTGCGGCCGCTGCAATCGATCCTGTGCACCTTCGGCCCCGAGACCGAGGAGCCGGTCGTGGTCGATTTCGAGATCGACGGCATCCGTTCCGGCAACATCACCTACGGCCACCGTTTCCTTGCACCAGGCGAAATCACGGTGCGCCGCTTCGACGATTACGTGAGCAAGCTGGAAGCGGGCAAGGTCGTGCTCGATGCCGACCGGCGCAAGGAGATCATCCTTGCCGATGCCCGCAACCTCGCCTTCGCCAACGGGCTCGACCTGGTCGAGGACGAGGGCTTGCTCGAAGAAGTGTCCGGGCTGGTCGAGTGGCCTGTCGTGTTGATGGGCGAGTTCGAAGAGGCTTTCCTGGCCATTCCGGCCGAGGTGATCCGGCTGACCATCCGCGCCAACCAGAAGTGCTTTGTCACGCGGCCGCAGGGTGAAAGCGAGGCGCTCTCCAACCGCTTTATCCTCACCGCCAACATCGAGGCGAAGGACGGCGGCAAGGAGATCGCCCACGGCAACGGCAAGGTGGTGCGCGCCCGCCTGTCCGACGCGCTCTATTTCTGGACGACCGACCAGGGCGATCTGCCCGATCTCGTCGAACTGGAAGCATCGGCGAAAAAATTTGGGCTCGATCTGAAGAAGCCGCTCGACCAGCGCATGGCCCGGCTCGACCATCTCAATGTCACGTTCCATGCCAAGCTCGGCACGCAGGGCGAGCGGGTGGAGCGGATTGCCCGGCTGGCGGAAGAACTGGCGCCGATCGTCGGTGCGGATCCAGTGCTGGCGCGCCGTGCTGCTGTCCTGGCCAAGGCCGATCTCACCACCGAAGTGGTCGGCGAATTTCCGGAATTGCAAGGCGCCATGGGCCGCAAATATGCGCTGCTGCAAGGCGATCATTCTTCTGTCGCGGCGGCGGCGGAAGAGCACTACAAGCCGCAGGGCCCGTCCGATTATGTGCCGAGCGATCCGGTGTCGGTCGCCGTGGCGCTCGCGGACAAGCTGGATACGCTGGTCGGGTTCTGGGCCATCGACGAAAAGCCGACTGGATCGAAGGATCCCTACGCGCTGCGTCGCGCTGCGCTCGGCGTCGTGAGGGTCATACTGGAAAACAAGCTCAAGCTTTCGCTGGGCATCGCCATCGCGACCGCGGTCTCCTCGGCACTCGCCGCGTACGAACAAAAAGGCGAAGGCGCCGAGAGCAGTGGCGTCGTTGCGATGCTCGACTTGCGCATTCGCGACTACAAGGGTGCAAGCCGATTGTTGTCGGAAGCAGGCGTGATTTCCAACTTGTTGAAAGGCGGGCTGGCCAAGGCGAACTCAGAAACCTTTGGCTCCGCCGATCAGGAGCGAGAGTTCTTTGACGGTCAGCGTCTGATGGAGCTTGAGGCATCGCTGTCGCCATTGATCGCTGACCTCTTGTCGTTCTTCCACGACCGCCTCAAAGTCTATCTCCGCGACCAGGGCGCACGGCATGATCTGATCGACGCCGTCATCACGCCGCAGTCCGACGACTTGCTTCAGATCGTTCGGCGCGTCGAAGCGCTCGGCTCCTTCCTCGACACCGAGGACGGCAGGAATTTGCTCGCCGGCACCAAGCGTGCGGCGAACATCCTGGCCGCCGAGGAGAAGAAGAAAACGCTGGTCGCCGAAACCGTTGAGCCGGCGTTGTTCCGGCAGGGTGCGGAGAAGTCGCTGTTTGCGGCGGTGAATCAGGCCGAGAAGCAAGCCGGCGAAGCGATTCAAAACCAAGACTTTTCCGCTGCCATGCTGGCGCTTAGCGTGTTGCGTGAACCCGTTGATTCATTCTTTGAGCATGTTCTCGTGAATGATGAGGACCTGTCCGTGCGCGCCAACCGCCTTGCGCTGCTCACGCGCATTCGCACGGCTACCGGTCAGGTCGCGGATTTCTCGAAAATCGCTGGTTGAGAGGCGAGGAAAATATCGTCCAGCCGGCCGTTCGAGCCGGCTCACAGTCATATGACGATGATCTCTCCGTGGCAAAAGGGACATGTTCCCCAACCCCACGGAGGCTTCCATGAATTCCGATCACGAAATCGAAGTGACAGAAGAAACCTCGGCCCCTGCCGAGGCGATTGAATCCGCTTCCGAAACCGCTCTCTGTCATGCCGCTACCGCAGTAGAAGCCGCCGATCTGTCTGACGAAGACGAGGATGGCGATGACGAAGAAGGCGACGACGAAGACGGCGAAGACTCCGACGAAGACGACGCCGTGAAGGCCGAAGGCGACGACGCCGAGGGCGAAGAAGAATCCGAAGACGGCGAGGCCGAAGAAGACGACGACGACAAGGAAGAAGCGGCCTGATTTTTCAGGCGGATTTTCTCGAAGGAAGGGCGGCGCTTTCGCGTCGCCCTTTTTCGTCGTCTTTCCGAATACTGATTTGATCAGTTTTCCCGAACGCCGACTTTTCAGTTCTCCAGGATGCTGACGCGCACGCTGTTTTCGTAGACGTCGACCTGGATCAGCGGCTCGCCATTGACGATGGCGCGCTTGGTTGAGGAACTCATCGCGCCGGGGCGCTCCAGCATGCGCTGCAGGTCGGCGCGCTGGTCGTTGGTCCTGAACCAGGCGTCGCCCTCGTCGTCGCTGTCGCGGCGATGGAATTTGTGCCAGTTGGCGCGGTCCTGCCGCACCATCTGCGCCGCGCCGTCCAGCGCATAGCCGTCGCTCGCCTGGTGATCGCGATCGGAAATGCGCGCGACATAGGATCCCAGCATGTCGTCCGCATGAGCCACGCCAGCAAGCAATGACGCCAGCAAAAGCCCACCCACTGTTACGGTCTTCGATTTTTTCATGAGCAACCCCCTTGCCTTGAACGATGCAATCCCATCTGCCGAAGCCCCTTGGCGAAAGTCAGGTCGCAGGGCCGCCAGCGAGATACGTCTGGAAGAAATTCGCCTGACAATGGTGCGCAGGCGCCAGACTGCCGTCAAGCCGTTGAGCATGCTGATCGGTGAGTGGCAGGTCGCTATTTGACCTTGCCGGCTCCTGAAGCAGGCTGTTGGGCTGCCGGCGGTGGCGCGGCTGTCGCCGGTGCCGTTTTTCCGTGCGCCGGCGCGGGGGCTGCCGAGGCGGTCGCCGTGGCGGGGGCGGTTGCCGCAGCCGGCGCGGTTGCCGCGACCGGCGCCTTGGCTTGCACGGGTGTTGAGAAGGCGCCGCCGACGACGCCGCCACGAATGATCATCGGGCTCTGCGGGAAGGCATGCCTCGCCTCGGCCTTGTCCGGGATTGCCGCCACCTTTTCATAGGTGACGTCGGGCTCGCCGAGCGCAACGACGGACACCACGTCGCTCGCCTTGCCGTCGGTTGGCTTCAGCACAACGACGGAGGGCGTCGAGGCCGGCGCGCCGGGAAAGACCAGCGACGAGGCCTGAGCCTCGCCAACCATGGCAGCCAGAGTGATGACAAGCGTTCCCCAGATACGCACAGACACTGACATAGCTCCCCATTGCCCAGAAGCGGCACGATAGTGCTCGGCGATTGATGCCGGCTTTCATGGAAAGATAGCATTTTAGGAATTGATGAATTGCCTATGCCCGCTTGCCCCGGCGGCGCTGTCGTACTACGCAGCCGGCATCCGCGAGGTGACGAGAGTGGCTGAAATACTTGCCGTCGGCGAAGCGATGGAACCGGCGTTGGCGCTGCTTGAGGGCGGCGATGTCGTCGCCATTCCGACCGAGACCGTCTATGGACTGGCTGGCGACGCCACCAACGGCATCGGCGTGGCGCGCATTTTCGAAGCCAAGGGCCGGCCGCGTTTCAATCCGCTGATCGCCCATGTCGCCGACATGGCGATGGCCGAGCGCATCGCGCTGTTCGATCCGCTGTCGAGGAAACTCGCGCTTGCCTTCTGGCCGGGTCCGCTGACGCTGGTGCTGCCGCAGCGCCCCGGCAACGGCATTCATCCGCTGGTCACCGCCGGGCTCGACACGATCGCCTTGCGTATGCCGAGGGGGTTTGGTGGCGACCTGATCGCCAGGCTTGGCCGACCGCTTGCCGCGCCCAGCGCCAATTCATCCGGCAGGATCAGCGCGACGACGGCGCAGGCCGTTGCGGTGGACCTCGGCGCCCGCATCAAGCTCGTGGTCGATGGCGGCGCCACACCGGTCGGGCTGGAATCGACCATCGTCAAGGCCGAAGGCGAAAGATTGCGCCTGCTTCGGCCCGGCGGCATCGCCGCCGCGGAGATCGAGGCGGCCATCGGCATGGAGTTGCTGCGCGGCGGCGCTGCCGGGGTCGAGGCGCCGGGCATGCTTGCCTCGCACTACGCGCCGGGCGCGGCGGTGCGGCTCAATGCCGGCACGGTTGGCGAAGACGAAGCGTTGCTTGCCTTCGGCGACCAGCGCGCGGAAGGCTGGCATCATGCGGCCGCATTCTTGAACCTGTCCGAAACAGGTGACCTGCGTGAGGCGGCAAGCAATCTCTTCGCCTACATGCAGGATCTCGACCGTAGCGGCGCGCGCACCATCGCGGTTGAGAAGATTCCCTTTGACGGGCTCGGCGAGGCGATCAACGACCGGCTCTCCCGTGCCGCCGCTCCTCGTGACAACGCACAGCCCACAACGTAGTTTTCCCGGATGACCGAAACCGCCAAGACACTCGATCCCGCTCTCATCGATCGTTTCGTGGCCATCGTCGGCGACAAATATGCGCTGCGCGACCAGCAGGACATCGCGCCTTATCTCATCGAGCGACGCGGCCTCTGGCATGGCGCGACGTCCCTGGTCCTGCGGCCGGGCAGCGTCGACGAGGTCAGCCGGATCATGCGGTTGGCGACAGAGACCGGAACGCCAATCGTGCCGCAAAGCGGCAACACCGGGCTGGTCGGTGCGCAGGTGCCTGACAAATCCGGCCATGAGATCGTCCTGTCGCTGTCGCGGCTGAACCGCATCCGCGAGATCGATGTCCTGTCCAACACGGTCACGGTCGAGGCCGGCGTCATCCTGCAGACCTTGCAGGAAGCGGCCGACGCCGCCGACCGGCTGTTCCCGCTGTCGCTCGCCGCGCAAGGCTCCTGCCAGATCGGCGGCAATCTTTCGTCCAATGCCGGCGGCACCGGCGTGCTTGCCTATGGCAATGCGCGCGAGCTCTGCCTCGGCGTCGAGGTGGTGCTGCCGACCGGCGAGGTCTTCGACGATTTGCGCAAGCTGAAGAAGGACAACACCGGCTACGACCTGAAGAACCTGTTCGTCGGCGCCGAAGGCACGCTAGGCGTGATCACCGCCGCCGTGCTCAAACTGTTTCCGAAGCCCAAGGGAAGGGACGTCGCCTTCGTCGGCCTGTCGTCGCCCGAGGCCGCCCTTTCCCTGTTCAGCCTGGCCATGGACCGCGCCGGGGCCGCGCTCACCGCCTTCGAACTGATCGGCAAGCGGCCATACGATTTCACGCTGGCGCATGCCCCGGGCGTGACACGGCCGCTGATGGAGGATTGGCCCTGGTATGTGCTGATGCAGATATCGTCCGGCCGTTCGTCGGAGGATTCGCGGGCGCTGATCGAGGATGTGCTTTCGGCGGGTCTCGAGAAGGAATTCGTCGGCGATGCCGTCATCGCCGCCAGCCTCGGGCAGGGCGATGCCTTCTGGAACTTCCGCGAGCTGTTGCCCGAGGCGCAGAAGCCGGAAGGCGCTTCGATCAAGCACGACATATCGGTGCCGATCGCATCGATACCGCGCTTCATCGCGGAGGCCGCCGGCGCGGTGGCCTCGGTCAGTGCCGGCGCCCGGGTGGTCTGCTTCGGCCATATGGGCGATGGCAATCTTCATTATAACATTTCACGGCCCGTCGACGGCGACGACGAGGCGTTTCTGGCGCTCTACCATGCCATGAACAGGGCCGTGCATGACGTGGTGCGCAGCCTGCACGGTTCGATCTCGGCAGAGCACGGCATCGGCCAGTTGAAGCGCGACGAACTGATCGCCACCGCGCCGCCGATGGCCATCGATCTGATGCGCAGGGTGAAGACCGCCTTCGACCCGGCCGGCATCATGAATCCCGGTAAGGTTATCTGATCCTTTCAACATCTTGTGGCTGGTGGCATTCCGATAACCATCCCTGAGATCAGCAAAATTTAACCGACTTTCTTAAGCGCGGCGGTAAGGAGCCGGCGCTACTGTTTCCCCATAACGAGGCCGGGAAAACTGGCCCGGAGAGAACCGGACACCGGCTCTCAGGAGACAGACAGGAAGGCGCTCTATGAACGTGAACACCGGACTCAAGCCAGTCTGGGCGGGACGCAACATGCGTCTCGACCCATTCCGCCTGCCGCAGGTGGTGAGCTACGCGACGCGCGACGATTATGGCGACGTAACCTTCACCATCGACCAGCGCGGCGCCGTGATCCGCCGCCTGCTCGAGATGAGCGGCCTGTCGGCGATCATCGTACTGCCCGCCAATGCATTTCGCGGTGTCGCCGCCCGTGCGATGGAGGATCCGGAGGGCAATGTCACTGTGACCCTGGAACTCCTGCACAACGATCCGATGCTGTCGGTGCCGCTGCTGGTGGCCGACGATCTCGAAGACGTCGCCGCCGATTGGCGCGCCTGGGCCGATGCCTACCGTCTGCCGATGCTGCTGATCGAATCGGACGGCGTCGCCCGTACCCTGGAAGAATCGCTCGGCGCCGCCATCAAGACACTGCCGCCGCAGGACCGTCGCAAGGGCCGCGTTTCCAACACGCGCCGCCCGCGCTTCCTTGCCCGTCGCAGAACCGGGGACCTCGGCCTCAGGCTGGTCATCGACGGCCAGGAAATCATTTCCCGCGATTAGCTTTCTTCTCCCCGTATAGTGACGGGGAGAAGGAAAAAGCCGCTAAACCAGCGGCTTCAGCGCCACCCACAGCGCACCACCGATCAGGCCGAGGAAGATCAGCCAGCCGACCTGGTTGTTCGACCGGAACAGCCGCAGGCACTGGTCCGGATCGCCGATATCCAGCACCGCGATCTGCCGGGCCAGATGCGCACCGGCGCCGATCAGTCCCGCCAGCGCCACCACCGGGGCCTGCGCCGAGGCGAAGGCGATGGCGAAGCAGATCAGCATGCCGCCATAAAGTCCAGCGAGCCACGCCTTGGTGTTGTCGCCGAACAGCCGTGCCGTCGAACGCACGCCGACAATGGCATCGTCTTCCTTGTCCTGGTGCGCGTAGATCGTGTCGTAGCCGATCACCCACAGGATCGAACCGATATAGAGCATGATGGCGGGGCCATCGAGATCACCGAACTCGACCGCCCATCCCATCAGCGCGCCCCAGGAAAAGGCAAAGCCGAGAAACAGTTGCGGCCAGTTGGTTATCCGCTTCATGAATGGATAGACGGCGACGATCACCAGCGAGCAGACGCCGAGCAGGACGGCAAAGCTGTTGAACTGCAGGAGAACCGCCAGGCCGACCAGGGCCTGCAGCACAAGAAACAGCCAGGCTCGCCGGCGCGTGGTCTGGCCGGACGGCAGCGGGCGCGAGCGTGTGCGTTCGACCTGGTTGTCGATGTCCTCGTCGACAATGTCGTTATAGGTGCAGCCGGCGCCACGCATGGCGATGGCGCCAATCAGGAACAGCACGAGGTACAAGGGCGCCGGCAGCAGCGAAAGCAGCGGGTCGCCAGGCCGGGGATAGGCGCTCGCCGCCAGCGCGGCCGACCACCAGCATGGCCACAACAGCAACTGCCAGCCGATCGGCCTGTCCCATCGCGCAAGCTGGGCATAGGGCCAGATCGCGCGCGGCAGCACGCGGTAGACCCAATGGCCGTTCGGCGCATCGGCGACGCGGCCCTGGGATGCTTTCGACTGGACAGGTTCCATTGGCATGGAGTGGCAGCAGCGGCGGAACCCGTCAAGCGGCAAGCAGGCAGGGAGCGCCCAACCATCCGTCAGGAGGTGAAGATATCGCGTGTGGAAAACCAGACTTTCGCCACCTCGATGAAAGCCAGCGCCGCGTTCGACACGCGCTGCTGCGTATCGTGGGTGAGAATGATGCGCTGCATGGGCAGCGGATCCGACAGCGGTTTGCACACCAGACGCAAGCCGTCATAGCTGTGGTCGCCATGCGGGCGGGTATAGCTGACCGCGACGCCGAAGCCGTTGGCCACCATGCTGCGCTGGAGTTCGAACGAGCTTGTGCGCATGTCGGCGACGGGCGACAGGCCACGGCCGCGGAACAGGTCGAGCATATGCTGCCAGCTATGTGGCTGGTCGGTTGTGATCAGCGGGTAGGCGGCCAGATCCGCAAGGCTGACCTCGGAACGCTCGGCCAGCGCATGGCCCGCCGGCAACAGCGCATGCGGCCGCAGCTCGTGCATCAGGATGCGGGCGAAATGCGACGGCAGGCCGAGATCATAGCTGAGGCCGAGATCGACGGCCGCGTCCGCCAGGCGCCGCCCGAGCGTCTCGAACGTCTCGTCGCGGACGATGACGGTGACCGCTGGATGGCGTTCGGAGAAGGCGCGGATGAGGCCCGGCGCGAAAAAGGGCGCCAGATCCTCGAAGCAGCCGAGCACCAGTTCGCCGCCGACCGCCGAGTTGGCCTTCCCCAGGCCCAGGAGTTCGTCTGTCTCGGCAAGAACCTGCCTGGCCTTCGCCACCACGACACGGCCGAAGGAGGTCAGCGAAACACCGCTTCCCCGCTGGCGCACGAACAGTTTCTGGCCGAAATCCTTTTCGATGGCGTCGATGGCCACCGAAATAGACGGCTGCGAAACGTTGAGCGCCCGGGCCGCGCCGGTGACACTGCCATGGCGGGCGACGGCGATGAGATAGCGGAGTTGGGTGAGGGTGAGACTCATAGTCAAAACCTATGTGTCAGATGAGAAGTTATTATTTTACTGAATGAGCGGCCATTGCGATAGTCGCCTCCATCCTGAAAGGAGGACATTATGGCTTCCCAAACCGCTACACGGGCAACGGACACCGAAATCATCGATGCCCGGACAATCGCCGACTACCAGCGTGACGGCGCGGTCTGCATCCGCGGCGCCTTCAAGGGCTGGGTCGACACGATCGCCGCCGGCATCGAGCGCAACATGCAGAACCGCAGCGCCACCGCGTCCGACATCGCCAATGGCCGCGGCAGTTTCTTCGACGATTACTGCAACTGGGAACGCATCCCCGAATTCGTCAAGGTGGTGCGCGAATCGCCGGCGGCGCGACTGGCAGCCGCGGTGATGCAGTCGCGCACGGCGCAGTTCTTCCACGACCATGTCCTGGTCAAGGAACCCGGTACGCAGAAACCGACGCCGTGGCACCAGGACATTCCTTATTATTTTGTCGATGGCCAGCAGACCGTGAGCTTCTGGATCCCCATCGATCCGGTGAAGGAGGCGACGCTGCGCCTGATCGCCGGCTCGCACAAATGGGACAAGATGATCCTGCCGGTACGTTGGTTGGACGACGGCAATTTCTATGCCGCCGAGGGCGATTATCGTCCGGTGCCGGATCCCGACCAGGATCCATCGATGAAAGTTATCGAATGGGAGATGGAGCCCGGCGACGCCATCCTGTTCGACTTCAGGACGGCGCACGGCGCGCGCGGCAATATGACAGCGGCACGGCGCCGGGCGCTGTCGCTGCGCTGGGTCGGCGACGATGCCCATTATGTCGAGCGGCCCGGCCGCACCTCGCCACCCTATCATGGCCATGGCATGCAGCCGGGGCAGAAGCTGCGCGAGGACTGGTTCCCGGTGGTCCACCAGGGCTGAGCGAGTGCCGCAATAGGGGCGCCGGTGGCGGGCGCCCCTATTGCGCAGGGGGATAATGTTCCCGTGCGCAATTCCGATCAATCCACCCTGATGCCTTGACCCGTCGTCCAGAGAGCAATAGCGGGTTGTTCTCTCTATGGGATAGTCGGCATCAAGAGGTGGCCATGAACGTTCTTCTTCTCGGCTCCGGCGGCCGCGAACATGCGCTGGCCTGGAAGATCGCCGCTTCGCCGCTGCTGACCAAGCTCTATGCGGCTCCAGGCAATCCGGGCATCGGCGCCGAGGCCGAGCTGGTGAAGTTGGATATTGCCGACCACGCCGCCGTCGCCGCCTTCTGCCGGGAGAAAAAAATCGACCTCGTCGTGGTTGGCCCGGAAGGGCCGCTCGTCGCCGGCATCGCCGATGATCTGCGCGCCGAAAACATCCGCGTCTTCGGGCCTTCGAAGGCCGCCGCGCGGCTGGAAGGCTCGAAGGGCTTCACCAAGGATCTCTGCGCCCGGTACAACATCCCGACCGCCGCCTATGGCCGTTTCGGCGATCTGGCCTCCGCCAAGGCCTACCTCGAAAAGACAGGCGCGCCGATCGTCATCAAGGCCGATGGGCTCGCCGCCGGCAAAGGCGTCACCGTCGCCATGACAATGGATGAGGCGCAGGCGGCACTCGCTTCCTGCTTCGACGGCTCCTTCGGCGCCGCCGGCGCGGAGGTGGTGATCGAGGAATTCATGACCGGCGAGGAGGCGAGTTTCTTCTGCCTCTGCGACGGCACCACGGCACTTCCTTTCGGCACGGCCCAGGACCACAAGCGCGTCGGTGATGGCGATGTCGGGCCCAACACCGGCGGCATGGGCGCCTATTCGCCGGCCCCTGTAATGACGCCTGACATGATCGAGCGCACCATGCGCGAAATCATCGAGCCGACCATGCGCGGCATGGCCGAGCTTGGCGCGCCTTTCGCCGGCATTCTGTTCGCCGGGCTGATGATCACGCAAAACGGGCCGAAGCTGATCGAATACAACACCCGCTTCGGCGATCCGGAATGCCAGGTGCTGATGATGCGGCTCAGGGATGACCTGCTGGTCCTGCTCAATGCCGCCGTCGACGGCCAGCTCGCGCATACCTCGGTGCGTTGGCGCGACGAGGCGGCGCTGACCGTGGTGATGGCGGCGAGGGGTTATCCCGGCACGCCGGAAAAAGGCTCCGTCATTCGCGGCGTCGAGGACGCCGCGGGCGAAGGCGTTCAGGTTTTCCATGCCGGCACCGCCATCAATGGCGGTGCGCTGGTCGCCAATGGCGGCCGCGTGCTCAACGTCACGGCGACCGGAGCCACGGTTGGCGAGGCGCAGGCGCGAGCCTATGCCGCGCTCGACCGCATCGATTGGCCGGACGGATTCTGTCGCCGCGACATCGGCTGGCAGGCCGTGGCGCGCGAGAAGGCGGGCTGAAGCTCCGACCGGTGGGCGACGGCTACCGCTGGCTGCGATCGAGTTCGGTCGAAGCGGTGCTGAGCGGATCGGCCGCAGCGAAGGCGGCGTCGAGTTGTGCGGGCGAGCGCTGCCCGGCCCGCTTCCAGGCGACATACTGGACGATGCCGAAGCCCGGCCGTGGCGGCACCGTCTTCACGACAGGCATGCGAAACCCGTCGCGGAATTTCGACCAGCGCGAACCGAGCACCGCGACTATTTCCTCGACGGTCGGCGGCGTCGCCACATCGGCGTAGATGATAGTGGCCTTGCCGGTCAGGGCGGCTTCCCGCGAGAGTGGCACCGGCACGCTGGCAAGATAATCGGAAGGCACGTCGAGCAGTCCGCCGAATGGCCATTGCTGGCGCAGCGCGGCGGCATTCGTCGGCACCACGTTGACGTCGATATCGTTCGGCGTGCCGGCGACCCGATAAGGGCAGCGGAAGCGGCCGCAATTGGCCTGCGCCGAGAACTGCCAGAGCGCATAGCCCTGCCAGTTGCCCATCGGAAAATGCACTTCGATGTCAGGTTTGTAGCGCGCGTACCAAAGCGGCAGCCGCGACAAGAGCCGGTATTTGTAGCGGTTGTCGGCGATGTACTGGGCGGTCTTGCCGTTGGTGTAGAGCACTGGGAAGCGGCCGATGCGCCGGTGCACCTGGCGCACGAACTCCTCGGCGTCGTCGAGCGACATCCATTGCGTGGGATCGATGCCCTCGATGTCGAGGGCCATGAGATCATCCGGCGCGGGGTCGGCGAAATCGAGGAAATTGTTGGCCTGCTCGACTGGATTGCCGGGGCGGGCGAGGTGATAGGCGCCCCACTTCATGCCGAGCGCCTTGGCCACGACCCTGCGTGTCTGGAACAGCTCGCGCGTCACCGCGTGGCGCTTCCATAGCGTCTTGCAGAGCTTCACCTCAGTGTCGCCGCCGGAACAGAAATAGGGTGGCGGCATGCCGTCGGACGCCTTGTTGATGAAGGCGACGATGCGCTTGTCGGTGGCAAGCTGGGCCCAGTCGATGGAATTGTATTCGTAGGCGTCGATGACCAGGGCGCGGTCGGCGTTCTTCCACGGCTCGGAGAAATCCGAAGCCTTTGCCGCGGGCGACAGCGCCATTGCTGCCGCGAAAGCGAGAAGCGCCGTGCGGCGAAGGAAGCGCGCCGTCCTTTTCAAAACAGGGAATCCCCGTTGATCAAGGGCGAATGCTGAACCGCTATGGTTAAGGAATACTTTTCGAGCCGATGCGGTGCGTCAGGCGAACAGCTTCAACGCCGTCGCTACCAAGCTGTGGTCACCGTCGGATAAGGGGCTGAAATTCAAACGGGTCGGGCGCGGGCTCTTGTCGCAATGTGCCTTCCGCGACGCGCTTGCCGTGGTGGGCAAGCGAGCATCGCGGCGAGCACAATATGCCGCGATCCGACCAGTAGGCGGCGCCGTTTGCCAGCTCGCCGTGATAGTAGGAAAACCCGGCTGCCCGGTAGGGCAAGCCGCATTCGATACAGCGATAGGCGTCAGGTCTGGCAAGCATGGAATGTTCCGGTCGGCTGGTTTTTTCGCCGGTCGATTTGATCCGGCATCGGTCGAATTTAGTACAGGCCGGCCCGATTGCAAAATCCGCGTGACAAAATTTGACGTTTACGTAAAAAGAAGATGGGAGACCGCCCAAATGCGGATGGTTTTGCTGCGGCACTGGCTCTAGGGTCGGCGAGGCCGATGCATCAGGAGGATCGAGCGGCATGTATCGGGCACCGGTCGAGGATATCGCGTTCACCGTGAAGCATGTGGCCGGCATGAAATCGGCCATCGATGCCGGAGCGTTCGGCGATCTCGGCGAGGATCTGGTCGATGCCGTCCTTGGCGAGGCCGGCCGTTTCGCCACCGAGGAGGTGGCCCCGCTTTACAAGATCGGCGACGAACAAGGTGCCGTGCTGAAGGATGCGGTCGTCACCACCCCGACGGGCTGGAAAGAACTCTATCGCCGCTGGATCGACGGCGGCTGGAACGCGCTCTCCGGGCCGGAAGAGTATGGCGGGCAGGCGCTGCCGACGATGCTCGGCGTCGCCGCGCTCGAAATGTGGAATTCGGCCGCCATGGCGTTCGGCATCGGCCCGACGCTGACCATGGGCGCGGTCGAAGCGCTGGACAAGCACGCTTCCGAGGAGCTCAAGGCGAAATACCTCGCAAAGCTCGTCTCCGGCGAGTGGATGGGCACGATGAACCTGACCGAGCCGCAGGCGGGCTCCGACCTCGCCGCGCTACGCGCCCGCGCCGAGCCGGCCGGCGACGGCACCTACCGCATCTTCGGCCAGAAGATTTTCATCACCTATGGCGAGCACGATTTCACCGACAACATCGTCCATCTGGTGCTGGCGCGTCTGCCCGATGCGCCCGCCGGAACACGCGGCATCTCGCTGTTCCTGGTGCCGAAATTCCTGGTCGGCGACGATGGGTCGATCGGAGCGCGCAACGACGTCTTCTGTTCCGGCCTCGAGCACAAGCTCGGCATCCACGCCTCGCCGACCTGCACCATGATCTATGGCGACGGCTTTCAAGGCGCCAAGCCAGGCGCCATCGGCTGGCTGATCGGCGAGGAGAACAAGGGCCTCGCCTGCATGTTCACCATGATGAACAATGCCCGTCTGGCCGTCGGCATGCAGGGTGTCGCGGTCGCGGAAGCCGCGACCCAGAAAGCGATCGCCTACGCCAATGAACGGCGTCAGGGTAAGGCGGCGGATTACGCTGGTGCCGGCATGGCGCCGATCGTTCACCACCCGGACGTGCAACGCAATCTCCTGACGATGAAGGCGCTGACGCAGATCGCCCGCGCCATCAGCTACAGTTGCGCCCACGCCATCGATCTCGCGCGCGTATCGTCGGGTGACGAGGCGGGGCATTGGCGCGACCGCGCCAATCTCTTGACGCCGCTGGCCAAGGCTTTTTCCACCGATATCGGCGTCGAGGTTGCCTCGCTCGGCGTCCAGGTGCATGGCGGCATGGGCTTCATCGAGGAAACGGGTGCGGCGGCTCTCTACCGCGACGCCCGCATCGCGCCGATCTATGAGGGCACCAACGGCATCCAGGCGATCGATCTGGTGATGCGCAAGCTGCCGCTCGGCGGCGGCGAGCACGTGCATCGCTTTATCGACGAACTGGCTGGTATCGCCAATGCAGTGCGCACCTCCAACCTGCAAGGCTTCGGCCGAACCGCCGATCTTCTGGGTGCGGCCCTTGGCGATCTGACGCAAGCGACCCGCTTCCTGCAAAAACTGGCGGCCGATGGTCAGACGGACAAGGCGCTGGCTGGCGCCACGCCGTATCTGCGGCTGATCTCGCTCGCCGCCGGCGGCGCCTATCTGGCGCGCGGCGCTCTTGCCGATCAGGGCCGCATCGCGCTGTGCCGCTTCTTCGCCGAGAATCTTATCGGCGAGGCCGGCGCGTTGAAAGACCGCGTCATCGACGGCGGCGACAGCCTTGCCGCTGCCGGCAAGGCGCTGATTTCCGCCTGACATTCACTGAGGATACAATCGTGACAGACCACATTCTCGTCGAGCGCCAGGGCGCGATCCAGATCATCCGCATGAACCGCCCCGACAAGAAGAACGCGCTGACGCGCGCCATGTATGCGGCGATGTCGGCGGCCCTTGCCGAAGGCGACGCCGATCCGGCGATCCGCGTCCATGTCTTTCTCGGCGTGCCCGGCGCCTTCTCCTCCGGCAACGACCTCGGCGACTTCATGGTGGTGGCCACTGGCGGCGATGGTGGCACGGAGGTCTGGGATTTCCTGATGGCGCTGGCGCGGGTCGAGAAACCGATGGTCTCGGGCGTCGACGGCATCGCGGTCGGCATCGGCACCACGATCAACCTGCATTGCGACCTGACCTTCGCCACGCCACGCACCGTGTTCCGCACGCCCTTCGTCGATCTCGGCCTCGTGCCCGAGGCCGGATCGAGCCTTTTGGCGCCGCGCGTCCTCGGCCAGCAAGCTGCGTTTGCGCTGCTCGGCCTCGGCGAGGGCTTTTCGGCCGAGCGGGCGAAGGCCGCCGGGCTGATCTACGAGGTCGTCGAGGAAGGCGGGCTGGAGGCTTCGGTGCTGGCGGCGGCTGGCCAGATCGCGGCCAAGCCGCCGCAGGCGCTGAGGATCGCGCGCGACCTGATGCGTGGCTCACGCGACGACCTCGTCGCCCGCATCGGGGTAGAGAGCGAGCATTTCCGTGAGCGGCTGAAATCCGACGAGGCGCGCGCCGCCCTCACGGCATTCATGACCAGGAAAAAGGGCTGAACCTTACCCTTTCAGGGATACAGCCTTGTCTTGCTCCAGCCACCATCGGCGTCGCGCGAGAAGACCACTCGGTCATGCAGCCGGAACGGCCTGTCGTGCCAGAATTCGATGGTCTTCGGGACGATGCGGAAGCCCGACCAATGTTTCGGTCGCGGGATATCGCCGATGGCATAACGCGCTGTGTATTCGGCGACCGCCTTTTCCAGCGCGAAGCGGCTTTCCAGCGGTCGCGATTGCTTCGAGGCCCAGGCGCCGATGCGGCTGCCGCGCGGGCGCGTCGCATAATAGGCGTCGGCCTCGGCATTGTTGACGATCTCGACCGGACCGCGCACGCGCACTTGCCGGCGCAGCGATTTCCAATGGAAACACATCGCCGCCTTCATACTGCCTAGAATCTCCTGGCCCTTGGCACTCTCGAAATTCGTGTAGAACACAAAGCCGCTTTCATCGAACCCCTTGAGCAGCACCATCCGTACGTCCGGCATGCCCTCGGCATCGACGGTCGCCAGCGCCACGCCGTTGGCGTCGTTGATTTCGCTCTTGGTGGCGTCGTCCAGCCATGCGGCAAAAAGGCGAAACGGCTCGGCGGCCTCGGTAAAGTCACCGCTTGTTAACTCTGCATCACTCATAGTTTTTCTCAAATTGTCACGAAATCAGGGAGGTTGCCGATTGTCGCGTATCGCGCAAGCTTTTGACAGCAGGCAATGGGGCGTTATCGCTTCTGCCAGCGCGAAAGTTGCGATCGTGTCAATCGTCCTGCCGCTTGCTGGCTGCGGCGCGGGAGGCTTCAGCCTTGAGAAAGCCGAAGTCGACCGCTCGATCCTGACCTCAAGCACATCGGCTTCGGCCAAGCCCGCTGATACGGATCGCGACTCCGACCAGACGACGATCGGCAATGCGGTATCGTCCGCCGACATCGAGCAACTCGGTGGCCAGGCAGTGCCCTGGGCGAATGCCGGCACCGGCTCGCGCGGCTCCATCACGGAGCTGGCGGAATTGAAGGACAGCGGCATGACGTGCCGCCGCTTCAAGGCTTCGCGCGAGAGCTTTGACGGCGTTGCCATGTTCGAGGGCGAACTCTGTCTCGCCAGTGCCGGCGGCTGGCGCATGCAGGGCTTCAAGGCGCTCTGATTTTCCACCTTTGATATGACGCACCGCTACTGGAATTTCTTCCTATGCGAGCGCATATAGGGGGCAAGTATGGACTCAACTCCTTTTCCAGGGCAGGAAGCATGCGCGACCCCTATGAGGTCCTGGGCGTTGCAAAGAACGCATCGGCCAAGGACATAAAATCGGCGTATCGGAAACTCGCCAAGAAGCATCATCCGGACCAAAATCCGAATGATCCCAAGGCGAAGGACCGTTTTGCCGCGGCCAATCAGGCCTACGAGGTCATCGGCGACGAGAAGAACCGCGCCGCTTTCGATCGTGGCGAGATCGACGCCGATGGCAAGCCGCGTTTCCAGGGTTTTGAAGGCGCGGCCGGTGGCGGCGACCCCTTTGCCGGGTTTCGCCGCCAGCAACAGGGCGCCGGCGGCTCGCGATTCGAGTTCCGCTCGGGCCGTCCGGGTGGCGATCCGTTCGACGGCAACAGCGACATCTTCAGCCAGATTTTCGGCGATGCCTTTTCTGGCGCGCGCGGGCCAAGCGCTGGCGACCGCCGCCAGCCGGCGACATCGGCCGATTTGAACGTCACGCTCGACATTACCATCGAGGAAGCCGCGAACGCCGAAAAGGTGACGGCGGTGTTTCCGGACGGCCGCAAGGTCGCGGTCAAGCTGCCGGCCTATGTCGAGGATGGCCAAACCATCCGTTTGAAGGGCCAGGGTGAGCAGGGGCCGGGCCAGCCCGGCGACGCGCTGGTCAAGATTCACATCCGTCGCCACCCGCGCTACCGCATCGAGGGCCGCGACCTCCATGCTGATCTGCCGGTGACGTTGGCCGATGCGGTGCTGGGCGCCAAGGTGCCGGTCGAGACGCCGACCGGCAGACTGGCGGTCAATGTTCCCGCCTGGTCGAGCTCGGACAAGGTCCTGCGGCTCAAGGGCAGGGGCCTGCCCGAGAAAGCCGGCGGCCATGGCGATCTCTATGTCCATGTGCGCATCATGCTGCCGGAAGGCGGCGACAGCGCGCTCGAATCGCTGTTGCGCGGCCAAAAGGGCTGATCGAGAGCTTTTGTCCCCCGAACTGTCTGGTTTGAACGCTTGAAGGGGCTGTGTGCCTGTGCGATAGGCACTCCACAAAGCAGAAACCTTGCGGAGAGCGCTGACATGGCGGGTGGACAGGGCCTAATGGCCGGCAAGCGCGGCCTTATTCTTGGCGTCGCCAACAACAGGTCGATCGCCTATGGCATTGCCAAGGCCTGCGTCGATCACGGCGCTGAGATCGCACTGACCTATCAGGGCGAAGCCTTCAAGAAACGAGTCGAGCCGCTGGCGGCGGAGTTGGGCGCCTTTGTCGCCGGTCATTGCGACGTCACCGATCCCGCGAGTTTGGACGAGGTTTTCGCCAATGTCGCCAAGCATTGGGGCAAGCTCGACTTCCTCGTCCACGCCATCGCTTTTTCCGACAAGGACGAACTGACCGGCCGCTATGTCGAGACGACGCGCGACAATTTCCTGCGCACCATGGACATTTCGGTCTATTCCTTCACCACCATCGCCAAGCGCGCCGAAGCGCTGATGACCGAGGGCGGTTCGCTGCTGACGCTGACCTATTACGGCGCCGAGAAGGTGATGCCGCACTATAACGTCATGGGCGTCGCCAAGGCGGCGCTCGAGGCCAGCGTGCGTTACCTCGCCGTTGATCTTGGCGCCAAGAAAATCCGCGTCAACGCGATTTCCGCCGGCCCGATCAAGACGCTTGCCGCCTCCGGCATCGGCGATTTCCGCTACATCCTGAAGTGGAACGAATACAATTCGCCACTGAAACAGACGGTCACGCAGGAAGAAGTCGGCGATTCCGGCGTCTATTTCCTGTCCGACCTGTCGCGTGGCGTCACCGGCGAGGTGCACCATGTCGATTCCGGCTATCACGTCGTCGGCATGAAGGCGGTCGACGCGCCGGATATTTCGACGGTCAAGGACTAGTTCTCTCCGCCTGTCCTGCGTCCAGGCCCTGGCCCGATCTCCGGAAGAGCTGATGTACCCGCTGGTTTATATCGTGCGCCACGGCCAGACCGCGTGGAACGCCGAGTTCCGGCTTCAGGGCCAGGCCGACACCGATCTCAATGCTCTCGGCCGCGAACAGGCGACCGGAAACGGCCATCGGCTGGCCGAACTCGTCGGTGATCCCCAGGAATTCGACTTCGTCGCCAGTCCGATGAGACGCACGCGCGAGACGATGGAACGCATCCGCGCCGCCATGAAGCTCGATCCGCTCGCCTACCGAACCGATATCAGGCTCATTGAAGTCAATTTCGGCGATTGGCAGAGTTTTACTTTTGCCGAGCTCGAGACGCGGTCTCCCGGGGCAAGCATGACGCGTGCTCGCGACAAATGGAATTTTCAGCCGCCGGGCGAAGGTGCCGAGAGCTACCAGATGCTGCTCGAGCGGGTGAAGCCATGGTTCGACGAGATCGACCGCGAGACGATTTGTGTCACGCATGGCGGCGTCATGCGCACCCTGTTTCGCTTCGTGCTTGATATGCCCGAGGACGAAGCCGCGAACCTGGAGATACCGCAGGATCGCGTGCTCAAACTTGAAGGCCGGAGCCTGGAATGGCTTTAGGGCGCCTGATGACGGCCTATTGCTAATGCATGTCGCCCAAAAGTGACCTCGGTTTTGGGGAAGACGACATGCATAAAAACAAAGAACTAAAGCGCGTCGCGACGCGCTTTAGTTCGTGTCGCCGTCTCCCGGCAACTGCATGTCGGTGACGACGTTTTCGCCGTCGGTCACATCGAAAGCGATGACGATGTCCATGCCCGGCTTCAGCGCGTCGAGATCGGTCTCGGCATTCAGCTTGTAGGATTTGCCGTCGTCCAGCGTCAGGGTCAGCGCATCCTTGTCGACCTTCTTGATCAGGCCTTCGGTCTGGCCGGCAAAGGCGGCGGTGGAAAGCAACAGCGTGGCGGCAACAGCGCCAATCAGGGTACGCATTATCGTCCTCTTTGGTCATTGCGCCGGCCTGGGTGGCGGCGGGTCCTCAACGGCGAATGGAAGAAAGCAGAAACCAGCCGAATGTGTCAAAACTTAAACGGCGGGGATGACAGTTTGACCACTGTGGAAAACGCCAATAGAAGGCTGGCTTCAGCCGGTTTTGATGCCGGGCAGGGCGCTTTTCCATGTCTCACAACACGTTTGGCCATCTTTTCCGCGTCACCACCTGGGGCGAGAGCCATGGCGCGGCGCTCGGCTGCGTGGTCGATGGCTGTCCGCCGGGTATCCGTTTCACGCGCGATGAAATCCAGGCCGAGCTCGACAAGCGCCGCCCGGGCCAGTCGCGCTTCGTCACCCAGCGCCGCGAACCGGACGAGGTGAAGATCCTCTCGGGCTTCGTCCTCGACGAGGACGGCACGACGATGATCACCACCGGCACGCCGGTGTCGATGCTGATCGAGAATGTCGACCAGCGCTCGAAGGACTATGGCGAGATCGCCCGCCAGTTCCGGCCGGGCCATGCCGACTACACCTATGACGTCAAATACGGCATACGCGACTATCGCGGCGGCGGCCGCTCCTCGGCGCGCGAGACGGCGGCCAGGGTCGCCGCCGGCGCGCTCGCCCGCAAGGTGGTGCCGGGCATGGTGGTGCGCGGCGCGCTGGTGTCGATGGGCGAAAAGTCGATCGATCGCGGCAACTGGAACTGGAATTTCATCGGCGATGCGGAGAACCCGTTCTTCACCCCTGATCCGGCTTCCGTTCCTGTCTTCACGCAGTATCTCGACGGCATCCGCAAGGCCGGCTCCTCGGTCGGCGCGGTGATCGAGATCGTCGCTGACGGTGTGCCTGCCGGCCTCGGCGCGCCGATCTACGCCAAGCTCGACCAGGATATCGCCTCCGGCCTGATGTCGATCAACGCCGTCAAGGGCGTCGAGATCGGCAATGGTTTCGAGGCCTCGCGTATCACTGGGGAACAGAATGCGGACGAGATGCGCATGGGCAATGACGGCAAGCCGGTCTTCCTCTCCAACAATGCCGGCGGCATCCTCGGCGGCATCTCCACCGGGCAGGCGATCGTCGCGCGCTTTGCCGTCAAGCCGACCTCGTCGATCCTGACGCCGCGCAAATCCATCGACAAGGACGGCAACGACGTGGAGGTGATGACCAAGGGTCGCCACGACCCCTGCGTCGGCATCCGAGCCGTGCCGATCGGCGAGGCCATGGTTGCCTGCGCCATCGCCGACCACTATCTGCGGCACCGAGGACAGACAGGAAAGGGAATAGGCGGTAGGGATTAGGCATTAGGCCAGTCTGCCCGCCCGAAAGAGCCAAAGTTTCCTTTCCCTACTGCCTATTTCCTCCGAGCGAAGCGAGCATTTCCATGCCTTACGACCAGAAGAAGATCGTCGAAGCCATCCGGGCTTTCGAACGCGGCGAGATCGTCGTCGTCATGGACGATGATGGGCGTGAGAACGAGGGCGACCTGATCGTCGCCGCCGTCCACTGCACGCCGGAGAAGATGGCCTTCATCGTGCGCAACACGTCGGGCATCGTCTGCACGCCGATGCCGCGCGAAGAAGCCAAGCGGCTGAACCTCGCGCCGATGGTCGCCGACAATGATTCGGCCCACACCACCGCCTTCACCGTCAGCGTCGACTTCAAGCACGGCACGACGACAGGCATTTCAGCCGACGACCGCACGCTGACCGTGCGCAATCTTGCCAACGGCAATGTCGGCGCTTCGGATTTCGTCCGCCCCGGCCACATCTTCCCGCTCATCGCGCGTGAAGGCGGCGTCTTGATGCGCTCGGGCCATACCGAGGCGGCCGTGGATCTGTGCAAGCTCGCTGGCCTGCCGCCAATCGGCGTCATCTCGGAACTGGTCAACGACGATGGCACCGTCAAGCGCGGCCCGCAGGTACAGGCTTTCGCGGAGGAACACGGCCTGAAGCAGGTTTCGGTCGCCGATCTGATCGCTTACCGGCAACGCAAGGAAACGCTGGTCGAGCGCGTCGCCTGCTCCGACATCGAAACGCTGGGCGGCAAGGCGCAGGTCTTCACCTACACGCTGCCCTGGGACACGATGCATCACGTCGCCATCGTCTTCGGCGACATCCGCGACGGGGAGGACGTGCCGGTGCGGCTGCATTCGGAGGACGTGGTGACCGATGTGTTCGGCACCAGCCACCGGCTCGACGCCATCATGAAGGCGATGGGCGAACGCAAGCGCGGCGTCATCGTCTATCTCAGAGAGGGCTCGGTCGGCGTCGCCCACCAGGAGCGCAATCGGCCGATGTCGGGCGACCGCGAGGACCATGAAGAGGCGCGCCGGCGCGAGAGCGAATGGCGCGAGATCGGGCTTGGCGCCCAGATCCTGAAGGATCTCGGCATTTCCTCGATCAACCTGATCGCCTCACGCGAGCGCCACTATGTCGGCCTCGAAGGCTTTGGCATTCATATCGCCAAGACCGAGATTATCTGAGCTCAACAAACCCTGGCGGTCATTCGGCAGGGATTGCCGCCTCGCATCCTTCCAACTCGCATTCGTGGGTGGCGAGGCTGCGCTGGCCGAGCAGCACCGTAACCAATGCGATAACGCCTGATGCAACCGAAACCCAGAACCCGTTCTGGGCGCCGAACGCATCCACCACCGCGCCGGCGGCGAAGGAACCGAGCGCCATACCGATGCCGATGCCGGTCATCACCCAGGTGATGCCTTCGGTCAGCATCGCTTCCGGCACATGCCGTTCGATCAGGCCGAAGGCGGTGATGAAGGTCGGCGAGATCGCCACGCCGCTGATGAACACGGTCAGCGCCAGCAGCGGCACCGTACCGGCGGTGAGCGGCAAAAGCGTGCCAAGCGCGACCAGGGCGACCGCGATTGCCAACTGGCGTTGCAGCGGTGCTTGCAGGTTGAGGGCGCCGACGATGATGCCGAGCACGAACGATCCCAGCGCATAGACGCCGATGACAAGGCTGGCGGCGCCCGGCTGGCCGAATTCCCCAGTGATGGCCACCGTGCTCACTTCCGTCGTCGCGAAGGTCGCGCCGATGAAAATCAAGGCAAGGGTGATGATCTGCACCGGCCGCAGCCTTATTGCCGAGCCGCTCGTGGCACGGTCCACCGGCCGCACCTGCGGTTCGGTCGAGCGCTGCAGGATGAAAGCCGTTGAACCGATGGCCAGCAGCACGGTGCTGACCAGGACGCCGGCTTCAGGAAAGAGGCCTGCGCTGAGCCCCACCGACAGCGACGCGCCGGCAATATAGACCAGTTCGTCCGCCGCCGATTCGAATGCGAAAGCGGTGTTCATCTGCGGCCGTCCTCTGAAGATCTCGGTCCAGCGGGCGCGCACCATTGCCGGCATGCTGGGCATGGCCGCGGCCGCCAGTGCCGAGACGAACAGCGTCCAGACCGGCCAATCCTGATTGGCTGCCGCGATGAGGACCGCGAAGGCGATCACGGTGATGATGGTGGTGGGGACCACGATGCGTGTCTGGCCCAGACGGTCCACCAGCCTTGATATTTGCGGCGCCACGAAAGCGTTGCCCAGCGCGAAAGTCGCCGAGACCGCGCCGGCCAGCCAGTATTCGCCACGCGTCTGAGACAGCATCGCGACGATGCCGATCGGTGCCATGGCGATCGGCAGGCGCGCCAGGAAGCCGGCGGCCGCAAAGCCTTTGGCTCCGGGGGCTCGAAAGATTTCCGAGTAGGGGTTTTGCATGGCGGGTTCCTCGACAAAGGATGATGCGACAATTACATACGATGCGTATGAATGTCAGATAGTTCATACGTTGCGTATGTCAATTGGCATACGAGACGTATGTGGATAGGTCCAGAACCATGCACAGACCCCGCAAGGAGATGATTGCCGAGACGCGAGCCAAGCTGATCACGGCGGCCCGCCAGGCTTTCGGCACCATTGGCTACGCCGAAGCGTCCATGGACGATTTCACCGCGTCGGCCGGGCTGACACGCGGTGCCCTCTATCATCACTTCGGCGACAAGAAGGGACTGCTGCAGGCGGTTATCGCCGAGATCGACGCGGAAATGGCCGCCCGGGTGAATGAGGTCGCCGCGAGGGCGCCGACCCGCTGGCAGCATTTCGTCGACGAATGCACGACCTATATCGAAATGGCGCTGGAGCCGGAAATCCAGCGCATCATGTTCCGGGATGGCCCGGCCGTGCTGGGCGATCCGGCGCAATGGTCTAATGCCAATGCCTGCGTCGGTTCAATGACCGATCATCTGACGGCGCTGCAACAGGAGGGGATGGTGGTGCCGGGCGTCGATCCCGAAACGGCGGCGCGGTTGATCAACGGTGCGAGCAGTCAGGCCGCACAGCGGATCGCCAACTCGAACGATCCCGAAGCGACGTCGAGAAAGGTGGTGGCCGCGTTCAAGCAATTGCTCGAAGGCCTGCTCGACAAACCGGAAGCACGGCCAAACTGAGCCGCCGTGGCGCTTCCGCCACCGCCTCCAATTGACAATAGCCGGTTTGGGCGCATCCTCCACAGCCACCTCTGGGGGATTCGGGGCATGTGGGATTTCGATATCGGCAGGTCGGTGTCCATCATGATGCGGACCTGGCCTTTCATTGTCTTTCGCATGATCGTCTATTTCGGCATCACGCTGGCCTACATCATGGCCACCGGCACCGGTGCCTCGGTCGGCTACGGCGTCGGACATATCTCCACCGATCCCGACGGACCGTTGTCCTTTGCCCTCTGGGGCGGTGTGGTCGGATTCGGCGTCGTCTCGATCGCTGTCTATTGGCTGCGCGAATACATCCTCTACGTCGTCAAGGCAGGCCATATCGCCGTCATGGTGCATCTGATCGACGGACATGACGTTCCCGACGGCCAGAACCAGATCGCCTACGCGAAAGAGGTTGTGACCGAGCGCTTTGCCGAGGCGAACATCCTTTTCGTCGTCGACCAGTTGGTCAAGGGCGCCATCCGCGCCATCACCGGCCTGCTGGGCGGCATCGCGGCCTTCCTGCCCATTCCGGGCCTGAGCGGCCTGGTCTCGTTCCTCAACACGGTGATCCGCCTGTCGCTGACCTATGTCGACGAGATCATTCTCGGTTACAATATCCGCATCAATTCGTCCTCGCCCTTCGAGACGGCGCGGCAAGGCGTGGTGCTCTACGCCCAGAACGGCAAGACCATGGTCAAGAACGCCGTCTGGCTGGCGGTCATCATGTGGGGCGTGTCTTTCGTGATTTTCCTGCTGATGCTGGCTCCGGCAGCCGCCATTCTTTATGTCATGCCCGGGCAACTCGCCGGCTGGGCTTTCGTGCTCGCCATCGTCTTTGCCTGGGCTTTCAAGGCGGCCTTCATCGAGCCATTCGCCATTGCCTGCCTGATGCAGGTCTATTTCAGGACCGTCGAGGGCCAGGTGCCCGATGCCGCCTGGGACGCCAGGCTGGCCGAAGCCTCGTCGAAGTTCCGGGAACTCAAGGACAAGGCGCTCTCCACCTTCGGCGGCTCGCGCTGGGACATGGCCGGCGCGACGCGCTGATCGGCGGGGCTGGCGGGCGCACCTGCGACGGTGTCGAGGCGCGCCACCGCCGATTTGAGCGGTGCCTCACCCTGGCCGCAAAACGTCTCGCTCATGATCAGGTCGGGCAGCGGCAGGCGCCGGCCCCAGCCATGCGTTTCGAGGTCTGGTTTCGGCGCGAACTCCGAGACACGGCCGACGCAGAGATAGGCGATCGGCGTCACGTGATCGGGGATAGACAGCAGGCTGTTCAGCGCTTGCGCCTCGATGATGCTGACCCAGCCGACGCCAATGCCTTCAGCGCGCGCGGCCAGCCAGAAATTCTGCACCGCGCAGACCGTGCTGTAGAGATCCATTTCCGGGTTGTGCCAGCGCCCCAGCGGCGAGCCTTTCGAGCGCTCGCGGTCGCAGGTGATACAGATGTTGAATGCGCTTTCGCAAATGCCTTCGAGCTTGAGGTTGCGGTAGAGCGCCTGCCGGTCTGCCTCGATTGCCGGCAGTTCCTGCTCGCGCGCGGCAAGGAACAGGTCGCGCACCTTCGCCCGTCGCGCGGCATCGCGGATGACGATGAAATTCCAGGGTTGCATGAAGCCGACCGATGGCGCGTGGTGGGCGGCAAGCAGCAGCCGCGCCAGCACTGCATCGTCGATCGCCTCCGATGTAAAATGGCTGCGGACGTCGCGCCGCGTGAACATGGCGCGATAAACCGCGTCACGCGCTATCTGATCAAATCCATCGCCCATTGGAGCGGTCATGGCTTCCGGCATCGCTTGTCCCCTTGCGATTGCAGCAGTTCAAATTCTCAGAGCGAACTTTGCGCGTCCAAGAGGACCCACATCGCTCTGATGTCATCCGCCTGACCATGCGGATGACGATGCCTGCCAGGCCGGTCTTCTGGCTCGGGATCAACCCGCGTCCGGTGCCTTCCCGTCATCGACAGTGGCATTTACCGGCGCGGTCCCCCTTACAGCGTTGGGCACGCCACGGAATTTAACCGTGTTCCCGATTCTCCCGCCGGAGCATTTGCAGCCAAGTGAAATCACTTGGCGTCGCAGAATGCGGCTAAAACAAACAGACCGGCAGGCACCAGGCAGTGTCGGTCACCTTACGCCGAAGCCCCGGCGTCGCCAATCCCCGCAGCGACGCCAATGGACGCAGGCGTGATTTTCCCCAGCGATCAAGCCGCCATGCATGGCCATTACGGCGCCGGGGCACTAGATAGGGGAGATGGCTACCCGTCTCTACACGCACCCCATCTTTCTCGAACACGTCACCCCGCCGGGTCACCCCGAGCGGCCCGACCGCCTGCGCGCCATCGAGCGCGTGCTCGACGACGAAGCTTTTGCCGCGCTCGACCGCGTCGAGGCACCGCAAGGCGACGAGGCGACGATCCTCTATGCGCATCCCGCCGATTTCGTCGCGCGTGTCCGCGCCGCCATCCCCCACGAAGGCATTGCCCACATCGACGCCGACACCACCGCCAGCCCGAAGAGCTGGCAGGCCGCGATCACGGCGATCGGCGCCGCCAACGCCGCCGTCGACGACGTCTTTGCGGGCCGCGCCGACAATGTCTTCGTCGCCGCCCGTCCGCCCGGCCACCATGCCGAAAAGACCACCGCAATGGGCTTCTGCTTCTTCAACACGGCGGCGATCGCTGCCCGCTACGCGCAGAAGAGGCACGGCGCCGAGCGTGTCGCCGTCGTCGACTGGGACGTGCATCACGGCAACGGCACGCAGGATATTTTCTGGGACGATCCGTCGGTGCTCTATTGCTCGACGCACCAGATGCCGTTGTACCCAGGCACCGGGGCGAAGAACGAGACCGGTGCCGGCAACATCGTCAACGCGCCGCTGGCGCCACAGACCGGCAGCGAGGTGTTTCGCGATGCCTTCCTGTCGCGCGTGCTGCCATCGCTCGACAATTTCGCCCCCGACCTGATCATCATTTCGGCCGGCTTCGACGCGCACCACCGCGACCCGCTGGCCGAGATCAATCTGACCGAGGACGATTTCGACTGGGCGACCGGCCAGTTGATGCAGCGCGCCGCACGCCACGGCGGCAACCGGCTCGTCAGCCTACTCGAGGGTGGCTACGATCTGCAGGGATTGGCATTTTCGGTCGCCGCCCATGTCGGGCGACTGATGAAAGGATGAATGATGAGCGGTGAGATCAATGAAGACGTTAAGGCGATGAGCTTCGAACAGGCACTCGACGCGCTGGAGAAGATCGTCGATGATCTCGAGCGTGGCGACGTGCCGCTCGACCAGTCGATCCGGATCTACGAGCGTGGCGAGGCGCTGAAGGCGCATTGCGACCGGTTGCTGAAGGCAGCCGAAGACAAGGTCGAGAAGATCAGGCTGTCGCGCGATGGCAAGCCGGTTGGAACCGAGCCGCTCGACGCGGACTAAGGCTCCGAGCAGCCTTACCGATTTTTGGACACGATCATGATTGAGGATACAGTTCGTCCCGATTGAAACGGACCAGAGGAGGTTTGGAAACGATGTGCAGAAACATCAAGACCCTGTTCAATTTTGATCCGCCGGCAACCAATGACGAAGTCCGCGACGCGGCACTCCAGTTTGTCCGCAAGCTGAGCGGAACGACGCGGCCGTCGAAACAGAACCAGCATGCGTTCGATCATGCTGTCGAAGCCATCGCGGCATCCGCACGCGAATTGCTTGATTCCCTCGAAACCCACCAGCATCCGCGCAATCGCGAAGAGGTGGCGGCCAAACTAAGAGCAAAGGCCGCGATCCGCTTTGCCTGATGCGGCCGAGGCAGCCACCGAGCGCTGACCAGGAGAGTTCATGAGCTTCTTCCCGGGGAAAGACCCTGAGGCCGGCGATGCCTTCGCCAGCGACCAGATCGAGCTGATGGTCATCCCGAACGCCAAGGATATTGGCGGCTTCGAAGTGCGCCGCGCCTTGCCGACCGCCAAGCGGCGCCTGGTCGGGCCGTTCATCTTTTTCGACCGCATGGGTCCCGCGATCCTGCGCGCCGGCCAGGCGCTCGATGTCCGTCCGCATCCGCATATCGGCCTGTCGACCGTGACCTATCTGTTCGACGGCAAGATCAGGCACCGCGATTCGCTCGGCACCGAAATGGTGATCGAGCCCGGCGACGTGAACCTGATGACCGCGGGCCGCGGCATCGTCCATTCCGAGCGCACGCCGCAGGAATTGCGCGGCGCGCCGATGTCCATCTCCGGCCTGCAGACCTGGCTGGCATTGCCCGACGGCAAGGAAGAGGTTGCGCCGGTGTTCGAGAACACAGCGGCGCTTCGGCTTCCCGAAATCGATGCCGAAGGCGTCAGCGGGCGCGTCGTCATCGGTGATTTCCAGGGATTGCGGTCTCCGGTGCGGGCGGATTCCGAAACGCTCTACGCTGATTTGCGGCTGGCGCCCGGCGCCAGTGTCAAAATCCCGGCCGATGCGGAAGAGCGCGCCATCTACACGCTGGAGGGCGAGGTCTCGATTTCGGGCGACGTCTTTCCGGCGGAACGGCTGCTGGTGTTCCGCCCCGGCGACGAGATCGTCATATCATCGTTGACCGGTGCGCATTTCATGCTGTTCGGCGGCGCCTCGCTCGGTTCGAAGCGCTACATCTGGTGGAATTTCGTCTCCTCGTCCAAGGAGCGCATCGAGCAGGCCAAGCAGGAATGGAAGACCGGCAGCTTCGATATCGTTCCCGGCGATGAGAAGGAATTCATTCCACTGCCGGAAGGTTGAGCGGATCGACAGGCTGACCGTCCGCGTCACCGACACGCATTTACTTTCGCCGGCCGGCGGCCTATCCCGCCGATGAACAGAAAGTCTGGGCCCAACGTGAACGCAACGCCGCATACGCCGCTTCTCGACAGGATTCGCATCCCGGCCGACCTGCGCACGCTGGCCGAGAGCGAATTGCCGCAATTGGCATCCGAGCTGCGCGCCGAGCTGGTCGATGCCGTGTCCCGCACCGGCGGCCATCTTGGCGCCGGCCTGGGCGTGGTCGAACTGACAGTGGCGCTGCACTATGTTTTCAACACACCCGATGACCGGCTGATCTGGGATGTCGGCCACCAGGCCTATCCGCACAAGATCCTGACCGGACGCCGGGACCGCATCCGCACCTTGCGCCAGGAAGGCGGCTTGTCGGGCTTCACCCGCCGGGCCGAGAGCGAATACGACCCGTTCGGCGCCGCCCATTCCTCGACGTCGATATCGGCCGGCTTGGGCATGGCCGCCGCCCGCGACCTCTCAGGCGGCCGCAACAATGTCATTTCCGTCATCGGCGACGGCGCAATGTCGGCCGGCATGGCTTATGAGGCGATGAACAATGCCGGCGCGCTCGATGCCCGGCTCATCGTCATCCTCAACGACAACGACATGTCGATCGCGCCGCCGACCGGCGCCATGAGCGCCTATCTGGCGCGACTGGCTTCCGGCAAGACCTATGTCGGCCTGCGCGACTTCGGCAAGAAGCTGACCTCCTATCTCGGCAAGCGGGCCGATCGCGCCATCACGCGGGCGGTCGAGCATGCGCGCGGCTACGTCACCGGCGGCACTTTGTTTGAGGAACTCGGCTTCTATCACATCGGCCCTATCGACGGTCACAATCTGGAACATCTGATTCCGGTCCTGAAAAATGTCCGCGACAACGGCAAGGGCCCGGTGCTGATCCATGTCGTCACCCAGAAGGGCAAGGGCTATGCGCCGGCGGAAGCCGCCGCGGACAAGTATCACGGCGTCAACAAATTCGACGTCATCACCGGCGCGCAGGCCAAGGCGCCGGCCAACGCGCCGGCCTACACCAAGGTGTTCGCCGAAAGCCTGATCCAGGAGGGCCGCGAGGACGACCGCATCGTTGCCGTCACTGCCGCCATGCCGAGCGGCACCGGCCTTGACCTGTTCGGCGAGGTGTTCCCGTCAAGGACCTTCGATGTCGGCATCGCCGAGCAGCATGCAGTGACCTTTGCCGCCGGCCTGGCATCGGAAGGCTACAAGCCGTTCGCGGCGATCTATTCGACCTTCCTGCAGCGCGCCTACGATCAGGTCGTCCATGACGTCGCGATCCAGAAACTGCCCGTGCGTTTCCCCATCGATCGCGCCGGCTTCGTCGGCGCCGACGGCGCCACCCATTGTGGAGCGTTCGACACCACCTTCCTGGCAAGCCTGCCGGGCTTTGTGGTGATGGCGGCGGCCGACGAGGCGGAACTGCGCCACATGGTGCGCACCGCCGCCGGCTATGACGACGGGCCGATAGCCTTCCGCTATCCGCGCGGTAACGGCGTCGGCGTCGACATGCCGGAGCGCGGCTCGGTTCTCGACATCGGCAAAGGCCGCATCGTCCGGGAAGGCAGCAAGGTCGCCCTGCTGTCCTTCGGCACAAGGCTGCAGGATTGCCTTGCCGCCGCCGAGGAACTCGGCGCGGCCGGGCTTTCCACCACGGTTGCCGATGCCCGCTTCGCCAAGCCGCTCGACCAGGATCTGATCCGGAGGTTGGCTCGCTCGCACGAGGTTCTGGTCACCGTGGAGGAGGGCGCCATCGGCGGCTTCGCCAGCCACGTGCTGCAGTTCCTTGCCCAAGAAGGATTGCTGGAGAGCGGCCTGAAGGTACGCCCGCTGGTTCTGCCCGACGTGTTCGCCGATCACGCCAAGCCGGAAAAGATGTATGCCGACGCCGGACTCGACGCCGCCGGGATCGTGCGCACCGTTTTCACCGCCCTCGGCCACACGGTCCGCGCCCAGCGCGCCTGAATCAAAATCTGAACAGTCTGACTCAGTTTGCCGGCTTGATTTCATAACGCATTGTTAACGCTGCCGTTTGGCCTTTCGCTTACCGTGTCCCTTGGCCGTTTTTCAACGGCGCCCTGCTAGACAGCAGCCAGGCAGGGAGACAACGAAAATGAAGACGCTTCTGTGCGGCACGGCCCTCTTGGCCGTGATAGTGGTACCGGCTGCCGCCGAGACGCCCTACGACCGCAATCTTGAAAAGGCGGCGACAGGGATTGTCGCCGGCAAGATGGGCGGTATCCGCGGCGGAGATGCCGCAGCTTGTGGTCGTGCCCAACGCCGCACCTCAGCCCGCTGTTACGACCGAGCATCCACGTGAACAGGCGTCGGGCAACCGGAACGATGGTCTGTCTCCGGCTATCGAGCGCCAGGTTCCGCGAACCATCTTCTAAAACCACATATCGCGCACGCAGCGACCATCGCGTGGCAAATCGTCGAAAGAGTCGAGGCCATCGAAATGGTCGATCGGCAGGTCGGCAACGGCTTCGGGTGGCGCCAGCCGCACATTGACGGCGATGCGTATTCGGCCAGAATCGCTGGCGCGCAAGCCGCGCCAGGCCAGCACACAGGCGCAGGTCGGGCAGAACAGGACTTCGAGCGACGGCGTGTCCTTTCCGGCGCGCCTATAGCTGGCCGTCGGCCCCGAAACGCGAATGCGCTCGTCGACATAATCATAGGCCCAGAGCGCGCCATAGCGGCGGCAAAGCGTGCAGTTGCAGGCGGTCACCGGGCCGGGATCGCCCTCCAGGGTCCAGTGGGTCGCGCCGCAGTGGCAGGTTCCCGTCAGCATTCGTTCTCCCCGGATTCCCCGATGGAGGCTGTCCCCGACGGCCATTTTGCCGGACCCGACGCGATGCGCGCAAGCCGCGGCTTGGCCCGCTGCTCCAGCCGTTCACGCACGACGTCACCCTGTTCCGTGTAATGTCCTTGCCTTCATCGCGGGCTTTCGCCAGAGAAGGCCGATGAATTCGCCTCTGCCAGCCAGCACACGCCAGCGGCTCGACGACCTGCTCGTCCAGCGTGGGCTGTTTGCCAGCCGTTCGCGCGCCCGTGACGCGGTCGAGCGTGGCACGGTGACGGTTGACGGCGCAATTGCCCGCAAGCCCGGCCAGAACGTTTCGCCGCAATGCCTCGTTGTCATCGACGATCCGGCGCAAGGCTATGTTTCGCGCGCGGCGCTCAAACTGATCGGCGGGCTAGACCATTTCGGCCTCGACCCCGCCGGCCGCGAGGCCCTCGACATCGGCGCCTCGACAGGCGGTTTCACCCAAGTATTGCTCGAACGCGGCGCGTCCCATGTCACGGCCATCGATGTCGGCCACGGCCAGATGCATCCTGATGTCGGCGGTGATCCGCGCGTAACCGTGATCGAAGGCCTGAACGCACGCGATCTCACCGCCGCCGATCTTGCCGGCCACAGTCCGGATTTCATCGTTTCCGACGTCAGTTTCATCTCGCTGAAACTTGCGCTGCCGCCGGCGCTTGCTCTTGCGAGGCCCGGCGCCGGCGCGGTCTTTCTGGTCAAACCGCAATTCGAGGCGGGTCGCGAGGCGATCGGCAAGGGCGGTCTGTTGAAGGACCCCTTCGATGCCGCCCGTGTCGCGGGCCTGCTGCAGGATTGGCTGGATGCCGTTCCCGGCTGGCGCTCGCTCGGCCTCCATCTGTCGCCGATCGAAGGTGGCGACGGCAATCGCGAATTCCTGCTCGGTGGGATCAAGGACCGATGAGCGCACGCTTCACAATACGAAAGCTCGGATCGCAGGGCGACGGCATCGCCGAAACCGAAAGCGGCGATCTGTTCATTCCCTTCACGCTGCCGGGCGAGACCGTCACCGCCGCGCGCGAAAGGGATCGCGCCACGCTGATGGCGGTGCTGGAGGCCTCGCCGCTGCGCGTCGACCCTGCCTGCCGCCATTTCACCGAATGCGGCGGTTGTGCCCTCCAGCATTTCGAGACCGAAGCCTATCGCGGGTGGAAACGCGAAAAGGTGGTGCACGCATTGAAGGGCATCGATTGCGAGATTGGCGAACTGGTCGCCTGCGCGCCGCGATCGCGCCGCCGTGTCGTGCTTGCCGCCCGGCGCACTGAAACAGGCATGTTGCTCGGCTTCAATCGCCATCTGTCGCCGGAAATCATCTCGATATCCGAATGTCCGATCTCGCTGCCGGAGATCGTCGCCGCGCTCGGCCCGTTGAAGGCGCTGGCCGGATTGATATGTGCCACCACCAAATCATTCCGGATGGCGGTCACCGTGACGGCTTCGGGCCTCGACGTCGCGGCGCACGACCCCGGCAAGCTCGGCGAACACCAGCGCCGTATCGCTTCCAATTTTGTCATTGCGCAGGGCTTTGCCAGATTGTCCATCGACGACGAGATCGTCATCGAGCCGAGGAAGCCTGTCGTCATGTTCGGCAGCGTCGCGGTCGCCGTGCCGCCGGGCGCCTTCCTGCAGGCGACCGAGGCAGCCGAACAGACAATGGCCGAGATCGTCGGCGGACATCTGAAGCGTGCGAAAAAGGTCGCCGACCTTTTTGCCGGTTGCGGCAGCTTCGCCTTGCGGCTGGCCGCGAAGTCGGAGGTGCACGCGGTCGAAGGCGATGCGGCCGCACTCTCGGCGCTCGACCGGGGTTCCCGCTTCGCGACCGGCATCAAGCGGGTGACGGGCGAACGCCGCGACCTGTTTCGCCGGCCACTGACGTTCAAGGAGTTGAACGCCTTCGACGGCCTTGTCTTCGATCCGCCGCGCGCCGGCGCCGAGGATCAGTCGAAGCAGATCGCCCGCTCGGATGTCCCGTTCGTTGCCGCGGTGTCCTGCAATCCGGTGACGCTGGCTCGCGACCTGCGCATCCTCATCGATGGCGGCTACAGCTTGAAAAGCGTGACGCCCATCGACCAGTTCCTGTGGTCTCCTCACGTCGAAGCGGTCGCCTTGCTGGAAAGGCCGAAGAGGCGGCGGTAGTTCACGACCGCCGGTTCGCAGGAAATTTCTGAAGCCTCTGTTCTTTCGACCAAATTGTGCCCTAAAGCCGCCTTTGTGCGGGTTCCTAATTTCGCATCTTTGGGAAACATTTCGGCCCATTCGCCGTTACTAATATGAACCGATGGCGATAACGGACATGCAGACCCTTCAGAAATTCACCGGCCTCATCATCGTTCTTATCTTTTTCGCGGTCAGCTCCTCGACCGGAGCCCTCGCGCAAGGTGAAAAGCGCTTGGCGTTCGTCATCGGCAATGGCGCGTATCAGGCCGGCGAGCTCGCGACCGCCGCCAATGATGCGGGCCTGATCGCGCAGACCTTGCAGGCGGCCGGGTTCGATGTGGTCGGGGCGCGCGATGTCGATCAGGAATCGCTGCGCGGCGCATTGCGCGATTTCCTCGGCAAGGTCTCCGCCGCCGGTCCCGACGCGATTGTCTTCGTCTATCTCGCCGGCCACGGCGTGCAGTTCGAAGGCGAGAATTACTACTTGCCGATCGATGCCCAGATTGCCAGTCCAGCCGACGTGCCGCTTCAGGCGATGCGGCTCTCCGATGTCACCAAATCGCTGGCCGGATTGCCGACGAAGGTCAACATCGTCGTGCTTGACGCGGCGCGGCCAAATCCCTTCCCGAAGTGGAAAGAGCCGCTGGCCGGCGGCCTTGCGTTGGTCGATCCCGACCCGAACATGCTGATTGCCTTCAACGCCGCTCCCGGAACGGTCGCGCCCGAAGGCAAAGGCCCCTACGGTGCCTATGCCCAGGCGCTGGCCGAGATGATACGCCAAGGCGGATTGTCGCTTGACGACGTGTTCGACCGCACACGATTGCGTGTCAACGAGGTGACGCAAGGTGCGGAAGTGCCGTGGAACGCCTCGAAAATCGTCACGCCTTTCGTCTTCTTCGACCGCGCTGCGGACGCGCCCGCGCCCAAGGTCTCGGAGGCCGACTCCCGGTCCAATCGAACCAGGGCGATCCGCGATTTCAATGCTCATGACGCCTATGTCGCGGCTCTCGATCGCGACACGATGCGCGGCTACGAGGATTTCCTCGTCACTTATCCACACGATCCGATGGCCAAGCGCGTGCGCGCCATCATCGCCGCGCGGCGCGAGGCGATCACGTGGCGTGAGACCTGGCTGCAGGACACCCCGGAAGCCTATTGGTCTTATCTGCGACGCTATCGGCATGGTCCGCATGCCTGGGACGCGCGCTGGCGGCTCGAGCATTTCGACGCTGCGCTGGAACCGCCGGAGGAATTCACCGTCTATGACTATGATTTGCCGCCGCCGCCGGAGGAGGAAATCGTCTACGTCGACAGGCCGGTGCTCTATTTCGACGATCCCGATTTCGACTTCGAGCCGCCACCGCCGATCGCGGTGATCTTCCTGCCGCCGCCGCCGCCGGAATTCGTCGTGTTGGAAGCGCCTCCGCCGCCGGTTGACGTCTTCGTCCTGCCGACACCGGTATTCGTGCCGATACCTGTGTTTATCAATCCGCCGCGTCACATCGTGCCGCCGCCGAACGACATCATCTTCAACAACATCCACAACACGACCGTCATCAACAACATCAACACGACGATCAAAAACGAGACCATCAATCACAATGCTCAGGGTGGCCTCACGACAGGCCAGAAGACGGCCGGAGGCACGGTTGGGGCCGGCCCGGCTGCACTGGCGGCCAGGGTCGCGCTGCCGCCGCTGCTGAAAAAGAGAGTGGCCATGTCCGGTCAGGCCCCGTCCAATCAGCAACAGGGCGGCTTGCCGCCGAAGCCTGGCCAACGTGTGATACAGGGCCAGCAACCTGATGCAGCGACTCCGCTGTCGAAGACCTTGTCGACCGGTAAGCTTGAAACCGATCACGCCCTGCCAGGAGCCAACGGTAGAAAGCTGCCGCTCATCAACGGTAGGCCGGCGCTGAACGACGAGAATTTGCCCAGCAACAAGTCCAGGAAGCAGCTTGGCAAGCAAGGCATCGTTGGCCGCAACCAAGAGGCGACTGGAAATGCCGGTGCAGCTGTTACCGGAGAGCAGGGCACAGCTCGGCAGAACGGCAAGAAGTTCCGCAAGCTGCCGACCGTCAACGGTGCTCCGGCCGAAAATCGGCCTGGCGTGCAGGAGCGGCTCAGGAAGAACAATCCGGAGCTGTTCTCCAACCAAGGTCAAGGCCCGGCCAGCGGAAACGACAGGAGCAGGAAGCTCCGCAGACTGCCGACCGTCAACGGTGAGCCAACCGACAACGGACCGGGCGTGCAGAAACGGTTCAGCAGGAACAATCCGGCGGTGTTCTCCGACGAGAATCAGGGCTCCGCCAGCAGGAACGACAGGGGCAGGACGTTGCGCCGGCTGCAGAACAGCGAACAGGGGGCCGCCGGCCCGCAGGTTAACGTCCAGCGCAACCTCAAGATCAGGCCGAACGAGAATGCGCAGCGTCAGTTGAGACAGGAAAGGCCTAACGAGCAGGTGCTCCGGCCGCAGAGATCGGAGCCGAAGCCGGAATTCCGGGCGCAGCCGAGACAGCAGATGCAAGAGCGGCGTCTCCCGCAGGAGCAGCCGCCACAGCAGCTCAAGAAAAAGCCGTCTTGCGGAAAGCAGGGCGAACCGGCCTGCAACCAGTAGGCTGCCGCGGCCGGGAGTCGCCCTTTCCGTTCGCGGGGCGAACATCCTTGCTCGTTGCCAGACAGGGGGCCTCTGGTGTGGCGCATCAGCCCGTCAAAGGCGATCGCTCCGGCCGCTCAGATTACGCGCTTGGCGGCATCCGTCAGGTTTTCGGCGTGCCGCCTCGCTGGTTGACTGACTGCCAGACATTCGGATTCTGCTGCGACTGACGTTTCAGAAAGTAGTAGCCGGTCGCGTTCCAGGGCCTGATTTCGTCGACCATATTGTCGAGGACGAGATCGCCCTTTGTCGGTTTTCACCGTCAGGATGGTGTGGCCTTCATTGTTGAGGTCGCGCACGACCGTCATCAGCAGCGCCTGTCTGGGAAATCCAGCCTCCTGAAGGAGCTTGCGTTTGTAGAGTGCGTAGATCTTGCAATCGCCCTTGCCGTCAACCGGGTAATCCCAATGGTCCGCCATCGTGCCCCAGTGATCGAAATTGCTGACGGGTTTGATGGCGCTGTTCGCCTTCTGATTTATCCGCTTGAGGATGCGGAGGTTCCGTGCTGTCAGCTTGACATTCGCGGCCGGCAGAGCGGGCACCTTGCACTCTTTTGGCCGGCGATGACAGAAGTCGATCCAACCGTAGGGGACGCTGGTGCTTCCACCCACGGCGGCGGCAGAAGATTGCGTCGATCGCGCCTTGAACCACGTCGACTGTGCTGCCGCCGGACTGGCTTGCAGCGCTGTCGCGCCAATCAACGAAACGAAGCCAAGCAGGAAAGACGAAGTCAGGACGGGCCGCATTGCCAAAACCACCACCGCAACGAGGAACTGGTGCTGCGTTCGTGCGCAAAAGGCAGCCCAAGCAGTCAAAGACCTAATAATGTCTTAATGTGGATTGTGTTCGCTTCAAGGTCGCGGCCGGGATTCAGGTTGGGAACGCCGGCAATAGCCTGTCGCTGAGAGAATACGCTCGACGAAGGCAGGCACCATCCGTGTCGCCGGCCGCTCGATCTGTTCGTCGAAGTTCTATCGCCACGAACAGGTCGAAACGCGTCAGCGCTTCGTCGATCTCTTCCGAACGGCGCCGAGCCTCAAACCCGGGTGCCGCCGACCGTCATCTGGTTCATCCTCAGATGCGGCTGGCCGACGCCGACCGGCACGCCCTGGCCGGCTTTGCCGCACATGCCGATGCCATTGTCGAGCTTCATGTCGTTGCCGACCATCGAGACGCGGTGCATGGCGTCAGGTCCGTTGCCGATCAGCATCGCGCCCTTGATCGGCTGCGTCACCTTGCCGTTCTCGATCATGTAAGCCTCGGTGCAGCCGAACACGAATTTGCCCGACGTGATGTCGACCTGGCCGCCGCCGAAGGACACGGCATAGATGCCGTTCTTGACCGAGGCGATGATCTCGTCCGGCTCCATGTCGCCCGAGGTCATGTAGGTGTTGGTCATGCGCGGCATCGGCTGGTGCGCATAGCCTTCGCGCCGGCCATTGCCGGTGGCTTTCATGCCCATCAGACGCGCGTTCTGCCGGTCCTGCATGTAGCCGACCAGCTTGCCGTCCTCGATCAAGACGTTGCGGGCCGAAGGCGTGCCTTCATCGTCGACAGTGAGCGACCCGCGCCGCTCGGCGATGGTGCCGTCGTCGACGACGGTGACGCCCTTGGCGGCCACCTGCTGCCCCATCAGGCCAGCGAAGGCCGAGGTCTTCTTGCGATTGAAATCGCCTTCCAGCCCGTGCCCAACGGCTTCGTGCAGCATCACGCCCGGCCAGCCGCTGGACAGCACGATGTCGAAAGTGCCCGCCGGGGCCGGGATCGCCTCGAGGTTGACCAGCGCCTGCCTGAGCGCCTCCCTGGCGGCGTGCTTCCAGCTGTCCTCGACCAGGAAGTCGCCGAACGCCTTTCGCCCGCCCATGCCATAGGAGCCGCTCTCCTGGCGGTCGCCATCGCCGACGACGACCGAGACGTTGACGCGGACCAGCGGCCTGATATCGCGCACCACCTGGCCGTCGGCGCGCACGATCTCGATATGCTGCCAGGATGCGGCGATCGAGGCCGTTACCTGGCGCACGCGTGGATCCTCGGCGCGCAGCCAGGCGTCGATTTCCTGCAGCAGCTTCCCCTTGGCCTCGAAGGAAGGCGAGGGGATCGGGTTCTCGTCGCCGTAGAGATGGCGGTTGGTGCGGGCGGGGGCCGCGGCAAGCGTGCCGGAATACCCACCCTTGACGGTCGACACGGCATTGGCCGCGCGCAGCAGCGACGCCTCGGACAGGTCGCTGGAATGAGCGTAGCCGCTGGCTTCGCCGGCGACCGCACGCAGGCCAAAGCCCTGGTCGGTGTTGAAATTGGCGGTCTTCAGCCGGCCGTTGTCGAACATCAGCGCCTCGCTCTCGCTGTATTCGAGGAAAAGCTCGCCGTCGTCGGCGCCCTTGATGGTGTCGGCGACGATCTGCTTGATGCGATCGTCTGAAATGTCGAATTGGCCGATCAGGCTGTTCATGGCGCGTCCGTCCGTGGGATGATTGCTTTCCCCCGATGTAGGCGTGAAGCCGCGCCCGCACAATCGGCAATGAAGATCAGCGCCGACGAATGACATCGTCCGCTCGATGGCAAGGCATGCATCCGGGGTCGGCAAAAGCCGCGTCCAGGTCTGGTTCAGCGCCAAGCCGCGATCAGGGCAGGGCGGCGAAACCCTCGGCGAAACCCTTGAGGTCGACCGGGATGCCGATGCCTTCCTCAGGCGTCTGGAAGACGATGAACGTTGCCGACGTGCCGGTCTTCAGCGTGTCGAGCAGCGGCTTTTCGAGAATGACCTCGGCATAACATCCGTCCTGGAAGCAGCGCACGAAATAGGCGCGGCCGATGTCCTTGCCGTCGACGTTGAGACCGAGGCCGTTCGGCAACAGCACGCCGAGCGGCGCCAGCACGCGCAGGATCTCGGCCTTGTTGTCGGCGGTGCGCAGCACGACGACCGAAAGCCCCATCTCCGGACGGTCCTCGGCGACGACGTTCTGCATCATCACGCATTGTTCCGAGGTCGCGCCGGCCGGCGTGTCGCAGATGATCGACCATGCGCCATGCGTCGACTTGACCGTGCCGCTCGGCTGGGCCGCATTGGCCTGCCCGGCGACGAACAGACCGGCCGCCGACAGGACGGCGAGAAACATGGCGTTTGCCAGGGTTCTCGAAAGTCTCAGTCGCGTATGCCTCAGTCTCGAAAGCCAAGAGTTCATGACGGCTCCATTGCGAATCACGGCACTTTAAGCTGCGCCAATGCCAAGTAAAGGACGAGACCGCGGCCGGACTGTCCCGAAACAGGCAATACAGCGCTTTTCCCTGTCAAATTCGCCTGAATTACGACGCTCTGCGGGCTCCGCCAGCGTAGGGCGGACAGCCCGCCGAACATACGCGATTCGCCACCATCGCCATTGCCTTCGAAGAGCCATGTCAGCTTGCGCGCAAAAATGCCGCACGGTTTCGACCGCTCCTTTCTTGCGGAGGGAAAAAGAGTATGGTTTGAACCACCTTGAGACTGTCGGGATTCCCGTCCCGGCATTGTTCGTTATTCTCGTTGGCGCAGCCGCGAGGAACTGGGAGACGAAGAGGGCGATGAGAAATTTCCTAGCTGGCGCCAGGTTTCTAGCAAGTGCCAAGTTTCTGAGTGCTTGTGCCGCCGCCACGATTTTTGCCGGCACATCCGCCCAAGCCGATCAGCCCGTGGAGTGGGAGACCACCTTCCAGGCGCCGGCGACCGACATGATGCGGCAGATCGAGTGGTTCGGAAACTACACGATGTGGTTCATCGTTCCGATCACCATTCTGGTGCTCCTTCTCCTCGCCTACTGCATCGTGAGGTTTCGCGCGAGCGCCAACCCGGTTCCCTCCAAGACCAGCCACAACACGCTGATCGAGGTGATCTGGACCGTCGGTCCGGTCGTCATCCTGCTTTGCCTCGCCATTCCCTCGTTCCAGCTCTTGACCGCGCAATATACGCCGCCTGAAGAGGCCAAGCTGACAGTCAAGGCGACCGGCAACCAGTGGAACTGGGATTACGAATACCAGACCGACAACACGCTCGCCTTCAACTCCGCGATCCTCCAGGACGGCGACCGCGCCAAGGCCGGCAAGGAAGACCGCAAGGTCTATCCGCGCCTGCTCGCCGTCGACAACGAGCTGGTGGTGCCGGTCAACACCATGACCCGCGTGCTCGTCACCGCGACAGACGTGATCCACTCCTTCGCCATGCCGTCCTTCGGCATCAAGATCGACGCCATTCCAGGCCGTACCAACGAGACCTGGTTCAAGGCGGAAAAGGAAGGTCTCTACTATGGCCAGTGCTCGCAGCTTTGCGGCAAGGACCATGCCTTCATGCCGATCGCCATCCGTGTTGTCTCGGATGCGCAGTTCAAGACCTGGCTGGCGGCAGCCAAGACCGATTTGCCGGGCGCCAACAAGACGCTCATGGCCGAGGTCGATGGCCAGAACAAAGTAGCGGCCGCCGGCAATTGATGCCGCTGGTTAGCAAGATTTAGGGAACGGAGCGGAACATGGCAGACGCTGCAGCTCACGACGGGCACGACCACAAGCCGTATCATGGCTGGGTGCGGTGGGTTTATTCGACCAACCACAAGGACATCGGTACGCTCTACCTGATCTTCGCGATCATGGCCGGTATCATCGGCGGTGCGCTGTCGGTCGCCATCCGCATGGAGCTGCAGGAGCCTGGCATCCAGATCTTCAGCGGCCTGGCGCAGATGGTCTACGGCATGAACGGTGACGCCGCGGTCGACGGCGGCAAAAGCATGTACAATGCCTTCGCCACCGCGCACGCCCTGATCATGATCTTCTTCATGGTCATGCCGGCGCTGATCGGCGGTTTTGCCAACTGGATGGTGCCGATCATGATCGGTGCGCCGGACATGGCGTTCCCGCGCATGAACAACATTTCGTTCTGGCTGCTGCCGCCGGCCTTCATCCTGCTGCTCACCTCGATGTTCGTGCCGAGTGCGCCGGGCGCCTACGGCGTTGGTGGCGGCTGGACGCTCTACCCACCCCTCTCGACCTCGGGTCAGCCCGGTCCGGCCATGGATCTGGCGATCCTGTCGATCCACATCGCCGGCGCCTCCTCGATCCTCGGTGCCATCAACTTCATCACCACGATCTTCAACATGCGCGCCCCTGGCATGACGCTGCACAAGATGCCGCTGTTTGCCTGGTCGGTGCTGGTCACTGCGTTCCTGTTGCTGCTGTCCCTGCCGGTTCTGGCCGGCGGCATCACCATGCTGCTCACCGACCGCAATTTCGGCACCACCTTCTTCGCTCCCGATGGCGGCGGCGATCCGCTGCTGTTCCAGCACCTGTTCTGGTTCTTCGGCCATCCGGAAGTCTACATCCTGATCCTGCCGGGTTTCGGCATCATCAGCCATATCGTCTCGACCTTCTCGAGGAAGCCAGTGTTCGGTTACCTCGGCATGGCTTACGCCATGGTCGCGATCGGCGCCGTCGGCTTCATCGTCTGGGCGCACCACATGTACACGACCGGCCTGTCGCTCGACACGCAGCGTTATTTCGTCTTCGCCACCATGGTCATCGCCGTGCCGACGGGCGTGAAGATCTTCTCCTGGATCGCAACGATGTGGGGCGGGTCGATCTCGTTCAAGACGCCGATGCTGTGGGCGCTGGGCTTCATCTTCCTGTTCACCATCGGCGGCGTCACCGGCGTCCAGCTGGCCAATGCCGGCCTCGACCGGTCGCTGCATGACACCTATTTCGTCATTGCCCACTTCCACTACGTGCTGTCGCTGGGCGCGGTGTTCGCCATCTTCGCCGGCTGGTACTACTGGTTCCCGAAGATGACCGGCTACATGTACTCGCCCGTCATCGCCAACACCCACTTCTGGGTCACCTTCGTCGGCGTCAACCTGATCTTCTTCCCGCAGCATTTCCTCGGCCTCGCCGGCATGCCGCGCCGCACCATCGACTATCCCGATGCGTTTGCGGGCTGGAACTATGTGTCGTCCATCGGTTCTTATATTTCGGCCGTCGGCGTCCTGATCTTCCTCTACTGCGTGTTCGAAGCCTTCCAGAAGAAGCGGGTGGCCGGCGCCAATCCGTGGGGCGAGGGTGCAACGACGCTCGAATGGCAGCTGCCTTCGCCGCCGCCCTTCCACCAGTGGGAGCAGTTGCCGAAGATCAAGTAAGGCGGCTCTCCCTCGAATGCGAAACCGCCGGTCCGCCGGCGGTTTTGGCCAACGGAATAATGGACTTCAGTACGCATGGCCCTAGTCGACGAAACCAGCATTGACGAAGCGGGCTTCCGCATGTCGGAAGCGACGGCGGGCGATTTCTTCGCCCTCCTGAAGCCGCGCGTCATGTCGCTGGTGGTGTTCACCGCCTTTGTCGGGCTGGTCGCCGCACCGGTGACCATCAATCCGCTGCTGGCGGTGATAGCCATCCTGGCCATTGCGATTGGGGCTGGCGCCTCCGGTGCCCTCAACATGTGGTACGACGCCGACATCGACGCGGTGATGACCAGGACCGCCAGCCGCCCGGTCCCGTCCGGCCGTATCCAGCCGCACGAGGCGCTCAGCTTCGGCCTGGTGCTTTCGGTCCTGTCGGTGATGACGCTCGGCGTGCTGGTCAACTGGCTGGCCGCCACGCTGCTTGCCTTCACCATCTTCTTCTATGCCGTCGTGTACACGATGTGGCTGAAACGCTCGACGCCGCAGAACATCGTGATCGGCGGTGCCGCGGGCGCCATTCCTCCGGTGATCGGCTGGGCCGCGGTGACCGGGTCGGTCAGCCTCGAAAGCATCATCCTGTTCCTGATCATTTTCCTTTGGACGCCGCCGCATTTCTGGGCGCTTGCGCTGTTCAAGTCCGAGGACTATGGCCGCGCCGGCATCCCGATGATGCCGAACGTCGCTGGTCATGCATCGACCCGTCGTCAGATTTTCGCCTATGCATTGGTGCTGGCCCCGGTTGGCGTGCTGCCCTGGCTGCTCGGCTACACGACGCCATTCTATGGCATGGCCGCTCTGCTGCTGGGCGCTGGTTTCGTCTGGTATGCCTGGAAAGTGCTTGGCATGGTCGACGATGACCGCGCCATGAAGCCGGCCAAGGCCCTGTTCGCCTATTCGCTGCTCTATCTCTTCGCCATCTTCGCCGCCTATCTGGCCGACAGTGTCGTCGAACGCGCGCTTGCCATGGGTGGGGCATGACCATGGTCGAGAAAGAACTCGAGACGGTCACCCTGACCGATCGCCAGAAGAAGGCCCAGCGCAGCCGTTCCATCGCGATCGGCGTGGCGCTGGCTCTGCTGGTCGTGATTTTCTACATCGCGACGATCGTGAAGTTCGGCCACAATTTGTCGGGCAAGATGTGATGAGCATCGAGACGCCCAGAAAGACGGCGGGCAAGACCAGCAACCGCGTCGTCGCGGCTGTCTGCCTCGCCTTCTTCACCGGCATGATCGGCATGGCCTATGCAGCCGTGCCGCTGTACAAGATGTTCTGCCAGGCGACCGGTTATGGCGGCACGACGCAGCGTGTCGAGAAGCAGTATGCCGGCCGCGTGCTTGACCGCGAGATCACCGTCCGCTTCGATGCCAACATTGCCGGCGTGCCGTGGGAGTTCCAGCCGGTCCAGCGCTCGATGACCATGAAGATCGGCGAAACGGTCCAGGCACATTATCAGGCGACCAACAAGTTCGATCGCCCCGTCACCGGCCGCGCCACGTTCAACGTGCAGCCGGAACTGGCGGGCCCTTACTTCAACAAGGTCGAATGCTTCTGCTTCACCGATACGACGCTGAAGCCCGGCGAGACGCTGGACATGCCGGTCCTGTTCTATGTGGATCCCGACATCGTGAACGTGCCGGAACTGAAGGACATCAAGACGATCACGCTGTCCTATACGATGTTCCCGGTCGAGAAGAACAAGCCGGTCGCCTCCTCGGAGCCGGCCAAGGGCAATAGCAAGACAGTTTCAGATACCGAAGCAAATCTCGGGGGTTGATATGGCAGACGCGCACGCAAAACCACACCATGACTACCATCTCGTCGACCCGAGCCCGTGGCCTTTCCTGGGATCGGTCGGGGCGCTTGTCACCGCTTTTGGCGGTGTCTGCCTCATGGAATACCTGAAGGGCGGTTCCTTCCCGATCTTCGGCTTCAACATCGCCAATCCTTGGCTGTTCTTCATCGGCATCGTGATCGTGCTGTACACCATGTTCGCCTGGTGGTCGGACACGATCAAGGAAGCGCATGAGGGCCACCACACGCGTGTCGTGTCGCTGCACCTGCGCTACGGCATGATCATGTTCATCGCCTCGGAGGTGATGTTTTTCGTCGCCTGGTTCTGGGCCTATTTCGATGCCAGTCTTTTTGCCGGTGAGGTGCAGAACTACGCGCGCCACACGTTTACCGGTGGTGTCTGGCCGCCGAAGGGCATGGAGGTTCTCGATCCCTTCCACCTGCCGCTTTACAACACCGTCATCCTGCTGCTGTCGGGCACCACGGTCACCTGGGCGCATCACTCGCTCATCCATGGCGACCGCAAGGGGCTGATCAACGGCCTCGTGCTGACCGTCGGCCTCGGCATGCTGTTCACCATGGTGCAGGCCTACGAGTACATGCACGCGCCGTTCGGCTTCAAGGATTCCATCTACGGCGCCACTTTCTTCATGGCGACCGGCTTCCATGGCTTCCATGTCATCATCGGCACCATCTTCCTGCTGGTCTGCCTGATCCGCGCGATGAAGGGCGACTTCACCCCCAAGCAGCATTTCGGCTTCGAGGCGGCCGCCTGGTACTGGCACTTCGTCGACGTGGTCTGGCTGTTCCTGTTCGCCTCGATCTACGTCTGGGGATCGGTTGGCGCGGTGATCGAGGGCCACTGATCCAGCCTTTGGGATTTCGATTTGGGGAAGGCGGTCGCGGCAACGTGGCCGCCTTCTTCTTTTCGGCGCAATGATTGTCGTGGTGGGGCTGGCTGCTTCAATTGGTCGACTGGACCGACGGCTGCATTGCGGTTACGGACTCCGACATGGACGAAATCTGGGCAATGGTGGCCGATGGGACGCCGATCGATGTCGAGCAATGACCATGAATGAAGACAACCATGAGTGAAGATAGGGCGATCTGGCCTCCGATCGATCCGATTTCGGCCGGCCTGCACGGCCGTTGCCCGCGCTGCGGCGAGGGGCGGCTGTTTTCCGGCTTCCTCACCGTCGGCAAGCGCTGCGTCAATTGCGGCCTCGACTATTCCTACGCCGATGCCGGCGACGGGCCGGCGGTGTTCGTCATCCTGATCATCGGCTTCATCATCGTCGGGCTGGCGCTCTGGGTTGAAGTGACGCTGAGCCCGCCGCTCTGGCTGCATCTGCTGATATGGATCCCGCTCGCCCTGGTGCTGTGCCTGACGGCGCTTCGCTTGATCAAGGGCGTGCTGCTCACCCTGCAATACCGCAACAAAGCGGCCGAGGGTCGGCTGGATCGCGGCGAATGAGCGAAGCTTTCGCCAACGCCGGCGGCCGTTCGCGGCCGAGATTGGCGCTGTTGATCGCCCTTGGCCTTGTGCTGTTCTTCATCCTGCTGGCGCTCGGCACCTGGCAGGTCCAGCGCCTGCACTGGAAGGAAGGCCTGCTGCAGACCATCGACCAGCGCACCCATTCGGCGCCGTTGCCGCTGGCAGAGGTCGAGAAGGAATTCGCCTCGACCGGCGACGTCGACTACACGCCGGTCACGGTCACCGGCACTTTCCTGCATTCCGGCGAACGGCACTTCTACGCGACCTGGGAAGGAGATGCCGGTTTCAACATCTACACGCCGCTGGCCCTCGACGATGGCCGTTTCGTTCTGATCAACCGTGGCTTTGTGCCCTACGACCTCAAGGATGCCGCCAAGCGTGCCAAGGGACAGCTAACGGGCAAGGTCACGGTCACCGGGCTTGCTCGCAACCCGCTGTCGGCAAAGCCCTCGATGATGCTTCCAGACAATGACGTGGGGAAGAACATCTTCTACTGGAAGGACCGCGACGTCATGGCCGCGAGCGCCGGCCTGCCGGCTGGGTTCAAGCTGGTGCCGATCTTCATCGATGCCGACAAGACGCCTAACCCCGGCGGCCTGCCGGTCGGAGGCGTCACCATCATCGACCTGCCGAACAGCCATCTGCAATATGCTGTCACCTGGTACGGGCTCGCCGCCGCGCTTGCCGCCATACTCGTCCTGCGGCTTCGCCGGCCCGCGAAAGAGGACTGAACGCGAGCGACGCCCCCCTTTCTACACAGACCCTTGACAGGGCGGGGGTGGGCACCTCATTTCGGCGCTGACGAACCGGCAGGATTTAATGCTTCACACAACCGCCAAGCCTCCTCTGACGATCCGGCTCTGCCAGCCGCGCGGTTTTTGCGCGGGCGTCGACCGTGCCATCCAGATTGTCGTGCTGGCTCTGAAGAAATATGGCGCGCCGGTCTATGTCCGCCACGAGATCGTGCACAATCGCTATGTCGTCGAGGGGTTGCAAAGCCTTGGCGCCGTGTTCATCGAGGAACTTTCCGAAATCCCGGCCGAACATCGGCAGTCGCCCGTCGTCTTTTCGGCGCACGGCGTGCCCAAGTCGGTGCCGGCGGACGCGCAGGCGCGCAACCTGTTCTATCTCGATGCAACCTGTCCGCTGGTCTCCAAGGTCCACAAACAGGCGATGCGGCATCAGCGGCTTGGCCGCCACGTTCTGCTGATCGGCCATGCCGGGCACCCCGAGGTGATCGGCACCATGGGACAGTTGCCGGAAGGCGCGGTAACGCTGATCGAGACCGAGGCCGATGCCGCCCGGCTTGTGCCGGCCGATCCCGAGGCACTCGGTTTCGTCACCCAGACAACGCTCTCGGTCGAGGATACTGCCGGTATCATCCGCGCGCTGCAGGAACGCTTTCCGGACCTCCAGGCGCCGGCGGCGGAATCGATCTGCTATGCCACCACCAACCGCCAGGAAGCGGTCAAGGACACGGCCCCCGGTGCTGACCTCTATCTGATCGTCGGCGCTCCCAATTCTTCGAATTCGCGCCGCCTCGTCGAAGTTGCCGAACGCGCCGGCGCCGCCATGTCGCTTCTCGTGCAGCGCGCCGCCGAAATTCCGTGGAATGACATCGGCAGCATTTCGACGCTTGGCCTGTCGGCGGGAGCATCGGCGCCGGAGATCATCGTCGACGAGATCATCGACGCGTTCCGTCAGCGTTTCGATGTGACCATCGACCTGGCCATCACGGCCACCGAAACAGAGGATTTTCCGGTCATGCGGGTATTGCGCGATGTCGAACTGACGCCGGCCGACATGGCCTTCGTCAACGGGGCCGCGTAAACGGCCATGGCGGTGTACACCGACGTTGCGGAGGGCGAACTCGGCGCTTTCCTGAAGCACTACCCGGTCGGCGACCTCCTGTCCTACAAGGGCATCGCCGAAGGCACCGAGAATTCGAACTTCCTGCTGCACACCTCCAGCGGCTCCTACATCCTGACGCTCTATGAAAAGCGGGTCGAGAAGGCGGACCTGCCGTTTTTCCTTGGGCTGATGGGCCACCTCGCCAACAAGGGGGTGTCCTGCCCGTTGCCGGTAACCGCGCATGACGGCAGCGTCATCGGCACGCTGGCCGGCCGGCCGGCGGTCATCATCACCTTCCTCGAAGGGCTTTCGCTGCGGCGACCGGCCGCGACCCATTGCGCCGAGGTTGGCAAGGCGCTGGCCGCGCTGCATCTGGCCGGCGCCGATTTCTCTATGACCCGCCCCAACGCGCTCGCCATCGACGGCTGGCGCAAGCTTTGGGACGCGGCCCGCGCCCGCGCCGACGAAGTCGAGCCGGGACTGGCGGCCGAGGTCGATGCCGACTTCGCCGATTTCGAACAGAACTGGCCCAAGGGGCTCCCCAAGGGCATAATCCACGCCGATCTTTTCCCGGACAATGTCTTTTTCCTGGGCGAAAAGCTTTCGGGTCTGATCGATTTCTATTTCGCTTGTGACGATCTCTACGCCTACGATGTCGCCACCTGTCTCAATGCCTGGTGCTTCGAGAAGGATTTTTCCTTCAACCTTACCAAGGGCAAGGCATTGCTTGCCGGTTATCAGAGCGTGCGCCCGCTGAGCGCGGAGGAGAAGGCGGCGCTACCGATGCTGGCGCGCGGCTCGGCGCTGCGCTTCATGCTGACCCGGCTTTACGACTGGCTGACCGTCCCCGATGGCGGGCTCGTCATGAAACGCGACCCGACCGAATACATCAGAAGGATGCGGTTCCATCGGGCGATCAGATCTCCTTCGGAATATGGATTGGCCGAATATGGGGCATCATGAGCAAGCAGGTTGAAATCTTTACCGATGGCGCCTGTTCCGGCAATCCCGGCCCCGGCGGCTGGGGCGCCATCCTGCGCTTCAACGGCGCCACCAAGGAACTCTCCGGCGGCGAGGCCGAGACGACCAACAACCGCATGGAATTGCTGGCGGCCATTTCGGCGCTGAACGCGTTGAAGGAGCCTTGCACGGTCGAGCTTCATACCGACAGCAAATACGTCATGGACGGCATTTCCAAATGGATCCATGGCTGGAAGAAGAACGGCTGGAAGACCGCCGACAAGAAGCCGGTCAAGAACGGCGAGTTGTGGCAGGCGCTGGACGAGGCCAACCGACGCCACAAGGTCACCTGGAACTGGGTGAAGGGCCATGCCGGCCACACCGAGAACGAGCGTGCCGACGAACTGGCACGGGAAGGCATGGCGCCGTTCAAGAAGGGGCCTTTCAGGCCGGCAGTGCTGGCGCCAAAGCCTGATGGCCAGGCAGAGCAGCCGCTGGCTTCGAAGCCGCGTCGTTCTACGCAGAGCTATTGAGCTTCTGTTCGAGGGGGCTGACCGGCCGGAGAGTTTCTGTCATGTCGATCGCCTACTACATCACCCATCCTCAGGTTCAGATCGACGCCACCATTCCGGTACCGGATTGGGGTCTGTCCGACATCGGCCGCGCCAGGGCGCATGCAATGCTGGACCAGCCGTGGATCGCATCGATCGCGCGTGTGGTGTCATCGGGCGAACGCAAGGCCGTTGAAACCGCCGAGGTGCTCGGGCGGCACCTCGACCTTGCGGTGCAGGTGAGGGAGCGGATGCATGAGAACGACCGGTCGGCGACGGGTTTCCTGCCGCCTCCTGAGTTCGAGGCGGTCGCCGACCGTTTCTTCGCCAATCCGCACGAAAGCATTCGTGGCTGGGAGCGAGCCATCGACGCGCAGCAGCGCATTGTGAGCGAGGTCGAGGCCGTGCTTGATGCCGGCGGCGCCGGAGATATCGCCTTTGTCGGACATGGCGGTGTCGGCACGCTCCTGCTGGTGTCGCTGAGCGACAGCCGGATCAGCCGCGACGCGGATCAGCCGGCGGGCGGCGGCAACTATTTCGCCTACGATATCGGCGCCCGCCGCCTCATCCATGGATGGCGGCCGATCGACAGGGTAGAACAGCCCCTGAATCCTTAGCGGATCAGCAGCGCCGTTCCCCAAAGACCGAGTGCGAACACGGTGTGCGAGACCAGGTTGAGGGCGCGGATTAGCATCGGATTAGGCCGCTTTGACGCCGCCCAGCCGGCGCCCATGCCTGGCGCCAGCAGGAACCAGCCGGCGCCGATGGTGACGATGCCGAGGATGAAGGCCGGCAGGAAGGTCGGGGCCGCCAACCAGCCCGCGCCCGCCAGCACCACCAGGATGATGCCGTAGACAATGCCGACGAAGTAATGGAAAGCCCAGCCCAGCGCCTTCTCATGGGCGTAGGGCGTGGCATCGCCAATATCGTCGTGAAACACCTTGTGACGCAGATGCCAGACCCAGCGCCCGACCGGCCCCCAGTTTGGCCGTGGTTGGCCGAACGCCTTGTGCAGGAAGAAGGCCCAGATATCCATCAGGACAGTGGCGCCGACGCCGATCGCGATAGCGCGCCAGATGATGTCAAACATCGTTGGAATTCCCCCCGAAAGCCGGCAGTTCTGGAGCGCAGCCGCTTGTTAGGCGAGGCCAGCCGTTGCCCCCGCCTGACCGGCCGTCGAAGCTCAGAGCTGGCCGAGAATATGAGCCGCGCCGGACTCGTCGACGCCGGGTTTGGTCTCGACATTGAGCGCGGTGACCTTGCCGTCGTCGATAATCATCGAAAACCGCTTCGAGCGCAGGCCCATGCCGCCACCGGAGTAGTCCGCGTCAAGACCGACCGCCTTGGCGAAATCGCCATTGCCGTCGGCGAGGAACAGGATCTTGCCTTCGCCGCCGGTGAAGCGCGCCCAGGCGCCCATGACATGGACGTCGTTGACCGAAACGACCGCGATGGTGTCGACGCCGCGCGCCAGGATCGCGTCATGGTTCTCGAGATAGCCGGGCAGATGGTTGTTGCTGCAGGTCGGCGTGAAGGCGCCGGGAACGCCGAACAGCACCACTTTCTTGCCCGGGAAAATCTCGGCCGACGTGATCGCCTTGGCGCCGTCGGCGGTCATGGTCTTGAAGGTCGCCTCGGGCAGCTTGTCGCCAACGGAGATGGTCATGAGTTCCTCGCTTGGGGATTGGGGAAGGACGGTGCTTGGGTAGCGAACTCGGCGGCTTCCTGCAACCGTTCGGGCAAGCTGGATCAAGGGAAAGGCAGCAGCCCTTCGACCGCGCCCGCCGAACTCGTCAGCGTGTAATGAAGCCCGCCGTCCGTCGGCGTCGTCGAGGGGCGATCGAGGATCGGCACGGTGAAGATCAACTTGCCGTCCTTTTCCGCACGGGAAGGGGTGCCGAACATATAGTCGCGCTCGCCGGCGACGAAGAAATCCGCCGCCTGCGGATCGCCAGGAAAACTCGCCTCGACAACCAGCGTCTCGTGATTGCCCGGCAGCACGTTGATGCCAAAGTCGGGTTTTGCAGCCGCCGGCAATGCCGTGAAACTCGCCTTTACCAATGCCGTGTCGTCGGCATTGTCGGGATCGGCAGCGGGGTCGACGCTCAGCCGTGTCTGCACGGGGATGCAGATGGTTTCGCAAATGCCGAGAAAGACGTCGGCATCGATGACGGCCGGCTGGTTCGGCGTCGACAGCGTGAACGTCACCGGCAGCGAAACCGGATAGTTGTAGCCGGCCCATTTGCCATAGCCATCGTCGTGACGCTGCGGCGCGGGAAACGACAGTGTCGCATCGCCGATATTGGTGCTGGCCGAAATGTCGAGCTGCGGCGGCACGCCGGCGTCACCCGGGTCGCGCCAATAGGTCTTCCAGCCGGGTTTGAGGGCTATGTCGAGGACACCTCGGATGCGGCCGGCGTCGTCCGGCTTGCCTGATGTCACCAGCCGTACCTTGCCGCCTTCGCTGTTGTACCAGGCGGATGAGGAGGCGGTGGCGGGAAGGGCGGTTGCCAATCCGATGGCGGCGCCGAGCAACAGGATTTTCAAGCTTTGCATGGCGGTGATTTGATCGTCCGTTCGTGGCCGCGCAATGATTTCATGGCCGTACTGATATCATATTTGCGTGACCTTTGCGGGCAAGCCAAGACCGGCCCCGCAATATGGGCTTTGGTCGAATCCGGTACGGCGCATCTTTTCGGCGCCCGGGAAACGCGTTACCCTCCCTGGAATGGATTTGTTGCGCCACAAGAAGACAGCCGCCCGCCGTGGCTTTCTCGACGATCAGTTCCTGATTGCCATGCCTGGCATGAAGGACGACCGTTTCACGCGCTCGGTCATCTACATCTGCGCGCACAGCGATGAAGGCGCGATGGGCCTGATCATCAATCAGACGCAGCAGATGCTGTTTCCGGACCTTCTGGTGCAGCTCGGCATCATGAACGAGCAGGAGGCGATCCGCCTGCCGGCGCAGGCGCGCGATTTCGTCGTGCGCAATGGCGGGCCTGTCGACCGCAGCCGGGGCTTCGTCCTGCATTCGGGTGACTACCGCGTGGAATCCTCGCTCACCGTTTCCGACGACATCTGCCTGACCGCGACGGTTGACATATTGCGCGCGATATCGTCGGGGCGCGGGCCGCGTCGTGCGCTGATGGCGCTGGGCTATTCCGGCTGGGGCGCCGGCCAACTGGAGACCGAGATCGCCGAGAATGGCTGGCTGACCTGCCCGGCAACACCGGAATTGCTGTTCGACGCCGATATCGAGCGTAAATACGACCGGATCCTTGCCTCGATCGGCATCGATCTCGCGCATCTCAGCCTCGCCGCCGGCCACGCGTAACATATCGGGCCGACGCCCAAGGCCTCTAGGCCTGCGTCAGCGGATACTGCTCCTTCAGCGTCTTCAGCACCTGGTCGCCCGGCATCGGCGCGCCGAACATGAAGCTCTGCACATATTCGCAGCCCATCTGGCGCAGCTCCAGCGCATCGCGCTCGTCGGAGATGCCCTCGGCGACGACAGACAGGCCGAGCTCATGCGCCATGTTGACCATGGATTTGAGCAGCACGGCGCGCTTGGGCGTGCTGTCGTCGACGAAGCTCTTGTCGATCTTGATGGTGTCGAAGGGGAACCGCGTCAGATAGGCGAGCGATGAATAGCCGGTGCCGAAATCGTCCAGCGACAGGCCAATGCCGAGCTGTTTCAGCTTGGTCAGCACATGAGCCGTCTGTTCGGGATTGTCCATGACCAGGGACTCGGTGAGTTCGAGCCGGAAGCAGCGCGGCTTCAAATTGGCGCGTGCGATCACGGAACGCACATCGCTGACCAGGTCGCGGCGGATGAGCTGGCGGCTGGACAGGTTGACCGAGACCGACAGCGGTGCGTCGCCGATCTGCTTTTGCCATCCCGCGAGATCCTCGGCCGCCTGCTGCATGGCGAACAGGCCAAGCTGCACGATCAGCCCACAGCTTTCGGCGACCGGGATGAAATCGGCCGGCGGGATCATGCCGCGGCGTGGATGGTCCCAGCGCAGCAACGCTTCGAAGCCGGCGACACTGCCGTCCTCGAGCCGCACGATCGGCTGGTAGGCAAGCGTGAATTCGCGCCGCTCGATGGCGCGCCGCAGGTCGGATTCGAACTGCAAGCGGTCGGTACCGACGGTGCGGAATGCAGGGCGGAATGGCTCGATCCTGTCGCCGCCGAAGCGCTTGGCCTGATGCATGGCGAGCTCGGCGTCCTTGACCATGTCCTCGGCCGAGGTCTGCGCCGAGGTCCAGGTGATCAGCCCGATCGAGGCGGTCAGCACGATCTCGCGCTTGGCAAAGGTGATCGGGTTGTTGATCGCGTGCTTGATGGCATCGGCCACGCCGGCGATACGGGCGGGATCCTGCTCGGACAGCAGCATCAGGGCGAACTGGTCGCCGGCGAAGCGCGACAGCGAATCCTTCGGCTTCAACAGCCGGTGCAGGCGGCGCGCGATGGTGAGCAGGATGGTGTCGCCGGCCGAGATGCCGAGCCCGTCATTGACCTGCTTGAAGCGGTCGATGTCGATGACGAAGACGGTCGGACGCACCTTCTCTTCGGTACGGGCGATCGAGATGATCGCCTCCAGCCGGTTCATGAACAATTCGCGGTTCGGCAGGCCGGTCAGGTTGTCATGCACGGCGTCGTGCAGCAGCCTTTCCTCGGATTTCTTCTGTTCGGTGACGTCGACCATGGTGCCGACGCAGCGGATCACCTCGCCGTCCGACCCGATGACCGGGCGCGCGCGCAGGGCAAACCAGTGATAGTGCCCGTCGGCGCCGCGCAGGCGGAAATTCTGCGCCACCTTGCCGCGGCGATGTTCCAGAACGACGTCGAGCGTCGTGCGGAACGTGTCGCGGTCATCGGCGTGCAGCACCGGCAGCCAGTTGCGCGCGGCACCGCCCAGGCTGTTGGGAGCAAGGCCGAGCTGGATGCTGACATCGGGTTTGGTCACCACGCGGTCGCGCAGCACGTCCCAGTCCCACACCGTATCGCCCGACCCCGCGACGGCCAGCGCCTGTCGCTCGAGGTCGGAGAACAGCCCCTGATGCAGCGCACCGCCTGCAAAGGCATGCTGCATGACGGTGAAGCCGATCAAGAGGATGATCAGGATCAGCCCGCCGCCAAGTGCTGGCTGGGCGATGTCGTTGTCGAGCATGCCGGTGATCGCCATCCACGACCCGCATAGCCATAACAGCACCATGACCCAACTGGGCACCAGCATGATGGCGCGGTCATAACCACGAATGCCGAGGAAGATGATCAGGCCGAGCCCGGTCAGCGCCGTGGCGGCAAACGAGATGCGGGCGATGCCGGCGGCGACCGCCGGATCGACGATGGCGACGCCGGCGATCAGCAGCAGGCCTAGAATCCAGACCAGGGCGCCATAACTGAAATGGCCGTGCCACCGATTGAGGTTGAGATAGGCGAACAGGAAGACCACGAAGGTCGCCGCCAGCGCCACCTCCGTTCCGGCTCGCCACATCTGCTCGTTGCCGGGCGAAATCTCGATGACCTTGTTGAGGAAGCCGAAATCGACGCAGATATAGGCAAGCACCGCCCAGGCGAGGGCTGCCGTCGCCGGGAACATCGACGTTCCCTTGACGACGAACAGGATGGTCAGGAACAGCGCCAGAAGGCCGGCAATGCCGATGACGATGCCGCGAAACAGCGTGTAGGAATTGACCGAGTCCTTGTAGGATTCCGGATCCCAGAGGTAGACCTGCGGCAGCTTCGGCGAGGCAAGCTCGGCGATGAAGGTGATCACCGTGCCGGGGTTCAGCGTCACCCGGAACACGTCGGCATCGGGGCTGGTCTGGCGGTCGAGTGCGAAGCCTTCGCTGGGCGTGATGGCGGCGATGCGCGTCGAGCCGAGATCCGGCCAGAAGATGCCGGAATTGACCAGCCGGAAATGCGGCGCGACGATCAGCCTGTCGAGCTGCTGGTCGGTGGTGTTGGCGAGCGCGAACACCGCCCAGTCGCCGGTCGAGCGGGCGTCGTTGGCTTCGACCTCGATGCGCCGCACGATGCCGTCCGGCCCGGGCGCGGTCGACACCTGGAAGTTCTCACCCTGATTGCGGTAGATCTCGACGGCGCGCGAAAGGTCGAGCGCGACATCGTCGCGGGCAATCTTGATGGGTTCTACGGCAAAGGCCGACGAAGCCGCGCACAGCGTCAGCATCGTCGCCAGCAGAAAGGCGAACAGCGGTCCGTTTCGCAGGAAATTCGTCAAAAATCAGTCCTTCGTTCCAGCGCCCGGCGGATCGTCGGCGATCCGGGCGTAGAGGTAATGGTCCTGCCAGATGCCGTTGATCCTGAGATAGGATCGCAGAAGTCCTTCGCGCCGGAATCCGGCTTTTTCAAGCACGCGGATCGACCTGATATTGTCGGGAATACAGGCGGCTTCGATCCGGTGCAACCTCAGCGTATCGAAGGCGAAGCGGGCCACCACCTTGACCGCGTCGGTCATCAGGCCACGGCCGCCGAAGCGTTCGCCGATCCAGTAGCCGACATGGCCGCTTTGCGAGACACCGTGACGTATGTTGCCGAGCGTGATGCCGCCCGCTAGCTTGCCGCTCGACTTCTCGAAGATGAAGAAGGCGATCGCCGTTCCCTGTGCATAGTCCTCGCGATAGCGGCTGATGCGCAGGCGCCATGCCGTGCGGTCGAGTTCGTCGGGGGTCCAGCGCGGCTCCCACGGCTCCAGGAACGTCCGGCTTTCGCCGCGCACCGCCGACCACTCGCGATAATCGCTGGTGAACGGCACGCGCAGCGTGACGAGGTTGCCCTTCAGTGCCGGCAGGTCACGGCGAAAGAAAGGGAGCGCGAACACGGCGCTTGGGACTTAGACGGCGAGCCTGCGGGCCGTGGCCTGCGTACCCGGAAGCGAATCGAGGATCGCCTCGTATGGTGCCAGCGTACCCACGGGCCCGACAGCGGTAAGCGTCGGCTTGGTCGAGAACATCCGCGACGACAGGTCGGTCAGGCGCTCGATCGTCAGCGCCGCCAGCCGCTCCATCAACTCTTCCTTTGCGATCGGACGGCCGAAAAGCAGCAGTTGGCGCGCGATCTGCGAGGCACGGCTGGCCGGACTTTCGGCGGACATGATCAACCCGGCGCGATACTGGGCGCGCGCACGGTCGAGTTCTTCTTGAAGGATGCTCTCGCCGGCCTTCTGCAACTCGTCAATGATGACAGGCACCAGCTTGGCGATGTCGCTTTGCCCCGTGGCGGCATGGACGCCGAATATGCCCGTATCGGAAAAACCCCAGTGGAAGGCATAGACCGAATAGCACAGGCCGCGTTTCTCGCGGACTTCCTGGAACAGACGCGATGACATGCCGCCGCCGAGAATCATCGACAGCACCTGCGAGGCGTAGAAGTCGCGCACATGATAGGCGCGGCCCTCGAAGCCCAGCACGATCTGCGCGTCCATCAGGTCGCGGTCCTCACGGAAATCGCCGCCGACATATTGCGCGTATTGCGGAATGGTGCTGTCGGCCTTGCTGCGGAAGCCGCCGAGCCGGTTTTCGACCTCGCGCACGAACTTGTCGTGCTTGATGTCGCCGGCCGCCACGATCACCATCCGCTCGGCGCCATACTGGCGTTCGATGAAATCGTGCAACTGCTTGGAGGTGAAGGATTTTACCGTTTCGGGCGTGCCCAGGATCGAGCGGCCGATGGTCTGGTGGCGGAAGGCCGTCTCGGTGAAACGGTCGAAAACGATGTCGTCGGGCGTGTCGTGCGCGGCGCCGATCTCCTGCAGGATGACGTGCTGCTCGCGCTCGAGTTCCTGCGGGTCGAATTCGGACTCCTGCAGGATGTCGGACAGGATGTCGACGGCCAGCGGCACGTCGTCGGAGAGCACCCTGGCGTAGTAGGAGGTGGTCTCGACGCTGGTGGCGGCATTGATCTCGCCGCCGACGTCCTCGATTTCCGAGGCGATCTCGAAGGCGCTTCGCCGCTTCGTCCCCTTGAACGCCATGTGTTCGAGCAGATGGGCCATGCCATGCTCTTCTTCGCGTTCATTGCGGGCACCCGACTTGACCCAGGCACCCAAGGCAACCGATTCGATACTTGGAAGGGTTTCGGTGGCGACTGTCAGGCCGTTCGACAGACGGCTTACCTCAACACCCATATGGCTCGTACTCCCTAACGCGCCGCCCGCGCACGGCGGCTGACGTAATCTTCCACCATTTTCAGGTCGGATGGAAGTACCGTGTATTTTTCCTCAAATGTCATCAATCCCCCTAGCCATGCGGGCAGGGCGGGCGAGACACCGCTGGCGGCCTCGACGGCGGCCGGGAATTTCGCCGGATGTGCAGTGCCCAGCACCACCATCGGCACGGCGCCCGATGCTTTGCCGGCCGCGACATACATGGCCGCGGCGGTGTGCGGATCTAGAAGATAATTGCTGCCCGCGAGCGTCGAGCGGATGGTGGCGGCGACCTCGTCCATATCGGCGCGGCCGGCATCGAATTCGGACCGCATCCCGGCAATTTCCCGGGCTTCGATGGTGAAAGCGCCCGATTGCTTCAGGCCGGCCATGTAGCGCCGCACCGTCGCCGCATCGCGGTTTGATGCCTCGAAAAGCAGGCGTTCGAAGTTCGAGGAAACCTGGATGTCCATCGACGGCGAGGTGGTCGCAAAGACGCCCTTGGTGCGGTATTCGCCGGTCGCGAAGGTGCGAGCCAATATGTCGTTGTCGTTGGTGGCGATGACCAGCCGGTCGATCGGCAGGCCCATCTTCTTGGCGGCGTAGCCGGCGAAGATATCGCCGAAATTGCCGGTCGGCACGGTAAAGGAGACCGGCCTGTCCGGTGCGCCGAGCGACAATGCCGAGGAGAAATAATAGACGATCTGGGCCATGATGCGCGCCCAGTTGATCGAATTGACCCCCGACAGCGACACCCGGTCGCGAAAGCCGTGATCGTTGAACATATCCTTCAGCAGGCCCTGACAGTCGTCGAAATTGCCTTCGATCGCCAGTGCATGGACATTTTCAGCCTTCGACGTGGTCATCTGCCGCTGCTGCACCGGCGAGACGCGGCCATGCGGGAACAGGATGAAGATGTCGGTGCGGCTGCGCCCGGCAAAGGCGTCTATGGCCGCGCCGCCGGTATCGCCCGACGTGGCGCCGACGATGGTGGCATGCTGGCCGCGTTCGGCAAGCACATGGTCCATCAGCCGGGCAAGCAATTGCATCGCCACGTCCTTGAACGCCAGCGTCGGCCCATGGAAGAGTTCGAGGACAAAAGTGTTGGCGCCGGTCTGGACCAGCGGGCAGACAGCCTCATGGCGGAAGGTGGCATAGGCTTCGCGGACCAGGCGCTCGAAGACCGGTGCGGCGATCTCGCCGCCGAGGAACGGCGTCAGCAGGCGGATTGCAAGGTCAGGATAGGCAAGGCCACGCATGGCGCGGATCTCGGATGACGAGAAGTGTGGCCATTCGCGCGGCACATAAAGCCCGCCATCGCGCGCCAGGCCGGCCAGGACGGCGTCGGAAAATCCAAGCGCGGGCGCTTCCCCGCGGGTACTCACATAGTGCATGTCACAGATCCGTTTGCCGCCTGTTTTTCCGTTCACCACAAGGTGGTTAATTTCTGCACCGGCTGTAGTCGCATTTTTGCCGCGCGGTTGATATACGTCACCAGCTTTGCGAGAGGGAAGTGCAGTTTCATGGCGTTTCGTATATCAAGTGGTCGCTTTTTGGCGGGTCTCGCGCTCACGGGCTTTATGCTTGCCGCCGCCGGCTGCCAATCCGGCGACAATGGCATCTTGAACCTCGGTTTCGGCAAGAAGGACCCGACGGCGCCACCGCCGCCGCAGGACCCCAAGGTGCTGGCCAGCCAGCTGAACGCCTACTGCCCAAGGGTGACGGTGCGCGATGGCACGGCGTTCTTCAACACCTATGTCAACGAGGCCCGGAAGCCCAAGCCGAAGCTCAAGAAGACCGGCGACGCCGCTGCGGATGCAGCGGCCCAGGCAGCGGCTGACGCCGCCGCCGCTACACCGCCCGACGATTCGGCGAGGATCATTTATCAGGCATCGATCAGCGACGTGACCCGCGATTGCAGCCGTGCCGACGGACAACTGACGATGACGATCGCGGTTGCCGGCAAGATCGTACCAGGGCCGAAATTCACTCCGGGCACCATCACCATGCCGATCCGTACCGCGGTGATGCACGGCACCGACGTGCTTTATTCGCAAATCCACCAGTATCAGGTCCAGGTCACCGATCCCTCGGTCGCGACCCAGTTCGTCTTCACCGATTCCAATATCGTCGTACCGGCGCCGACGGCTGCGGACTATCAGGCCTATGCCGGTTATGATGAAACCGCGCCCAAGGCTACAACCGACAAGTCGAAGCGCAAGAAGAAGAAAGCCGCGGCAACGAACTGAGCGGCCCTCAGCGTGGCGTGCGTCCGGTCGGGCGCACGCAGCTCAAGCATTCGCAGACCACTCCGACAGCGCCGCGATAACGCTTTTCAACTCCGCCCACCGCCGGATCACCGTTTCGGCGCCGGCCTCGGTCAGGGCATCGGCGTGGCCGGGATAACTGTGGCTCGCGCCCGTAAAACCGATCACGCGCATACCGGCGGCCGTGGCGCCGGTGACGCCGTGCACGGAATCCTCGATGACGAAGGTGTTCGCCGGGTTGGCGCCGAGCTTTTCGGCGGCATGCAGGAACACGTCCGGGGCCGGTTTGGTCTTTCCGGTCGGCGTCTCCAGCGCCGAGAAGATGCGTCCGGCGAAGAATGGCAGCAGATGCACCTTCTCCAGCATGAACTCGATCCGCTCCGAACGTGAATTGGAGCAGATGCAGCGTTGCGTCGTGACCGAGGCGACCGCTTCCCGCACGCCTTCGATGGCACGAACGTCGCTGCGCAGTTTGCGGTCGACCAGTTCCTCGGCGCGATCGATCAACGAGACCTGGAACGGGATCTTGGACTTCTCCTCGATCCGCATCAGTATGTCCTTGAAGGTCAGGCCCGCATAGGTCTCGGCAATCTCCTCCGCCGAGACTTCATATCCGGCCAGGGTGATCAATTCGGCCTCGACCCGTGCGGCGATGATTTCGGAATCGACGAGCACGCCGTCGCAATCGAAGATGACAAGGTCTGGCTGGGGCATGATGATCCGGACGATGGAGGATGGAGAAATGGCCGCTCAGGGCTCAAGCGGCGCGGCATACACCAATGGGCACGCCTTCGCAAACTCCTGCACCGGATCGATAAAGCTTCACCGAATATTTACGCTGATCGGTAACCATAACGGGGAGTAAACAGTAACGCGTGCCTTGGGTGTAAAAATGTCAGCCGTGCGTCTTCTCGACGAGCTCTCCCATGCTCCCCAGCAATCCGAATGGCTGGACACGATCCTGAAAGGCGACTGTGTCGCGGCGCTCGACCGCCTGCCGGAAAAGTCGATCGACGTCATCTTTGCCGATCCCCCCTACAATCTGCAGCTCGACGGCGATTTGCATCGTCCCGACCAGTCCAAGGTCGATGCGGTCGACGACGACTGGGACCAGTTCGAGAGCTTCGAAGCCTATGACGCCTTCACCCGCGCCTGGCTGCTGGCGGCGCGCCGCGTGCTGAAGCCCAACGGCACGATCTGGGTCATCGGCTCCTACCACAACATCTTCCGGGTCGGCGCCAAGATGCAGGATCTCGGCTTCTGGATCCTCAACGACGTGGTCTGGCGCAAGACCAATCCGATGCCGAATTTCCGCGGCCGCCGGTTCCAGAACGCGCATGAGACGATGATCTGGGCCTCGCGCGATCAGAAGGGCAAGGGCTATACCTTCAACTACGAAGCGCTGAAGGCGTCGAACGACGATATCCAGATGCGCTCCGACTGGCTGTTCCCGATCTGCACCGGCGGCGAGCGCTTGAAGAACGACAATGGCGACAAGCTGCATCCGACACAGAAGCCCGAGGCGCTGCTTGCCCGTATCATGATGGCCTCGACCAAGCCGGGGGACGTCGTGCTCGACCCGTTCTTCGGCTCCGGCACGACGGGTGCCGTGGCCAAGCGCCTCGGTCGCCACTTCGTCGGCATCGAGCGCGAGCAGGCCTATATCGACGCCGCCAATGAGCGCATCGATGCCGTGCGGCCACTCGACGAAGCGGATCTCACCGTGCTTACCGGCAAGCGCGCCGAGCCGCGCGTCGCCTTCGTCAGCCTGATCGACACCGGTCTGGTGACGCCCGGTGCCACGCTCTATGACGCCAAGAAGCGCTGGGCCGCCAAGGTTCGCGCCGATGGCACCGTGGCGATCGGCGACAGCGCCGGCTCGATCCACAAGATCGGCGCCGAGGTGCAGGGGCTGGACGCCTGCAATGGCTGGACCTTCTGGCATTATGAGCGCAGCGGCGGACTTACCCCGATCGACGAACTGCGCCGCATCGCCCGCCTCGGCATGGAGCGGGCAGGGGGCTGATCCCCTGCCGCTTATTCGTTGAATCAAAGTCTCAACGGATCGCCCCAAGCGATAGAGATCACGCCTTTATTCCGAAGCGTTCAAGATCCGCTTGAAGCGTCCTGGCATCGGTGAACAGCACCGCTTTCCAGCCGGCCGCCTTGGCGCCGTCGACATTCTTCTGGCTGTCGTCGATGAACAGTGTCGCGGACGGTTCGAGGCCGAACGCCGCCACGTGATGGTCGTAGATGTCGCAGTCGGGCTTGATCTTGCCGATATCGCCCGACACTGTCACGCCGCGTGGGCGGTTGAGAAAATCGAAGCGCTGCCGGGCTTCGGCCAGCGTGTCGGAGGCGAAGTTGGTCAGCATGGTGACATCATGGCCGCTTTCGATCAGGCCGAGCATGATGGCGACGCTGTCGTCATAGGCATGCGGCACCATCTCGTGCCAGTGGCGGCGGAAATTGCGGATGTTTTCAGAATGATCTGGATGATCCGAAATGAGCAGCGCCTCGGCCTCTTGCCACGTCCGGCCGCGATCCTGCTCGAGGTTCCAGTCATGCGTACAGACATTGTCGAAGAACCACTTTCTCTCGTCGGCATCGGGAATGAGGCGGCTGAACGGAATGTTTGGATCGTAGTGGATCAGCACCTTGCCGATGTCGAAAACGATGTGGCGGATTTCAGTCATGGGGTCTCTTTGCACCTGATGGCGACGGTTTTTTCGTCGCGCCGGGTATCGCAGCCTCGATTGCCTTTTTCATGACAGTCGGCAGCGCCTCGCCGGAAATCTCGCCAGCGGGCGACCAGAAGTGCCCTGCCACCGCATCACCTTTGATGTGGGCGTGAAAGACTTCGAGTGCGAGCGCGAAATGGGTGAAGACATGCGTGATTGACCCGGCGTGCCGCCAGGCGCCGGGAAAGGGCGCCGCCGCTTGCGTGGTGGCTCCGTCCACCCGCGCTGTCCAGTCGGTGGTAGGCACTTCCGTCATGCCGCCGAGCAGCCCTTTTTCCGGCCGCTTGCGCAAAAGAATGGCGCCGTCCTCACGCACGGCCACGAAAGCCGCGCCGCGCCGCAGCGGTTTGTCGGCCTTTGGCAGCCGCACCGGGAAATTCTCGGGGTCGTCTGCAATGGCGGCGCTGCAGTCCTCGCGCAGCGGGCACAGCATGCAGCGCGGCCGGCGTGGCGTGCAGATCGTGGCGCCGAGATCCATCATCGCCTGGGCGAAGTCTCCCGATCGCGTCGCCGGCACCATGCGCTCGACCTGGGCCCGTATCTCGGCCTTGGCTTCGCTGAGCGGCGTCGTGATCGAAAACAGCCTTGAGATGACGCGTTCGACATTGCCGTCGACAACGGCCGCCGGGCGGTCGAAGGCAATCGCCGTTATTGCCGCCGACGTATAGGCGCCGATGCCGGGCAATTCTCGAAGTCCGGTCTCGGTGTCGGGAAACCGGCCGCCGCGTGCCGCCACCAGATCGGCACAGGCCTTGAGGTTGCGGGCGCGGGAATAGTAGCCGAGCCCGGCCCAGGCTTTCATCACATCCTCGGTCGGCGCCGCGGCCAAGGCTTCGACATCGGGCCATTTCTCGACAAAGGCGCGGAAATAGGATTTCACCGCTTCGACGGTGGTCTGCTGCAGCATGACCTCGGACAGCCAGATACGGTAGGGGTCGGGCCGCACGCCGCGTGCATGCTCGCGCGGCGTCACGCGCCACGGCAGTTCGCGATGATGCGCGTCGTACCAGGCGACCAGCCGTGACGCCGTATCGTCGGCCTTGGCTCTGCTGGTCTGGGCCTTGCGGGTCTGGTCTGCTGGTGCCATTGATCTTGCGTAGGCTTGGCCGGTGTCTGCTGGGTCGTGGCTGGAGAACGCACATGGCAGGGAAAAGGCCCTTCGGCAATCCCGTTCCGGTGAGCGACCTCGCCACCGAGATCCTCGACCCGGTGCTGCGCAAGCGGGCAGGCATCTCGATCGGTCTCGTCCAGTCCTGGGAAGAGATTGCTGGCCCGCGCCTGGCCATTCACTCGCGGCCCGAAAAGATCCAGTGGCCGCGCCGCCTGCACGAGGACGATCCATTCGAGCCGGCCGTGCTGGTCATCGCCTGCGAAGGCATGGCCGCGCTTCACCTGCAGCACGAGACCGGCGAGATCATCAACCGGGTCAACGCCTTCCTGGGCTTTATCGCGATAGGCCGCATCAGGATCGTGCAGAAGCCGGTGACTTCTGGAAAAGCCCGGCCCAAACCTGCTCTCAGGCCACTGAGCGCGGCGGAAAAGGCGAAATTGGCCGATACAGTCGGATTGATCGAGGATGACGGACTGCGCGCCTCACTGGAAAGGCTGGGTGCGACCATTTTGGGCACAAGGAAAGCCTAGTTCTGACTGGAAACAGTCATAGGTTTGTCGTTAATCTCGCGCATTCGTGATCACCCTTGTCAGGTTTCGCGATTGGATTGGGGACAGGGATGCCTTAATTCGCGCCAACTCTCGCTTTTTCGTGTCTTTGCATTGCAAAATTCAACCCTTATCAGGTGATTCGTATGAGCCGCACCCCGTTTGGCCAAAGCTTCTCTCGCAGAAACGTCCTGACTTCGCTGGCCGCCATTCCGGCGGTGGCCCTGCTCGCGGCCTGCAGTGATTCCGGCGAACAAGCCAAGGCGGCGGATGTCAAGCCCGCGGACCCGGCAACGCCCGCGAAGCCGGCCACGCCCGCAGCGGTCCAGGTGCCGGAGGCGCAAGGCACGGTGGATATGGCCGAATTGTTGAAGCCGGGTGCGCTGCCCGACAAGCAGCTCGGCAAGGACGACGCCAAGGTCACCATCGTCGAATACGCTTCGATGACCTGCCCGCACTGTGCGCATTTCGCCGAGACCACCTTCCCGGATTTGAAAACCAAGTACATCGATACCGGCAAGGCCCGCTACATCCTGCGCGAATTCCCGTTCGATCCGAGCGCCGAGGCGGGTTTCATGTTGGCACGCTGCGCCAAGGATAACTATTTCCCGATGGTCGATGTCCTGTTCCGGCAGCAGGCGAACTGGGTCGGCGTGTCCAACACCAAGGATGCGCTGCTGCAAATCTCCAAGCTTGCCGGTTTTACACAGGAGTCCTTCGAGGCCTGCTTGACGGACCAGAAACTTCTGGACGATGTGAGATCGGTCCAGAAGCGTGGCGCCAATGAATTCAAGGTCGACTCGACACCGACCTTCTTCATCAACGGTAAGACCTACAAAGGGGCGATGTCGATTGAGGAAATGTCGGCCATCATCGACCCTCTGCTCTGACATCGGCTCAGCGCTGAAGCGGCAGCGCTCCGGCGCTGCTTGCCTTTCCATCTGTTCGCGCGCCATGCGCCCTATCGCAAAACTTCGGTACACTTTTGCGGAACCGGTGTATGAGGCGCGTGAATGAAGTTTTCGCGCCTCCGCCTTCTTGGTTTCAAGTCCTTCGTGGAACCCGGCGAGTTCGTCATCGAACGCGGCCTGACCGGCATTGTCGGGCCGAACGGGTGCGGCAAGTCGAACCTCGTCGAGGCGCTGCGCTGGGTGATGGGCGAAAGCTCCTACAAGAACATGCGCGCGTCCGGCATGGACGACGTGATCTTTTCCGGCTCGGGCACGCGTCCCGCCCGAAACACCGCCGAAGTCACGCTTTTCCTCGACAACAGCGACCGCTCGGCGCCATCCGCCTTCAATGATGCCGACGAGCTGCAGGTGTCGCGCCGCATCGAGCGCGAGGCGGGCTCCCTCTACCGCATCAACGGCAAGGAAGCACGCGCCAAGGACGTGCAGCTTCTGTTCGCCGATCAGTCGACCGGTGCACGCTCGCCTTCGATGGTCGGGCAAGGCCGTATCGGCGAACTGATCCAGGCCAAGCCGCAGGCCCGTCGCGCCCTGCTCGAAGAGGCGGCCGGCATTTCCGGCTTGCACACCCGCCGCCACGAGGCGGAACTGAGGCTGAAGGCCGCCGAACAGAATCTCGAACGCCTGGACGACGTCGTCGGCGAACTGGAAAGCCAGATCGAAAGCCTGAAGCGCCAGGCGCGCCAGGCTTCGCGCTTCAAGAACCTGTCCGCCGACATCCGCAAGGCCGAAGCAACGCTCTTGCACCTGCGCTGGACGCTGGCCAAGACGCAGGAAGGCGAGGCGCGTTCGGCGCTGTCTACGGCCACGGCGCTCGTTGGCGACCGCGCCGCCACGCAGATGAACGCGGCCAAGGAGCAGGGCATCTCCGCCCATCGCTTGCCTGACCTGCGCGACGCGGAAGCCGCGGCTGCAGCCGCCTTCCAGCGGCTGTCGATCGCCAGGTCGCAGATCGAGGAGGAAGCCGGCCGCATCCGCACCCGTCAGGCCGAACTCGAGCGCCGGTTGCAGCAGCTCGACGGCGACATCGCCCGCGAAGAGCGGATGGTGCGCGACAACGCCGACGTTCTCGAGCGCCTGCGCGCGGAAGAGGCCGCGCTGAACTCCGAAAACGCTGGTGCCGCGGAGCGCGAGGCCACCACCCGCGCGGCATTCGAACAGGCCGCCTCGACGCTTGCGCAAAGCGAAGCCAAGCTCGCCGCGCTGACCGCCGAGCGCGCGGAGGCTGCCGCCTCGCGCCATCAGATCGAACGCACTTTGCGCGAAACCGCCGAGCGGCGCGATCGCTTCGCCCGCCAACTCGCCGATGTCGACCGCGAATTGTCGGACATCCTCGCCAAGGTGGCCGGCCTGCCGGACCCGGCCGAGAAACAGATGCTGGTCGAACAGGCGCTGGCGTTGCTGGAAGAGTCGGAGGCCGCGGCGGAGCAGGCCGAGCAGTCGGTCATCGACGCTCGTGGTGCCGAAAGTGCCGCGCGTCCGCCGCTCCAGGACGCCAGGGCGGAACTGGCGCGGATCGAGACCGAAGCGCGTACGCTGGCCAAGATCCTGAACGCGGCCAGCGGCGATCTCTTCCCTTCCGTGCTGGAGCAGATCAGCGTCGAGCGCGGCTTCGAGACGGCTCTTGGGGCGGCCCTGGGCGAAGATCTCGACGTGCCGCTCGACCGCAACGCGCCGGCGCATTGGGGCGAAAGCGAAATCCAGCCCGGCGACGCCGCGCTTCCGGAAGGGATCAGGAGCCTTGCCAGCATGGTTCGCGCGCCGGCACAGCTTGCCCGCCGGCTGGCGCAGATCGGCATCGTCGAGGCCGCTGACGGCCGCCGGTTGCAGGGGCTTCTGGCTCCCGGCCAGCGCCTGGTCAGTCGTGAGGGCGCGCTGTGGCGCTGGGACGGCCTGACCGCCAGCGCCGATGCACCGACCGCCGCGGCACAAAGGCTGGCGCAGAAGAACCGGCTTGCCGAACTCGATGCCGAAGCGGTGCAGGCGACGCTCGTCCTGCGCCAGGCCGAGGAGGCGCTGGCACAGGCCGAGCAGGCCCTCCGCCAGGCAAGCGAAGCGGAGCGGACCACGCGCCAGGCCGGACGCGAGGCCCAGCATCGGCTGGATGCCGCCCGCAATGCGCTGGCCGAGGCCGAAAAGGCCGGCGGTGAACTGTCGAGCCGCCGTGCCGCGCTGGACGAGGCGCGTGCCCGCATAGTCGACAGCCACGAGGAGACGTCGGCGGCTTTCGTCGAGGCCGAGATGTTGTTGCAGGACGCGCCGGATCTCGGCGACCTGCAATTGCTGCTCGAACAATCATCGGCCAATGTCTCTCGCGACCGCGCCGCACTGGCCGACGCGCGCGCCGTCCATGAAGGCTTGCGGCGCGAAGCCGAGGCACGCACTCGGCGTCTGGATGCCATCGGCGCCGAGCGCGGCAACTGGCTGGCGCGTGCTGAAAACGCCTCGACCCAGATCGCCTCGCTCGGCGAACGCAAGGCGGAGGCCGAGGCCGAGCGCGAACGGCTGGCCGATGCGCCCGACGAGATCGACGCCAAGCGCCGTGCATTGCTGTCGCAACTCACCGAGGCCGAGACTTTGCGCAAGGCGGCCGCCGACCGTCTGCAGGAGGCGGAGAACCGGCAGGCCGAACTGGACAAGGCCGCCACATCAGCCATCCAGTCGCTGGCCGAAGCGCGCGAAACCCGCGCCCGTGCCGAGGAACGGCTGACGGCGGCGGACGAGCGCCGGCTGGAAGTCGAGGCGCGTATCCAGGAAACGCTGAACACGCCGCCGCATCTGGTCATCCGCCACACCGGCCTGGAAGCCGACGATCCGATGCCCGAGATGCCCGAGATCGAACGCCAGTTGGATCGGCTGAAAATCGAGCGCGAACGGCTCGGCGCCGTCAATTTGCGCGCCGAGGAAGAGCAGAAGGAGCTTTCCGAGCGCCTGGAGACCATCGTGTCGGAGCGCGAGGACATCATCGAAGCGATCCGCAAGCTCAGGCAAGCAATCCAGAGCCTCAACCGTGAAGGCCGCGAGCGGCTGCTGGCCGCCTTCGATGTGGTCAACAGCCATTTCCAGCGGTTGTTCTCACACCTGTTCGGCGGCGGCACGGCGGAATTGCAACTGATCGAATCCGAGGATCCGCTGGAGGCGGGACTGGAGATTCTTGCCCGCCCACCCGGCAAGAAGCCGCAGACCATGACGCTGCTGTCGGGCGGCGAGCAGGCGCTGACGGCGATGTCGCTGATCTTTGCGGTGTTCCTGACCAATCCGGCGCCGATCTGCGTGCTCGACGAAGTCGACGCGCCGCTCGACGATCACAATGTCGAGCGCTTCTGCAATCTCATGGACGAGATGGCCAAGACCACCGAGACACGGTTCGTCATCATCACCCACAATCCCATCACCATGGCGCGCATGGATCGGCTGTTTGGCGTGACCATGGCCGAGCAGGGCGTCAGCCAGTTGGTCTCCGTCGACTTGCAGGCCGCGGAGGCGATGCGCGAGGCAAGCTGACGCCGACAGCGCCGCGGCCCGTAGGAACTCAATCAGCCGTCATCCGGACCGCCTTTGTCGTGACGCCCCCGTCGCGTCCTGACCCTCGCGCTGCTGCCGCTGGTGCGCGAGGCGAATTTTCCCGTTTTTAGGGAAGGTTGTTGTCCGTCAAAGCGGGTTTCGCTTCATTTCGGCAAGGATAAGCTCTCGCCATCAATTGGAGCGGCTTGACGATGACAGACCCAGACACCGGGATTCTTCGTATGCCTGACGATCCGGCGGACCTGGCGACGCGGCCACGGATACGCGCGGACATGCCGGGGCAAGGCACGTGCGGGCGCATCTGTGCGACGTGTCCGAAGCGAAACCTGAACTGCGCCTCGTCGGCCCTCGACAGTGTCGCCACGAGGCGAAGCACGCAGTGAAAAAACGGCAGGGCGGCACCGTGGAATGCACCGCCCCGTCGGATGAGCAATCAGGCGGCGAGCCAGGCCTTGGTGAAATCCTGCTCGTAGGCCTGATGCATCTGATAGCCCATCAAGGCGGGTTTCATATGGCAGAACAGCTTTCGCCAGTAAGGCTGAACGATGATGCCGGACTCCTGCAACATCACCTGCAATTCCTTCATCACCGCCCGACGCTGGTCCGGATCGGCGATGGCGTTGGCCTTGTGAACCTTGGCATCGAACGCGGCATCGGCGAAACCCGTCTCGTTCCATGCCGAGCCGCTCTGATAGGCGAGAGCATAGGTCTGGATGCCGAGCGGGCGGGCATTCCAGTTGGTCGTGGCGAAAGGATATTTCGTCCAGTCGTTCCAGAACGCCGATTCCGGGATGACGGTACGCTTCACCTTGAAGCCGGCGTCGCGCATCTGCTGGGCAACCACGTCGGAACTTTCCTTGCGGTAGTCGGCTTCGACCGAGATCAGGTCGAACTCGAAATCGAGCTGGCCGGCTTCCGCGAGCAATGCTTTCGCCCGGGCCGGATCCCGCTTGATCGGCGGCAGTTCGGCATGTTCGGGATGCATCGGGCCGACGTGATCGTTCTGCGCCACGATGCCCATGCCGTTGGCGCCCAGTTGCAGCACCGCCTCGTTGTCGACCGCAAGCTGGATGGCATTGCGCACGCGCTTGTCGTCATAAGGCTTGGCGTTGACGTTGCAGCGCGAGACGATCGTGGCGGCGGTGACGATCTCGCTCTTCTTCAGGCCCAGCCCGTCGAGCATGGCGACGTCATAGGATTGAGTCTGGCCGTTCAGATCGATCTCGCCGGATTCGAAGGCGGAGACGGTGGCGGCCGAGTCGGTGCCGTAGTCGATCCAGTCGATACCATCCAGGAACACCTCGCCGCCCCACCAGGAGCCGTCAGGCCGCCTGCGCACGGAGGCCGCGACACCGACATTGAGCTTCTTGAGTTCAAAGGGGCCCGTGGAGATCGGGTTGGCGGACAGGGCTGCTTGTTTCGGATTGAACGTGCGATGCACGATCAGCGCCGGGTAGTCAGTCAGCGCCGGAATTATGGTGATGTCGGGTTGCGACAGTTTCAGCACCACGGTGTGGTCGTCACGAACCGTGATGGCGCCGGCGCGCGCGGCCTTGGTTTCGGGATCGATAAGCGACGTCATGCGGCCGGCCATCGAATTGCCGGCGGCCCCCTTCTCGCACCAGCGCGTGACGTTGAAGGCAACGTCCTCGGCGGTGAAATCGTCGCCATTCGACCATTTCACGCCAGGGCGCACCTTGAGCACATATTCCGTGGCATCCGTATTGATTTCCCAGCCCTGCAGCAGCACCGCCTCGAAGGTGAAATCCGGCTTCCAGCGCACCAGCGGCTCGAGAAACTGCATGGCGATGTTGCCCATCTGCGAAACCTTGAAACTGCGCGGATCCTCCATCTCCATCACCTGCATGGCGACGCGCACGATTCCGCCCTTTCTGGGTTGGGCGGCGTCGTCGGCCAGGGCCGGAACCGGCTGGCCGATGAGCCCGTAGGCGACCGCCGTGCTGGCGCCGAAGGCGCTGGCCAGCGCCAGGAATTCGCGGCGGCTGAGCGCGCCGTTTTTGGCACCCCGCGCAAAGGCGTCGATCGCGGGATGAAGAGGCTTGGATGTCATATCGTTTCTCCCATTGTTGATTTTACGTCCAAATCGGGTGGAATGCCCTTGCCGCAACAGCGCTGGGCACGGTCTTTTGTTGGAAACCGCGAGCGGCCGAGCCGATGCGGCGAGGGGGAAACAGGATGAATCTTCTGACGGCCATGCGGGTCTTCGACCGGGTCTGCCTGCTGGGCAGCCTCTCGGCGGCGGCGCGCGATCTCAACATGTCGACGACGGCGGTCAGCCGGACGATCAAGGAGCTGGAAGAGGATCTTGGCGTGCGTCTCATCAACCGCACGACCCGGCGCCTCAGCCTCACCGAAGCCGGGCGCGACTATGCACCGCGGGCCCGCAGCCTGCTGGACGAGATTTCGGAACTGCAGGATTCGACGCGCGGCCTGCACAAGGAGACGCGCGGCCTGATCCGGGTTTCCTGCTCCAATGTCCTTGGCCACACGCGCATCACCAAGCTGGTGCCGAAATTCCTGGAGGAGAACCCGCTGACTACCATCGAATTCGATCTGACAGCGCGCTACGTCGTCGGCATCGTCGAGGAGGGTTATGATGTTGCCATCCGTTTCGGCGGCCAGGCCGATTCCGCTCTGATTGCGCGGCGCCTGGGCGAAGTCCGCAACTATGTCTGCGCCACGCCGGATTATTGGGACAGAAACGGCCGACCGACCCATCCGGACCAACTGGCAAGCCATTCCTGCGTCTTGAGCAATTTCGCCAAGCGGCTCGGCACGTGGCCCTTCATAGGGCCTGACGGGCCGTTTGACGCACCGATCGGCGGGCGCATCTCGACCAACAGCGTCGAGGCCGCCTATCAGATGACGATCGCCGGCTTCGGCATCGGCAACCTGCCGAGCCTCCTGGTCGATGCGGCAATCCGCGATGGACGGCTGGAGGTACGGCTCGACGAGTTTCGCCCGGATTCCAGCCCAATCTATGCCCTCTACCCACACCGGACCTATATCGCCGCCAAGGTCCGCGCCTTCGTCGATTTCCTGATCCGTGAGCTGTCGGCGGATTTTACCGCCTGAGGCGCGGCAGGGGCATCGCCAGTCGGCGCCAGCAAAGGCCCGGCGCGAACGCCAGGCCACCCTTGCCCCCAACGGCAAACTCGGCGGTGTCATTTCCACCAGGCGGTGGTGTCGTACATCGGTCCCGGCTCCTCGAAGAGCTTCTCGTATTTGCAGAGCGCCGGCGTCTTGCCGAGCGCCACCGAGGCACCATCCTTGAACGCCCACTCGCCGCGTTGGGTCGAGTCGGCCCGCACATAGCTGGACAGGGCAAAGGCCCGGTCGTGCTGCGACAGGTTGGGCGAGGAGCCATGCACGGTAAGCAGCCCCCACATGGCGAGGTCGCCAGGCTCCAGGACCAATGGAACGATCGTCGCCGGGTCGATGCCGACCTTGCGCAATTCTTCCTCGGCGGTCAGCCCCTTCATCAACTCGCCCTTGCCTTCGTCGGACAGGCCGAGATAGCCGAGCTTGTGACTGCCAGGCACGACCTGAAGGCAGCCATTGTCGAGCGTCGCTCGGTCGACGGCGAGGCCCGTCGTCACTGTCGCATCGGCGACATTGTCGAAGGCGGCCTGGTTGCGGAAGCGCAGATCCTGATGGAAGCGATAACCAGTGACATTGGCCCCGGGTGGCTTCCAATGCAGCTGCTGGGCGATTTGCTTGATGTCACGCCCGATCAAGCCTTCGAGCAGTTTCAGGTAATTGGGATTGCGCCGGAATTGCTCGAAATAGGAATTGATCCAGGAAAACCAGTAGGCCTGCAGCACGTAGCGTTGGCCGAAATCCGACTCGGGCAGGATCTGGAAGTTGAGATTGCCGTCCCGGAAAGTAGCGTGATGCTTGAGCCCTTCGGCGTAGACGGCATCCGTTTCCTTCTTCAGCCGGACCATCTCGTCGCCGTCGACGAATTGTCGAACGACCGCGTATCCCTCCTCGCGGTACTGCTCCACCGCCTCGCGTGCCTGCTTGTCCGTCAGCATGTCCTTGGCTATCCCTGTCTGATGATCTCCAAGGATCGTAGCGAAGGGATCGCGGGCGATAAGCCACGGATTTTGGCATCGACTTTCCCGATAATCGCAAAAGTCGCGGCAAACTGAACCGGTCTTGGAGGACGTCAGGCTGAAGCGCGTTGAATACGCGACAACTCAAAACCGCCTTTGCCCGACAAGCTCTGTTCCGCCGGCCGGAACATATCCTCGAAGTCGAGGTCCTCCTCGAAAACCACGCCTCCGACGGTCACGGCCAGGATCTCCACGGCGCCCTGAGGGGAAAAATAGACCTGCGAGACACTGGCGCGGATACGCTCGCCAACCATCCTGGCTTCGGCCTCGCTCGTTCCGGGAAGGAAGACGCCGAACATCGACGCGCCTATGCGGCCGATGACGTCTTGCGAGCGCACGCAAGACCGGATGGTTGAGGCTATGAGACGCAAGGCTTCGTCGCCCCAGCTCAGGCCGAAGCGCAAGTTGATGGCGTTCAGATGCTCAGGATGAATGACCAGGAAGGCGCCCGATCGCTCGCCTGGAACGGAAGGCCTGATTGCCCGTCTCTCGATCAGCGACGTGAAGACCCTGCCGTTCAGGCAACCGGTCAGCGTATCGAAGGTAGCGGCCCTGTTGAGTTCCCGCCGGTAGCGACGGATCTCTGCCAGTTTCAGGCCTATGAACACAAAAAGCGGCAGGCAGATCACCAAAGGCAAAAGCGTTGCGGTGATCATGCCGCGCCCGAAAGGCGTCAGCGTCTCGCTGAACAACAGCAGATAGTTCAGGCTCAGGGAGACGCAAAGGCTGCCGATGGTTCCAAGGAAAGCCAACCAGCCGACGCTCCTCCATTCGTGATGGGCCGGGACATCAGCTGCTGCGTTGGACATGATCGATCTCCGTTGGATCGCCAAGCATAAGACCGGCAAGTTAGGATTTCGGTTTCAAAGAACAATACAATTTGAGGCGTCGGATACATCGCTCAGCTTTCTGGAGGCGATGCCGGCCTTTGCGGCGACTCCGGTTGCTGCCGCCTATGGAGAGCCGAAGATTCCCATCTCCGCCGTCCTGGCTGTTGCTTCGGCCTTGCCATAGATACCGCCCGGCAAGGCCAACGCCCAGCCATTCGACACGAGCCAGGCTCCGACATCCTGTTTGCCCAGCCTGCATGTCGCCGCGACAGGGAAGCGGTCGACCACTGGAGGCACGAAACAGCTCAGCGCCCGCCCGCGCATCCAGTTGTTGAAAGCCGCACGCGCCCGCTGTCCACAAGGCCAGGCACTCTCGTGAAACAGGCAGATCCTGTCGGCTTCGACGCTCTGGGTTCCACTGATGAACAGTTTTCGCCCCATGGAGTCGAAACCAGCCGAGGACGTGGCCACCGGATGATACAGCGGTGTTTCCCGCCAATCCCTGGGCATCGATGGCTTGGGTTGTGACGCGAGGCCGAGGTCGCCAAGGGGCAAGCGAGGTTCCACCCGCTCCACTTCTGACCCCACGACCTGCGGCGGTGCGATGAGATCTTCGGCAATCTTGCGGGCTGAATTGACGATCGATCGAACCGGGTGCTGCGCGACGTCGTCGCTGACGTCCGGGGCCGGGTCGGTGACGGTCCGCTCGACAGGGAACAGGGTCGCTGCCTTGACCAGCAGCAGGATGCCGACGAGAAGCTCGAGGCTTGCGACCGCGATCATCACGCGAAGGCGCCCCGCTTGTCCCCCCGGACCGCCCGCGCCCAATTCGCTAGAAGCTGGACGTCGATTTGGCAACCAGTTTGAGCGCACCTTTTTCAATCCGGTAAAACGGCATCGAGCGTTCGCTGGATCCATCCGCGCGGAACCTGAACAAGCCGGTCGATCCGCGAAATCCGTTCGGGTTCTCGAAAACCTGCCTGTTGAAGCCGGTCGGTCCGGCAGCGCTCGCGATGCCCGCGGTCAGGGCGACCATGTCATAGGCATAGGCGACATTGACGTCGGCCTGGTAGTTGAAGGTTGTCTTGAAACGATCCGAAATGGGGCCTGTTTCGTGTTGGTCGAGGGTCGCGATATAGGCACCTTCGAATAGTGGACTGGCCGGGTACTCCAGCCAACGGTTCGTGCCAACCACCGAGGTCGATTTTCCGGGAATGCCTTTTGCCTTCAGGGCGATCAGGATTGGCGACGGATTGCTGTCGCCGCTGGCGACGACCACTGCATCGGGGGCGTCCACCAGCGAGCCCATGTCCGTCACCGCCTTTGTCGCGCTGTCGGCGCTCGTATAGGGTATGGTGATCGCAAGTGCGGCTCCGTACACGCTGAGGCTGTTGGCAACCCGCTTTTCGACGATGTCGGCACTCGCGCCCGCCGGCACCAGCAGGACGAACTTCTTGCCGCCCTTGGCCGCAATCGCGCCGGCGCCTGCAGCGGCGCTGTCTGCCTCGCTGAGACATACCGCATAGACGCCCGGGCCACCGGCAAAATTGTCCGCAAGAGCCAGAACCACCGGCCGGTTTGCGCCGGACAGTTTCGCGACATGCTGGGCCGCCGGCAGTTCGGTCGGACCGATGACCACTTTCGCTCCCGAAGTTATGGCCTTTACCGCCAGTTGCTGCGAGTAGGTCGCGTCTCCCTTCGTGTCCTCGACGGTAAGCGTCAGCAGCGGGTTGCCGAGATCCGTCATCGCGAGCTTGGCGGCGTCGAGCATCTTTCTGCCGTTTTCGCCTGCGGATCCGGAGGCGGAGAGGGGCAGCAGCATGGCGACTTTTGTGGGGCCGGTGCCGAGAGACTGCGTTGCCATGCTTGCGTTGGCGACAGCAACAGCAGCCGGCTGATTGGGGGCCTGGATGGCAGCGGGGTCGAGCGCGTCTGACACCGCGCCTTTCGATTGGCAGCCGAGCAACGACATTGCCAGCGCGCAAGCGACCACGCACGTTCGCAAGCTGTGGACCTGCCGGTCAGATACCATTTTCTGCCGGCGCGCTCTCGCTGTTGCGGTCAGTTCATGTACTCGACCATACGGTCGTGAAAACACTCGCACTTGTTGAGCGTGTCTTCGTCCTTGTAGTTCGTCTTCAGGTAGCCGTAAGCCATGCCGCAGGCGACCTTGGCTTCCGATGCCCAGACGAAGACCGGCCGCGACGAGTTGATCCATTCCGGGCTCTTGGCGACGGCGATCGACTCATCCATCAGCTTCACGACCTGTTTCGTGAGGTCGACCGTGTTTTCGGTCAGCACGAGATTGGAGGTTCCAACGGTGCGGCAATAGTCGGCCGTCGGACCTTCGATGATGTCGGCGGCAAAGCCGGTGGATCCAGCCAAGAGCAGCGCCGCGGCCGTGCCCAGCAATCTTGAACGAATTTTCATGTAAGCCCCTCTCCAAATTGCCATTTCATGTTCCGCTAATGCATAGCATGGGAGCACAAGCACGCAGAAGTGTTAAATCGTGACATGCTGCTGCGTATGTGTTGCGTCGTCATAGAGGATGTTGATCGTACCGGCTGCGGGTGCGTTCTGCAGTACGGCCACATCCACGAAGTTTGCCGCGTTGCCCGAGCCGCTGGTATCGACGCTTACTGTGCTGGTCGCGCTGTTGTAATGCACATAGTCGGCGATGTTGCCAGCCGGCGCCTTGTCGAAAAGCGCCGTCAGGTCGATCTTATCCCCTTCGTCGCCATGGTAGTCGACGATCAGATCCTTGATGTTGAGATTGTCGATCTTGAACGTGTCGGCTCCCGAAGTGCCGTCCATGGCCACCGACGGCTGCGTCGAGGCAACCAGCGATGTATCGAGTTCCACCTCGACATAGTTGCCGCTCGTGCCGTCGGCCATCTGGAAAGTGCCGTTGCCGGTCACGGTCTGCCCGTCGATTTCGCCGACAGCCGCGTTCGCTGCCGTGCTGATGGAGACAATACCGTTGTCGGCGAGGTGCGACAATTCCCCGGTGTCGCTGATGCCGTTGGCATTGGCGTCCTGCCAGATCAGCAGGCTGCTGAACGCCGCGTCATTGTGGTCGATGACGCCGTCATGGTTGCTGTCGAGCGACGCCAGCGCGGCCGCGCCGCTGGCGAAGTGGCCGCCATTGAAGTTCGGCGTGAACAGCTCCGTGCCATCGTCGATCTTGCCGTCATGGTTGAGGTCGACCGCCAGCATGCCATCATTCGAGGTGTTCCAGGCAACCTGGTCCTTCGCCCCATCGCCGTTGATGTCGAACTGGACACCGTGGCTAAGGTCGGAGAAGGCGAACCCATCATGATTCAGGTCGAGGATGATGGGATCGGTAGCGCTGTTGTAGACGACAAAATCCGTGCTGGTAAGCGTGGTAAGCTGCCCAAGCGTGGTGATGTTTTCGAAGGTTGCGACCTGGGTACGGCCAGTAGCATCGCTCCAATTTGTGTCGAACCAGAGTTCGCCGTGCCCCGTGGTCGAGTTGAAGACAAGGACATAGGCGTTGGTTGCCGCTGCAGCTGTTGCCGCCGCAATTTGCACCGGGGTCTGTGCCGCGTCGATTCTAACGACATGCGCAGAGTCTCCAGCCGTGAGTGCGGAGATCGAGGTTCTGTTCGCAAAGTCGCTGGCGTTGAGAGCAGTGCCGGCGGAAGTTCCGATGGTGTTGACGAAATTGACGCTGCCGCTTCCGGTCGCCCCCGTGTCCAGCAGACCGATCTTGTCGGTGCCCGCCACGAAGTCCTTGATGGTATCCGTGTCGGTGTTTGTTGCCATCCGGAACTGATCGACACCGGTGCCGCCGGTTAGAGTGTCGTTGCCGACCCCGCCAACGAGGATGTCATTTCCATCGCCTCCGAAAAGAATGTCATTGCCCCCACTGCCGCTCAACTTGTCGCCGTTGGCTGTACCCTGCATGGTTTCGGCATCCGCAGTGCCCGTATACGTAACACCGTTGACAACGTGAACGTCCAGTTGCTGTGCCGTTGAGGTATCGCCGTCAGCGTCTTTTACTGTGACATTGAAGGTCAGATCGGCATTTTGTGCCGTCGTAGTGGTGCTGGCGAGACCGATGTCGGAAATCTTGAACCCAAGATCATTGCTATCGGAACTCAGGTTTTGAGTGCCAGTACTCGCTCCGCCGGCACCGATGGCGCCGTTGAGGTTGATGGCCGTGCCGGTGATGCCTTCATCGGTCGGCGTGATTTGCGCGCCAACCAATACATAGTGCTGACCAGCAGTATTGTAATCGTTAGATTCGATGATCAAAAGCCCATCATTGTTGTCGAGCGTCACACTCGAGTAGATGCCTGGGCCAGAACCTGGGCCCTTAAAGATATCGGCATTCTCGACGTACATTGCCTTGGTCGTATAGGTTCCGGCCACCGTATCGTAGAGTTTCAGAATGACGATGAAGTCTTCGGAGTTCCCGATGCCATCGAACTTCAGGAACATCGAATCCACTTGGGCAGTGGGAGTCAAATTCGTAAGCCCGGTCGGATTCGTGGTAAAGAAGTCCATATCCATGACTTCACCCTTACCCATTGTGTCGCCGGCGACACCGTTTGCCGTACCGGAGATCGACACATAGGATGGAGCTTGGGTGATCAGTTCTCCGTCCACAAAAGTAAGCGGGTTGGCGTCGATTGAACCCGCTTTCAGGTTGTCGGCTCCAGTGCCACTGCCTGGTTCCGCGTAACCGGTAAACTGAATAAACAGGTTTGTGTTGACTTGCGCTACCGCCACGTCCGGCTGGCTATTGTCGACCGTCGAGGTTCCTTCGTGATAACCGGTGATCGACGACGAATTGCTCACCGTGCTGATCGTTACCGCCGAAATCGGGTCGGCTAGATCCACGGTATAAGTTCCCGCCACCTTGTCGAAAGTGATGGTGCCCGTCTCGTGGGTGGATGCTCCACCCGTGAGATAGTCGAAGCTGACATTGAACACGGCCGTTGTCGAGGTCTCGGAAGCCCAGGTCACGGTCGGCGACGTGATAGCGTTCCCGGCCACCGTACCGGCCAATGTGATGGCGGCAAAGTCAGAATTGACATTGCTGTACGTCGTATGTCCGTCAGCCCCGATTGCGTAGTCAAACACACCGGTTCCACTGACGGTCCCGCTGTTGGCGAAGTAGAGATCCGTCTTGTCGAGAACCACCGGGATGTCGTCGACGATTGAGATGACGATCGATGCCGGCGTGGCATCGCTGTCGCCGGTGGCGTCGGTGACCGCCATGGTGATTGTGTCGCTGAGCGGGTTGACCTCGCCCTGGCCGGTGTGGGTCA
>NZ_SRUS01000005.1:0-44940 GCF_004794715.1 Mesorhizobium sp. M8A.F.Ca.ET.207.01.1.1 | reverse complement strand
CACCGTTGCTCCCGAGATCGTCGTGTAGGTCGCGCCGGCGGCATTGGCTTCAAGGCCAAAATAGGCCCGCGTCACCGCACCGCCGACCGCTGCGCCGTCCGCGCCGATGGTGTCGGCATGATCGCCGGCGCTCGCACCGGCCGCGCCGAACACGTTGCCGTCCGTCGAATGGCCAAGCCCTTCCGTCACGCTGTTGGCATCGTTGGCCGCAACCGGGATGTCGTCAGTAACATTGACCTGAACCGTCGCGCTCGCCTGGTCGCCGTCCGAATCGGTAGCGACCACATTGATGCCGGTCAGGTTGATGACATTCTGTCCACCCGCGTCGGGATGCGGGAAATTGTCGAGCAGCGTCACATTGACTGTCGCCGAGCCGTTGGTGCCAGCCAGGATTGGCAGCGACGATGCGACCAGGTCGATATGGATGGCTTCGATCCCGTTGATCGAACCGACTATCTGAGTCGGCCCGGCCAGCGTCCAGACGATGTCGGCGCCGGCAACTCCGTTGACGTCCGCCGTGATCCCGGCGACCGATGTGAAGGCCACCCCGGTGATGTCGTCGGAACCGGCATGGAACGTCACCGTTCCGCTGCCATCCTCGACGTTGGTCGCGGGCGCGCTGCCGGTCGCATTGGCGGTGCCGAGCCCTTCCTCGTCCACCGCGATGACCGCGTTGGTGACCACCGACGGGTTGGCCCCGTCATTGATGGTGATAGTCAGCGTGGTCTGCGAGGTGTCGCCGTCGCCGTCCTTCAGCGTGTAGGTGAAGGTATCGGTCACTGGAGAGGCGTTGCTGATGTTGGAATTGGCCACGTAGCTATAGGTGCCGTCGGGGCTCAGTGTCAGCGTGCCGTACTGGCCGACGACATGGAAGTCGCCGCCCACCACCGTCGTTGCCCCAGAACCCGTCACGCCGCTCACCGCGGCGCCGTCGGCACCCTTGGTGTCGGCGCCGGCCGCATTGCCGTCGCTGCCGACGCCGGTAATCACGTTGCCGCTCGCCGTGCCGCCTTCCGTGACACTGTCCGTGTCGGCAACCGCCGTCGGCACGTCATCGATGATGGCAACGGCAAAGGTCGTGCTCGCGGTGTCGCCGTCGACATCCGTGACGGTGATGCTGAAAGTGTCGGGAACCGTGTCGTTGGCGTCGTATCCGGTCGTGTGAACGGGATGGGTAACCGACTCGGTGACCGTGTAGTCATACTGGATGGCACCCGTGCCAGGATCGAACGACAGGATCGTGATGTAGCCGAACTCGCCCGCGATTTGCTGGTTAACGCCGGTCACGGTGGTGCCGTTGATGACGATCGAGCCGATGCCATCGGGTGCGTCGATGCTGATCATGCCGACGCCGGAGGTTTCGGAGTTGCTTGGTGCGTCGCTGCCCGGCGATTGTTGCGAGCCGCCATCGAGGCCGGTTTCGCTGGCCGCCTGGCCAGGGTCGGTCAGGGACATGGCCACCACGGAGACGCCCCTGTCGACCAAGGAAGGAAACAGCTCGCGATGATCCAGCTGCCCAAAATGCAGGTCAGTCGGCGGCAGCAATGCCGAAAGGCCGAAGCCGTCGCCGATCCCGCCGGCAGGCTGTTCGAAATTGCCGCCGGCGCTCGAGGCCGAACCTCCCGGGCCCGCCGAGATGGAACCATCCGTGCCAAACGCGACATCGACATGGCTCGCTTCCAGCGCGGCGATCAAGGCCACGCGCGGCACTTCGACTTCGCCGATGATGAAGGTCGGCACATTCAGGGCGCCGTCCTTGATGACGATGACCGAGCCGTCCGCCTGCTCGAGCACGAGGTTGTGCCCGTCGACCTTGATGTTGTCGATCGAGACATTGGCGGGAAGTCTGACGACGTTGCTTGCGTCGGCGACGTATTCGTGTGGGGCATTTGCCGCTGGCGGAGCAGCCGCTGGCGCACCGCCGCCGACATCGACGGGCACGGGTTCGGCCGAAGCCGGCGCCGTTTGGGCCGGTGCCGCCGCCTGCTCGGCCGGTGCGGCCTGCGCCACCAACTGGATCGGCGCTGTCAGGTCCTGGTGATCGTTGGAGACGGAATGCTCGTCCCACGAGTTCGAAACGTTGTCCAATTCAATACTGGTCGCCATAGCTTAAACCCCTCCGGCATTTCCCGGAAAGAGACAGGTGGCGCCTCGACTTTGCAACGGTCCATCAATCCATTCTATATATTTGGATATGCCTGCGATAACTTTTTTTACGCTTGGTAAACTGTGAACATATAATCAGTTATATGTTGTCTTGGACGCATGGCGCTTCGCCGCGAGCGATGCGAACAATCCGGTAAATAGAAGTATAAATACGTGTAAAATTTTACTCAAATTAGCAAAACGATTATATAGGAAAGTTATCCACCTTCCTTTCCAGTAATTTGAGACAAGATTGGTAGCGTCCACGGTCAAAGGTGGGCGTCATGAAAAAACAAAAGAATGCTCCGGGGAAGAGCAAGCTCAAGCTGCTTCTGCTGGCAGTGGGGATGGCCGGCTCGGCGCAACCAGCCCTTGCCGGGCCGGTCGTCAGGGATTTCCTGCCCGAAACAGCGCTGCTTGGGACGGTCCAGGCGCCGCATGGTCTCGGCGGTATTTCGCTGCAAAGGTACCAGCCCTGGCAGCCGGCCGCCCCCTACCAGATCAGCCTTGTCCTGAACGGCTACAGTCCCGTTCCAGCGCAAGACGGCTCCAGCGCCTCGACCGCGCAAGAAGGCAGGGGGGTCGACCCGATGCAGACTGCGTCGATTATCCCGGGCGTGTTGGGGTCGGTTGCATTGTCCATGCGCAATTTTCCCGTTTCGGCGCGCTGGGCACCAGTCTACCAGGCCATAACCGGTTGCACCGCGGGCAGTCCCTGTGACCACAAGAGCCCGGCCTTCGCGGCTATGGTCTCGGCCGCCCAAGGCAAGGGCTTTGTCGAAAAACTGTCATTCATCAACAGCGGCATCAACCACCTGATCGCCTACAAGAAGGACAGCGTCGTTTACGGCAAGCTCGACTACTGGGCGAAACCTTCGGAAATCCTCGCCAATCGCGCCGGTGACTGCGAGGACTTCGCCATCCTCAAGATGACGGCGTTGCTGAGGGCCGGCATTCCGGCACGCAGCATGTCGCTCGTCGTTCTCCAGGACCGCAAGCGAGGTTTCTTCCACGCCGTGCTTTCGGTGAGCACTGCAGGCGGCGCTTACATTCTCGACAGTCTCAACAACACGGTGCTCAAGGACAGCGCGCTCCCGGACTACCAGCCACTGTATTCGTTCAGCACCGACCGGGCATGGATCCACGGGTCCAAACCGGGGGCCGCGCAGATGGCCGACGTCAAGGGCGGTTTCGAAACCGTCGCGCCTGGCGAAGGCGCGCTGCTGGAAGTCAAGTAAAGGCAAGGTGGTCGCTTCCTGTCCCGGCTCAATGCCCAGAGCAATTCCGGGAAAAGTGCGCAGCGCTTTGCCATTGGGAATTGCCGTGAAAACAAGGAGATGGAACGGTTTCCGCGAAAGGATGAGCCGCTCTATCCGTTGAAGACAAAAGCCATCAGCAATTCCAGGTCCTGCACCGGCGCGCGCACCACGTTCAGCTGGCCCCGGTAGCGGCGCTCGCCGGCACCGATCACAAATCCGCTCGCAACGGCAACGTCGCCATTGGTGTCAAGGCGCGCGAATATATCCGCCACGTTGAGATCCAGCGCCAGCTTCAGGTCCTGCCGCGTGTCCTGGTCGAATGCTGTCGGCAACTGCCGTTTGACCAGTTGCTGGAACGACGCATTAAACGTCACGATCTTCTTCGTCGATGCCAAGGCGAAAGCCGGCGACGGACAGGCAAGCAGAATGGCGTTTACCGTCCTGATCGACGCAAGCTTGCGCAGGTTCAGGTTCTCGTTCCCCGATTCGCGTATGCAGGCGACCCGAATTGCCGAGGTCAGGTTTCCTTTTTCCGCGTGACTTTCGGCGATCTCGTCGACCAGCATGCCGATCGTGCATTTGCGGCTCTCGGCCATCTGCTTCAGCGAAACCCAGAAAGCCCGCTCAAGACGGATGCCGCGCCTTACGCCGCCGCGCGCCACGACGCGGAACTCGAGCTCGAAATCTTCTGTCGGGAGCGGCAGAAGCAAACGGTCTTTCAAGGTCCGGGGAGAGATGGCGTTATCGCTCACTCATTGCCTCCTGACGTGCCTTGTTGATCGGCTTCAGCAGGTAGCTCAGGATCGTCTTGCGCCCGGTCTTGATATCCACGGAACAGATCATGCCGGGGATGATCGAATATGCCTTTCCGTCTCGCACCAGCGTCGATTTCTCGGTTGCAACACGCACCTGATAATAGGGTTCGCCCGTCTTCTGATCGACCAGGCTGTCCGCGGTAATGTTGGAAACCTTGCCTTCGATGCCGCCAAAGATCGAGAAGTCGTAAGCCGTGACTTTTATCAAGGCATCCTGATCGGGGCGGATAAAGGCGACATCGCGGGGCGAAACACGTGCTTCTACCAGCAATGTCTCGGAAGTAGGCACGATGCCGGCTACGACAGTACCGGGCTGGACGAAGGCGCCGACGGTGTTCAGTTCCATCGTGTTGACGATACCGTCCACCGGCGAGCGGATATCCGTTCGCGCGACCTTGTCGGTCGCGCCGCGAATGGTTTCGTCCACCACCGAAAGATCGGCCAAGGCCTGCGTCAGGTCATCGAGTGCTTCCTGCTTCAGTTGCAGCCCGAGTTCCTCGACCTGGAGCTGCGCCTCGGTGATCGCCGACTTGGCTTTCTTTATCGTCTCGCCGGCCAGGTTCAATTGGCCGTTGAGTTCGGTTTGCTCTTGCTCGACCTTGAGCTGCTCGGTCCTTGCCATCAGACCCTTCTTGACCATCGCCTCGACCAGCGTCGCCTGTTGGTCGCTCACGGCCAGGTTTTTTGTCAATCGGTCGAGATTGGCGTTCGCTTCGTCGAGTTCCTTTTCGCGCTGGTCGAGGCGCGACTTGAGCACCGACAGCTTGTTGTCGAAGTTTTCGCGTCGGGCAACGAGGAGATTTTGCTCGTTGTCGCAGATTTCCGGCGCCACCGCCTGAATGTCCTGCGGACATGGAAACGATCCGCTGATGCTGCCGCTCTGTTCGTATTTGAGCCTGGCGATGCGTGTCTGCAGGGCTCGCGCCTTGGCTTGCTGTTCGCCGAGGCTGGACGTGTTCAAAGTATTGTCGAGACGAATGATAAGGTCGTTCTTCCTGACGACCTGCCCCACCTTCACGGCGATTTCCTGAACGACGCCCGGCTCGCTGGCCTGGATGACCTGGGTCTTGGAGGCCGGTATGACCTTGCCATCGCCACGCGCGATCTCGTCGACCTCGGCGAATGATGACCAAGCGACAAAGGCGACGAAGAGCGCCGCTATGATGAATATGGACGCCGTCGCGAAAAGCGGCGGGCGGTCTTCTCTGGCAAGCATTTCCTACGCCCCGTTATTATATCGGGTTTAGCCCGATATAATTTGTTCATTCAGGAATTGGATCTCTGCAGCGCCTGAATGACTTGTTCTTTTGGCCCGTCAGCAACGATCCTTCCTTGTTCGACAACAATAAGGCGATCAGCCAGTTCGAGCATGCTGAAGCGATGCGTCGAGACGATCAGCGTCGTGTTGCGGTCAAAAGCGGTCTTCAGTTGCTTGATCAGCTGTCGTTCCGAAGCCAGGTCCATCGAGCCGGACGGTTCATCCAGAAAGACGATCTTCGGCTTGGTCAAAAGCAGCCGGGCAATCGCCACCGTCTGTCTCTGCCCGCCGGAAAGATTGGTGCCTCGCTCGCCGACATTCATGTCGTAGCCGCGTGGATGGCGAGAGACGAACTCGTCGACGCCGGCGGCTTTTGCAGCTTCGATGATCTGCTCGTCGGTCGCCTCCGGAGATGCCATGAGCAGGTTCTCCTTCACGGTGCCCGAAAACAGATCGCCAGCTTGCGCGACGATGCCGACGGCGGCGCGCACCTCCGACGGGTGATACTGGCGGATGTCGATGCCATCCAGCAGCAGCTCGCCCGAGCTCGGCAGGAAAAGCCTGCCGATCAGGCGTCCCATCGTCGTCTTGCCCGACCCGATGCGGCCGATGATGCCGATCCGTTCGCCCGGTTTCACCGAGAAGTTCAGGCCGGACAGAACCTCGTTTTCCGATCCGGGATAGACGAAGCCGACATTCTTGAACGTCATCGCTCCATTGCGGATCGGGCGATTGACAAAGCCCACCGTGTCCGGCCGGTCCTCCGGTTGGGACATGATGGAATTCACCATTCTCAAGGAGAGCATGGCCTGGCGAAATCTCGACAAGGTGATCGCGATCTGGCCGAGCGGAGCCACGGCCCGGCTCGCCAGCATCACCGTTCCGATAATGGCTCCCGTCGATACATGCCCTTCCGAAAAGGCATAGGCTCCGGCCACGACCAGGGCGACCGTCACAAGCTGCTGGATGGCCTGGGTGATGTTGCCGGCCGCGGCCGAGAGCTGCTTGATCTTCTCGGAGGTGTTGGCCGCATTCTTCGAATGCTCGCCCCACTTCCTCAGCAAATAGGCTTCGGCGCGCAGCGACTTGATTGTTTCCAGCGTGGAGATGGACTCGACCAGCAAGGCCTGGCGCTGGGATGCTTCGTTCATCGAGGCGGCGACCCGTTTGCCGATGCGATGTTGCGTGACGAGGCCGACGATTACCGACGCCACAAATGCCAGGGCCGGTATGATGACCAACCAATCGCCGATCGCGTAGATGACCAGCAGGAAGATGAAGACAAAGGCCGTGTCGATGAAGACGCTGATGGTGTTGGAGGTGAAAAACTCCCTGACGAACTCATACTGAGTGACACGGTTGGCATATTCGCCGGTCGAACCAGGGCGCGCGGACAAGGATGAATTCAGCACCTTCTCGAACAGCAGATACGATATCCGCAGGTCCGCCTTGCGCCCGGCATAGTCGATCAGCGAGGCCCGGGCCGTCTTCAGAAGCAGGTCGAAGAGAATGACGGCACCGATTCCGATCGCCAGCACCCAGAGCGTCGATATCGCCTTGTTCGGCAATATACGGTCATAGACGTTCATGGTGAAGATCGGCGAGGCGATGGCCAGCAGGTTGATGAAAATCGCCGACAGCACGACCTTCGAATAGGTGCGCCAGAAAGCGCCCATCGTTCCCGTCAGCCAATGGCGCCGTTCGATCTGCTGCGCCGACCCGACCTTCATGCCTTCGGTGGCGTTGGCATAGGTGATCGAGAACGATACGCCGCCACTGATGTAACTTGCGGCCAGCTCGGATTTGCCGATAGTCGTGCGCCCGTCTTCCTGCGGCGCCGTGAGATACCCGTCGCCATCGATTTCGGCCAGCAGGGCGATCGGCAACTGGCTGACACGGAAGATAATTGCCGGAAGATCGACGCGACCGCGCAGGAAGTCGCGATGATTGAATTCGTGGGTCTCAAGACCGATGCGTTCGGCAAGATGCCGGATCTCGGTGACCTCGATGCGCGTGTCCGAAATCGGCACCCCGGCAAACAGCACGGTCTCCGCACTCGGCCTGCCGAGATAGGCCGCAATCGCCGAAAAGCAGGCCTTGAACGCCTCCTTGGGCGACAGAATATGTGGCTGCTGATTCACGATCCGCCCGCCAGGACCCTCAACCTCCCTTACACCGGCTCACTTCTTCCTGACCGGGGCAAGGATGTCGAAGGGTATATCGTTCGTCTGTTCCGACGGGGTCCGTGCATAGGTTTCGGTGTCCGCGGTCTCCGGAACCGCAAATTCATCTTTGGCGTAGGCCGTAGCCTGCTTCGGCGGATGGATGTCCATCGTTTTCAGCAACTGCCCGGTCGCTGCCAGAAGCCGATATTGCGCAAAGAGCGATGCGTAGGACGCGGTGTCCGCCAGCGTCGCTGTGTTGAACCGCGTATTCTGCGCATCCAGCACATCGAGCAGCGAGCGCTGTCCGACCTTGAACTGCTCGCGATAAGAAGCAACCAGCTTCTCGTTGGTAGCGGCTTGCAGCTTCAGGGTCTTTGCCAGATCGGCTTGCCGGAAGCGGCGATCCCACGACGTGCGAACGGCTTCTTCGATCTCCCGCAGAACCTGATGCAGCCCAAGCCGCTGCTCGCTGGCGCGGCGGATCTGCTCCTGCTCATTGGCTTTGTCGATGCCGCCCCGGTACAGATTCCACCGCAGCACCACCCGTGCTTGCAGATCGGACGTGTCTCCATTGTCGCCGTCAATGTCGTATCCGGCCCGGGCAACGCCTTCGGCGACGACCGAAGGGCCGTATTTCGCCCGCGCGGCGTCAACCTGCGAGGCGGCGGCGGAAATATCGCTATTGGCCATGTGGACGCGCGGATTGTTCTCCCGCGCAATGCCCAGTGCGTCGTCCAGCGACCTTGGCAGCGCAGAGGAAACATCGCCTGGCCGCGATGCATTGGTCAGCGGTTTCCCAACGGTCTTGAAGAAGCGGATCCTCGAGGCCTCGAGTTCCTCGGCGGCTTCCTGCATGCGGGCCTTGGCCGCGAACAAGCGCTCCTCCGCCTGTTGCCGGTCGGCTTCGTTCAACCCGCCGCCTGCTATGCCTTCCCTGATGTCGTGGAGAATCGCTTGGTGAAAGCCCAGATTCTTCTTTGCCTCTGCCACGATCGAGGCCTGAAGCATGTATTCCAGGTAATCCTGGACAACCGACAGCCCGATGAACTCGGATCGCTCCAGCACGCGGAACGAGGCGCCATCGACCCGCGAGGCCTGACGGTTGAGTTCGGCTCGCCTTGCGCCACTATCATAAAGCGTTTGCGAAACTGTCAGGTCGGTCTCCGCGGGATAAAGCGCGTCGTGCTCGATGGAGAGCGCGCGGCGGGAGGAGTTGTCCAGACGGCGAGCACCAGCGGATGCCTCGACATCGACGCTTGGGAGATAAAGCCCTTTTGCCTGTCTCAGTTCGAACTCGATCGCCTCACGGTTTTCGATGGCCTGGCCGATTTCCGGATTGGATTCCACCGCAACCGCCATGGCCTCCTTGAGTGTCAGTGCATGCGCGCTCCAGCAACTCAGCATGGTAGCCGTCATCAAGAGACCAACGCTCATGACCTTGGTCGACAGACCTGTCGTCTTCATTTTCCCACCCACGTTTCCCCGCGCTTTGTTAAGAGCGCCCCAGCCGGGCTTGGCGCCTGGCCTTGTTGACTATCTTGCAAATTACCGTGAGCGTTTCATTATTAAGCTGTGACTAAATCACAGAATCCAGACAGACGGCCAAAGAATGTAGCAAAAATGGCACACATTTGAGACGCTGGTGGGGACCAAGTGCCGGTATTGAAACTTGAAACACCGAGACAGGATACGGAGATGGCCAACAGGACGCTTGTTCTGACAATATCCTGATGAGTACGCATGCCTGCAAATAAAGTGCGCTTGGCGCGGCGTTTTTGAGCAGGGCCGATTCGGTGCGTGCTGCGCTTGGCTGGGGCGCCAGGATTCGAACCTGGGAATGTCGGTACCAAAAACCGATGCCTTACCACTTGGCGACGCCCCAATAGCCGTCAGAGTCGCTGTGCGGCGCGTTATTAGCAGAGCAGCCGAAAAGCACAATGCTTATGAGCAGCCGCGAAGGCACTCGCCTGACCAGCAGTGCGATTGCCTCCAGATGATCCACAAACGGACTATACGGACCACACGGCCAACTCGTTGCCGGCTGGGTCGACGAAGTGGAAGCGTCGGCCGCCGGGGAATGGGAATATCGGCTTGACGATCGTTCCGCCGGCGCTTTCGACCGCGCGAAGGGTTTCTTCCAGATTCTCACTGTAAAGCACAGGCAGCGGCTTGGCCGGCGCTTCCCCTGCATCAGCCTGAAAACCTCCTTCCAGCCCCTCGGCAAAGGCCGAATAGGTTGGTCCATAGTCGGTGAACGACCATCCAAAGGCAGCGCTGTAGAAGCCCTTCAGCCGGTCCAGCGTGCCGCCGGTCGCCGGCATTTCCAGATAGTCCAGTTTTCCAGGCCGTTTCATGGGACACCTCTTTGTTCCCTTTATGTTCTAGACATCGAACATTGAGGTGGCAAGTCTTTTTGACGCATCCGGGGGCATGGCTTTTTCTTAATCGATTGTAGCGACCCGACGGCTTTGGCCGGCGCTTGCCTTTCGCACTGCAGCATCATATCGCTCCAAAGTCGGACACGGGCGGAGCTTTCCGTTTCGCCAATCTTTCCAATCTCCTGCAACCGGAGAGCAAAGCATGACCAAATGGGTTTTCACCTTTGGCGATGGTGCGGCGGAAGGCCGTGCCGGCGACAAGAATCTGCTGGGCGGCAAGGGCGCCAATCTGGCCGAGATGTGCAGCCTGGGCCTGCCGGTGCCGCCGGGTTTTACGATCACCACCGAGGTCTGCAATGCCTACTATGCCAATGGCCGTACCTACCCGGCGGGATTGGAAGCCGACGTCGCTGTCGCGCTCGACCATATCGGCCGGCTGACCGGCCGCCGGTTCGGCGACCCTTCGAAGCTGCTCCTGGTTTCGGTGCGTTCCGGCGCCCGGGCGTCGATGCCCGGCATGATGGACACGGTGCTCAATCTCGGATTGAACGACGAGACGGTCGAGGCCCTGGCCTCCGATTCCGGCGATGCGCGCTTTGCCTATGACAGCTACCGCCGTTTCATCCAGATGTATTCCGATGTCGTCATGGGCCTCGATCACGAGGTGTTCGAGGAAATCCTGGAAGACCAGAAAGCCAGCCTCGGCCATGAACTCGACACCGAGCTGACGGCCATCGAATGGCAAGGCGTCATCGCGCTCTACAAAGCCAAGGTTGAGGAAGAGCTCGGCCGGCCGTTCCCGCAGGATCCGCACGAGCAGCTCTGGGGCGCGATCGGCGCCGTGTTTTCGAGCTGGATGAACAACCGCGCCATCACCTACCGGCGCCTGCACGATATTCCCGAAAGCTGGGGCACGGCGGTCAATGTTCAGGCCATGGTGTTCGGCAATATGGGCGAGACCTCGGCCACCGGCGTTGCCTTCACCCGCAACCCGTCGACCGGCGAAAAGCAGCTCTATGGCGAGTTCCTGGTCAACGCGCAGGGCGAGGATGTCGTTGCCGGCATCCGCACGCCGCAGAACATCACCGAGGCGGCGCGCATCGCGGCGGGTTCCGACAAGCCGTCACTGCAGAAGCTGATGCCGGACGCCTTCCAGTCGTTCGTCACCATTTCCGACAGCCTGGAAAAGCACTATCGCGACATGCAGGATCTCGAATTCACCATCGAGCGCGGCAAGTTGTGGATGCTGCAGACCCGTTCCGGCAAGCGTACCGCCAAGGCGGCGCTCAGGATTGCCGTCGAAATGGCCAGGGACGGACTGATCACCAAGGAGGAAGCGGTCACGCGCATTGATCCGGCTTCGCTTGACCAGTTGCTGCACCCGACCATCGACCCGAAAGCCGCGCGCGACGTCATTGGCGTCGGCCTGCCGGCGTCCCCCGGGGCCGCCACCGGTGAGATCGTCTTTTCCTCCGGCGATGCCGAGGACCTGAAGACGCAAGGGCGCAAGGCGATCCTGGTGCGCATAGAGACCAGTCCGGAAGATATCCACGGCATGCACGCGGCCGAAGGTATCCTGACCACGCGCGGCGGCATGACCAGCCACGCGGCGGTTGTCGCGCGCGGCATGGGCAAGCCTTGTGTGTCCGGCGCCGGCTCGCTGCGCGTCGACTACAGGGCCGGCACGCTGCTCTCGATGGGCCAGACCTTCCGCAAGGGCGACATCATCACCATCGACGGCGGTAACGGCCAGGTGCTCAAGGGCTCCGTGGCGATGCTGCAGCCGGAATTGTCAGGCGATTTCGCGGCCATCATGGAGTGGGCGGACGCGGTTCGCCGCATGAAGGTGCGCACCAACGCCGAAACGCCTCTCGATGCCCGCATGGCGCGCTCCTTCGGCGCCGAAGGCATCGGGCTTTGCCGGACCGAACACATGTTCTTCGACGGCGCGCGCATCGTCGCCATGCGCGAGATGATCCTGGCCGACACCGAGAAGGACCGGCGCGCCGCGCTGGCCAAGCTTCTGCCCATGCAGCGCTCGGATTTTCTGGAACTGTTCGAAATCATGGCCGGCCTGCCGGTGACGATCCGCCTGCTCGATCCGCCGCTGCACGAATTCCTGCCCAAGACCGAAGCCGAACTCGCCGAGGTCGCGGTCGCCATGAACGTGTCGCCCGACAAGCTCCGGCAGCGCACCGAGGCGCTGCACGAATTCAATCCGATGCTCGGCCATCGCGGCTGTCGGCTCGCCGTCTCTTACCCGGAGATCGCCGAGATGCAGGCGCGCGCCATTTTCGAGGCCGCTGTCGAGGCCGGCAAGAAAGCCGGCGCGCTGGTGGTGCCCGAGATCATGGTGCCGCTGGTCGGCCTGGTGAAGGAACTCGATTATGTGAAGGCGCGCATCGATGCGGTCGCCAAGAGCGTCATGGATGAGAGCGGCGTCAAGATCGACTACCTCACTGGAACCATGATTGAGCTCCCCCGCGCGGCGATCCGCGCCCATGTCATCGCCGAGTCGGCCGAGTTCTTTTCCTTCGGCACCAACGACCTCACCCAGACCACCTTCGGCATCTCGCGCGACGATGCGGCGTCCTTCCTGGAAACCTACCGCCAGAAGGGCATCATCGAGCAGGATCCGTTCGTCTCGCTCGACATTGACGGTGTCGGTGAACTGGTACGCATGGCGGCGCAAAAGGGCAGGGCGACGCGGCCCGGCATCAAGCTTGGCATTTGCGGCGAGCATGGCGGTGATCCCTCGTCGATCCGCTTCTGCGAGGAGGTCGGGCTCGACTACGTCTCCTGCTCACCCTACCGCGTGCCGATCGCCAGGCTGGCGGCCGCGCAGGCCGCGGTGCATGCGGCGAAGACGGGGCGTGGATAGACTGGTACGGAGCTTAAGGTTTGTATGAAAATTCACGTGAACGTGCTGGCGACATAGCGTAATCTCGACACTGTTCTCGACCAATTTACGGATGACCGCCAATTGCTTCCGGAAACAGATGTTGCAGATATCACCCGCTCCGTTCCGCTCGATCCTGATCATTCAAACGAAGTTTGTAGGCGATATCGTCCTCGCCTCGACACTCGCCAGGAACCTGCGGCTCGAATTCCCTGACTCCCGGATCGTGTTCCTCTGCGAAGCGCATTTCGAGAGCTTCGTGGTTGCGCATGGCATCGCTTCCGAGGTGGTTGCGTTCAGGCGGGCCAGCATGCGGGGTACCCTGCTGCAACGCGCAAAAGAGCTCTATGCCGTGGTGCGGGCGCTGCGTGGCTTTCGCTTCGACCTGACGATCGACCTGACCGATTCCAAGACCTCTCGGCTTGTCAGCGGGTTCGTCAACGCCAGGACACGCGTCGGCTACAATCCTTCCGAGAGGCCGCTGAAGCTGTTGGAGCGGCAGCCCGCCAATGTGTTTGCCAAGCCATTCGGGTTTGGCGGCCAGCATTTTGTCTATCGCTATCTCTCCCCTCTTGAAGCACTCGGCATCGATCTGCACGCCACGGTACCGAGCATCAAGCCGCTGCCATTCGAGGCCGAGAAAGCCCTGGCGCTCCTGGGCAGGCACCATATCCACCCGAACGCCTTCATCGCCGTGCATGCGGGCGCCAGTTTCAAGGGCCGGCAATGGCAGCCCGAACGGTTCGCGGAGGCGATTGACGAGATCGCGGCCGAAACCGGACTGGGTGTCGTCCTGGTCGGGGGGCCAGACGAACGTGAAACCGCCGCGCGGATCGTCGCCGGGACGGCGACGCAGGTGGTCGACCTGGTTGGAGAGCTGTCGCTCGAGAGCCTGCTGGCGGTCCTGGAACAGGCCCGGATGTTTCTTGGCAACGAAAGCGGCCCGATGCACATGGCCGCTGCCGCGGGTACCCCGGTTGTCGGCCTTTTCGGCCTGACCAATCCGTCGCGCTGGGGACCTGTCGGCGTGCCCAGCATCGCGCTTCGGCCGTCAATGCCATGTGATTGCGTGGCCAAGGATCTGTGCCGCCGGACCGACCCCAGCAAGGCGTGCTGCGTTTGGCGCCTGGAGGTGAAGCCGGTCGTCGAAGCGGCGCGCGAGGTTCTGGCGCGCACCGAGATGAAACAGGAACGCGCTGTCTGAGCGGTGATCGATCGGCAAGGCTGTCGTCCAACAGCTCGTTCTCAGTCGGTCAAATTGCCGCGCCAGGCGTTTTTCTGCTATCCATCGTCCCGATTTCCGCCTTCATGCGGGTTTTGGGTTACCGGCTTGAAATCGCCGGTCAGGAATTCGGGTTCGATGCGTCTGCTGCAAAAAAATCTCTGCATGATCGCCATGTCGATGGCGCTGCTATCCAGCGCCCATGCCGCGCCGCTGGTCGAACCCACGCTGCACATCAAGCCGGCTGCAAGCGGAACCGGTCGCGTCGCGCTCACGCTCGATGCCTGCGGCGGCAAGACCGACACGCGCATTCTCTCGGCGCTGGTGGACAACAGGATACCGGCCACCATTTTCGTCACCGGCATCTGGCTGAAGCGCAACGCCGAGGCCGTCGCGATCATGCGGGCACATCCCGACCTGTTCGAACTGGAAAATCACGGCGGCCGCCATGTTCCGGCGGTCGACACGCCACAGAAAATCTATGGCATACGCAGCGCCGGCAGTCCCGAAGCGGTAGCGGCCGAGGTCGAGTCGGGCGCCGCCGCACTTGCCGGGACCGGCGAGCCGGCGCCGAAATGGTTCCGCGGCGCAACCGCCGAATATAGCCCCTCGGCCATTGCAATGATCCGCAAGCTCGGCTTCAAGATTGCCGGCTTCTCGATCAATGGCGATGGCGGCTCGCTGCTCGGCGCCAAGGAGACGGCCAAGCGTATCGCCGCGGCCAAGGATGGGGACGTCATCATCGCTCATATCAACCAGCCGACCCATGCCGCAGGCGAGGGCGTTGTCCAGGGCCTGCTGGCGCTCAAGGACAAGGGCATGACCTTCGTGCGGCTCGACGACGCCGACGGGACGGGCAATCACGGCACCACCGAGTAGAACGGTTCAAAACCGATCGAGAGCGGTTCAGTGTTCGATAGAATGTCTGACCCGCTCTAACTTCTTGTTTTTACGCAATTCCCGAGGGGAAGCGCTACGCGCTTCTCCCGGGAAAACCGCTGCGCACTTTTCCTGGAATTGCTTGTCTTATGACTTTCGTTGCCGAAGGGTCGAGAATGGACCGTCGGGAGAGGGTGCCAGCCCTCTCGTCGGCGGCGAGGGTCGGATCTGAACCTCAATGCACTCTCAAGTGCCTTCGGGCTGAAGCGTTCAGTCCGGCTTGGCTTCGATGGTGACCTTGCTGGCGTAGAACGCGCCGTGGTCGCGGATGTCGGTCATCTCGTCGAATGGTTGGCGGTAGGCCCACATCGCATCCTTGCCCGCTTCGCCCGCCGGCAGCACGCTCCAATAGCTGGCGTCACCCTTGTAGGGGCAGTGGGTCGAGTGGTCCGTTCGGCTGAGCTTGTCGAAATCGATGTCGGCGAACGGAATGTAGAAGGCGGCGGGGTAGGGGGCCTCCGTCAGCACCTTCGCCTTCGCGGACGAAGCGATGACCGTATCGCCGGCGCGGACCGTGACGGTGCCGGAATAGGGCTCTATCGTGATGATCTTGTCGGGATTGCGCTGAAAGCCGGGTGCCGGGTTGGCGATCTTGTCCATGCTGGTTCCTCTTGCCCCGACCTTAAGTGTGGTGGACGGCCGGATTGCGCAAGCCCGTAGTCGCAAACAAAACAGACGCCATGCGCTCGTGCGTGGCGCAAGATAGCCTTCGCGTTGCCGCGGAAATTCAGGCGGCGGTTTTGAAGGCGTCCATCAGCCCGGCATAGGCGGCCGCGATGCCCGCCACCGGGTTGCTGCTTCTCGAAATGGTCTCGACTTTCAGCGCCCCGCCGCCGGTTGGCAAGGTGAGCAGGAGGAACTGGCGATTGCCGCCATCGCCGACGGATGCCGCCGCGACGTGCTGGCCTTCCCCTTCGTTCTGGACGCACATCTTGAACAGCAGCGTGCCGCCGACCGCTTCGAGCGCGCCGCCGACAACTTCGACGAACTCGTCTTCGGAAACAGTCTTTTCGTCCGGCACCAGATCGGCCAGGCTTTCGGCAAGTGTACTCTCGAGAACCTTATCGTCGAGCGTGTCCATGCGAACCTCTTTCAGTCGCCAATCGCACCCCTTTGCCCGTTAACGAAACTTAACACCGACGATGGCCGGATTGTGGCGCTTTTTGCTGTCGGTCCGATCACCGGAGTTTACCTCGATGCAACGTATTTGAAGCCCCTGACATTCGAATGGCGGCAGGACCAACCAAATGGACCCAAAAAGCGTCCGGATTCAATCGTTTGCCAATACGGGTCGAACTCCGACTTTCGTCCGCTGCGCTCCTGGGTGGCTGGACAATTCCCGGGTTCGCTTCACAATGCGATCAAAAGGGTGAAGCGAAAAGCTCGGGGGCGAAAAGCGTGAGGGAGGGAACGGCATGCTGGGATTGATGCAGGAATGGCCGCTGCTGTGCCACAAGCTGATCGACAACGCTGAAAGGCAGCATGGTGTGCGCGAGATCGTGTCGCGTTCGATCGAGGGGCCGATCGTGCGCACCACCTACGCCGACATCCATCGTCGTTCCCTCAAGGTCGCCCAGCGCTTGGAGCGCGACGGTTTTGCCTTGGGCGACCGCATCGCGACGTTGGCCTGGAACACCGCCCGCCACATCGAGGCCTGGTATGGCATCATGGGCATCGGCGCTATCTACCACACCCTCAATCCGCGCCTGTTTCCCGATCAGATCGTCTGGATCATGAACCACGCCGAGGACAAGGCCGTTTTCGTCGACATCACCTTCATCCCGTTGCTCGAGAAGATCGCTGGTGCCGTCAAATCGCTGAAGAAGGTGATCGTGCTCACCGACAAGGCGCACATGCCGCAAACGACCTTGCCCGGTGTCGTAGCCTACGAGGACTGGCTCGATGAGGTCGATGGCGACTTCACCTGGAAGACCTTCGACGAAGGCACCGCCGCCGGCATGTGCTATACGTCCGGCACGACGGGTGACCCCAAGGGCGTCGTCTACAGCCATCGCTCGAACGTGCTTCATGCCATGATCGCGGCCATGCCCGACGCCATGGGCCTGTCGGCGCGTGACACGATCCTGCCGGTGGTGCCGATGTTCCACGCCAATGCCTGGGGCCTTGGCCAGAGCGGCCCGATGATGGGCTCCAAGCTGGTCATGCCTGGCTGCAAGATGGACGGTGCCTCGATCTATGAGTTGCTCGACCAGGAGAAGGTCACATTCAGCGCCGCCGTGCCGACCGTGTGGATGATGTTGCTCCAATATCTGGAGGAGACCGGCAAGACACTTCCCCATCTCAACAAGGTCGTGATCGGCGGCTCGTCGTGCCCGCGCGCGATCATGACGAAGTTCCAGAACAATTACGGTGTCCAGGTCATCCACGCCTGGGGCATGACCGAAATGTCGCCGCTCGGCACGCTGTGCACCTTGAAGCCGGACTATGCAGACCTTGACGGCGAGGCTCGGCTCGACGTCCAGAGCAAGCAGGGTTACCCGCCCTTCGGCGTCGAAATGAAGGTGACCGACGACGACGACAACGCGCAGCCCTGGGACGGCAAGACGTTTGGCCGGCTCAAGGTACGCGGTCCGGCAGTCGCTCGCGCCTATTATGGCGGTGTGGGCGCGGAGCAGTTCGATGAGGATGGCTGGTTCGATACCGGAGACGTCGCTCATATCGATGCCGGGGGCTACATGCAGATCACCGACCGCGCCAAGGACGTCATCAAGTCCGGCGGCGAATGGATTTCGACCATCGACCTGGAGAATCTGGCCGTCGGCCACCCCGATGTAGCGGAAGCGGCGGCCATCGGCGTCCAGCATTCGAAATGGGGCGAGCGGCCCTTGCTGGTCGTCGTCGCCAAGCCGGGCAAGGAACCGACCAAGGCCGAGATTCTCGATTTCATGGATGGCAAGGTGGCCAAATGGTGGATGCCGGACGACGTCGCTTTCGTCGGTGAGATACCGCACACCGCCACCGGCAAGATCCAGAAGATCACCTTGCGTCAGCAGTTCAGGGACTATCGCTTGCCGACGGATTGAGGGGATGTTGCGTGTTTCGGCTTCAAGCCGCCGCAAAAAGGCACTAAACCTCCGTCCGGGTTGGGGCAGCAGAGAATAATGGTTAGCATTCCCGAACGGCAAACGTCGAAGGCTGCCAGCTGGTCGCGGCGCACGGCCGCCTTTTCGGCGGTGCTTTTGCTGACGAACTTTGTCGGCCATCGCTTCGGCCTCGTTCAAACGCCGGTGTTCCTGTGGGTGTTGGGCATTGTCGCCCTGCTGGCGGCGCTGGCGCTGTTGTTTGCCGGCCTGGCCTTTGCGAGGCTGTGGAATTTTGGTGACCGTGGTGGCCGCGATCTCACCGTCGGCGCCGTGCTGGCGCTGCTGGTGCTCACCCCCTATGGCGTTGCCGCCTACTGGGCGACGATCTATCCGCCGCTGCGGGACATCTCGACCGATTTCGATGAACCGCCCGCGCTCGATGTCGGTGACCGGACCAAGGACATGAACGTGCTGTCTCCGCCGACGCCGGGTGAGCAGAGTTTGCAGACCGACAGCTATCCATTGGTCACCGCACGCAGCTACGACCTGCCATTTGAGACCATCGTCAACGCCGTTGAAACCGTGCTCGACCGGCGCGGCTGGGACCTTTCGGAGCCTTATCCCGAACTCGCCGGACAGACAGAGGTGACCATCACCGCCATTGCCTCGAGCTTCGTTCTCGGCCTTCCCGCCGACGTCGCCATTCGCGTCATGGATGACGGCGACACGGTCATCGTCGACATGCGCTCGGCCTCGCGTTACGGCCGCCATGACCTTGGCGACAATGCCGCGCGCATCACCGATTTCCTGGCGGAACTGGATCAGGAAGTCGCCGGCCAGGTCGGCGCGGCGCCGGCCGAGTAGCCATTTCCGCGCGAATTCGCGTCTGCGACGACGGTAGGGTGAACGCTTGGGGGCAGGCCTATCGGACCGGCGTGAAAATGCCATCTATGGCTGGGGCGGCGTTTGTCGCCACGACGCCGCGCGCCACCAAATCCTCCAGATGGGCAAGCACCGACAGGCCGGCGGCGCCGTGCAGCCGTGGATCGGTATCCCTGTAGATCGCCCTGACCATGTCGGGGATTGTCCTGTCGCCGGCTCTGATCCGCTCCAGTATGGCCCGTTCGCGCATCTTGCGATGCGTCTTCAGTCCGCGCATGTAAGCGCGCGGCGCAGTCACTGGTCCGCCATGGCCAGGCAGCAGCAGGCGATCGCCGCGCTCGATCAGCCGGTCGAGCGATGCCATGTAATCGGCCATTGCCCCGTCCGGCGGCGCGACGATGGAGGTTGCCCAGCTCATGACATGATCGGCTGAAAACAGGATTCCGGTGCCTTCCAGCGCGAATGCCGCGTGATTGGCGGTGTGGCCGGGCGTCAGCACCGTTCGGATCGTCCAGCCGTCGCCGCTGACCAGTTCGCCGTCCGGCAACGCGATGTCGGGGATGAAAGCGGTGTCGGCGCTGGCGTCGAGCGCATTGGTTTCGCCGATATGCAAGGGTCTCGCCGGCCGGTGCGGTCCCTCCGCCAGCACCTGGGCGCCGGTGCCCTCCTTCAACCGGGCCGCCAGCGGGGAATGGTCGCGATGCGTGTGGCTGACGAAAATGTGGCTGACCGGCCGTCCGGCGATCACGTCGAGCAAGGTCCGCAGATGCCCCTCGTCATCCGGTCCGGGATCGATCACCGCCAGCGTGTCACGTCCCACGACATAGCTGTTGGTGCCATGAAAGGTGAAGGGACTGGGATTGCGGGCGGTGACACGTTGCACGTCGGGGGCCACGCTTACGCCTTGGCCATAAGCGGGGTCGAAGCTGGCATCGAATTTGAGAGCCATGTCGGCACATTGTTCCCGGAACGGCAAAACCGATTGCCGCATAGCACGCAAGCCAATATAGGAAAACGCAAGACCGCGATTTCTGGTTCGCGGCAAGATTGAATTGGGGAAGATCATGACAACCGCAACGACGACGCGCCCGCTTGTTTTTCTGGCCTTGCCGCAAGATGGTGCCGCGCGGCTGGCGACGCAGTTTTTTCTGGCGATTGCCGGGACACTGCTGTTGACCCTTTCGGCCAAGACCAGGGTAGTGCTCGGGCCTGTCGATATCTCGATGCAGACGCTCGCCGTCTTCCTGATCGCCGCCGCCTTCGGCATGCGGCTCGGCGTCGCCACTTTGCTGCTCTACATGGCGGAAGGCGCGATGGGCTTCCCGGTCTTCCAGGGCACGCCGGAAAAAGGCGTCGGCATCGCCTATATGCTCGGTTCGACCGGCGGCTATCTCGCCGGCTTCGTGGTCATGGCGGCGATTGTCGGCTGGGCCGCCGACCGCGGCTGGGACCGTCATCCGATCAAGCTCTTCAACGCCATGCTGGTTGCCGAAGTGGTGATGATGGCAATGGGTTTTGCCTGGCTGGCGCTGCTCATCGGCCCGGAAAAATCCTGGCAGTTCGGCGTCGTGCCGTTCATCGTCGGCGACCTGATCAAGGTAGCTCTCGCGGCCAGCCTCGTGCCGGCCGTCTGGTCATTGCTGAAGCGCTCCTGATTTGAGAACATCCGGCCCGGATCACTTCGGGCCGGAGCTTGGCCTGCGATGAGCCGGGCCTGTTTCCCAGCCATGTCACGGACGGGCGTTTCTGATGAAGGTTCTGGTCACCGGCGCTGCCGGGTTCATAGGCTATCATGTCTCCAGGCGGCTCCTGGAGCGCGGTGACGAGGTTGTCGGCATCGACAGCATCAACGACTACTACGACCCTGAGATCAAGGAGGCGCGGCTGCGGCTGCTGGCCGAGGCGGGTCGCGGCACCAATGCCGGCTATCATTTGATCCATGGCAATCTCGCCGACCGCAGCGTGGTCGACGGCTGCTTTGCCGACCACGCCTTCGACCGGGTGATCCACCTGGCCGCGCAGGCAGGCGTGCGCTACAGCCTGGAAAACCCCCACGCCTATGTCGAAAGCAACATCGTTGCTTTCACCAACATGCTCGAGGCCTGCCGCGGCAGCCGTGTCGGGCACCTGACCTATGCCAGCACCTCCAGTGTCTATGGCGCCAACACCGACATGCCGTTTTCCGAGCATCGCCCGGCCGACCATCCCTTGCAGTTCTACGCCGCCACCAAGCGCGCCAACGAACTGATGGCGCACAGCTACAGCCATCTGTTCGGCCTGCCCACCACGGGGCTGCGTTTCTTCACCGTGTACGGTCCCTGGGGGCGCCCGGACATGGCGCTGTTCCTGTTCACCAGGAGCATCCTGGCCGGCGAGCCGATCAAGCTGTTCAACAACGGCAACCACACGCGCGACTTCACCTATGTCGAGGACATCGCCGAAGGCGTGATCCGCGCCAGCGACAGCCCCGCCGCGGCCAACCCGGCCTGGGATTCCAGCCATCCGGATTCGGCGACCAGCAGCGCGCCCTGGCGCATCTTCAACATCGGCAACAACAATCCGGTGAAGCTGACCGCCTATGTCGAGGCGCTGGAAAACGCGCTTGGCCGCAAGGCCGTGATCGAACTCCTGCCGCTGCAGGCCGGCGACGTGCCCGACACCTTCGCCGACACTTCGGCACTGCAAGCGGCGGTCGGCTACCGCCCCCGGACCTCCGTCACGGAGGGGGTAGGGCGGTTCGTCGAGTGGTACCTGGGTTATTTTGGGCCGCGTTGAGCGTGATGAACGCGTTCTTGGCCACGTAAAGACCTGCTCTCGGTCGAAAAAGACCAGGAACAAAAATATGTGCTAGTCTCCCCAAGTCATCAGACGGTGGGGATTGCCATGTTGGAAACGGACAAACTGTTCGCCGGCTCGATTCCTGAAAACTACGACCGTTACATGGTGCCTTTGATTTTCGAGCCGTTCGCCGCGGATATCGCGCGCCGAGCCGCGGCCCTGTCGCCGGGGGCTGTCCTGGAAATCGCCGCCGGCACCGGGGTCGTCACCCGCGCATTGGCGCCAAGACTGGCCCCTGGCGCAAGCTATGTCGTGACCGACCTGAACCAGCCGATGCTCGACTACGCCGCCTCGCGACAGACACCCGACAGCCGCATCACATGGCGCCAGGCGGATGCGATGGCGCTGCCGTTCGAGGATGCGGCCTTCGATCTCGTCTGTTGTCAGTTCGGTGCGATGTTCTTTCCAAACCGCGCCTCCGCCTACCGCGAAGCTAGGCGGGTCCTGAGGCCGGGAGGCCGGTTCCTGTTCAACGTATGGGATCGCATCGAGGAGAATGTGTTCGCCGATGACGTGACCAATGCCCTCGCGCGGATTTTTCCCGACGATCCGCCGCGCTTCCTGGCACGCACGCCGCACGGCTATCACGACAAGGCGCTGATCCGTCGCGACCTGGAGGACGCGGGTTTCTCCGATGTCGCGATCGAGACCAGAGCCGAGCAAAGCCGCGCATCCTCGCCACGGCTTCCGGCCGTCGCTTATTGTCAGGGCACCGTCCTTCGCACCGAAATCGAGGCCAGGGACGCTGGAAAACTGGACGCCGCGACCGACTACGCGGCATCAGCCATTGCCGACAGACATGGCAGCGGCGAAGTTGCCGCCAAAATCCAGGCACATGTGATCATGGCCGCGGCCTGAATGTTGGAACGTCCACCCTGCGCAATGGCCGCTGCCCCGTCCTCGACAAGACCGAAAGTGCGATCCGCGGTCAGGGCCTCGGCCTCGATGACCGGGTATCCACCATGGCCAACGCGTTTGTCGTGTGCCGCATTGACAAGCCAATGCATGAAACCTAAGCACAGGCACACAGGGCCGGGGGGCTTTGGCATGTCGAGGAGAGCTTCTTGAAAGGAATTATCCTTGCTGGAGGCAGTGGAACGCGTCTTTATCCACTAACATTAGCAGTCTCTAAGCAAATTCTTCCCATTTACGACAAGCCGATGATCTATTATCCGCTGAGCGTGCTGATGCTCGCGGGAATACGAGAGATTCTGATCATTTCGACGCCCCGTGATCTGCCGGCTTTTCGTGGTTTGCTCGGCGACGGGTCGGAGTTCGGGCTGGCCCTGTCTTACGCCGAGCAGCCGCAGCCCAATGGACTCGCGGAAGCCTTCATCATCGGCCGCGATTTCATCGGCAAGGACAGCGTGTCGATGATCCTGGGCGACAACATCTATTTTGGCGACGGGCTATCGCAGCTTTGCCGCGTCGCGGCATCGCGCCAGAGGGGTGCCTCGGTGTTCGCCTACCATGTCGAGGATCCCGAACGCTATGGCGTGGTGTCTTTCGATAAAGCGACCGGAACCGCGCTGACGATCGAGGAAAAGCCGCAAAAGCCGAAGTCCAACTGGGCCGTCACCGGTCTCTATTTCTACGACAATGACGTCGTCGACATCGCCCCGACCATCCGTCCTTCGGCGCGTGGCGAGATCGAGATCACGGCGGTCAACAATGTCTATCTCGAGCGCGGCCAGCTCCATGTTCACCGGCTGGGACGCGGCTATGCCTGGCTCGACACCGGTACGCATGACAGCCTGCACGAAGCCTCGTCCTTCGTGCGCACGATCGAGCATCGCCAGGGCATCAAGGTCGCCTGTCCGGAGGAAATCGCCTTCGAACAGGGATGGCTGACGGCGGACATGGTGCTGGAGCGCGCAAGCCGGCTGGGAAAGAACGAGTACGCCGCCTATCTGCGCCGGCGCGTCGTCGATCTTTCGGAGGGTTAAGATGCTGGAGGTGAGATCCCTGGGCATCGACGGGGTGCTGGAAATCGTCCCGAAGCGCCATGGTGACGCACGCGGTTTCTTCATGGAAACCTACAATGCCGAGCGCTTTTCGCAGGCCGGCATCGACCTGACTTTCGTGCAGGACAACCATTCCTATTCCGCTGCCCCGGGCGTCCTGCGCGGGCTTCACTACCAGCTTGCGCCGCGTGCCCAGGACAAGCTGCTGCGGGTCATCCGCGGCAGCATTCTCGACATCGCTGTCGATATCCGCCGCGCCTCGAAAACCTTCGGAAAATGGGTCGCCCTCGAAGTGTCGGCCGAAAAAGGCAACCAGATCCTGGTGCCGAAGGGCTTCGCGCATGGCTTCGTCACGCTCGTGCCCGACACCGAGGTGCTGTACAAGGTGACCGACACCTATTCGCCCGAGCATGATCGGTCGATCCGTTTCGACGATCCGGCCATCGGCATAGAATGGCCGTCGCTGGCCGACGGGTTCCAGCTTTCGGACAAGGACCTCAAGGCGCCGACGCTGGCTACGGCCGAGGTGTTCGCCTGATGGAGCATGTGGTGCATAAGGACGGCGGGATGAATTTTCTGGTGACGGGCGGTGCCGGCTTCATCGGTTCGGCGGTATGCCGGCATCTGTGCGCCAATCCGGCCTACCGGGTGACCAATCTCGACAAGCTCACCTATGCGGGCAACCTGGCCTCGCTGCGGCCGATCGAGAATGCCCACAATTACAGCTTCGCCCAGGCCGATATCTGTGACGAAAGGGCGGTGCTCGACATACTGCGCCGCGACGATATCGACATCGTCATGAACCTTGCCGCCGAGAGCCATGTCGACCGCTCGATCGATGGGCCGGGCGCCTTCATCGAGACCAACATCGTCGGCACCTACAAGATCCTCAACGCCGCGCTCGAATACTGGCGCGGCCTGTCCGACGACAGGAAAAGCCGCTTCCGCTTCCATCACGTCTCCACCGACGAGGTGTTCGGCGATCTGCCTTTCGACGGCGGCATGTTCGTCGAGGAGACGCCCTATGCGCCGTCCTCGCCCTATTCCGCCTCGAAAGCGGCTTCTGACCATCTGGTGCGCGCCTGGCACGAGACCTACGGCCTGCCGGTCGTGCTTTCCAACTGTTCGAACAATTACGGCCCCTATCATTTCCCCGAGAAGCTGATCCCGCTCGTCATCCTCAACGCGCTCGATGAAAAGCCGCTGCCGGTCTACGGCGCTGGCGCCAATGTGCGCGACTGGCTGTTCGTCGAGGATCACGCGCGCGCCCTGGAACTCGTCGCCACGAAGGGGCATCCGGGCGAGAGCTACAATGTCGGCGGCAATTCGGAACGCACCAACCTCGCCGTCGTCGAGACGATCTGCGACCTGCTCGACACCAGGCGTCCGCGCGCCGGCGGCAGGCGCTATCGCGAGCTGATCTCCTTCGTCACCGACCGTCCCGGCCACGACCGCCGCTACGCCATCGATGCCACCAAGATAAGCCGCGAACTCGGCTGGACGCCCAGGGAGAATTTCGACAGCGGCCTTGCCAGGACCGTGGATTGGTTCCTCGACAACAAATGGTGGTGGGGACCGATCCGCGAGCAGCGCTATGCCGGCGAAAGACTGGGCGAAGCGCGCAAGGTGGGCGCGTGAGGCTCCTCGTCACCGGACGCGACGGCCAGGTCGCGGCGAGCCTGCTCGAGGCCGGCCAGGCGCGCGCGGGCGTCGAGGTCGTCGCCATCGGCCGCCCGGAGCTCGACCTGGCAAGACCCGACACCGTCATCGATGCCATCACCGCCGCCAAGCCTGACATCGTCGTGTCGGCCGCCGCTTACACGGCCGTCGACCAGGCCGAGGACGAGCCCGATCTGGCCTTTGCGGTGAACGCGACCGGCGCCGGCAAGGTGGCCGAGGCCGCGGCGCGGCTTGGTATTCCAATCATCCATCTTTCGACCGACTATGTCTTCGACGGCAGCGCTCCCCACGCCTATGTCGAGACCGACCCGACGGCGCCGCTCGGTGTCTACGGCGCCTCCAAGCTCGCCGGCGAGCAGGCGGTGGCCGCTGCCAATCCACGCCACATGATCCTGCGCACCGCCTGGGTCTACAGCCCGTTCGGAAAAAATTTCGTGAAAACCATGCTGAGGCTCGCCGCCGACCGCGACGAGATTCCGGTGGTATCAGATCAATGGGGAAATCCCACATCCGCGCTCGACATCGCCGACGCGATCCTGCATGCGGCCACCACGCTGCACCGCAACAACGACGTCGCCGCGTTCGGCACCTATCATCTGGCCGGCACGGGCGAGACCAACTGGAGCGGCTTTGCCCGTCATATCCTCGACACAAGCCTGAAGTCTGGTGGTCCCTGGGCGCGGGTACGGGATATCACGACGATGGACTACCCGACCAAGGCGCGCCGCCCCGCCAATTCCCGGCTATCGAGCGCGAAATTCGCGGGCGTTTTTGCATGGACGGCGCCGGACTGGCGGCAGTCGGCGGAAGAGGTGGTGTGCAACATTTGCGAGCCAGATAGCGCATCAAGGTCGGTTTTTGGTATTTAAAGCTACTTTAAATACATCTCAAACTTGTGGTTTTTCAGAACCTTCACAAGTTCATCGTAGTTATCCAGGGCCATTGAAAGGTCATCCAGAGTATTCTTCGTTGTCTTGCTGAATGATTGGAACTCTGGAATCGATAAGAAGCGCGCTAAGTTTTTTAAGACAAAATCTTCCCTATATAGAAGGTCTTCGTACTCTATTTGTAGGGTCTGATTCTTCCAGCGATCTAGGGTGGATAATAGGTTAGTCCTGACCTCGTCGCATATCTCTGCAATTTCAATTATTTCCAAAGGGTCAATGGTAATCGAAGAGATCGTATCTCCGCCTACGGGAGCGTTATAGAGGCCGATCTTGTTCCAAAGCTTAAGCCCTGTCGATCGGGACACTGCTTGCTTGATGATATTTCTTCTGGTCAAAAGAATTAGCTTAAATCCCATCTCTTCAAGCTTGTCCAGCGTCCGGCTGCTGGGCAGATCGTAAGGTTTGGCCTTGAAACCAACGCACATCGCCTCCTTTTCTGGATCCACAGATCCATAGTCATCCAAAACCCAAGGATTTAGATTGTGGAGCGGGGCTTCGGCTTCTAGCGCATGAAGCAGCTGATCACATACGTCGAGTGACTGGCCTGCAAATATCTCCGAATAACAGATCACGTTCGGTGACGAATTGAGCAGAGAAACCAAGTGCGATGATCCGCTCCTAGCTTCGAAAAGGATGAAGAATCTGTCCCGCATTTTGTCTTTCGTTCCAAGCCAATTAGGCTACCATATTCAGAGCTGGTATCCTAGGACGCTGTTTGCGTCGTTGCCTCTAATAATTTCAAACCTGCGCTCAACTGAAGAGTTCCAATATCTGGCTATGTCCGTTCGACGGCCGGAGTAGGTAAGCGTTGGGGTGCGCTTAACGCGTTACTCATCACCGGCTTTCAGAATGTCTAAATGCGGGAGGACGTCGACGAGTGGGTCTCTGGCTTTTCACTGAGACGAAGGCGCCGTTAAACTGAACCGATCCACTCAGGCAGCGAACCCGGATGTGTGTGAGTGGCTTGTCCACTTTGTAGGCGACGGAAAACGAATTGTGCCAACGCGTCGGTCTTGCCTTGGTCAAATTTACAAGCTCAAACCGGTCTGACGTACAATCCTTGATCTCTATGGCAATCTCCGCTGTTTCGCCTGTGAAGCAGAAGGCGATTTCGGAAGCGCCTTCAATATTCGGTTCGGCTTCCCACTGGGCAGACTGGCTTGAAAGTGTTTTTGAAGGAGATTGCCAAAAGATCGGGGGCTCCTCATGGACCAGCCATAGAGGCCAAAAAGGCGATAGATATCGAACGTCTGATGTTTCCGACCCATGTCCACCTATGATCGTGTCAATCCATGCTCTTGCAAAGCTAGCATTAGGCTTCCCTGGAACGTTGCGTGACAGATAGCCTAGCAGATTTATCTCTTGGTGCTGAATCGGTTCCATATTAAGTGTTTCGCAGCAAAACGAATGCATCGGAAAGCTATAATCAACCAGGTCCGACGAAAATACCTGCTCTAGGTCATGGAAGCTGACGCCGCGTCCGATCCGGTAAAGTTGCTCCGTTGATCGTTCCCCGGACCAACTGTCAAACTCGGCAACGATCTCGCTTCGTTTTGCTTCTGTCTTCGCGAATTCAAACGCCAATCTATCAGGTAACCAATTAAAAAAATGTGCTTCGGTCGTATGGGAGTCAAATGGCAGTAATCTATTGGGCGATTCCATGATCAATACGTGGCCGCCGCGTCCAATGACATCGTCGGCCAAAGCAAGGACGTCCGCGCGTTCGGTAGGGGTCAAGTGCTCAATGACCGCATATAGAACCAACAAGTCGATTTCATCGGGAATTCCAAACGCACTTGGATTTTTTAGGACCCGAACTGCATTCTCGGCCACAAAAAACAAATTCTCTTGTCGTAGACTTCTTGCCCGCCGATTTGCCTCGTGTATCTGATCTTTTAGAAGATCGATACCAATATATCGCCCGAATAGATCGTTGATAGATAGAGATTTATTGCCAGTGCCGCAGCCAATCTCAACGGCGGTTTTATCTTGGCCGGTCATTCCATGCCGGATGAGCATCGTGCGCAAGTAAAAAATCGCAGTGGTTATGCGATCCAGATCATATGGCGGCAAGCCTGAGAGTTCCATAGCAGAATAAAATGACTGGTATTTCTCCAAAGCGGTTTTGTTCGCGCGAGCTATATCGAAGTCCCACTTCGAGCCGCGAAAGAACTGTGACTGGTCAAACAACTTATACATAGACAATCTTCTCGATTAATATCCGTCAGACACTGGCCCTATAACGACTCAACGCCTGCGCCTGTCTGTCGCGCGCAGACACTTTGCTCCAATGCTACACGCGATCCTAAAACCACCCAGAATGGCCTTGGAAAGCATCGGAAACCGGCCGATTCTCAGTGCGACAGCGTCTGTGATCCGGACGGCTCTCCTCGTACGATGAGCCGCCAGTGTGCCAAGCAGGAAGTCGCGCTCCTGGTTCAGGGCGGCAACTTGTGCGTTAAGAGAGTTGAGCTCCGAACTGAGAGCTTCTCGTTGATTTCTTTCGTTAAGGTAGCCGTACGCTTGGGCTTCAATACGAAAGGCGTCGAATCGCGGGATGCCCTGAATATTACGGGCAATACGGCGAAGCCCAGGCCACGTTGCATAGGTTCTGACCATCGATGAGCTGCGAATCCTGTATAGGCAGCCAACGCGCGGAACAATCGCGATCTGCTCCCCACTCGAGATCAGCCGCATATAAAGCGCCCAGTCTTCATATTTTGACTTATCCGTGTCATCCCAGCCACCCATCGCTCTGATCCGGTCGACGCGGAATCCAGAGTTGGCATGGCCAAGAATATTGTCCGTTAGGGCTGCAATAAGGCCGTCTCCGAGCGGCCGGTAGACGTAACTCTCTGATCGTTGGAGCTCAAACTTCGTTCCATCTTCAAAGGCCTGCAAGAAAGGAACAGCAGCTGCAGCGTTAGGATTGTTATTAAAACAGTCGGCCAAGTCCCTGATAAAGTTATTCAAAGGAATATCGTCTGAATCGACATTAATTAACAAAGCCGTATTGGCTGCCGCAAGGGCAGAATTCCTAGCTCCGGCCAATCCTTTATTTGTCTTGTGCCTAATAATTGACCAATCAAGTTTGACCTCTTTTTTGAGAAATGCCAACAGTGCCTCGTAATTGCTTTTGTCGGAACAGTCATCGACAAAAATCACCTTATCTGGCGGCAGGCTCTGGTTCTCAAGCGACCAGGTTAAATCTTTAATGTACTGAATGTCGGTATTGAAATATGGAATCACCACGGTAGTCGTTAACAGTCCTTGGCTCCCTTGTGTTCCCTTACTCTTCGGCCGGCATACGTCCGACAGAGAACGTCTAACATCCGCTTGATGCTGGATAACGCCGGCCTTTAATCTCTGCGCAAGTGTCGTTCTTTTCTTGGACGTGGTATTAACAACATGAAGAATTCGGTGGCTGAGCGCCTCTGAGGTAGGTTTGGAAAGGACATGCGCTGCCCATTGATGCGGAAGCATCTCTGGAACTCCGCCTGCATCCATCAATATCGGCAGCGCTCCAGCATCAATTATGTCAAATACCGTAAGTGGTTGATTGTCGGCTAGGTAAGGTAGGACGAACAGCGCACTTCGAGCGTGTTCATTCGCGAACAAAAGCAAATCGTCACGATGAAAATCGGTATGTTCATCCACGAAAAAGTGCGCTCGAACCTGATCCAGTAAGGGTGACGCCAGCCCTTCTTCTCCAGCCTTCGGGCCGATGATCACGATAGATCTCACTCCCGCTTCGAGAAGCTCAGCAGACGACGAAACAATCGTCTGCAAGAAAAGGTGAAAGCCTTTCATGCTTATCCGTTTGCCGACGAATACGAGCTTATCAACTGAGCCGATCACGCTATGGTCGACAGCCGAAAAGCTATAGGGATATCCAATCACTCGGATGTCCTGATGCAAGGACGCTATCCCAGCCTCTTCGTATAGCCTTTTCAGGAATTTGCTGGGGAAAACGATCGTGTCGGAATATTCTATCGCTATCTTCTCACGAACCGCACTGAGATCGGCCGAAGCTCCGATCCACGTCTGCATTCCATTCTCAAGATAGTGCACCGCTCCGTGGCAATGGACGACCGTTCTCAATTGTGGTGGGAAGAGCGCGGCCCGCCCCGCTTGGGCAACCCGAAGGCCGATTCCCTGATATTCCTGATACTGAACAGTCTCTAAGTCAGGAAAGAAGAATAACAGTTGTTGGATGGCCTCAAGAGCCAAATCTTCTGTAGGCAGTCTTAAAGTGGAGTCGTCGGCAAATAGGTGCCTCGGAGTAGTCAGCTGCTTTCTGCGATGTAAGCTGTGCAACGGGGTATGTGGGCCCACGTAGACTACTAAGGTAGTTTCGGGCCCATACGCCTGTCGCTGTTGTTCGACAACCGTGCCTATTCCGCCCGAAGCACCAACTCCCTGAAATTCCGACGTTATAAGTATGTGGTGCGGTTCGCGCTTGTGATAGATCAACCCAGCATCAAGGAGCCAGTCAAGATAATGCGTGGTCGAAAATGAAAGCTCTAGATATGACGTAGAGAACGACTCGTCAAACTGGTTCATTCTTGTCCAGCCACAGCGATCAACACAAAAACCGGCAGAAATGAAAAACGCGATAAGCTCCTCCAGATTCCATTCTCTTACGTGAGCGCGGTTGTTCGGCAGGTCTTCGATTTCGGTTTTTTCCAATCTTGATCGGTCTGGCGTCGACACAACCAAGCGGCTTCGCTCATTGCGCCGCATCAAGGTTCGCATTCCACTAACCAAAGGTCTCACATCCACAAGATGCTCGATTACGTCACTCAAGATGATGACCGCGGGTAGATGTTCCGAAAGCGATTCGAAAACTTGGCGTATGTCTGTGTATTGGGTGATATCGCACTCGACCCACCTGCGATCCAGGTGCCTCCCTTTCGCGACTAACAGTGAACTGAGAAAATCAACGCCGATCGTATTAAACGACTCCCTTGGAAAATAATGAGCTAGCTTATCTCCATTTCCGCATCCAATGTCGATAATATTCGAAATATTATGCGCTTCAGCTAGCCGCCGCGCGTGATGGTACACATCAGCTTGCCAAATCACGGTTGACTTAGCTGTGTCGCCAAAAATTTCGCAGACGCGTCGAGCTGCGGAATGGCAGCCAAAATTCGCACCGAGCGTGGCAATAGTAACATCTGGAGTAATATCGTCCCCGACGAATGGAGCGACTTCAATGTCGCGATTAGAAAAATTGAACAACTTATTCATCGAGTTCTTCAAGCCACGCATCAGATTTCAAGGTCTTTAGTTAGCCATTCGACGGTGTGCCCAACGCCTTCCTGAAAGTCCACTTCAGGACGCCATCGTAGAATCGTCTGTGCTCTAGAGATATCGAGAACCACAGCGGGCGCATCATCAACCCGGCCTGGACGATATTGCACCTGTGGCGTCTTTCCTATATTCGTTTCTAGCGCTTGAAGTACGTCTTTCAAGCTGTGCCCCAAGCCGGATCCTATATTGAAGATGCGATCGCCGCCCGTGTGCCCAGCGAGCAGAATCATCGCTTCGATAGCATCCGAGACATAGAGGAAATCACGAACAACATTTCCGTCCCCCCAAATTTCAATTGTCTCGTCCAGCAGCATTTTCTTTGCGAATGCGGCGATGACACCTTGGTTCTTTTCGGCGGTTTGGAATGGGCCAAAAGGATTTGCCAACCGCGCTATCCGATAGTCCACTTGATGGAGACGCTCATATAGAGAAAAGTATTTTTCGGACGCAAGTTTGTTGATCCCGTAGGACGTTATCGGGTTCTCCGGGTGATCTTCAGCCATTGGAAGCGTTAATGGAAGACCATACACGGTGCCGCCAGACGAAGCGAATATAATTCTTCCAATATTGAATTCTTTACATTGCTCAAGCAGATTCAGTGTAGGTAAAAGACTTGTCTTTACGTCTATTGTCTTATTAAAATTGGACGCATGCGGAGTATTTGAATTTGCCAAGTGAAAAACGACGTCAACGTCAAATAAGGTGTTAGCAAGGACGGACTGATCAGAAATATCGCCCTGACGCCACTCCACCTGTTCCAGTGCCTTAGGAAAAGCTGCCCTGCGGCCAATGGCTCGTACCTTAGCACCCAGTTCGTTGAGTCTTAGGCAAAGATTAGTGCCGAGAAATCCGCCTGCGCCAACAACCGCGCAAACCTTTCCGTTTACAAAAGACGTCACTGATCTATTTCCATTTAGTTTCCTACGGATAGCTTGTACATAGAACTACTGATCGTGCTGGGGTAATGTAGTGTCTAGGTAAGATTCTCGCGTTCGATATCTGCTCAGTTTCCGAAGTATTGTGTCGCAACATCTTGAGCTGCTCCATCCAGCCGAATTCTGCCATGCTCCAGCCAAACAATCCGACTGCAGTTCTGGAGCAGCAATTCTCTGGAATGACTCGCCAGAACCAGAATCTTTGTCGAACTTACAATCTCTCGCAATCGGCGATTAGCGCGCTCCTTAAAGTCTTCATCGCCGGTCGAAAGCCACTCATCCATGATGAGAATCTCCGGCCGAATCGAGGTTGAGGTTGCGAACGCCAATCTCAGTTGCATGCCAGATGAGTATGTACGGAAAGGCATATCGAGAAAATCCCCAAGCCCGGAAAACTCAGTTATTTCATCCAACCTTTCTCGCAATTCAGATGGGGTGAGTCCCATCATCGCGGCGCGCAAGCGAATGTTTTCCCGACCGGTCGCCTCGGGGTCTATGCCAAGACTGATATTGATGAGCGACACGCACTCGCCGTCAACGGCGGCGTTCCCAGAGGTCGGCGAATAAATTCCGGAAAGGACACGCAGCAGCGTGGTTTTACCCGAGCCATTGTGTCCAATGAGACCGACTCGCTCCCCTTCTTTGATCTCGAGATTGATGTTCTCCAAACCCTTCACGACGATGTTTCCGTCGTGATGGCGCTCGATGGCTCCCCCCGTTGCAACGCTCAGGACGCGGTTTTTGAAAGATCGACTCGCCGCATTGTAGACGGGAAATGCAACGGAGACGTTGTTGAGACAGACGTGAGACATTTTTTCAAAGCCAATAGGGAACGCGTCGACGATACCGATCAAAAAACCAGATGGCAAAAATCCAACCAAGCGCCGACATGACAAGGGCAACCCCCCAGCTCAATGCCGCTGGCTCCTGGCCTAGCAACGGTTCGCGCACGATCGTCATCAAATGGTAAAATGGGTTGAGATCGAATAGATAACGAGAGGCACCTTCCGGAAGGGTTTTCGGCTGCCACATAATTGGCGTAACGTAGAACAGAACCTGTAAAAGATTTTGCAATACCTGAGTAAGGTCGCGATATCTTGCGCACACAAGGCCAAGAATTAACATCATCCACAGCAGATTGAGTACGACCAAAAGAAACCCCGGAACGGCCAGCGGAATGGCTGCAGAAACTGGCGCTCCTACAAGGACAATCAGAACAGGGAAAATGAGCAGATTGTGAGCGAAAATGATCGCATTCCTCAACATCGTTCTTAACACGTGTGTGAACAATGGCATTCGCACCTGGAGAATGATTCCCTCGGCGCTAATGAAACTCGTGCAACCCTCATTCAGGCAGGAGGAGATGAACCCCCATGCGATCATTCCGCTGCAGATGAACGGGAGGTACTCCTGCATAGGCGTTCTAAACAGGGTTCCAAACACAACGCCCAAAGCGCCAATCAGCACACCCATGTTGATCGTCAGCCAAAAGGCCCCAACACGTGATCTACGGTAGCGCTGGGCTATATCCTGCCATGCGAATGTCGTGGCAAGATGATGCTTTTCCAGCGCTTCGGCAATGTCACGCAGTGCATTTTGGGTCGTTGACTTGATTTTGGTCGCTCGAACCAAGGGAGTCCTCATTTCGATGTTCAGCGAGCAGCGAATAGATCATTTGACCAGGATTAGGAAGCCAAACCGCCAGCTAGACCCCGCGACCAATGTGCACTGCGCCGCACGCGCGGCGATTACGGCAACATGCTGCGGTTTCGGTGGTGATCAACCCGTAAATCCCATGTCGGCCCTTGATCTTGCGGATGGAATGCTGCATTCGGCAGCGAAACTGTATGGCAAAGCGATTTTGTCGGCTGCGTTGGCTGTCATCGGGGATCGGTGAGGCCGACTGGAGCGGCGTCGCGCCATCAATTGCACGCTAGCCGAGTGCTTAGTTGGCCCATGCCGTCGTGAAGGACTATCCACGCGACATCCAGGTTAACCTCCATGAGAAGGTACAAAAATGCGCAGAGCGCTCTCATTGGTAAGGCACGGTGTCTTTGTCGTTAGGACTGAAGGGGTGCGGTCCGCCGTGGTGAAGACGCGTCGCTTTCTCGCGGAAAGGCGTTCTCGCACCTCCTCGTTTTCCTTTTTCAGCAATGACGGCGCCGTGAGCGCCCGGCGCCCTTTGCCAGAGAGCGATATTGCCCTTCAGATACCGTTGCCGGTCGCCCCTAACGCAGTGGTGCAGAACGATATCGCGGTAATTGTTCATGTATATTATACAGATGTTTTTAAAGAAATTCTGCTGCAGCTTAAAAATATCGAATCAGGGTTTCGTCTTTATGTGTCAACAACAGATGATGAAAAACGAAAATCGATACAGGGCATCTGTACAGAGTGTGGAATTGGAGGCGCGGAGGTCCGCGTTTTTGAAAACAGAGGCCGGGACATTGCGCCGAAGATTGTTGGGTTCAGCGACGTATACAAAAAGCATGAATTATTCCTTCATTTGCACACGAAGAAATCTCCGCATCTGTCGTCATTAGATGGGTGGCGTGAATATTTGATTCAAAATCTTATTGGATCTAAGGAGATAGTTAGATCTATTCTACTACTTTTCGCATCCGACGAGAAACTTGGCGTGGTATACCCTCAGCATTTTTATCCGATACGTGAAATGCTCAATTGGGGGTTTGATTTTGAAACGGCAAAGGCTCTTCTGGGGCGGGCCCATTGGGAGCTCAGCAAAGATAGCGTCCTGGAATTTCCTTCAGGCTCTATGTTCTGGGGTCGGTCTGCGGCTTTGGCGCCGCTCCTCGATCTGGGCCTGACATTCGAAGACTTCCCAAGCGAGGCTGGGCAGGTAGACGGTACATTGGCGCATGCGATAGAACGCAGCTATTTGCATTTTGCAGAATGCGCTGGGTTTCATTGGTTCAAAGTACAGACCGGTGTTGGAGTTGGTTCAGCTCGGTCGGGAGCGCTTCTCAAGGTCGAAAAGGCTGAAGATCCCAGCATCGTAGAAAAGGTATACCTGCCCCTTTTTGAAGAGCCAGGACGATCAGATCTCTTAATGGGCCGACAATATGGCGAACTCCGCCCACTAAGGATATCGAAGTCCAATAAGCTCAAGCCGAGAATCAACTTGCTGCTGCCCACGATAGATCCCCGGCACATTTTTGGAGGAATATCGACAGCCATAAAAATATTCGATGAGATTTGTCTTGAGTTGGTCGACTTCGATAAGAGAATTATCGTCCTCGATTCGCCCGTGGAAGAGGGCCACCTACATGGACTCCGAGAATACGCGTTAAATTCGAGCGATGGCCCCGCTGTTATTTTTGAGGCATTCGATCGAAGGCGCCGGCTGGACGTCCGTAAAGATGACTTCTACATGTCGACTGCTTGGTGGTCCGAATATCTAAGAACCTCGTCCATTGCGCGGTTCCAGAAGAAGGCTTTTGGGCGACGAGCTAGGGCACTATACTTCATGCAGGATTACGAGTCGAATTTTGTGCAGTGGTCCTCACGTTGGGCGATTGCCGAATCGACTTATGACCTGGACGAAAGTGTCATCCCTCTTGTCAATTCGGAAGAGCTTTCCTCATTTATAAATCATAGATTTGGTCGCGCCGATCAAATCGTGGTTCCGTTTCGCGTAAACGATACGATTAGGAATAGGATAAGGATGGTCCCGAAGGAGAGGATCATTCTCTGTTACGGTAGGCCGGCAGCGGCCAGAAATTGCTTCGAAATAATTGTAGATGGGCTTTCTCTGTGGCAGCAAAGAAATCCGATCGAGGCGAGCAAATGGCGAGTCGTGTTCTTGGGGGAGGACTTTGACGAAAGCAAGATGTGGCCGGTGCAGAATGGTGCTGTTCCTGGGAAAGTTTCGCTTGAAGCGTATGCAGAATACCTAAGCCGTGCAAGCGTTGGAGTATCTCTGATGATTTCGCCACATCCCAGCTATCCGCCGTTAGAGATGGCTCACGCCGGCTTAATTACTGTATCGAACAACTATGACACAAAGAGGATTTCCGACCGAAGCGGTAATCTACTGAGCCTTGACTTTGTTACGCCGGACTCCGTTGCCAGGGCCGTGGGACAGGCCGTATCGATGGCAGAAGAAAACGTTGGTATCACGATGGCGCAAACCGAAATCCGTGAGCTTCCATTCGTTGGAACAAAATATGATCCTAGGAAGATTGCAGCGCTTCTTAAGGATGGAACTGCAGGGTAGCTGGTGATTCCACTAGGAAATTAACAGCAGCTACGTGAACCTACGCAGATCGTCTAGTGGACATCGGCACCAGATGCCAAAGGGCTTGGTGACGACTCTCCCCCCCAAAAAAACATCTGGCTATGGCCCGCGGCCCGCAGTATGCGATACAGCAGGCGGGGGCCGGAGATGCTACTTGTAAGTGTGACGGTCGCGAATGATTCTCGTGCTCACACTTTGCTGGTGGTCATGCCGACAGCCTGGAGTTTAGTACTGCCTAATGAATACTTCCCTGGAAACTGTGTTCGGGCTCAGGCCACAGGTGCGGCGCGCCTTCATCATGGTTCAGGACGTGGTCATGGTCCTGGTCGCCGTGGCGCTCAGCCTTGTCCTGTCGCGGTCGGATCTTTCGTTCGGGGCGCTCTCCACTGAGGGCCTTGTCACCTGGGCCGGCATCGTTCTCATCAGCCATCTTCTGTTCAGATATTGCGGCCTCTACACCACGGTCTGGCGCTTCGCCTCGACGCCTGATTTCTTCAACATCCTGAAGAGCTGCGCGATCCTCACATTCGTGCTTTACGCCGTCTCGCTGGTCGTGCGCTTCTTCCAGCCTGTCGCGGGCCTCAACGAGCGCCAGTTCATCGTCTTCCTGCTCGTCTCCTTCACCATCATCTCGGCGCCCCGGCTGTTCTACCGCTTCCTGCGCGACGGCGCGAGCTGGGGCGTCCTGAACGGCAAGGCCGACACGGCGCGCGCCAAACAGGCCCTGTTCGTCGGGCGGCTGAGCGAGGCCGACCTGATCATTCGTTTCACGCGCACGGCGCAGCCCGCCGACCATTCCATCGTCGGCATCATGGCCACCGAGCACGGCGCACCGCTCGGCACGCGCATTCAAGGGGTTCCCGTGGTGGCGACCCGGCCGCGCCTGATCGATGTGCTGGAGGATTATGCGACCGGCACCAAGAGCCTCGATCTCCTGATCTTCGGCAGCGGCGCCGAGCATGAGATCGAGGAATATTCGGAGCTTGTCCGCGTCGCGCGTCACGGCGACATCGGGGTCGTGCAGTTCGCGGGGCTTTCGCAGCTGGGCCAGGAGGGAAAGCTCGTTCTCGACGCCGTCGAGATGGAGACGATCCTGCGCCGCCCGACGGTGGCGTCCGACATCGAGCGCATCGGCGCCTTCGTCGGCGGCAAGCGCGTCCTGGTCACGGGAGGCGCCGGCTCCATCGGCCGAACGCTGGTCAAGCGGTCGCTGGAGCTTGGGGCCGACGCCGTGCTGGTCGCCGACAATTCCGAATTCGGCATCTTCCAGTTGAGCCAGTATATCGACGAGAAGCACCATGACCGCCTCAAGGTCCGCATCGTCGATGTCGCGGACCGGCGTCAGATGACGCGTGTCGTCACCGAGTTCAAACCCGACATCCTCTTCCATGCCGCCGCGTTGAAGCATGTTCCGCTGCTGGAGGAGAACTGGGAATCGGCTATCCAGACCAATGTCTTCGGCACGCTTGTCTGCGCCGAAGTCGCCGCCAGGTGCGGCGTGGCGCAATTCGTCATGGTCTCGAGCGACAAGGCCGTCGATCCGACGTCCGTGCTTGGCATGACCAAGCGAGCCGCCGAACAGATCGTCAGCGCCTTGCATGGGACACCGGCCGGCGAACCGGGCGGGCGCCGCCCCGCCACCAAGTTCATCGCGGTGCGCTTCGGCAACGTCTTCGGCAGCAATGGCTCGGTGGCGACCATATTCCAGGCCCAGATCGAGGCCGGCGGGCCGGTCACCATAACCGACCGGCGCATGACGCGCTATTTCATGACGGTCGCCGAGGCCGTCGATCTCGTCATCATGTCGGCCGCCGATGCCGCGTCGCGGCCGGCCGGCCAGGACTACGCCGTCTACATGCTCGACATGGGCAAGCCCGTGCCGATCCTCGAAGTGGCCGAAACGATGATCCGCATGGCGGGAAAAAGCCCCTATACGGACATCCCGATCCGCTTCACGGGCATCCGGCCGGGTGAAAAGCTGCACGAGACCCTTCACGGCGAAGACGAGGAACTGGTCGAGCTCAGCATCGCCAAGATTTTTGGCCTGAGCACCGATGTCGCGCAGTGGTCGGATGTCCAGGCAGCGCTTGCAGCGCTGCAGCAATCCATGAAGAGCCAGGACAAGGCGGCCTCGCTCACCATCCTGGCCGATCTCGACCGCACGACGAAGACAAGGGCGAACGCGCAGCACGACGCGGTCCCGAAGACGGCCGGGCAGGCGAGCTAAAGCAATTCCAGCGGTTTTCCGTCCGGAATTGCGTGAAGGCAAACATGAGCAATTCCAGGAAAAGTGCGTTGCGGTTTTCCTCGCGCGGTAAGGCGTTTGACATCAGTGAGTAAGACAGATCTGCGCATTGCCGTCCTGATGGCCACGAAGGATGGCGCCGCCTTCATCGACGAGCAGCTGCGGTCGCTGCTCGCGCAGTCGCATCCTCTGATCGACCTTTGGATATCCGACGACGGCTCCGTCGATGGCACAGTTGCCATCATCGAAGCCTGGAAGCCTCGTTGGACAAAAGGCCGGATAAATCTGGTGGAGGGGCCGCGGCAGGGCTTTGCCGCCAATTTCCGGTCGATGATCCTCGACCCGCGCATCGATGCGGATTGCTACGCCTTCAGCGACCAGGACGATGTCTGGGAGCCCGACAGGCTGGAAAGCGCCCTTGGCTGGATGCAGTCATTTGACGCGGCGCAACCGCTGATGTCCTGCTCGCGAACCGCGACCATGACCGAAACCGGAAGCCTGGTCGGCCATTCGCCGCTGTTTAGCCGTCCGCCGTCCTTCCGCAACGCGCTCGTCCAGAGCATTGCCGGCGGCAACACCATCCTGCTCAACCGCGCCGCGCGCGATCTGTTGGCCAGGGCCTCCACCGGGACCGGCTTCGTCAGCCACGATTGGTGGGCCTATCTGATTGTCACTGGTGCCGGCGGTGTCGTCCGCTACGATCCGCGGCCACTGGTACGCTACCGCCAGCATGCGGCGAATCTGGTCGGCGCCAATGTATCGTGGCGGGCACGGATCTCGCGGCTCGGCCGCCTGTTCAAGGGCCAGTTCGCGGACTGGACCGATCTCAATCTTGCCGGCCTCGCCGTCAATCGCGATCTCCTTACGAAGGACGCGCTGGCATGCCTCGACCTGTTCGCGAACGGTCGGCAAGGTAGCCTTTTCCAACGCCTGGGCGCGCTGCGCAAAAGCCGCGTCTATCGACAGACTTTTGCCGGGAGCCTTGGGCTCTATCTCGCCTTTGTGCTGGGTCGTATCTGAATATCGGGAGACCGCTTGGCGCGCTTGGTCAGCAAGGCGACCTCATGCTACGTCGACCGGATTGATGGGCTCGCTCGCGGTTGCCGCGTGAAGCCCTGGCAGGGAGCCCATCGGCCACTCATGACGACAGCCAAGAAAATCTTCGATCTCGCCGGTGCGGCTGTGCTGCTGGTGGCAACCTCTCCCATCCTGTTGCTCGCCATTCTTGCCGTCCGCGCATCGTCGCCCGGTCCGGTGATTTTTTCCCAAACGCGGATTGGCCGCGAAGGCGCGCTTTTTCGCTGCCACAAATTAAGGACGATGTACCAGGGGACGCCATCCTTGCCCTCGCACGAAACCCCCGCGAGCGCCGTGACATCGGTTGGAAAGAGCTTGCGGAAATTCAAGCTCGACGAATTGCCGCAGCTCTGGAACGTCCTTTGCGGCGAAATGAGCCTGGTCGGGCCGCGTCCCTGCCTGCCGACCCAGACGGAACTGATCGAATGCCGCAGGCGGCTGGGGGTTTTGCAGGCTCTGCCCGGAATGACGGGCTTGGCCCAGATCAGGGGCATCGACATGTCGAACCCGCGACTTCTGGCCGACACCGATGCCATCTATCTCAGGACCGCGTCGTTCTGGCTCGACCTTCGCATCCTGTTTGGGACACTCTATCGCGGCTGAGCAGGCCTGCTCCGGAAGCAGAGGCCGGTCCTTGGATCAGGGTCAGACAGGAAGCCGGGGCCTTCGGAGCCGCGCCATCTCGGCCAGCCGCTCCAATGTCTCGGTTTCAGGCGCCCAGCCTTCCGAGGCAAGGAGCGAAGGGTCGCATATCTGGGTCGCGGTCAGGCTGTCCCAGAACGTCCGCTTGCCGAGCAGTATGGCGGCCGCCCGCATCGGTCCGGCCGGCATTGTCACCAGGCGCTTCGGTCTGCCGAAACCGCGGCGAAAGGCACCGATGATGGCAGCGACGGAAACCGGCGGCACGTCGCTGGCGGTATAGATCGGACGAAGCGGCTGCGAATGGCAAAGCAGATGCCACACCGCCCCCGCCGCCGATTGCGATGACAGCAGCGAGCGGTTTGCCGTCAGCGCGCCTGTCGGCATTGGCAGAGCCGTATCGGCGAGCCGCATCAGCGTCGCCAGGTTTCCTTTCATGCCGCTCCCGTAGACCGGAGGCAGCCGCAATATGGCGGCGTCGGCACGGCCGTGCGAGGCATAGGCGCCCAATACGGCAATTTCTGCTTCGCGTTTCGAGCGCCCGTAGGCGTCCTGCGGTTCGGGGACTGTGTCTTCGTCGATCGTTGCGCTGGCACGCGCACCGATCACGGCCCGGATCGAGGAAAGATGGATGAACCGTCCGCTTGCCTGCGCGGCGGCGGCATGCGCCAGGCGCGCGCTCAATTGCGCATTGGCTGCCAGAAAGTCGCCTTCGGTGGCGTTGCCCTGGTCATTGTTCAGACCCGCGCAATGGACGATATCCGTAACATCCCTGGTCAGCGCCAGGAAAGCCGGGGCAGGTGCATCGAACGCCGGCATCGGCATGGCGTCGGAGCCCGCATCAAGTCTCTCCGGCTGGCGGGAGGCGAGGCGAAGCTCGACACCGGCCTGACGAAGCCGATGGACCACCTGGCGGCCGATGAAGCCCGTCGCGCCCGTGACCAGGACTTTCATTGCCTTGCCCGCACCGGCTACTGGACGACTGGCGGGGGGGCCAGGCTTTCCACCGCTGGTGGAAGGGCTTGGTCTTCCACCAACGCAGCTTGGCGGCCACAGGCAAGATATGTTCCCGACACCAGGAAGATCATAAAAACCGAGTCCAGAATGTCATGGCCGATCAGGATGCCCGTCATTCCGGCGGTCAGATAGGTGATCACGAGGGCGACGATCATGGTGGCGCCGAACCGCTCGACCGGATCGGCGCTGTCGCGAAGGACCCGGGCGGCATTTCTGGCGGCAACCACGAAGATCGCCGCCAGCGTCACCGCACCCAGGATTCCCGCTTGCACCAAGGCGGTCAGGAAGCCGTTGTGGAAATGATTGAAACCTTCATCCATCCCGAACTGATCCTGAAAACCCTGCTTGATCAAGAGCCGGGTGGCACCCACGCCATGTCCGAAAAATGGCATCTCCCGAAATGCCTTCAGCCCGATATCCCAAAGGGCGACGCGCGATCCCAAAGCTGTCGTGTGGTCACCATGGGTCAGCGCATCCCAGTCCGAGTGCAGAAATGCGACACGCCCCGCTATCGTCTGGGACCCGAAAACCGCGATCGTGGCTGCGAGCGCGGCCAGCAGCAAAAGCACGCGAACGGCATTTCTCCCTCTCAGCTTCTGCTGGTTGATCAGCAGAACCGCGATACCGGTAATCAGCAGCGCCAGCCAGACGATGCGGGTACCGGAGTAGATGATCGCGATCGTTCCGCCGAGTGCAGCGCAGATAAGGGCGATCCTGTATCTCTCTATGCCGGACAGGGCAGCGGCCACGCAGGTCACCACTGCAAGACAGAGGACCTCAGCGAACACGATCGCATTCCCGGCCCCGCCCTCGGCGCGTATGCCAAGCCGATATTGCTGATAGACCGCCAGCAGCAGCGCTCCAAAACAGGCAGCCATGCTGGCCACCACAATGATGCGGACGAGCGTTGTCTTTTGCGTAATGCTCCAGGTCGAATAGGAGATGGGAAAAAACAGAAAGGTGATCAGCGGAACAAGATGCCGCGCGTCCGTGACGATCGCGTGGTTGACGAGGGACGCCAGGACGTTGCTTGCGCAATAGGCATAAATCGCGATCGTCAGCGCCATCATCGCCCGGTCGACATTGAAGCGTCTTCTCTTCAAGGCGATCAACAGGACGGACCACAGGCCACCGCCATTGAACACGAAGCTGACCACCGACCCCAGGACCGGGGGAGAAAAGAAACAGAGAATGGAGAAGTAGATATTGATCCGCGAAGGCGTGAACTGCTGCCTTATGAATGAAAGCCGGTTCAATTTTCGGACCTGCTATTCTTGAGAAATTTTATGCGGCACATCATGTTTGGTGAAACCGAATGTGCTCGCTTCGAAATTGCCCATGCTCCATCACGCACTTGCCCGCTCTCGAAAAGCGTATAGCGGCTGGGTCGCTGTTTCGATAGTGCGCCCGGATCGATCGCCGCCGAAATCCGGCAGTTGGGGACCGTTGACTCCTGCAGCGTCCCCGCACAACTCTCTCACAGGCAATATTTTTCCTGCCTTTTCCCGACCGGAGGCCGTACAAGCAGAAATTTCCGGGTTTTGCCACAAGCATGGAAAATTCATTCCCGAACGAACCGCTGCCGGGCTCCTCCTGCATTGTTCTGGGCCGTTACGATCTGCTAGAACGCCCGCACGAAACACTTTGTCCAGAAGCGAAGCTTGAACCGGGCGTAAAAAGCTCGATGTTTTGACGTAGGATCTTCTGTTGCAAGGCACGAAAGAACGCTCACGGTCCATGATATCAGCGCTTACGCATCTGCAGCGGCTTGAAGCCGAGTCCATCCACATATTCCGCGAGGTCGCGGCTGCCTTCACCAAGCCGGTCATGCTTTATTCCGTCGGCAAGGATTCGTCGGTGCTGATGCATCTGGCGATGAAGGCGTTCTATCCGGCCAAGCCGCCATTCCCCTTTCTTCACGTCGACACCACCTGGAAATTTCGCGAGATGATCGCATTTCGCGATCAGATGGCCCAGAAGCTGGGTTTTGACCTTCTGGTTCACGTCAACGAAGACGGCGTGCGCGACAACATCAATCCGTTCGATCACGGTTCGAACACCCACACCCATGTGATGAAGACCGTGGCGTTGCGCCAGGCGCTCGACAAATACGGCTTCGATGCCGCCTTTGGCGGCGCCCGTCGCGACGAGGAAAAGTCGCGCGCCAAGGAGCGCATCTTCTCCTTCCGCAATGCCCAGCATGTGTGGGATCCGAAGAACCAGCGGCCCGAAATGTGGAAGATTTTCAACACGCGTATCGCGCAGGGTGAATCGATCCGCGTCTTCCCCTTGTCGAATTGGACCGAGCTCGACATCTGGCAGTACATTTTGCAGGAAAACATTCCGATCGTGCCGCTCTATTTCGCCAAGCGGCGGCCGGTCGTCGAACGCAATGGCATGTTGATCCTCAAGGACGATGATCGCATGAAGCTGCTCCCCGGCGAGGTCGTGGAGGACCGCCTGGTGCGGTTCCGTACGCTTGGCTGTTATCCGCTGACCGGCGCCATCGAATCCGACGCCGACACACTCGAAGCCATCGTTGGCGAGATGCTGACGGCACGCACGTCCGAACGGCAGGGTCGGCTGATCGACCGCGATGAAGCCGGTTCGATGGAGAAGAAGAAGCGCGAGGGGTATTTCTGACCATGCGCCACATCATGGCAAAGAGCCTCGCTCCAACGGACGGCGTCCGCGACTATCTGGCGGCGCAAGAGAAGAAGTCGCTGCTGCGCTTCCTGACCTGCGGTTCGGTCGATGATGGTAAGTCGACGTTGATCGGTCGGCTTTTGTCCGACACCAAGCAGATTTTCGAGGACCAACTCGCCGCGCTCGAACGCGATTCGCGAAAGCATGGCACGACGGGCGACGACATCGACTTCGCGCTGCTGGTTGATGGCCTCGAGGCCGAGCGCGAGCAAGGCATCACAATCGACGTCGCCTACCGCTTCTTCGCCACGCCGAAGCGCAAGTTCATCGTCGCCGACACGCCCGGCCACGAACAATATACCCGCAACATGGCGA
>NZ_SRUS01000059.1:0-518 GCF_004794715.1 Mesorhizobium sp. M8A.F.Ca.ET.207.01.1.1 | reverse complement strand
ATGCGGTTGCCGGAGAACCAGAAGCAGATGTCAGGGGCGCCGACGACAAGATAGGAGCGGATGGCCGTCTTGTGAGCCTCGTGATCCATGTTGTTTATGACGATCTTGCCGCCGGACTTCGCCTCGAATTCGGTCGCCAGCCGCTGAAGGATCTGACGCTGCTCGACATTGCTGAGATTGGAGATAATCGTGATGTCCTGCGGCTGCGCCAAAGCAGGCAGGCAAAGCCCTCCAGTGGCGGACGCGACAAGCGCCGCGCCGGTGCCTTTCAGGAAACGGCGCCTTGTCGTCGACAACGCGGCGAGCTTGGTTGTCATGGCTTTTATCTCCTCCCTGAGAATAGCCGGATTCCAATTGAACCGAGGCAATGCGTATCGTATGTAGGCAGGATCGGTCAATAGTTAATTTACAAAATTAATAAATGGGGCAGATATGAGGCTCAAGGGCGACCAGCAGACGTCACGCGCCATAAACCGGCGGCTGATCCTCAACCTGCTGCGCCGGGAGGGGGCGATCAG
>NZ_SRUS01000596.1:0-280 GCF_004794715.1 Mesorhizobium sp. M8A.F.Ca.ET.207.01.1.1 | reverse complement strand
GAAACCGGGGCTTTTCGTTCGGAACGGCGCGGGCGCCTTACTTCTTCTTCGGCATGTACAGATCGGTGATCGTGCCGTCGTAGATTTCCGAGGCCATCGCCACCGACTCGCTCAGCGTCGGGTGAGCGTGGATGGTGTGGCCGATGTCCTCGGCTTCCGCACCCATCTCGATCGCCAGGCCGATCTCGGCCAGCAGGTCACCGGCATGCACGCCAACGATCGCGCCACCGATGATGCGGTGCGTCTCTTCGTCGAAGATCAGCTTGGTGAAGCCCTCGGT
>NZ_SRUS01000595.1:0-280 GCF_004794715.1 Mesorhizobium sp. M8A.F.Ca.ET.207.01.1.1 | reverse complement strand
GAGGTATTTACATCTCCAACACCTGACAAAATTTTAAGTGCAATTAAAGCCGTGGACAACGGAGAAGGCGTACTGCTTGTTGTAAAAAACTATGCAGGTGATGTTATGAATTTCGAAATGGCACAAGAAATGGCGGAAATGGAAGACATTCAAGTAGAGACAGTGGTGGTCAAGGATGATATTGCTGTTAGTGATGAAGCACAACGTAGAGGTGTTTCTGGTACAGTGTTTGTGCATAAAATTGCTGGATATTTAGCTGAAAAGGGAACATCGCTACCAC
>NZ_SRUS01000594.1:0-280 GCF_004794715.1 Mesorhizobium sp. M8A.F.Ca.ET.207.01.1.1 | reverse complement strand
GAAAAACCTGACCGATGACGCCACCTGCCGCCGGCCGCCGCCTGAAACACCCCAATCGCACCTGGGTTCGCCCCTTCCGCGAGGGCGCTGGCCCGCTGTACCTGCAGATTGCCCAGCAGGTGCCCGAGGCAGTGGATGACGGCGTGCTGCGCCCGGGCGACCGACTGCCGCCGCAGCGCGACCTGGCCCAGCAGGTGGGCGTGGACCTGACCACGGTCACCCGCGCCTTCGCCGAGCTGCGCCAGGCCGGCCTGCTGGATGCGCAGGGCGCTGGCGGCAC
>NZ_SRUS01000593.1:0-261 GCF_004794715.1 Mesorhizobium sp. M8A.F.Ca.ET.207.01.1.1 | reverse complement strand
GTGCTCGGCGTCCTGCCGAAAAGCGTGCGCATCGTGGAAGGCGAGATGCTGATCGAAGGCGAGGACCTCGGCCGCCTCGATGCGAAGGCGCGGCGGGCCCTGATCGGCGCGCGCACGGCGCTGATCCCGCAGGATCCGCTCACCGCGCTCAATCCGTCGCGCCGCATCGGCCCGCAGACGACCGACAGGCTGGTACGCATCCTCGGCTGGAGCGGCGAGAGGGCCGACAAGCGCATCCGGCAATTGCTCGACGAGGTGCAT
>NZ_SRUS01000592.1:0-281 GCF_004794715.1 Mesorhizobium sp. M8A.F.Ca.ET.207.01.1.1 | reverse complement strand
CCTTGGCAAAGCCTGATGCTGGCGCTGTCGATCGCCGCGCTGCTGATCTCCGTGCCCTTCGTCATCTGGGAGATCGCGGCCGGCCGCGCTGTCATGCCGGACGCAACCGGATGGGCGCTCACGCTCTACACGGCGCTTGGCGCCTCGGTCGTTTCGCAGGTTCTCTACATCAAGGGCAACGAGCTGATCGGCGCCAACCGCGCAGGCCTGTTCATCAACCTAGTGCCGATTTTCGGCATGCTGCTTTCGGTGCAGATCGTCGGCGAGCAGTTTCAGCCCTA
>NZ_SRUS01000591.1:0-281 GCF_004794715.1 Mesorhizobium sp. M8A.F.Ca.ET.207.01.1.1 | reverse complement strand
GCCGATCCGCCCAGCCAGCCGCTGCGGCATGGCAACGCAATGCTGACCCGGCTACCGGTCAGCGAAGACGGGGTGACCCTGCTGCATCCTCCTGGCACCTTCAGCGCGGCCGGCATGATGCGGCTCAAGCTGGGCGAGGCGCTGGTCAATGTCTACGTGGCGCGGCTGCGCCCGGAGCCGGACGAGGCCACCGCCCGCCAGCACCAGACCAGCGACCTGATGACCTGGATCGGCGCCACCGCCGAAGGCATGCCCAGCCTGATCGCCGGCGACTTCTCCGC
>NZ_SRUS01000590.1:0-281 GCF_004794715.1 Mesorhizobium sp. M8A.F.Ca.ET.207.01.1.1 | reverse complement strand
GCTGGCCAGGCGCTCCCTGCTGAGGCGAGGCCGGGCGGACTGCCTGGTGGACCGGTACAGCGAGCGCGCGCTACTTGCTCGCGCGCCGCGCGCCCTTCTCGTCGGCGTCCTTCGCATCGCCACGGCTCTGCGCGAACTCCGGGAACGTCTTCGCGATCGAATCCTTGTCCGGCAGGATGTAGAACACACCGCCCTTTTCGAACGTGGACTGCACGATCTGCTCGTAGAACGTCGGCGAGACGTTGATGCAGCCGTGGGTGACGCGGTTGTCGTCCGGCGTG
>NZ_SRUS01000589.1:0-281 GCF_004794715.1 Mesorhizobium sp. M8A.F.Ca.ET.207.01.1.1 | reverse complement strand
ATACCCGTGACATCGGCCGCTGCTCGCGCGAAGAGATCACCAACAGCTACGACAATGCCGTGCTGTACACCGATCACTTCCTGACCAAGACCATCGGCACGCTGCAGGGCATGCAGGACTACGACACGGCGATGATCTACCTGTCCGACCATGGCGAGTCGCTGGGCGAGAAGGGCCTGTTCCTGCACGGCGTGCCCTACGCCATCGCCCCGGCCGAACAGACCCGGGTACCGATGACGATGTGGTTCTCCCCGGGTTTTGCCAGCAGCCGCGGGTTGGAC
>NZ_SRUS01000588.1:0-281 GCF_004794715.1 Mesorhizobium sp. M8A.F.Ca.ET.207.01.1.1 | reverse complement strand
GGAATACCGCGCGCAGCAACGGGAACAACGACTGGCGCAGGCTCATCGGGCGTAGCCCCAACCAGTCAGGCAATCGCAGGGTATCGGCATCTGGGCAACGGTCATGGGCTCATTTTCAGTGTTGGCGGCCACGACGGCAAACGCCGGCGAACGCCGGCGTGCTAGCGTGTGGCCATGCTGTTCCCCCACGACCTGCCCGACGCCGACGTCCAGCACCTGCCGGGCTGGCTGGCCGCAGCCGACGCCGACCGGCTCATGGGGGCGCTGCTGGCCGACGTGCC
>NZ_SRUS01000587.1:0-255 GCF_004794715.1 Mesorhizobium sp. M8A.F.Ca.ET.207.01.1.1 | reverse complement strand
CTTTGCCATACAGGAAGAATTGGCTCACGCGGTAGCCGCCACGGTGGGCGGTCGGGTCGAGGCGGCTTGGCGAGAGCGCGCGATTAGCCTCAGCCCGAATGCACTCAGAGCCTATGACCTGGTCTTGCGTGCAAGGGCGTTCATCATCAAGTTCACCAGAAGTGACGGCGAGCAGGCTCGGATGCTGGCGCGCCAAGCAGTCGAGGCCGACCCGGCCAGTTCTCAGGCCCACGCCTGCTACGCATATTGTTGTTT
>NZ_SRUS01000058.1:0-520 GCF_004794715.1 Mesorhizobium sp. M8A.F.Ca.ET.207.01.1.1 | reverse complement strand
GGCCAACCTGGACCACGTAGCCAGCGACCGCATCGGCCAGGAACAGTGGAACAAGTACCCCTTCCTGACCGCGCTGGCGGCGGCAACCTCCCTGCTGCGTGCCGACATCGGCACCATCGTCGCCCCCGATGATGGCCAGGCCATCGTGCACGGCCTGTACGACGAAGGCCTGGCCGTTGCCGAAGCCGCCGGCGAACCGATTCCCGAGGCCGCGCAGGACACCGCGCGCGGCACCCTGACCCAGTCCGGATCGGCGCTGAAGGCATCGATGCTGCGTGACCTGGAAGCGGGCCAGCAGGTGGAGGCCGAGCAGATCGTCGGCGACATGCTGGCGCGTGCGCGCAAGGCCGACCAGGAAGCGCTGCTGCTGCAGGTGGCCTACAGCAGCCTGCAGGCCTACCAGGCATTGCGCGGCGCGTGAGCCTCAGCCCGCAGGCGAGCGCGCTGCCGGGACGGGTGCTGATCCTCGGCCTGGGCTGGAGCGGACGCGTGCTGGCCGCGCAGCTGCAGGCGCGCGGCG
>NZ_SRUS01000586.1:0-282 GCF_004794715.1 Mesorhizobium sp. M8A.F.Ca.ET.207.01.1.1 | reverse complement strand
GCCACCGGCTTGATCGTGCGTGGCGGGTTCCTCGGCCGCGAAATGGAGAACCGCTGGTTCGCCGAGGCCGATGGGGGTGCGCGCTGGATCTTCCCGGAGCGCTGGGACCGCTATGAGGCCTACATTCCAGAAGCCGAGCGTGGTGACATGATCGCAGCCTACTGGTCGCGGCTGGACAGCGCGGACGAGACGACCCGCATCGAAGCCGCGCAGGCCTGGCTGGGCTGGGAAGACAACGCCGCCACCCTGCAGCACGACGTGGATGCGCACTCCACCGATGAT
>NZ_SRUS01000585.1:0-282 GCF_004794715.1 Mesorhizobium sp. M8A.F.Ca.ET.207.01.1.1 | reverse complement strand
TTCAGTGGAACTGGAATGGTGCCAATCCGCCAGGCGAAGCGCGCAGCGACATCGAGATCATGTCCGAGCTGTTCCATCGCATCAAGGCGATGTACGAGAAGGACGGCGGTGCGTGGTGGGAGCCGGTGCGCGACCTGGCCTGGAACTATGCCAACCCTGAAGTGCCCACGCCCGAAGAGCTGGCGATGGAGTACAACGGCAAGGCGCTGACGGACGTGTTCGATCCGAAGGATCCGACCAGGCTGGTGCGCAAGGCCGGCGAGCAGCTGGCGACGTTCGGCG
>NZ_SRUS01000584.1:0-282 GCF_004794715.1 Mesorhizobium sp. M8A.F.Ca.ET.207.01.1.1 | reverse complement strand
GGCAAGGAGCGATGGCGTCGAGTTCGGCATGGAGGCTCTCGCTCGGGCTGCCGTTTCCGGAGCCGAAGCGGTCAGTGCAGCCTTGGATTCACTGCCTGAACTTTACGCCGAGTGGCGGCGGAGTCAGGAAGGACTGATGACAGGGCTTGCGCCGAGACGGCTAAAGACGGGCCAGGCGCTTCTGGAAAATGTTGACACCGCCGGCAGCAGGAGTCGCGATGGGATAGATCTCCTTACGCGGGATACGATGGCGCGTGAAGCATTCGGCCTGATGAATACGGC
>NZ_SRUS01000583.1:0-282 GCF_004794715.1 Mesorhizobium sp. M8A.F.Ca.ET.207.01.1.1 | reverse complement strand
TTCGCCTGCAATCGCGATCTTCACCCGCACGAGCAGGGACGGACCGCCGCCGTCCGCTGAAGGCGGCCGCAAAGCCCTGGCGGGAGCGCCTGACGGTGGAACGGTGTTGAGCGAAAAGGTGCTGGCTGCGCGTTTTGCCGAGGTGGTGCTGCCGCATCTCGGCGACGCGCTGTCGCTCGCCCGCTGGTTGACCGGCAACGCGGCGGACGCCGAGGATGTCGTGCAGGAGGCCTGCCTCAAGGCGCATGCCGGTATTGCCGGCTTTGCCGGCGGCAATCCGCG
>NZ_SRUS01000582.1:0-282 GCF_004794715.1 Mesorhizobium sp. M8A.F.Ca.ET.207.01.1.1 | reverse complement strand
GTCGGCACCACCTACAGTTCGGGCCAGTGTGCGACGTTCTGGCAGGGATCGAATGCCGCAGCGGTGGCGCAGGATGCCGCGCAGTCGATGGCGCAGCTGGCCCAGCAGTACGCGGCGCATCCAGCATTCGCCGGCTGGTACATCACCGATGAGCCTGCGCAGGTGCCGGCCGAGCGCGCGTCCTTCTACCGCGCGGTCGTCTCCGCACTGAAGGCGGCGACGCCCTCCCGGCCGGTGATGGTGGCGCCCTACCTGGCGTCCTCCAGCGTCGATCCGGCCAGT
>NZ_SRUS01000581.1:0-282 GCF_004794715.1 Mesorhizobium sp. M8A.F.Ca.ET.207.01.1.1 | reverse complement strand
GGTGGTCAGCAGGGTCACATCGCCCTGGCCGACCAGCGCGCCCTCCGTGACCTGCTGCTTGTTGGCCACGCCACTGATCGGCGCGGTCACTTCGGCGTAGCCCAGGTTGATCCGCGAGGAGGTCACTGCCGCTTCGGCCTGCTTGACGGCGGCCAGGGCGGTGCGCTCGGCCGATTCAGCGTTGTCCAGGTCGGACTTGGAGACGAACTGCTGCGGGGCCAGCGAGCGCGCGCGATCGGCGGCGACCTTGGCGTTGGCGTAGGTGGCGCGGGCCGAGGCCAG
>NZ_SRUS01000580.1:0-283 GCF_004794715.1 Mesorhizobium sp. M8A.F.Ca.ET.207.01.1.1 | reverse complement strand
ATGCTGACGATGCGTTCGAACAGTTCATTCTTGGTCATGGCAATTCCTGGCGCCGTTACGACTGGCGGGCGGCGACGAACTCGCCGAGCGCGCGCCCGCTGGAGAAATGGCGACGGGTTTCTTCCGAATCGGCCGACAAGCTGACACCGTACTTCTTCTGCAGTGCCAGGCCCAGCTCCAGCGCGTCGATCGAATCCAGGCCGAGGCCCTCGACGAACAGCGGCGCGGTCGGATCGATGTCCTCCGGCGTGATGTCCTCCAGCGAAAGGGAGGAAATGATCAA
>NZ_SRUS01000579.1:0-283 GCF_004794715.1 Mesorhizobium sp. M8A.F.Ca.ET.207.01.1.1 | reverse complement strand
CTTCGACGTCGGCCGGCACGCTCACGCCGAACGCCTGGCCGACGGCCTGCGCATCGCGCGCGGCGTAGGCCACGTCGATCGCCGGCGATTCCTTTTCCTGGTACTCGATTTCCGCCTCGGCCAGTGCCGAACCGCAGTCGAAGCACCAGTAGACCGGCTTGGCGCCGCGCACCAGGTGACCGTTGGCGACGACCTTGGCCAGCGCACGGATCTCATTGGCTTCGAAGTCGAAGCTCAGGGTCTTGTACGGGTTGTCCCAATCGCCGGTCACGCCCAGGCGCTT
>NZ_SRUS01000578.1:0-283 GCF_004794715.1 Mesorhizobium sp. M8A.F.Ca.ET.207.01.1.1 | reverse complement strand
GTCTGGGGACCCTCCGGCTCCTCTCCTTGTATCAGTACGATCGATTGGCCTCCGCGGACGGGAGCGTATTTATTGAGGAACGCGCCCAGTGCGCCGGCTGCGCCCGTCGCGAAGAAGGCCGCGACCGCAAAAGCCAAGACCGAGATGCGCATGTTGCGGTGCTGAACGATCGCTCGTCCGTACTTCATGGTGACATAGGCCACCATGGTCATTGCGATCGGCGCCAGCCAAGCGACATGCTCCTTCCATTCCATGCCGAGAGAATGCCACTCGGATGTTCTTG
>NZ_SRUS01000577.1:0-283 GCF_004794715.1 Mesorhizobium sp. M8A.F.Ca.ET.207.01.1.1 | reverse complement strand
CGCAAGCAGCGATCGTCGAGGTGCGTGAGCGCATGCGCGCCATGCCGGATGCGGATCGCCTCGCCTTCACGCCGATTTCCAGCCTGCACATGACCCTGTTGCAGGGCATCATCGAATATCGCCGCCGCCTTCCTTACTGGCCTTCGGACGTGCCTCTCGACACCGGCGTCGACGACATGACCCGCCTCTACCTCGAACGCCTGCAAGGCTTCGAGGGCCACGGTCCCTTCAAGGTCAAGATTGTCGAAGTCGTGCCGACAGGCCTGACTGTCGCCGGCGCCGC
>NZ_SRUS01000057.1:0-527 GCF_004794715.1 Mesorhizobium sp. M8A.F.Ca.ET.207.01.1.1 | reverse complement strand
GCCCGTTCGGATCGGCAACCATGCCGGTGATGCCTTCCAGTACACCGGCCATGTCGGTGCGCACCGGAACGAAACGGCCCTCGCCCAGACGTGCGGCCAGGCCGGCCTCGCCGGCCACCAGCAGCAGCTCCTGATGCTGCAGTATCGCAGTGACCGGCCCGACGGACAGGCCCTGGCGGGCATCGAGGGTGTCGATGCGGGTGGCTCCCATCCGGCGCAGACGGCCATCGGCATAGCCGAGCAGCAGCTGGCCACGGGCATCGAGCGCCAGCGATGAGCAGGCCTGTTCGGGCAGACGGCCTTCCTGCCGCCACTGGCCGTGCAGGTACTGCAGGACGCCATGCTCCCCCGTGCAGACCCAGGCCTGGGTGTCGTCGGGGAACAGCAGGGCGTGCAGGGGCTGCCCGGTGAACGGGGCCGGCAGCGGAATCAATGTCGTGTGGCCGGCCACCGTGCGCGCAAGGTTGACCCAGTCGAACTGCCAGATCGGCGTGGGCGCCTGGCGCGCGGCGGCCTGCAGCTGCGGC
>NZ_SRUS01000576.1:0-284 GCF_004794715.1 Mesorhizobium sp. M8A.F.Ca.ET.207.01.1.1 | reverse complement strand
CGCCCGGAAGCCGGTGCGTACCTGGCCAACCAGTCGGCGGCGATCAATCTGTTCGCGCACCGCATGCAGGAGCGCAGCGGTGCACGGTCGATGGGCGGCGAGCGCGAGGCCTGGGCGCGCGTGGGCGGGCAACGGGCGGATTTCAGCGCGGTCGGCGGCCAACTGTCGATCGATGGCACCACCTCGGTGCTGCAGATCGGTGCTGACCTGCTGCGGCGTGGCAATGCGGTTGCCGGTGTGATGCTGGGCAGCGGCCGCGCCGACAGCAGCGCAGTGTCCGATCT
>NZ_SRUS01000575.1:0-284 GCF_004794715.1 Mesorhizobium sp. M8A.F.Ca.ET.207.01.1.1 | reverse complement strand
CGCTTCTTGAGCACGCGGCGGATCTCGACGATATGGCTGCCGAGCCGGTCCAGCTCTTCATCCACATCCAGCTTCTGCAGCCACAGCACCAGTTCCTGCTCGGCGCGGCCCGGGTCGACCGGGTGCGGCAGATCGGCCAGGCGTGCGGCCAGCTTGGCGCGCTGGCCGTCGCGAATGGCCGGAATCAGCGTGCGGACGTCGGCGGCGATGCGTTCAATACCGTCCACGCGCTCGCTGATGGCCGCGGCCAGCTTGCCACCTTCGCGCTCGCGGGCCTCGACGAA
>NZ_SRUS01000574.1:0-284 GCF_004794715.1 Mesorhizobium sp. M8A.F.Ca.ET.207.01.1.1 | reverse complement strand
CGGGAACCGGCGTGCCTGCGCGTACTCGACGATGTCGCTCTCGCGCACGTACGCCAGCGGCCGGATCACCACGTGCCTGCCGTCATCGCTGCGCAGCTTCGGCGGCATGCTCGCCAGCTTGGCGTGGTGGAACAGGTTCATGAAGAACGTGGCCACCCTGTCGTCGCGATGGTGGCCCAGCGCGATCTTGGTGAAGCCGTGGGTCTCGGCGTAGTGGTACAGCGCACCACGCCGCAGGCGCGAGCACAGCGAACACATGGTCTTGCCTTCCGGGATGACCCGGC
>NZ_SRUS01000573.1:0-284 GCF_004794715.1 Mesorhizobium sp. M8A.F.Ca.ET.207.01.1.1 | reverse complement strand
GCACCGCCAGCAGCAGGAGCAGCCCGCGAACAGCCCACCTACGCATCTGCGTCGATCTCCTAGAATCCTGCCAGGGACCGCGATGGTCGCGGTCCGGCGTGCCCGATGGCCATACTAGAGCATGAGCTTGCGCATCATCATCGCAGACGATCACCCGGTGGTCCGCATCGGTACCCGCGCCGTCATCGAGTCCAGCGGCGTGGGCCGCGTGGTCGGCGAGGCCGACAGCGCGCAGGCACTGATGACCCTGCTCGCCAACCAGCCCTGCGACCTGCTGGTCACCG
>NZ_SRUS01000572.1:0-284 GCF_004794715.1 Mesorhizobium sp. M8A.F.Ca.ET.207.01.1.1 | reverse complement strand
GTTCGCCAGTTCCATTCGCTGGCGAGCTTCCTCACCTATTGCCTGGGCATGGTGCGCTCGGACGTGGCTCTGCTCGATGCGCCACGCCTGGGCGTAGCCGAGGCGCTGTCACAGCTCGAACCTGGCGATGTCGTCATCATAGCGAGCTGCGCGCCCTATACGCGCAGCGTCGCGGAGGTCGGCCGCATCGCCGCGGCAAACGGCCAGAGCGTGATCGCGATCACCGATTCCCGATCCTCGCCGCTCGTCCCTCCGGCCGAGCATGCCTTCTTCATCCCTCACGC
>NZ_SRUS01000571.1:0-284 GCF_004794715.1 Mesorhizobium sp. M8A.F.Ca.ET.207.01.1.1 | reverse complement strand
GCCTGGCAGAACCTCGTCGGCGTCCAGCGCGGCCATGGCGACGTCGATCTGGCGACCACCTGGAAATTCGCCGAGAACTTCTATGTCTTCGGCTTCCGCGAGTTCATCATCCCGGTCGCCTCGCTGTTCTTCTACAACTGGGACACCATGCGCTCGACCGGCAAATTCCTTGGCGTGACCAGCCAGGGCAAGGTCGAGAACAAGCCCGCCGGCGCCTTCATCGAGAAGAAATCCAGGGCCGTCTACGACCCGGGCCAGGAACCGGTCTGAGCGTTGGGATCAGC
>NZ_SRUS01000570.1:0-284 GCF_004794715.1 Mesorhizobium sp. M8A.F.Ca.ET.207.01.1.1 | reverse complement strand
GCCAGGGCGGCAGCCATCAAGGCGTATGCGGGTGCCTCTGCAAACAGCGCCTGTTCGCGCGTCACCGGCCATTTAAAAGCCTCGCAGCCCGCGTCCTCGGCCATGGCGAGGCTGGTGCCCATAAGGATTGCGAACAGGCTGATGACGACTTTTTTCATGGCGGAAAGGCTGGCGCCCGCTTCCGCCGCCATCAGATAGCCGTCCCCGGTCAGCCCGGTGCCACCGAGGATGCGCTCGCGGAACGCACAGCCGCCGGTCGCCAGCACCACGGCCTTGGCGTCGAC
>NZ_SRUS01000569.1:0-284 GCF_004794715.1 Mesorhizobium sp. M8A.F.Ca.ET.207.01.1.1 | reverse complement strand
CACAGTTCAGCGGCAGCGCCGGGCGGAAGATCCGTGCGGTGGATGTCAGGGTACCCGTGGTCGCCATTTCGGCCCTGCCGCTGAACGGGGCGAAGGCGTCGATCACGATCGACAACGACGGTTCCAGTGGCGATGGGACGCTCGGCAGCGAAACCCTGCAGCAGTTCAACATCATGCTGGACACCCGTTCCGGTGCCATCCATCTGCGGCCGAATCGGCGCTCGGCCACCCATCGGGCGGAATGAGCGAGCGCGTTGTGCGTTCAGCGCCGGACATCTGCGCCT
>NZ_SRUS01000568.1:0-285 GCF_004794715.1 Mesorhizobium sp. M8A.F.Ca.ET.207.01.1.1 | reverse complement strand
ATCGACCAGGACATCCACCGCATCTGGTTGCCGTTCACCGCCACCGCCATCGACAAGGCCAGCGGCAAGTTCCGCACCCGTTCGGGCCTGTCCTCGCCGATGGGCCTGGGCTACGAGTACCTGGCCGGCGCGGCCGCCGGCAAGGTGGTCAGCCCCAATGGCGTGGTCAACTACAGTTCTTCCTACGACATGAAGGAAGATGCCATCGCCGCTGCCCGGCAGGCGCAGGAAAAGCTGAAGGCACCGTCGGTGAAGCCGGGCAAGTACGACCTGGTGCTCGACCCG
>NZ_SRUS01000567.1:0-285 GCF_004794715.1 Mesorhizobium sp. M8A.F.Ca.ET.207.01.1.1 | reverse complement strand
GCAGCGCCCATCCAGCAGCCACGCCATGGAACGCGGTTCGCTGCCGGGCGCGCTGCGTGCGTCCAGCCACAGGTGCTGGTAGCCGTTGTCCTTGCCCAGCACCGGGCGCTGGGCGGGGAAGTGCGCGGCCTCGAAGCCGGTGGTGACGATGTGGCCGTTGAAGTGTAGCGGCAGGTCGTAGCGTGCGGCCTTTTCGCCGTGGACCTGCAGCAGGTCCAGCACCACCGGCAGGCCCAGGTCGGGGTGGCGCAGCAGCGCCTGGGTGCGGGTGAACGCCACGCCGGG
>NZ_SRUS01000056.1:0-530 GCF_004794715.1 Mesorhizobium sp. M8A.F.Ca.ET.207.01.1.1 | reverse complement strand
GCGCGCCGTGCGCGAGCTGGGCTATACGCCCAATCTTGCCGCCAGTTCGCTGGCCGCCGCGCAGCACACGCGCATTGCCCTGATCTATACCAACCCCAGCGGCGCCTACCTGCGCGAGCTGCTGGTGGGGCTGCTGCGCGTCGCGTCCAGTTCCGCGCTCCAGCTGGTCATCGACTACTGGGACAACCTGGATGCCGAGTCCGAGCGCAAGGCGGCGCGTGCGCTTGCCGGGCGCGTCGACGGGGTGATCCTGCCGCCGCCCCTGTGCGAATCGCAGGCCGCGGTAAGCGAACTGGTCAAGGCAGGCATTCCGGTGGTGGCCATCGCATCGGGTCGCCTGAGCGACGCCCTGTCCTGTGTCCGCATCGACGATTTCAGCGCCGGCAGGGAAATGACCGAGCACCTGCTCCGCCAGGGGCACACCCGTATCGGATTCATCCGCGGACGCACTGACCTGAGCGCGAGTGCGCTGCGCTACGACGGCTTCGTCACGGCGCTGCGCGAGGCGGGGCTGGCGGTGGAACCCGGCC
>NZ_SRUS01000566.1:0-285 GCF_004794715.1 Mesorhizobium sp. M8A.F.Ca.ET.207.01.1.1 | reverse complement strand
TCCGATCTGCCGGTTATGATGTTCCGACAGAAATCCTTGGTTCGTAACAGCTGACATCTTCGGAACTTACGGTCCTTTTCCCACTGCCGCTTCGAACGCCTTGGCAGGATTTTCCGCTTTCCCGGCCTCACTTGGAAAATTCGTTCCCTAATCATCGCGCGTCCGGCGCGTCCTGCATTGTTATGAACAGCGCCGATCTGTTAGAACGCCCGCACGAAACAGTTTGTCAGAAGTGAAATTTGCGCCCGGGCGGCATGGAATTGCGCCCGCAATGCAAGATTTCCG
>NZ_SRUS01000565.1:0-285 GCF_004794715.1 Mesorhizobium sp. M8A.F.Ca.ET.207.01.1.1 | reverse complement strand
GAAGCAACTGGACAAAGCTATTGCCGAGCAGCTTGAGGGACAGCCTGGCTGGAAGAACATCGGCGCGCTCAAAGGCGTCGGCCCCATCCTGATCAGCACACTGGCCTGCGAGTTGCCCGAACTGGGCAGCTTGGGAAGCAAAGCCATAGCGTCGCTGGTGGGGTTGGCCCCGATGAACCGGGAAAGTGGCACCTGGCAGGGCCAACGGCGGATCAGTGGTGGGCGCGCGGTGGTACGCGAAGCCCTTTACATGGCGGCCCTGACGGCCATCCGGTACGAGCCAAG
>NZ_SRUS01000564.1:0-285 GCF_004794715.1 Mesorhizobium sp. M8A.F.Ca.ET.207.01.1.1 | reverse complement strand
CAAAGGGCATGCACTGCGCGCGGTATGATGTGGCCCTTCCCCAGGATCATCCCCATGCGCATGGTCCACCATCTTGAAAACTCCCGCTCACTGCGCGTGCTGTGGATGCTGGAGGAGCTGGGGCTGGACTACGAGCTGCGCCGCTATCCGCGCGATCCGAAGACACTGCTGGCACCGCCGGAGCTGCGCAGGGTGCATCCGCTCGGCAAGTCGCCGGTCCTGCAGGATGGCGACCTGGTGCTGGCCGAGTCTGGCGCGATCCTGGACTACCTTGCGGACCGTTAC
>NZ_SRUS01000563.1:0-285 GCF_004794715.1 Mesorhizobium sp. M8A.F.Ca.ET.207.01.1.1 | reverse complement strand
CGCTGGCGCCGATGTTCGAAGGCACCGCGCCGGACGTGACCGAAGAGAACCTGCAGTCGCGCAGCCGCGGCGTGATCCTGATGGCGCTGGCCAACAAGTTCGGCGGCCTGCTGCTGACCACCGGCAACAAGAGCGAGTACGCGGTCGGCTACGCCACCATCTACGGCGACATGTGCGGTGGCTATGCGCCGCTGAAGGACCTGTACAAGACCGAAGTGTTCGGCCTGTCCAAGTGGCGCAATACCGTGGGTGGCGCACCGGTGATTCCACCGGCGGTGATCAGCA
>NZ_SRUS01000562.1:0-286 GCF_004794715.1 Mesorhizobium sp. M8A.F.Ca.ET.207.01.1.1 | reverse complement strand
GCAGCGCATTGGCGAAGTCCAGGCCGATCTGCGGCTTGGCCTGGATCTGGTTGATGCCCTCGATCTGGTACTCGACCGGGTCTTCGACCGTGATGATCTTGACGTCGGCGGTGTTGAGCTGGCTCAGCGCGGTGTACAGCGTGGTGGTCTGGCCCGAACCGGTCGGGCCGGTCACCAGCACCATGCCGTAGGGCTTGTGGATGGCGTCCAGGAACAGCTTCTGCTGGTCCGGCTCGTACCCCAGCTTGTCGATACCCAGCTTGGCGGCCCTTCCGTCCAAGCTGCG
>NZ_SRUS01000561.1:0-286 GCF_004794715.1 Mesorhizobium sp. M8A.F.Ca.ET.207.01.1.1 | reverse complement strand
AGATCGCCGAGGCGATGACCCGCGGCAAGGGCCTGGGGCTGTCGGGCATGATCAGCCGGCAGCTGTCCGGCCAGGCCGCCGACGGCCCGGCGCTGGATACCCGCGTGGATCCGTCCAAGGCCAGCCGCGCCTACCAGCTCAACGCGCCGGACAAGCCGGCACCGTCGCTGCCGCTGGAAGATGGCAGCCAGGCCGTGCGCATGCTGCAGCAGATGCCGGCCGGCGCACAGCACGGTGCCCAGGCCGCGCTGGCACCGATGGAGCAGGCGCTGGACCTGATCCCCGG
>NZ_SRUS01000560.1:0-286 GCF_004794715.1 Mesorhizobium sp. M8A.F.Ca.ET.207.01.1.1 | reverse complement strand
GCCGAATCGCTGGCCGATGCCCTGCTGGCCCTGCCGTTCGCCCCGCGCGAAGGCGCCGTGGCCGGCTACTGGGCGCTGGATGGCGAAATCGCCCTGCACCGCTGGCAGCTGCAACTGCCCCAAGGCCTCACCTACTGCCTGCCGGTGCTGGCCGGCGACGTGCTGCGCTTCGCGCCGTGGCGGCCGGGGCAGGCGCTGACCAGCAACCGCTACGGCATTCCCGAACCGGACGTAGCGCTGGACGATACGCTGGAACCGGCGCAGATGGCGCTGGTGGTGGCCCCGC
>NZ_SRUS01000559.1:0-286 GCF_004794715.1 Mesorhizobium sp. M8A.F.Ca.ET.207.01.1.1 | reverse complement strand
ATGCCCGGGTTGTAGCCCCGGGTCTCGGTGGCGACCACGTAGTTCATGTCCGGCGCACGGAAACTGGTCGCGGCAGAGCCGCGGATCAGCAGGCTCTCGATCGGGCGGAACTCGACGCCGAAGCTCCAGGTCGCCTTGCCGATGTGCTCGCCGCCCGCACGGTACTGGTCATAACGACCGGCCAGCGTGGTGGTCAGCGATTGCAGCAGCGGCAACTGCAGTTCCACGCCGGCCGCATAGCGGTCACGGTCACCGCCGGCACCGATACCGGCACTGGTGTTCCAGA
>NZ_SRUS01000558.1:0-286 GCF_004794715.1 Mesorhizobium sp. M8A.F.Ca.ET.207.01.1.1 | reverse complement strand
CTTGCGCAGCAGTTCGCGCACTTCCATCTCGACCAGCTCGACCAGCTCTGCGTCGTCGACCATGTCGGCCTTGTTCAGGAACACGACGATGTACGGCACGCCGACCTGGCGCGACAGCAGGATGTGCTCACGGGTCTGCGGCATCGGGCCGTCAGCGGCCGAGCACACCAGGATCGCGCCGTCCATCTGGGCGGCACCGGTGATCATGTTCTTGACGTAGTCAGCGTGGCCCGGGCAGTCAACGTGGGCGTAGTGACGGATCGGGGATTCGTATTCGACGTGCGCG
>NZ_SRUS01000557.1:0-286 GCF_004794715.1 Mesorhizobium sp. M8A.F.Ca.ET.207.01.1.1 | reverse complement strand
GACAGCAGTGCGCCGACCTCGGCGCAGGACCTGCAACGCGGCCCGCAGAGCCTGGTGCTGCTGGACTTCCGGCCCGAGCACGCGGCTGCCTCGAGCGTGCTGGCACAGCAGCTGCAGCAGACCCAACCGGACCTGGCGCTGGTCGCGGTCGGCGCCACCAGCGCCGGCCAGGTCGAAGGCGTGGTGATTGCCCTGCGCGCCGGCCTGCGCGATGTGCTGGACATGGACAGTGACAACGCCGGCATCGAGGCCGCCATGCGCCGTGCGCTGTGACAACGACGGGCGG
>NZ_SRUS01000055.1:0-533 GCF_004794715.1 Mesorhizobium sp. M8A.F.Ca.ET.207.01.1.1 | reverse complement strand
TCGCCCAGCGGGATCGAGGCGCCGACGCTCATCGCCGCTTCCACCGCCAGGCCCATGTCCTTCAGCATCAGATCACTGCCGAAGCCACCGCTGTAGCCACGCGAGGCCGGCGCATTCTCCAGCACGCCCGGCCACGGGTTGCACACCTCGGTGGCCCAGCTGCGGCCGGTGCTGACCGCCATCATCTGCGACAGCACCTTCGGGTCCAGGCCGTGCGCCACGCCCAGTGCGATGGCTTCACCGGTCACCGCCATGATCACGCCCAGCGCCATGTTGTTGCACAGCTTGGCGACCTGACCGGCACCGCTGGCGCCAACGTGGAAGATGTTCTTGCCCATCGCCTGCAGCACCGGGCGGGCGCGCTCCAGCGCGTCCTCCTCGCCACCGACGATGAAGGTCAGCGTGCCCGCCTTTGCCCCTGCGGTACCACCGGACACCGGTGCGTCGATCATCTGCAGGCCACGCGCGGCGGCGGCTTCCGAGACCTTGCGGGCGCTGGCCGGCGCGATCGTGCTGCAGTCGATGACCAGTGC
>NZ_SRUS01000556.1:0-286 GCF_004794715.1 Mesorhizobium sp. M8A.F.Ca.ET.207.01.1.1 | reverse complement strand
CCCGTCCACAACTCGATCAAGACCGGCTCACCCGAGCGCGAGCGTTACGTCGGCTGGTACAGGGACACCATCCGGGCGCTCGCCAAGGCAGGCATCTCCACCATCTGCTACAATTTCATGCCGGTGGTCGACTGGACCCGCACCGATCTGATGTACAGGCTGCCGACCACCGGCTATGCGCTGCGCTTCGACGCGCTCGATTTCGCTGCCTATGACGCCTTCGTGCTGAAGCGGCCGAATGCCGAGGCGAGCTACAGCCCGGCCCGGCTCAAGGAGGCGCAAGTGC
>NZ_SRUS01000555.1:0-286 GCF_004794715.1 Mesorhizobium sp. M8A.F.Ca.ET.207.01.1.1 | reverse complement strand
GGCGGCGATGGCGCTGATCGCCGGCCGCATCGCCGAAATCGTCGGCGGCCGCACCACGTGGCGGCGGCTGGTCGAGGAAATCCATTTCATAGCCATGCCGGCAAAGCAGTGCCTTGCGCTCCGCCATGCCGGCCGGGTTGACACTGCCCTTGATCTTCTTCGGCAACAGCATGGCCTGGTCGCCGGCTCGATGCCGAAGGCGGCATGCAGCCCCCTGGCGTAGGGAAAGCCGGCCTCGGCATCGAGCCCGGGCAATTGCTGTTTTCCGAGGCGCCCAGGCTTGTCG
>NZ_SRUS01000554.1:0-287 GCF_004794715.1 Mesorhizobium sp. M8A.F.Ca.ET.207.01.1.1 | reverse complement strand
GGCCGCTGGCCCGCAAACGCCAGGCGGTTCGGTAGTGCCGGCCGCTGGCCGGCAAACCCAGGCGGTTCGGTAGTGCCGGCCGCTGGCCCGCAAACGCCAGGCGGTTCGGTAGTGCCGGCCGCTGGCCGGCAACGCGGGCACTCTGTGGCAGCCGTACAATGCGCGCATGCCCGCCATGCTCAAGATCCTGTTCCTGTCCATCGTTGCCCTGATCGGTGGCGTGCTGTCGCTTGCACTGGTCAGCAGCGTCGCCGGCTGGCTGCCGCCACTGCTGGGCATGGCGCCTG
>NZ_SRUS01000553.1:0-287 GCF_004794715.1 Mesorhizobium sp. M8A.F.Ca.ET.207.01.1.1 | reverse complement strand
GCGATGGAGCGCCTGTCGGGCAAGAGGATCCGCGCCATGGATCCCGGTCCGGGCTTCGCCTTCTCGGCCGCGCCGGACCAGGCGGCGGCGACGGAAGACTGCACCTGGCGCCACCGCGTGCGCTCAGGCGAGGTGCATGACGACAATTGCTCGGCGCTCGAGGGCGCCGGCCATGCCGGCCTGTTCGGCACGGCTGCCTCGGTCCTCGATTTCGCGCAAGGGCTGCTCGACGGCACCGGCGCCTCGCCGGCCTCGATCGCGCTGATGCGGGCGCCGCTGTCGGCCAC
>NZ_SRUS01000552.1:0-287 GCF_004794715.1 Mesorhizobium sp. M8A.F.Ca.ET.207.01.1.1 | reverse complement strand
CTATCGTGGACCTCCTTCAGCGGATGCTGCTGATGCGAGGCCAGCTTGGTCCGGCCGATGTTAGCCGGCCGTCATCAATCGATGAACTGCAGGCGTGCCAGTTCAGCGTACAGTCCGCCTTGGGCCAGCAGCTGCGAATGGGTGCCTTCGGCCACGATGCGGCCCTGGTCCATCACCACGATGCGGTCGGCCTTCAGCACGGTGGCCAGGCGATGGGCGATGACCAGCGTGGTGCGGCCAGCCATCAGGCGCTCCAGTGCCTGTTGCACGCCATGCTCGCTCTGCGC
>NZ_SRUS01000551.1:0-288 GCF_004794715.1 Mesorhizobium sp. M8A.F.Ca.ET.207.01.1.1 | reverse complement strand
CAGGCCCCCTCGTTGTGGCCGCGCGATCCGCCGGTACGCTTCCGCAAGACCGTGCCTGACAGCTGGCTGGCGATCACGATCCGTGAGGGGCGCAACCGCCAGGTGCGGCGGATGACGGCGGCGGTGAACCTGCCGACACTGCGGCTGGTGCGGGTGTCGATGGGACCCTACCGGCTGGACGACCTGCAGCCCGGACAGTGGCGGCAGATCGGTTGAGACAGAAAGGGCCGGAGGCCTTGCGGCGCCCGGCCCTCAAGCGCTGCCCTGGGGTCAGAGCCCTTCCCGCGG
>NZ_SRUS01000550.1:0-288 GCF_004794715.1 Mesorhizobium sp. M8A.F.Ca.ET.207.01.1.1 | reverse complement strand
CAGCGCGGTACCGACCTTGCGTGCCAGCTTGCTTCGTTCGGCCGGCTGCAGACGCTGCAGCAGGGGCGCGGCCCAGGCTTCCAGCCGCTGTAGATCCTCGTTCACTCGGTGATGGCCGGCAGGGTGGCGATCTGTACGCCGTCTGCGACCAGGACGCCGCCGGCCAGCGTGTCGGCGTGGGCATCCTCTGCAGGAGGCTCGGGCAGGTGCTGCAGCTGCACCGTGCCGTCGGCGGCGCGCGTGACCAGCACCCGTTCGGTAAGCGGCATCTTGATGGCCAGATCCACC
>NZ_SRUS01000549.1:0-288 GCF_004794715.1 Mesorhizobium sp. M8A.F.Ca.ET.207.01.1.1 | reverse complement strand
ACAGCATGTCGGGCTTGAACCGCCGTCGACGCGATGAAGAACCATGCCTTCAAGAAGATGGGGTCCGTATAGTGAACCTAGCCCGGGCGTTGTATGAGTTGCCGCACAGTTTTGAAATTGTGTGCTTTCGGAATCAGGATGTTGACTGCATTGCCATCTTTCTGCGGCATTTCTTCTGCTAGGTTTTTAAGCTCCTCACATGGATTCGAGGTTGTATATGGCTGTTATTTCTCATTTCCTGATGGTTGCGCTGGCTTCCTCCCAAGCCCCAATGGGGCCTCATGTTGA
>NZ_SRUS01000054.1:0-539 GCF_004794715.1 Mesorhizobium sp. M8A.F.Ca.ET.207.01.1.1 | reverse complement strand
CTGGCCGGACAGCGCTTCGCAGGTGGCCGCGCCCGGGTCCAGGTAGTCATCGTTGTAGTCGGTGCGCAGGTAGGCGCGGCGCGCGATGCGCGAGCCCTCGGTGGGGCCATCCTGGGTCGAGTCCTGGATGTCACGCTCATAGGCCCACAGCGGGGTCTGCGACTGCAGTTCCACGCTGTAGACGGCGTTGAAGTTGCCACGGCTGAAACCGCTGGCGACGCTCATGTCGAACGAGTCGCCACCGCCTTCGGTGGTGGTGCCCAGGCGCATGTCGATGGTGGTGCCGTTGGCCTTCTTCTTCAGGATGAAGTTGACCCCGCCGGCGATCGCGTCCGAACCGTAGATGGCCGACGCGCTGCCGGTCAGCACTTCGATGCGCTCGATCATTCCCAGCGGGATGTTGGAGACATCGGTGAAGTTGCTGCGGCCCTTGAACGGCATCGGGAAATCGGCGATGCGGCGGCCATTGACCAGCACCAGCGTATGGTTCGGGCCCAGGCCGCGCAGGTCCACCTGCTGCGCGCCCGGCGAGAAGTCGG
>NZ_SRUS01000548.1:0-288 GCF_004794715.1 Mesorhizobium sp. M8A.F.Ca.ET.207.01.1.1 | reverse complement strand
TGCGCGCTGAAGCAGAACTACAGCGTGGTCGGCCGCGTGGTCGATGCCGGTGCAGGCGCCTACCGCGTCGAGTACGAACTGTGCGACGTGCCCAAGGGCGAGCGCCTGCTCGGCCTGGCAATGACCGCCCGTGGCAATGCCATGCGCGACGTTGCCCACCAGATGGCCGACGCCATCTACAGCTGGCTGGTGGCGCCGCGCATCTGCGCATCGCCGGTCAGCGTGGAGGCTTCCTTGGTCTTGGCGTCGTACTTGGTTTCGGTGTTGATGGCCGCCAGTGCGGCGTTG
>NZ_SRUS01000547.1:0-288 GCF_004794715.1 Mesorhizobium sp. M8A.F.Ca.ET.207.01.1.1 | reverse complement strand
AGCAGCGCGCACGGATTGGCCTGGCCCTGGCCGGCGATGTCCGGCGCGGTGCCGTGCACGGCTTCGAAGATCGCCGCGTCCTAGCCGATGTTGGCACCCGGGGCCAGGCCCAGGCCGCCGACCAGGCCGGCGCACAGGTCGGAGATGATGTCGCCGAACAGGTTGGTGGTGACGATCACATCGAACTGTTCCGGACGCATCACCAGCTGCATGCAGCAGTTGTCGACGATCATTTCCTGGAATTCGATGTCCGGATACTGCGCAGCCACTTCACGGGCGACATTCAGG
>NZ_SRUS01000546.1:0-288 GCF_004794715.1 Mesorhizobium sp. M8A.F.Ca.ET.207.01.1.1 | reverse complement strand
GGGCCAGGCCTGCCGGCTGATCGCCGCCGAGGCGTCCCAGTTTCCCGAAGAGGCGCGTACGCTTTACCGGCATGGTGCCGGCGCGCTGACGCTTCATCTTGCTGAATGGATTGAAACCGTTTGCATGCAAGGCCAGCTCCGGCATGACGACCCGCACTTCATGGCCGAACTGCTGCTGAGCATGATCGCCGGTCAGGATTTCGACAAACAGCGCTTCCATACGCCCCATCGTGATGACGCACTGCTGCGTCGGCGCTGGGCAGAGTTCTCCGTCGACAGCTTCCTGCG
>NZ_SRUS01000545.1:0-289 GCF_004794715.1 Mesorhizobium sp. M8A.F.Ca.ET.207.01.1.1 | reverse complement strand
GCATTGTTTCGACCGCCGACAATTACCTGCACCACATCAGCAATGGCCACTTCGATGTGGATGCGGACGAGCCCGCCGCGTTGGGCGGCCAGGGCAAGGGCTTCGCGCCGTTCGACCTGTACCTGGCCTCGCTGGCGGCGTGCACCGCCATCACCCTGCGCATGTACGCGCAGCGCAAGGGCTGGGACCTGGGCGTGGACGGCGCCGCCTTCACCATCAGCCGGCGCTGACAACAAAAAAGGGGACGGAGGGGATTAAGTCGCTTTTGCCTCAAAGGGGCGAAAGCGAC
>NZ_SRUS01000544.1:0-289 GCF_004794715.1 Mesorhizobium sp. M8A.F.Ca.ET.207.01.1.1 | reverse complement strand
CGGTCTTGCCCATGGCCGGGCGGGCGCCCAGCACCATCAGGTCGGTCGGCTCCAGGTACGGGATCTTGCGGCGCACGCTGCTCCACTTCGGCACCAGGCCCTGCGTGCCCTCACCGTGGAACCGGGCTTCCATTTCGTCCCAGGCCTTCTGCACGCCGCTGCGCACCATCACCAAGCCGCCGCTTCCGCTCGACTTCACGGTCAGGCTGGCCAGCTTCGTCGCCGAGGCAGACACCACCTCCTCCGCCTCGTCATCGCTGGCGCCGTAGGCGCTGTCTGCGATGTCGGT
>NZ_SRUS01000543.1:0-289 GCF_004794715.1 Mesorhizobium sp. M8A.F.Ca.ET.207.01.1.1 | reverse complement strand
GACCCGCTGCTGCTGGGCTTCGACAGATAGGGTTCGCCGGGGATCTGCTCTGGGAGGGACCTTGATCGGCACGGATGCTGCCGTTGCTTTTGATCTACCAGTCCGCCTTCAAGCGAGCCGAGCATCGCAGGTGAATCAGGGGCGAAGAGGCGCCGATGTCTGAGCGCAGCGAGTTCGGCGCCGTCCCCTGGTTCACCGAGAAGCGCAGGGTACCGGTGCACAGCACCGGCTCGCGGCTGGCGGCGCGTTTCTTTTGGTTACTTTTCTTTTCGCGCGAAAAGAAAAGTAA
>NZ_SRUS01000542.1:0-289 GCF_004794715.1 Mesorhizobium sp. M8A.F.Ca.ET.207.01.1.1 | reverse complement strand
GCGGTGCAGAACGCGCTGCTGGGCACTGACACCTCGCTGGGCGGTGGCCTGCTGCTGGCGGCCACCCTGATCGTGCTGAACTATGGGGTGGGCTGGTTGACCACCCGCAATCGGCGCATGGAGCGGATGATCGAAGGAGAGCCCACCGTGATCGCGCGTGATGGCCGGCTGTTGGAGGGCGTTCTCCGCCGCGAACTGATCAGCCGTGCAGATTTCGACGCCGCGCTGCGCCAGCAGGGCGGGCTGCAGATCGAAGACGTACAGATCGCCCTGCTGGAGACGACCGGGC
>NZ_SRUS01000541.1:0-289 GCF_004794715.1 Mesorhizobium sp. M8A.F.Ca.ET.207.01.1.1 | reverse complement strand
GGCATGCACCACTTCGTCGATCAGGTTGGAGTGGAAGATGCCGGGGTTGAGATGATGGGTATTGCCGTGGTCGCGGAAGTTCAGCCGTACCACGTCGAAGCCCTGCTCGAGCATGCGCGCGGCCGCCATGCGCATGTAGCTGGATTCGGCGCTGCCTTCCCAGCCGTGCAGCAGCAGCGCCATGCCCTTGGGCTCGCGGCCTTCGATATGGCTGTGCCAGCCCTGCAGGCGCACGCCATCGCCGCCATCGAGAATCAGCTCTTCGCTGACCGCGCCGGTCGCAGCCAGC
>NZ_SRUS01000540.1:0-289 GCF_004794715.1 Mesorhizobium sp. M8A.F.Ca.ET.207.01.1.1 | reverse complement strand
AGCGCGCACCCAAGCGCGATACCGTGATCCTGCCGGCCTACACCTGCCCGCTGGTGCCGATCGCGGTACACAGCCTCGGCCTGCGCGTGCAGCTGTGCGATACCCGCCGCGGCCATTTCGAGTTTGATCCGGCACAGCTCTCGCGCTTGGCCGATGCGCGCACCTTGGCCATCCTGCCGACCCACCTCGGCGGTCGCATCGCCGATGTCGAACGGGCCTGCGACATCGCCCGCCGCGCCGGGGCCTGGGTCATCGAAGATGCCGCGCAGGCGCTGGGCGCCCGGATCGG
>NZ_SRUS01000539.1:0-289 GCF_004794715.1 Mesorhizobium sp. M8A.F.Ca.ET.207.01.1.1 | reverse complement strand
ATGCGCTGTTCCTGGGCCGTGGCCTGCATTACCCGATCGCGCTGGAAGGCTCGCTCAAGCTCAAGGAGATTTCCTATATCCACGCCGAGGCCTACCCGGCAGGTGAACTGAAGCACGGCCCGCTGGCGCTGGTGGACGAGGACATGCCGGTGGTGGTGATCGCCCCCAACGACAGCCTGCTGGAGAAGGTGAAGTCGAACATGCAGGAAGTGCGCGCCCGTGGTGGCGAGCTGTTCGTGTTCGCCGACCAGGACAGCAACTTCAATGAGTCCGACGGCGTGCACGTGAT
>NZ_SRUS01000053.1:0-543 GCF_004794715.1 Mesorhizobium sp. M8A.F.Ca.ET.207.01.1.1 | reverse complement strand
CGTACTTGTGCTTTGCTTAAGCCTCGGCGGAAAGGGCGCAAAACCAGGAATCGGAGCCATTGCTGCTGTTCGTCGAGCGTTCCCCAAGATCCGTCTGATTGTTTATCCCGATCCGTACTCGCCGCAAACCGTACGAATCGCTATCGCCCTCGGCGCGATGGGGGTCGTTGCCAAGCATGAGGCTTCGGCTGAACTTGTCCCAGCGTTGAGGTCGGTGCAGCAGGGATTTCGCTTCGTAAGCCCCGGCATCCACCGCAGAATCAACTGCAAAGAGATCCGCCGTCTAGCGGTAGAAGAGGAACTACTTCTGCAGCTCTTGGCAGACGGCAACTCACTCGAAGAGGCAGTGCCAGTTCTGCAGATTCCTATTGATGACGCACGGAATATGAGGGACAGGGCCATGACTAAGCTTGGCATGAGCGATCTGGCTGCGCTGTCGAGCTTCCTAGAGTCCTGGCGTTTGGATAACCTGAACTGAGCAGCCTTCCCGGCCAGGAACAAGACTTGACCGATAGTTGAATGACGGCATCGGTTCAACGGAAC
>NZ_SRUS01000538.1:0-289 GCF_004794715.1 Mesorhizobium sp. M8A.F.Ca.ET.207.01.1.1 | reverse complement strand
CACCGTTGCTCCCGAGATCGTCGTGTAGGTCGCGCCGGCGGCATTGGCTTCAAGGCCAAAATAGGCCCGCGTCACCGCACCGCCGACCGCTGCGCCGTCCGCGCCGATGGTGTCGGCATGATCGCCGACGCTCGCACCGGCCGCGCCGAACACGTTGCCGTTCGTCGAATGGCCAAGCCCTTCCGTCACGCTGTTGGCATCGTTGGCCGCAACCGGGATGTCGTCGACGATTGAGATGACGATCGATGCCGGCGTGGCATCGCTGTCGCCGGTGGCGTCGGTGACCGCC
>NZ_SRUS01000537.1:0-290 GCF_004794715.1 Mesorhizobium sp. M8A.F.Ca.ET.207.01.1.1 | reverse complement strand
ATGAGCAGTGCCGGCCAGCCGCAGCGTTCGACCGGCGACAAGATCGTCCGCTTCGCCCTGGTCGGGCGGGTCAACACCGGCATCGATCTCACGGCATTCTTCCTGCTGCTCAAGCTCGCGGCGCCGGCCTTGGCCGCCAATGTCGGCGCGTGGTTGTCCGCAGTGCTCTTCTCCTTCGTGGCGCACCGGTTCTGGTCGTTCGAGCGAGACCCGGGCATCCGGCTGCACCATTCCTTCCTGCGCTTCGTCTCGCTGGGAGCGTTGATTTCGCTCGGCGTTTCCAGTCTGTC
>NZ_SRUS01000536.1:0-290 GCF_004794715.1 Mesorhizobium sp. M8A.F.Ca.ET.207.01.1.1 | reverse complement strand
GGCCTTCACCCCCGAATTACAGCAGCAGGAACAGCGTCTGCGTGCACAGCTGGAAGGTTGACCCGATTCATCTCCATGCCGGGCACGATCCGGCGCCATCCCCTTGAACCACACAACGGAGCATTGCGATGAAACTGATTCCCTTCCTCGGCTTCAGCGGCCAGGCCCATGAGGCGATGGCGTTCTACGCCAAGGCACTCGGTGGCCAGGTCACTTCGGAAATGAAATACCGCGACATGCCGCCGTCCGATGGCTCGCCGGGCTGCAACGAGATGCCGCCGGAAACCCTG
>NZ_SRUS01000535.1:0-290 GCF_004794715.1 Mesorhizobium sp. M8A.F.Ca.ET.207.01.1.1 | reverse complement strand
AGCACTGCCAGGCCATCGCCGCGCTGGCGCAGGCGTTGCAGCACGTCGCGGCCATCCAGTTGCGGCAGGCCCAGGTCCAGCACCAGCAGTGCGTACTGGGTCGAGCCCAGCGCGGCGTCGGCGTGCGCGCCATTGTCGACGTGGTCGACCACGTGCCCCTGCCGGCGCAGCGAGGCGCACAGGCCGGAGGCGATGTCCGGGTCGTCTTCAGCAATCAGTAAGCGCATGCGCGGAGGCTCCTTTAACGGTCAGGCCCACCGGCTGGACGGGGCAGTCCTCTCGGCTGCCGA
>NZ_SRUS01000534.1:0-290 GCF_004794715.1 Mesorhizobium sp. M8A.F.Ca.ET.207.01.1.1 | reverse complement strand
GAAGCTTGTCGGCAACATACCTGATTTGACTTTGGACTTTTCCAAGCTCGACCTGCGTGTCCTGGGTCTGAGCGATCAAGTCCATTTCATAACTTTGCCGCTTCTTTCTCAGTTCGCTCTCCGAATTCAGCAGCTCCTGCTGCACCTGTTCCTGCTGCAGCTCGGTCTGCGCCAGTTCGGCCCGATAGCTGGTATGCGCTCGTTCCGCCGTATTGACATTCGAGTTCGTTATCAGGCCCTTTTCCCGCAGCGACCGGGCAGACTGCAATTCCTCAAGCTGGAGGTTCGCG
>NZ_SRUS01000533.1:0-290 GCF_004794715.1 Mesorhizobium sp. M8A.F.Ca.ET.207.01.1.1 | reverse complement strand
ATTCCATCGCGCCACACCGGCTTCGGTGCCCACCCACAGGCGCCCCTGCGCATCGACCAGGCTGGTGAAAATGCTGTTGCTGGGCAGCCCATCCGGGTGCGCTGGATCATGGGTGTAGAGGCGCACGCTACCGTCTTCGCCCAGGCGGCAGACGCCGTGGTTGTTGGTGCCGATCCACAATGCATCGTCGACATAGGCCAGTGCCCAGAACTGCCCCTGGCAGGTGGCATTGACCTTGTCGAAGGTCCGGAAGTGCTCGCGGTCGGCATCCAGGCGGGCCACGCCCTTGC
>NZ_SRUS01000532.1:0-290 GCF_004794715.1 Mesorhizobium sp. M8A.F.Ca.ET.207.01.1.1 | reverse complement strand
ATCCGGGCCCGGATCGACCGCGCATCCCGGCGCAGCCGGGTTGTCCTGGCAGACATCGAACCACTGCGAACGCAGGTACCAGTTGCCATCGGAAGGATCGGCCAGGCCGCCCTGGAACAGGAAGTACTCATACGATCCGCCCACCGCGCGGCCGCTCAGTGCGTAGTTCGCCCGCGATGCGCCGTCGATCTCGATCAGCGGGATGCCATCCACCGTCGGCGCGCCCACGCCACCGATGTTCTTCACCGCGATCAGCGCGTCACCGGAGGTGTCGCCTCGCACGTGCAGGC
>NZ_SRUS01000531.1:0-290 GCF_004794715.1 Mesorhizobium sp. M8A.F.Ca.ET.207.01.1.1 | reverse complement strand
GCGAAGCCGGCGGCGCCCTGCGAATGGAAGGACAGGTCAGGGTCGTTGCCGCGTGCCTTGGACGGGTCGGGCAGGCTGATGTGGTACTGCGCAGGCATGGTGTTCTCCTTGAAGTGCGGCAAGGCTGGCACAACTGCGGTGGAATCGATGTGTAGAGGTCCGCCGCGGTTGGCCTTCATTCAATCCGATGCGGTCCATCGGCAAAGCCCACGGTGACCGCGCCCTTGCCGACGTTGACCATGCCGGTCAGGCTCATCACCGTTTCGTACACGGTTACGCCGTGGCCGGCG
>NZ_SRUS01000530.1:0-290 GCF_004794715.1 Mesorhizobium sp. M8A.F.Ca.ET.207.01.1.1 | reverse complement strand
GTTGTCCAGTTCGAAGTACGGCTTGATCTGCGACTCGTCCAGATCGTACTTGGCCTTGCGCACCTGCTCGGCATAGAAGTCCCAGTCCGATGCGGCGACCTGGAATCCGCCCTTCTGTGCGTCGATGACTTTCTGGATCTCACCGGCTTCGGCGCGCGCCTTGGCGGTGGCGGCCGGCACGGTGTCGGTCAGCAGCTTGAGCGCGGCAGCCGGGGTCTTGGCCATCTGGTCGCCCAGCTGGTAGTCGGCGAAGGTGTCGAAGCCGAGCAGCTTGGCCTTCTGCGCACGCA
>NZ_SRUS01000529.1:0-290 GCF_004794715.1 Mesorhizobium sp. M8A.F.Ca.ET.207.01.1.1 | reverse complement strand
GTGATGATCGTCATCGTGCCGTGGGCCTATCTCGAATTCGGAGGCCGCAAGCGTGTCTGACCATGGGACAGGAACAGGACGCTAAAACCCTGCCGTGAAAAGATTGCCGCAAGTAACCTCATGATCGTCTCTCCCTCGATCCCCGTCCGGTGCATACCGCCCAAGACTGCCTGGCGGTTCGCTGGCCGCAATGCGGCGGCACCATCCACAGGCCGCTCGGAACGCGGCATGTGACGCCGCCTCCGAGCGCAAAGACGAGCTGGCCCTTGCGATGCCAATGAGCGGGAACC
>NZ_SRUS01000052.1:0-544 GCF_004794715.1 Mesorhizobium sp. M8A.F.Ca.ET.207.01.1.1 | reverse complement strand
CGCGCGTCCTGCCCCCGATCCCGGCAACTGGGCGACACCTGCCAAGGGCGATGACTGGGGAGCATCCAGCCGCAACCGCGAGGGCAGCAGCGACGGTGCCCGCCAGGCAAGCGCCGCCGGCCGGGGCAATGGCCTGTTCAATGCCGATGGCAGCGTGCGTGTACCCGGCCAGGAGGGCGACGGCCATGCAGAGCGCGGCGCGCCCGGTGGTGCCAACGATGGCTGGAGCAAGGAGCGCATCGCGCAGTCCGGCACCTGGCTGAAGCGCCCGCCGTACGACTACACGCCGACCTCGTTCGACAAGTACTGGGTACCGCAGGAATCATTGCTGGCCGAGTGGGTGCGCAAGGGGGTCAAGGCCATGGAGATTCCATTGCCGGGCACCAACACCAGGATCTCCTGCGTCATTTCGATCCTGCAGGCCGGTGGCGGCTGTGGCCTGACCAATCCCAACATGCAGGACCAGCCGGCCGTGGCACGACCGCCGCCGGACATCCCGTTCAAGAAGGAACTGCAGGAAGACAACGGCAGCCGCTAGGACGGC
>NZ_SRUS01000528.1:0-290 GCF_004794715.1 Mesorhizobium sp. M8A.F.Ca.ET.207.01.1.1 | reverse complement strand
CGGGGCGATTACCGCAGGTGCATCGGTAACGTGGTATCGCGAGCAGTTCTGTCATGCGGAGATAGAAGCCGCGCGCGCGACGCCGCATGGCGATCCGCATCGCCTGCTTGAAGAAAGCGCGGCAAAAGTGCAGGCGGGATCGGACGGCGTGATGTTTCTGCCGTATCTGATGGGCGAGCGCAGCCCCGTGTGGGACGCGAAAGCAAGCGGCGCATTCGTCGGCCTGAGCCTCTTTCATACGCGGGCGCATTTGTATCGCGCGGTACTGGAAGGCGTGTCCTTTGCACTGA
>NZ_SRUS01000527.1:0-290 GCF_004794715.1 Mesorhizobium sp. M8A.F.Ca.ET.207.01.1.1 | reverse complement strand
GTCGGGTCCTGGCCGGAGTCGATGGTGGACGCCTTGTAGTCGACACCGATTGCGTCCGCGAAGCCGCGGCAGCGGTCGAAAGAAACGGTGTTGGTCGCAAGGTGATTCACGCACAGAAACGACTTCACGCCGGCAGCTTTTGCTTTTTCTCCGGCGGCTTTGCCCGCGACGTACTCCGGCTGCCCGACGTGCATGATCGCGCCGAGTTGCGCACTCTGTTCCTCGGTGCCCGAGTTGATCGTGACGAGCGGGATTTTCTTTGCGGTGACCTTGTTGATGGAACTCTTCAA
>NZ_SRUS01000526.1:0-291 GCF_004794715.1 Mesorhizobium sp. M8A.F.Ca.ET.207.01.1.1 | reverse complement strand
GCCGGGTCTGCCCGCTGCAGTTCGATCCGCAACCCCCGATGTCGATCGCCACCGGACCGGCCGCGCTTCCCCCCTGGGTACTGAGCGCCGTGAGGCGCTGATTGGACACGGCCAGCAGACCGCCTGAAACCAGGTAGGGTGCAGTGGGTTGCGCCACGCGCGAAGGATCGGCCTGGGACAGGGTGTTGATCGAAGCGCCCTGCTCCACCAGGATGCCGTTGCCCCCGAATGCAGCCGACAACAGGACTTCCTGCGCCGAAAGGCTGACACCGTTGCGCAACACAACATGCT
>NZ_SRUS01000525.1:0-258 GCF_004794715.1 Mesorhizobium sp. M8A.F.Ca.ET.207.01.1.1 | reverse complement strand
GTGGAGATGCGGATCAGGACGGAATAGAGGGCCGGCATAAGTCACCGACCTGCGCAGAGCGAACAACGGGAGCCAAGCCTCGACAGGCCGGACTCCCGTTTCTGTCAGTTCTTGTTGAGCACGCCGCCCACCGCGACACCGGTGCCGAAGATCAGCGCCTTGGTCAGGAAATCGTTGTTGTCGTTCGGCGGCGGGCCTTCCTCGCGCACCACGGTCTCGCTGTTGCGCCGCCGCTGGACGACCTGCTGCTGTTTCCTG
>NZ_SRUS01000524.1:0-291 GCF_004794715.1 Mesorhizobium sp. M8A.F.Ca.ET.207.01.1.1 | reverse complement strand
GACCGGTGAAACGTTGCAGGCGCTGTTCGAGCGTCTGCTGGCTGCCCCGTTGGGCCTGCGCGATACGGCGTTCGCCACGCGCGCTGCCGAGCGCCTGGCAACGCCCTATGTGAGCGACACGCCGCAGCCGCATCGCCTGCAGGAAGGCGAGATGGTCGCGCCGTTCGAGGGCACGGTCGGCATCGAGTACAGCCTTGCGCGCGCCACCGATGCCAGCCGCTTCGCCTCGGCCGGTGCAGGCTTGGTCGGCACCGCCGACGAGGTGATGGCGGTGCTGGAGGCGCTGCGTGA
>NZ_SRUS01000523.1:0-291 GCF_004794715.1 Mesorhizobium sp. M8A.F.Ca.ET.207.01.1.1 | reverse complement strand
CGAAGAAAACGTTGCAGGCGCAGGATCCGCTCCAGCGTCTTGGCACCGTAGCCGAACTGCAACTGGCTGAAGCGGCGCAGGCTGCGCGGGCTCAGGCTCAAGTGCGCCGCCAGCGTATCCAGCGTGGCGTCACCCGCGACGAGCGCCCGGAACAGGACATGTGCACGCTGCGCCGAAATATCGAGCGCGGACGCACCCATATTCTGCTGCAGGCAGTGCGCCATCCGCTGCAGGCGCAGTGCAGGCGCGGTGTCGCCGATGGAGGCCGCCGCCTTGTTCACCCACGTGCCC
>NZ_SRUS01000522.1:0-292 GCF_004794715.1 Mesorhizobium sp. M8A.F.Ca.ET.207.01.1.1 | reverse complement strand
TGTGCATGACGCTGGCAGCGCAGCCCGTCCTCGGTCAGCTGCAGCCCGTGGGTGGAGCGCTGCAGCAGGCGCGTGCCGAGCCGCTGCTCCAGCCGTGCCACCAGCTTGCTTACCGCCGAGGGCGTCATGTCCAGGCTGCGGGCGGCGGCAGAAAAGCCACCGGTCTCGATCAACCGCACGAACACTGCCAGTTCGCCGGATCGGTTGATGTCGGGTCGCGCCATGACGATGAATCCAGTTCACAGATGATTGTCCATGCGCAGTCTAGTTCACAGGTGAACCCGGAATCACC
>NZ_SRUS01000521.1:0-292 GCF_004794715.1 Mesorhizobium sp. M8A.F.Ca.ET.207.01.1.1 | reverse complement strand
CCAGCGACAGGGCACCGGCGAACGCCGAGAAGTTGCCACCGGTCTGCATCACGTACAGGGTGTAGACGAACAGGCCGAGCACGATCGATGGGGCCGACAACAGGATGTCGTTGACGAAGCGGACCACGGTGCCGGCCTTGCGGGCGTTGCCGTACTCGGCCAGCCAGGTGCCGGCCAGCACGCCCAGCGGGGTACCGATGCCGATCGCCAGCGCACACATCACCGCGCTGCCGAAGAAGGCGTTGGCGAGGCCGCCTTCCTGCATCGGCGGCGGCGTCATCTTGGTGAACAG
>NZ_SRUS01000520.1:0-292 GCF_004794715.1 Mesorhizobium sp. M8A.F.Ca.ET.207.01.1.1 | reverse complement strand
CCGAGCTGGCCGCTCTGCCCGGATACGGTGGTGACCAACGTGCTGTTGCTGCCCACGCCCTGCTTCACGCGCAGGCTGGGCGTGTCCTGCAGGTCGCGCAGCCGGTATTCCAGGCTGCCGCCGTTGACGCTGCTGGAGAACACGCTGACCGGTGCGCCACCGGGGCTGACCGTGATCGCGCCGGTGCCATCGGGCACGCCCACGTTCACCACACTGGTGCCGGTGAGCGAGAGGAAGCCGTTGTCGTTCAGCGGCACGCCTTCGAAAGTGATGCCCAGTTAACTCATGCGGC
>NZ_SRUS01000519.1:0-292 GCF_004794715.1 Mesorhizobium sp. M8A.F.Ca.ET.207.01.1.1 | reverse complement strand
GTCGCGCATCGCGGTGCCTTCGAGCACATCCTGGTTCAGCTTGAAGATGCCGGAATTGGAATGGAAGGCGCCGCCGCCCTCATATTGCCAGGCGCCGGTGACGGCGGCGATCGAGGACGCGGCGTGCATGTTGATCGAGCCGTTGCGCTGGCGCGCGAAGCCATAGCCGAGGCGGAAGTAAGTCTTCTTCGTCGTGCCGACGATCCGCGCGAAAGCCTCGATCTCGGCGACGGAGAGCCCGGTGATGGCGGCGGCCCATTCGGGCGTGCGGCTGCGCAGATGCTCTTCCAGC
>NZ_SRUS01000051.1:0-549 GCF_004794715.1 Mesorhizobium sp. M8A.F.Ca.ET.207.01.1.1 | reverse complement strand
CTCGCCGGCGCCGACCGCCAGGATCGTCGCGTGCGGCGGGTTGATGACCGCGGCAAAGTCCTTGATGCCGAACATGCCGAGGTTGGACACCGCCGTGGTGCCGCCCTGATATTCCTCCGGCTTCAGCTTGCGGCTACGGGCACGGCTCGCGAGATCCTTCATCTCGTTGGAAATGACCGACAGCGTCTTTTCATCCGCATGCCGAATGATCGGCGTGATCAGGCCGCCGGGGATCGAGACTGCGACGCCGACATCGGCATGCTTGTGCTTGACCATGGCGCTTTCGGTCCACGAGGCATTGGCATCCGGCACCGCCTTCAGCGCCATGGCCATCGCCTTGATCACCATGTCGTTGACCGACAGCTTGTAGGCGGGCGCCTCACCCTTGTCGGTCTTCTTCACCGGTGCCGCCGCATTGAGCTGCGTGCGCAGCGAAAGCAGCGCGTCGAGCTCGCAGTCGAGCGTCAGGTAGAAATGCGGGATGGTGGTCTTGGCCTCGACCAGGCGCCGCGCGATGGTCTTGCGCATATTGTCGTGCGGGACGAGTTC
>NZ_SRUS01000518.1:0-292 GCF_004794715.1 Mesorhizobium sp. M8A.F.Ca.ET.207.01.1.1 | reverse complement strand
TGGGACTGGCAGCACATCGCGTTCCTTGGTATGTTCCGTAAGGCGTAATACGTTTGACGGAATGATCCGTTCATTCCGCTGCAAGCAGACCCGCGCCCTGTTTGAAGGAGCCTGCCCTCGCGCTTGGCGCCCGATACGACGCGCGGCTGAACGTAAACTCCAGCTGCTCGATTCGGCACAGACGCTGGCCTTCCTGCGCAGCCCGCCCGGGAATCGTCTTGAGGCGCTGTCAGGTGATCGGAGAGGACAATACAGCCTCCGTATCAATGATCAGTGGCGGCTCTGTTTCACC
>NZ_SRUS01000517.1:0-292 GCF_004794715.1 Mesorhizobium sp. M8A.F.Ca.ET.207.01.1.1 | reverse complement strand
CTGGATCAGGCCGCGCGCCATGTCGCGGTCGAGCTCGGAAAGCTGATCGCGATAGACTTCGAGGTCGTGATCGCCGGCGGCCGACGCGCCTTTCGGGCCGCCGGCCAGCGGCAGCAGGACCGCCAGGCTGGCGCCGAGCGTGAGCATTGCGGCTATGATCCAGAACAGCATGGCTATTCCAATAACGGCAGAGCCCTGCCCTGCCAACACGACCTTCGTGCGACGCTTTGACGGCGGATGCGTCGCCCGGCCTTGATCGATATCAATCGCGACGACCGTTGGCTAAAATTAG
>NZ_SRUS01000516.1:0-293 GCF_004794715.1 Mesorhizobium sp. M8A.F.Ca.ET.207.01.1.1 | reverse complement strand
CGCAGAAGTCGATGCACCCCATCGGACGGGTCGAGAAGGAGGGCAACGGCGCGATCTGGGGCATGCAGTTCATCTGGCCGATCCAGGCCGAGTATGTCATCGCCTGGCTCGACGATGACTATGGCCAGACCATCGTCGCGCGCAGCAAGCGTGACTATGTCTGGTTCATGGCACGGACACCACAGGTGTCAGAGCGCGACTACCAGCAGGCAGTGCAGCGTATTGCGGCCATGGGTTACGACACCGGGAAGCTGCGGCGCGTGCCGCAGTCGGTGCGCTAGGTCGCGTTTCAC
>NZ_SRUS01000515.1:0-293 GCF_004794715.1 Mesorhizobium sp. M8A.F.Ca.ET.207.01.1.1 | reverse complement strand
CGGCGACATCGTGTCGGTCGACCGGGACGGCTTCATCACCATCCGCGGGCGGGCAAAACGCTTCGCCAAGATCGCCGGCGATATGGTGTCGCTCGGCGCGGTCGAGATGCTGGTGCAGTCGCTGTGGCCGGAAGAGCGCCATGCGGCGGTGGCCGTGCCCGACAAAAGGCGCGGCGAACGCATCGTGCTGGTCACCACCGCCGACGACGCCAATGCCGAGGAACTGCGCCAGTTCGGCAAGAAGGCCGGCGCGGCAGAGCTGATGGTGCCCAACGACATCATCAAGGTGGAAG
>NZ_SRUS01000514.1:0-293 GCF_004794715.1 Mesorhizobium sp. M8A.F.Ca.ET.207.01.1.1 | reverse complement strand
GCGGTGCCGGCTCAGTGCGCCGGGGCGCCGCTCTTTTCGGTAGAGCCGAACCAATGCTCGGCTGCCTTCCGGTAGAGCCGACCGCTGGTCGGCTGCTCTGCAGAAAGCAGCCGACCAGCGGTCGGCTCTACCAGAAGCGGGAAGCAGCCGACCAGCGGTCGGCTCTACCAGGAGCCAGAGGCAGCCGACCAGCGGTCGGCTCTACCAGAAGCACAGCATTCTGTCGCCCGCCAGCACCGGAGCACCGCGAGCTCGCCTTCGCCCGCCAGCCGCTCCACCGCCCGCCAGCCGAC
>NZ_SRUS01000513.1:0-294 GCF_004794715.1 Mesorhizobium sp. M8A.F.Ca.ET.207.01.1.1 | reverse complement strand
CGTCGAAGTAGCGGATCGCGTAGCCGGTCAGCCGGTCGAGTTCCGGATGCGTCTTCGGCGTCACGCCCGGCGCATGCCGCGAGATGAAGCCCCACAGCACCGACTTGTCATGCGCGTTGGAAGCACTCACCAGGTTGAGCAGCAGCGCGAACGGCACCGGCAGGTCGATGGCCGGCGGGTTGCCGTCATGCATGTGCCAGACCGGATTGCCGAGCCGCTCCTTCCAGTCCTGCCGCGGATAGGCGCCGAGGAAGGTGTAGTACTCGTCCACGGCCCTCGGAATGACGTCGGAAT
>NZ_SRUS01000512.1:0-294 GCF_004794715.1 Mesorhizobium sp. M8A.F.Ca.ET.207.01.1.1 | reverse complement strand
GATTAATATTTCAATAGGTATAGCAAAATATATAGATCAAGCTATCTATAACATGTTACATATATATTTAAATATAGATGTTATAAAACAATATCTATATTTCATTTCAACTATTTTTGATCCTAAAATTTGTTTGATTTTAACATTATGTGTTTTAACTGGTTTGTTTTTCTATCATAAATTTAAGTTTTTGTGGTATGGCTTTTGGTGTTTTTCAGTATTTTTAATAGGTACATTTATGAAATATGTCATTCAACGGGCGAGGCCATCCACACATTTTGACGGATATAGTTT
>NZ_SRUS01000511.1:0-294 GCF_004794715.1 Mesorhizobium sp. M8A.F.Ca.ET.207.01.1.1 | reverse complement strand
GCCGTGGATCACGAAGCCGTAAAGCGAAGAAGTGTGGAGCGACGTGCTCGCAATGGGCGCCCAGGTGGACCGGCAACTGGCCGACATGGACGTGCGCCTGACGATGGGCGGCGAGCCGACTTTCGTGTCCGTGCGCGACCGCGACGCCGCCGAATGGAACACCGACGCGCTTGGCCCTAGCAAACGCGGCTATGCCGTCGCGCTGATGGACAAGCTGCGTTCGCGCTACGTTGCGAACGGCTTCCTGCATATCGGCCAGGGCAAATGGTATCCGGGCGAGCAGTTGCCGCGCTG
>NZ_SRUS01000510.1:0-294 GCF_004794715.1 Mesorhizobium sp. M8A.F.Ca.ET.207.01.1.1 | reverse complement strand
CCAGCATCGCGTCCTCGGCGGCCATCGTGGCCATCAGCAGCTGGCGGATGCGCAGGCCCTCGCCGCGCTGCGGGCACACGTGCCAGTCGGCCGCGCCGATCATGAAGGCGCGGGTGCCGGTGCCACCGGCCAGGCCGGTGGTCATCTCCACGCTCAGCTCCAGCTGGCCGGCCGAAGCGTGCAGCGGGGTGACAGTGCGCACCACCGGCACTTCGCGCAGGCCCGCGGCCAGGCGCAGGTAGTCATCGGCGCTGTTGATGCCGGTCACCACCACGCGGTAGGTGCCGGCCTGGC
>NZ_SRUS01000509.1:0-294 GCF_004794715.1 Mesorhizobium sp. M8A.F.Ca.ET.207.01.1.1 | reverse complement strand
GGCGTGGTCAAGGCGTCGGTGCTGGCCTGGGCCAGCGCCAGGTCGGCAGCGAAGCGCAGGCGCAGCGCCGCGTTGTCATCACCACACCACTTCTGCGCCAGCTCCACCGCGCCGGTCTTGCCGGCGGCCAGCTGTTCCAGATCTCGACCGACTTCGCGGCGCAGGCTCAGGCCGTCTTCGCGCAGCCAGTTGTCGGCCTGCCCGGGATGGCCGCGGGCGGCCTCCAGCGCTTCGCGCGCCGATGCTTCGCTGTGGCCCTGCTGCTGCAGCCAAGCCAATGCTTCGTGCTGCGGC
>NZ_SRUS01000050.1:0-550 GCF_004794715.1 Mesorhizobium sp. M8A.F.Ca.ET.207.01.1.1 | reverse complement strand
CTCATGCACCCGTCGACCGATAGCACTACCGTCACGCGCCTTGGGCGTGTAGGAAAATGCCGAGCGCGACATCGACACGATCTGCAGCGCACGCCGCTCACTGCTGCCAAATCGCTCCTGCAGCAGCTCCACTCAGGCACGCTTCTGGGCAGGCCTCAGAGCTTTTTTGTGACCACATCCTGCAGCATGCTTTGTTTAGGCTGAGGCTGGCCACCAACTGCTTGAGCTTGCTGTTTTCCTCCTCCAGCAACCGCAGCCACTTGAGTTCGGGCGGACCCAACCCGCCGCACTTCCTGCGCCACACGTAGAACGTCGCCTCCGCAATGCCCAGCTTGCGGCACACCTCACCGACCGCCACCCCGAGCTCGACCTGCATGAGCGCGTAGGCAATCTGCTCCTCGGTAAAACAGGATTTCTTCATCGCCTGATTCCCCGTGATCCAAGGGGCCCATGCGGGGCGAAGTCTCTACTTTACGCTGGCCCGGTTTTTCGGGGGGGCACGCCGCAACACGGTTGATCTCAGCACCCGGAATTGGCTGTTGCCATGTCG
>NZ_SRUS01000508.1:0-294 GCF_004794715.1 Mesorhizobium sp. M8A.F.Ca.ET.207.01.1.1 | reverse complement strand
TCGTAGCCACGCTGCGCCGCATCGGATCTGGTGCAGCTGCGGATGGCCAGCCTTGGCCGGAACGGCATCAACTGCCTGGGCGGTGTCTTCAGTTGGCGGATGCAGATTGCGCACTAGCCGGGCTGCGTGTGGTGGCGGAGCTGATGCTGGCCGCGGAGCGGACTCGGCAGAACGGTGCGCCCGAGGAGTACCTGGGGGATCGGGTGATGGAAGGGTTGAAGATGGCTTGTGTGGCGTTGACTGCGCAGGCGACAGAGCGGCTGCACGTGCGGGAGTAGCCCAGTTGGACTTGGC
>NZ_SRUS01000507.1:0-294 GCF_004794715.1 Mesorhizobium sp. M8A.F.Ca.ET.207.01.1.1 | reverse complement strand
GCGGCGATGGCCCTTCAGCGCCTCATCGACGACGCCAGCGATCCAGCCCCCACAGCAGCGTCCACCCCGTCACGAACACGCCCGCCACGCGCAGCACGTTGAGCAGGAACGCGGCCAGCCCCAGCCGTTGCAGTTCCAGGAACGGATACGGCGCCTGCCCTGTCACAACGGCCACCCACATCGCCCACCCCAGGTAGATCAGCGGCACCCACAGCACCGTGCCCAGCGCGCGCCAGCGCAGCGCCCCATGCGGCAGCAGCCAGCACCACCCCAGCTTCGGCCAAGCGCCAGATC
>NZ_SRUS01000506.1:0-294 GCF_004794715.1 Mesorhizobium sp. M8A.F.Ca.ET.207.01.1.1 | reverse complement strand
GTTTGAAATTCCTTATAAAGAGAATTTAAACGTTATTGCTTGTTTAATGGAAATTAGACGTAACCCAGTTAATAGTAAAGGTGAGAAAACAACACCTGTTATTTGGGATATGAATTGTTTAGAGGAAGTTTGTGGTGCTTGTTCTATGGTTATCAATGGTAAAGCGAGACAATCTTGTACAGCAATTGTTGACCAATTAGAACAACCAATTAAGTTGGAGCCAATGAGTACATTCCCAGTGGTTCGTGACGTACAAGTTGATCGTAGTAGAATGTTTTATAACTTAAAACGCAT
>NZ_SRUS01000505.1:0-294 GCF_004794715.1 Mesorhizobium sp. M8A.F.Ca.ET.207.01.1.1 | reverse complement strand
CGCGGATCAAGAAGGCCTTTGGCGGAACGCGGCACATGATCCACTCGCGCACGGCCAACATCACCCAGCCGATGCCCGAGCAGGGGCGCGTGAACTGCCAGTACCGCAACAAGTGCATCCTGGGCTGTCCCTTCGGTGCCTACTTCTCGACCCAGTCGGCGACGCTGCCGGCGGCGATGAAGACCGGCAACCTAACGCTGCGGCCGTTCTCGATCGTCAAGGAAGTGCTCTACGACAAGGACCGCAAGCGTGCGCGTGGCGTGGAGGTGATCGACGCCGAAACCGGGCAGACCT
>NZ_SRUS01000504.1:0-295 GCF_004794715.1 Mesorhizobium sp. M8A.F.Ca.ET.207.01.1.1 | reverse complement strand
GCCCGGTAGACGCCAATAGTTGGCGGCATAGTCCTATACGGTGAACAATGCCGGCGGGCGGTAGGCAGCAGGAGATCGCCTCGTGTTCATCGCAGATATCCGCCGTTGTGACCTCAACGACCTGTTCTACTTCGCCATGGTGGTCGAGCACGGCGGCTTCTCGCAGGCCGGCCGGGCGCTGGCCATGCCGAAGTCGAAACTGAGCCGGCGCATCGCGCTGCTGGAGGAACGGCTGGGCGTGCGCCTGATCCAGCGTTCGACCCGGCGTTTCTCGGTCACCGAGGTCGGCCAGGAC
>NZ_SRUS01000503.1:0-295 GCF_004794715.1 Mesorhizobium sp. M8A.F.Ca.ET.207.01.1.1 | reverse complement strand
CAGCGGCCGGCACCACCGCGGGTGCCGGGTGTGCAACCCGGCCGGGGCCCCAACCCGTACAATGTCCGGATGCCTCTGATTACTCTGCAGAACGTCGACTTCAGCGTCGGCGGCCCGTTGTTGCTGGAAAAGGCCGAACTGTCGATCGAGCCGGGCGAACGCATCGCCCTGATCGACCGCAACGGCGCCGGCAAATCCACCCTGCTCAAGCTGCTCTCCGGCGACCACAAGCCCGATGACGGCGAAGTGCGCGTGCAGCAGGGCGTGCGCGTCACCCGCCTCGAGCAGGAAGTGC
>NZ_SRUS01000502.1:0-295 GCF_004794715.1 Mesorhizobium sp. M8A.F.Ca.ET.207.01.1.1 | reverse complement strand
GCTGGGCCGGGTTCAGGCCATCAAGCAGGTGGGAGACATCCATGCCCCCATTTTACGGCATCGCCGTCGCGGCTCCTGCGACCACCTGGGTGGCCAGTGCCTGCGCCTGCTGACGCAGTTCAGGCACCGCCAGGCTTTCCCACAGGCTGCCGATGCGCAGGCTGCCGAGTACGCCCAGCCGTGCCTGCGACTGGCCACCGGCCGCACGCAGGCGGTCGCCCGGCACCGTGCTGTCCAGGCCCAGCCCATGCGGGCCGGGGCGGGCCAGGCCATCGGCCTGCAGCTGCTGCAGCAG
>NZ_SRUS01000501.1:0-295 GCF_004794715.1 Mesorhizobium sp. M8A.F.Ca.ET.207.01.1.1 | reverse complement strand
GGCGCACGGCGGATCGCGACGCTGTATCGGCCCGCCAACCAGTACCACGTCGTGCTGGAGGCTGCACCGAAGTACCGGCTCGACCTCGATGCCCTCAGCGGCCTCTACGTGCCGGGCGCCGATGGACAGCAGGTACCGTTGACGAGTCTTGCGCAGGTGAGGCGCAGCCGTGCGTGGCAAGCGGTGTATCACGACGACGGGCGCGTATCTGCGACGATTTCGTTCAGCCTGACGCGCGCCGTTGCGCTGTCGGACGTGGTTCGGCGGATCGACGCGCTCACTCGCTCGCTCGTGC
>NZ_SRUS01000500.1:0-296 GCF_004794715.1 Mesorhizobium sp. M8A.F.Ca.ET.207.01.1.1 | reverse complement strand
CAACGCCGGCCTCCGTCCCCTTCATCGCCTTTCGCATGACGGCGATCTCCTCTGCCGCCTTGATGTCCGGCACAGTGAGAATCAGACGGGAGACGTCCACAACCTCGATGTTCGGAAGTAGCTCTTGTAGCTCCATGGCGTCGCGGGCCGTCATTCCAAAAAGGTCGAGCTCCATTCCGACGCGCCCCCGATCCAGCCCAAGCGATCGCATCACTTCAGCGCAGACCTTGCCCGCTTCGGTAAGCTGGTGATACGTGTGGATCTTGAGAGGAATGCTCTCGGCCCGGACATTCCAT
>NZ_SRUS01000499.1:0-296 GCF_004794715.1 Mesorhizobium sp. M8A.F.Ca.ET.207.01.1.1 | reverse complement strand
GCCGACGGTGCCCTGGCCGGCGATCACGTCGGCGTCGTCGAAAGCGGACAGGAAGCGGTAACCGTGGCGTTGCGCCAGTTCGACGGCGAAGGCGTAGGCCTCGTCGTAGCTGGTGCCATGCTGGCGCACGGTGGCGCCCCAGTGGGCGACGCCGGCGATCTTGGTGGCCGGTGCGCCATGCGGCATCACGGTGATGGCCGGCACGTCCAGGCGGTAGGCGGCCCATGCCACGCCCTGGGCGTGGTTGCCGGCCGAGGCGCAGATCACCGGCCGGGTGTCACCGCGCTCGCGGCCGG